>JAQUDJ010000005.1:40941-111795 GCA_028685755.1 Eubacteriales bacterium | reverse complement strand
TGCGGCGACTATATTGAAAGGTAAATGCACCATCGAATCGCACCGCATCCATCGTATCAAGTGTCGCCTGAAAATCAGCTTCAGTCTCACCTGGAAATCCAACAATTAAATCCGTTGAAATCGTCAATCCTGGACGTAATAATCTGGCTTGGCGAGCAATTTCAATAAAATCTGCTTGCGAATAATGACGATTCATGGCTTTTAAAATGCGGTCTGAACCCGATTGTAACGGCAAATGAATGTGAGGCTCGATATTCGGGTATCGACTGATAACGTCCAGCAGTTTGGGCGAGATATCCTTAGGATGAGAGGTCATAAAGCGAATTCGATAGAGTCCTTTGATTTGGGCGATTAATACCAGCAAATCTGCGAAATCAGCTTGCTTTGGGTCGTCTTTCTTTAAATCACTGCCGTATGAATTCACATTCTGGCCAAGTAGCATGATTTCTTTATAACCGTCATCAACAAGGGTTTGAATTTCTGCGCGAATATCGGTCGTTAATCGGCTACGTTCTCGACCACGTGTGTACGGCACAATGCAATACGTACAAAAATTATTACAGCCGAACATAATTGAAACGAGTGCGCGATGCTTGCGACCTCTGTGGATAGGTAATCCTTCAGCTAACGTGTCATCGGGTCCAACTTCGTAGACTCGACGCACGTCAGTCATCCTTTGGTATATGAGTTCGGGCATTCGATAGATATCCTGTGGGCCAAAGACCACGTCCACAAAGGGGTAACTTTGCCGTATTTTGGCAACTGCGTCTTCCTGTGTCATCAAGCAACCCGCGAGCCCAACCAGGAGTTCTGGACGTTCACGCTTGATATTTTTGACTAATCCCAAATTGCCAAAGAAACGATCGTCGGCATTTTCTCTGACACTACAGGTATTTAAAAGGATTAGATCGGCCTGTTGCGGATTTTCGGCTGCAAGAAATCCCATTAGATCGAGTTCTCCAGCCATCCGTTCGCTGTCATTTTCGTTTTGTTGACAGCCAAATGTAATGATGTAATAAGCCATTGGATGGCCCAAAAAATGGGAGCGATCTTCGACCAATTGACGAACATTAGCTTGAAAATTTTCTTGTTGTTTAAGTTCTGTTGTTGAAACAATACGAATTGACAACGGTGTTTACCTCTTAAACCAAATCAGCAATCGAAAGAACTAGGTCGCGTGACGCGCCCCAACCTAGGCAAGCGTCTGTAATTGATTTTCCGTAGACACCTCCACCAATCGACTGGTTGCCCTCTTCAAGATAGCTTTCGATCATCAAACCTTTAACAAGCGAGTGAATATCCGGTGAGACCTTGCGACTATGTAAAACTTCCTTGGCAATTCGTGGTTGCTCTTTGTAGCGCTTGTTTGAATTTGCATGATTGGTGTCAATCAAAACAGCCGGATTTTGCAATTCGCGTTTGGCGTATTGTGCAAAAAGCAGTTGCAAATCTTCATAATGGTAATTGGGGATCGAATGACCTGCATGATCAACCGCTCCGCGCAAAATGGCATGAGCAAAGGGATTGCCACTCGTTTTGACTTGATAACCTTGGTAAGAGAATATATGACCTTGTTGGGCGGCATAAACACCATTTAACATGACGGATACATCACCGCTCGTTGGGTTTTTCATTCCTGCTGGCATATCAATGCCACTAACCGTCAAGCGATGTTGCTGATTTTCAACCGAGCGTGCACCAATTGCAACATAACTGAGCAAATCGGCAAGATAGGTGTGATTTTCTGGATAAAGCATTTCGTCAGCTGCCGTTAAGCCGGTTTGTTCGATCGCGTGCAAATGCAACGTTCGCAAAGCAATGAGGCCAGCAACCATATCGGGTTCCTTTTCCGGATTCGGTTGATGCGAGATGCCTTTATAGCCTTCACCTGTCGTTCGTGGCTTGTTAGTATATATGCGGGGAACTAAAACCAAGCGATCAGAAACTTCTGCTTGTAAGACGGCTAAGCGATTACAATATTCTAAAACAGGTTCCTCCGAGTCTGCGGAACAAGGTCCGATTACCAATAAGAATTTGTCTGATTCTCCTGTCAATATCGCTTGAATCGCAGCATCTCGTTTGGCCTTTGCTGCTTTAATTGCGGCAGTTGCCGGATAAGCACTGATAATTTCTTCAGAACTTGGAATGCGTGTTATGTATTCAAAACCCATGAATCAACCTGCATCTGGCAAAAAATCAACAACACGATCTGCCAGATCCTCTCTTTTTAATATTTTTTGCATATTTTTCGTGTCCGAAAATGAGCAAATCACGATGATCTGCTCATTTTCGACAGTTTGTTCATTTTCTGACGCTATTTCGAACGTTAAAAATAGCAGCTTTGAACGTCGTACAGCCGAGTCACCCCGTCTAATTTTTTCTCGAACGAGGGACAATAATCGGGATGTTCCACCGGATAGGGCTAAAATGATGTCGCGATCAGGCAGTTGATGGATTTGCTCAGCTGACATGATAACAATGCGATTTAATTGCAAGCGATCACTTTGCCAATGATCGTGATCAGTTTCCACCCGAATAAAATCAATGCCAATAAACAGATTGGCCTCAGTCGGAATCGGAAAAGGAAGTCCGCCTAAATGCCTCACGGCAATCGCACTTGTCGCCCCGATTTCATGACTTCTAAACACCAAGCGGTGGCGCTTTTGATGCGATTGATAACTGATCAAAGACAGTGCCACACTTCCGGTCAAAAGGAAAAAACTAGCCTCTAGCAAGGATAGTGTACCGGTCAGAACCAATAGAACGCTACTCAGCAATAAAGTGATAATTAAACCTATCAAAATCGTACAAACTCCATTGATTACAAGAGATACTCGATTTTATCACACTTGATTGATCAGGTTACAGCACATGTGTGACAGATCAAACTGATTCCAGGGTGGCATTTGTGGAACGTTTACGGAAAAAGACATTATTTGATTCAGATATGGATGATTAAATCGAATGGTCCAGGCTTGTAACGCTGGCCATTTTATCCCTTGATCACGACCAGTATTCCCATTATTGAGCGCATATTTACGATCACCGACAATCGGCCAGCCTTTGTGACTGAGTTGTACACGAATCTGATGATGTCTCCCTGTCTCCAAGCGAATTGCGAGCAATGAAATGGGATGATCGCGGTAAATTGAGTGAGCAATTTTTTCATATTGTAGCGTCGCTATTTTTGCAGTGTGATGTGTTGAAGTAACAATTTGACTGTGGTTTGTTTGTTCGTCATGTTTGATATAATCCGTAATCACCCCGCAATTTGGAGCAATATCACCCCAAACGATTGCACGGTACACTTTAATAAACGTTTTTGTTGCCATTTGTTTTGTTAAATGCGTCTGTACAGTGGCAGTCTTTGCCAGCACGACTAAACCGCTTACTGGTAAATCAAGTCGATGCACTAGAAACAAGGACTGTCCCGGTCGGTATTTTGCTAAGTGAGATATCAAATGTTCATGACCCGCGCGATCGGATTGGACGGCTAAACCGGCTGGCTTATCCACGACAAGCAGCCATTCATCTTCATAAACAATGCTAATCGTAGGCATTTGATTGACTAACGAGGCCTTGTTTAAATCTGCATTCCAATCACTCGTAGCAGTATCTGACTTTTCCCAATTGAATTGTTCAAATGATATTTTCATATAATCAGATAGCGTTTTAATTGTTTTTGGCGCGCTATAGCATCTGGCAAATGTTTGAGGAGATACTGATAAAAGGCCGGACTATGGTCAAAATGTTCGAGGTGGCACAATTCATGTACGACGATATATTCAAGTAATTCCGGGGGTAAAAGACCTGCACTCGTATTGATGCTGATTTGACGTTTCCGATTGCAGCTACCCCACCGTCTTTTTTGGCGGCGAATCGTAATTTGTGTCGGTGAAAGATGTGGATAGTCGGATAAAATCGCGGTAACGCGAGCGTAGGTCTCTTGACGCAAATGATCATAAAGACGACCTGTCCCAGGATCAACTGGTATCAGTAGCTTATTGGCCTGTAGTTTCTTTGCAATCCATGATTGTTTGCTTTTCACAAATTGCTCAATAAGTACAAGCGATGTCTTGAGACCACATCGCACTTCGATTTGGTTGTTAGCTTGTACAATTAAGGCAATGGTCCGACGTCGACTGCGATGGATGAAATAAGCATGCGGCGCGACTTGAGCTAGATCCAGCCGTTGAATCGGTGTTGGATCAAGCGTTGGGGCATGCGTTGGGTCATGCGTTGGATTGTCCACCGCATGTTGATCGAACTGTGCTGTTAAAAAATGATTAGATTTCGCCATAGCCTTGTTCTAAACAGCGACGAGCGCGTTCTTCAGCCTTGCCACCAATCGCGATTTGCTGATTCAGAAAAGCTGGATGCGCTGTAAAAAAAGCTTGCATATAGTGATGCGGATTTTGTGTGAATTGAATTATTTGGTCTAACTGCTGTTCACTAATCAGACCAGCGAGTTGGGCTTGCTTAAATAAGTCTTCATTAATCTTTGTCAACGCGATAAGTTTCACACCGGCATCTTCTAAAATCTCACGCCCACCTTGATCTCGATCAACAACCACAGCCGTCGCATCAATCGATAGACCACAACGATTGAGGGTAGGCAACCATGTTCTGGTATAGCTTGAGGCTTCAGTAACTAAATCAGCGATATGAAGTGCTTTTTGGCCGTTCAGCTCATTCGCTTTGACTTCATGGCCGTTTTGGCCATTTTTATCAGCCCAAAATGCTTGGCCGTCTTTTAAAATCGTCAAATGAGGCTTATTCAGCAAAGCCGCAACAGGGATTGAAAAAAAGAAATCTCTTCTCTCCCCGCCAGTAACAACATCAAATTCGACGCCGTCTAAAGCGCCAATCAATGAATCAATTACCGCTTTAAAAACAGGCATTTGCTGATAGGTTTCCATGATCATCTCAGTTAAGATGTGTGGTAATTCCAGAGGCATCTTAACTGCTATTTCAATTTCACTTAACAGCGCATTCGCATTTGCTTCGTTGCCGTATAAAAAATGGGTATTGATGTAATAAGGTCCCAACGTGCCAGATGTATACCAAAAGGGTTGATCCGCAGGTGCCACGCGAATCGCTTTGGTGTCAAATAAGGCTTGGACTATCGAAAATGATTGATTCATTGGTGCTCCTCGCCTACCACGTTTTTAACGTGCCAGTATATTGACTGAAACTTGTAATCTTTTCCGCGGTGGCAATCATAATCATTTCATTTATGATGTCCTGACAGGCTGTCGGCTTGACTAAGTTGGCCGTCCCAACTTGAACTGCAGTCGCCCCGGCAATCATAAATTCTAGCGCATCTTCACCAGTCATGATGCCGCCCATTCCGATCACTGGAATGCTCACCGATTTGGCTACATCCCAAACCATGCGTAATGCAACAGGTTTAACGGCAGGGCCCGACAGCCCCCCCGTGTTGTTGCGCAAAACAGGACGTCGACTTCTCCGATCGATAGCCATCCCCAACAAGGTATTGATCAGACACACGGCATCGGCGCCAGCTGATTCTGCAGCTAAAGCCATTTCAGAAATTGCTGTGACATTCGGGGTGAGCTTAACCCACAGGGGTTTTGTTGTTGATTGGCGGACAGCGCGCACAACTTCTTGTATCAAATGCGCGCTACTACCAAATGCCATACAGCCTTTGTTCACATTCGGGCATGACAAATTTAATTCAATGGCATGGACAGCAGTTTGATCGAGTTGCATGGCCATTTGAACATTCTCTTCTAATGAATGTCCTGCAATATTGGCAATCACAGTCGTGCCGAGGCCAAGCATAAACGGTAATTCATGTTCTATAAAAGCTTGTAAACCAGGATTTTGCAAGCCTACACTATTGAGCATGCCACTGGCTGTTTCGGCTACTCGAGTCGGATCATTCCCGAGGCGAGGATTGAGGGTTAAGCCTTTTGAGCTGATACCCCCAATTTGCGAAAGATTATTCCATTGCTGCATTTCACGGCCAAACCCAAAGGTTCCAGATGCTGCGATAACTGGATTTTTGAGGGTCAGTTCGCCAATTTGAACGTGGGTATTCACCATACGACGTCCTCCGCTGCAAAAACCGGTCCTTCAACACAACAGCGTTGATGATTTATTTCGGCTGTTTCGTGATTTTTGATTTTGCAAACACAGACTAAACAGATCCCAATTCCACATCCCATATGTTCTTCGAGTGAAACTTGGCAGCTTAAACCGTTGGCTAATGCCATTTCTGCAACTTTTTGCATCATTATTTTCGGACCACAGGTCAATATAAAGGTAGATTGATCAAGGGTCGGTTGTGATCCAATTGTGTTACTCGCAAGTTGTTCAAGTGCTATTTGTAGTGCGTGGCCTGCATGACCTATGACATCAAGTCCACCCGTATCCGATGCAAAAACAGTACGATTTGCGATTGCTTTAAATTCGTCACGTAAAATTGCATCTTCAACCGAACGATATCCACAAATCGCGATACGCTCAATACCGAGTTCTTTTGCGGTTTGATGAACGAAATAAAGTGGGAATACACCTGTACCTCCACCAACGGTGATAATTCGTCGTGCACCAGTCATATCAAAACCATGTCCTAATGGACCTAGGATTGAGACGATGTCGCCGATTTTAAGACCTGCAAGTTGTTTGGTCCCCTTGCCCTTTATTTGAATTCCGACTTGAAATTCATTTGTCGCGCGATCAATTGCCATAATACCAAACGGTCGACGTAAGAATTCCTGACACGATAAATTGACGAACTGTCCAGGCTGAGCAGTGTCGCAAATGGCTGCAGATTTCAGCGTCAAGATGACAAATTGGTCGTTTAGTCGATGTTGATTGACGACCGGACAGTTAAATTCGATCTGTGTCATGTGGTTCTTGCTCCCTCCCTACAATTTTTAAACAGTAGCACTTATTTCTTGAGCATATCATTTTGCATCGGCATTTCATTTAAAGGCAGGCAATTGAAGCGTGTTTGAGCGACAATATCTGCAAAAACGCTGATTTCATAAGGCTTGAGATCACCCGGTTTAAGATCGCGTTCGAGACATTCAACGACTGCAACTAGGGTATCTAGCGACGTAATGGTCGCAATGCCATGCTCAATTGCATGACGGCGCAATCGAAATCCTTCACGATCATCATTCGAATTAGAATTTTCGGTATTGATCAGCATTTTGACGGTGCCGTTGTCGATCATGTCGATCGTTGAAGGGTGACCTTCTTCAACACGGCGGGCGATGCTGCAAGGCACGCCATGTTTATTCATGTAATTCGCAGTACCGCCGGTGCCATAGAGTTCATAGCCTAAATTAAAGAGCCGATCGGCAAGCAACACGAGATCAGATTTATCACTGTCACGCACCGTCATTAAGATGCCAGCGCCTTTTGGTGGAAACTTAAAGTTTGAAGCTAAGATCGCTTTGTACATGGCCTCACTGTAAGTTGTCGATAAGCCAAGCACTTCACCTGTGCTCTTCATTTCTGGCCCGAGGCTTGTATCAACATCGTGGAGTTTTTCGAAGGAAAACACCGGTGCTTTGATCGCATAAACGGCTGGATATCGGGCATACAATCCCGTTCCATATTCAAATTCACTCAGTTTTGCACCCATCATTACACGTGTCGCCAAATCAACAATTGGAATACCGGTTACTTTACTGATATATGGCACCGTACGAGATGAACGCGGGTTCACTTCGATGACATAGACGTCATCATTATAGAGGATAAACTGAATGTTTAATAAACCGATAACCTTTAACGCGACGGCCAACTTTCGCGTGTAATCAATGATGATTTCGCGAATGCGTTCCGAAATGTAGGCTGGGAAGATCGATATCGAGTCACCTGAATGGACTCCAGCCCGTTCAAGATGTTCCATAATGCCAGGTATTAGGATGTCATGACCGTCCGAGACAGCATCAACTTCCAATTCAACGCCCATCAAATACTTATCAACCAGAATGGGGTTTTCTTGTTCAACAAGATTGATGATCCGCATGTATTCGATCATGTCGCCATCGTTATGAACGATGGCCATACCTTGGCCACCGAGGACATAAGACGGACGAACGAGGACAGGATAACCGAGTTCAGATGCGGCCTGCAGGGCATCTTCAGCTGTTTTGACGGTTGTGCCGTTTGGCCGTTTGATTTGGCATGTTTCTAAGATCGCATCAAAACGTTTGCGATCTTCAGCGGCATCAACACCGTCAGCTGAGGTGCCAAATATTTTGACACCCATATCAGAGACCGCTTTAATCAATTTGATCGCCGTTTGGCCACCAAATTGGCAAATGGCACCTTCTGGCTGTTCGTTTTCGATAATGGCACGGACATCATCAGCCGTTAATGGTTCGAAATATAGACGGTCTGAAGTATCATAGTCTGTCGAAACTGTTTCGGGATTGTTATTGGCGATAATTGCCTCATAACCCATTTCTCGCAGTGCCCACACAGAGTGCACTGAACAGTAATCGAATTCGATACCTTGGCCGATCCGGATTGGTCCAGAACCTAACACGAGGACCTTTTTGCGGTCTGTTCGTGGTGCTTCATTGGTCATATCAAAAGTTGAGTAAAAATAAGGGGTCACGGCACGATATTCACCAGCGCAGGTATCTACCATTTTGTAGGTGTGAATCAGACCTAATTCCTTCCGGCGGGAACGGACATCTTCGACAGTTAAACCGCTCAAACGCGCGATCCAGGTATCCGTGAAGGCCATTTTGACAGCGGCTAAAAGCAAGGTATCGTCTAAGACCTTCATGTTGCTAATTGCATTTTCCATGTTGACAATATTGACAAGTTTCTTGAGAAAAAATTTATCAATTAAAGTTTTTTCATAGATTTCATCGATGGTAAATCCGCGACGCAAACCTTCGGCGACTGCAAACATGCGCATATCATCAGCCTGTTTGATTCGTGGCCAGAGATCATGATCAGTCATTTCCATCATGAGGGGCACACGTAATCCCATGAGATTGAGTTCGAGTGAACGAATTGCTTTCATCAGCGAGGCTTCAAACGTGTTTGCAATCGCCATGACCTCGCCGGTCGCTTTCATTTGTGTGCCTAAGGTACGACGAGCTTTAACAAACTTATCAAATGGCCATTTGGGTATTTTCGTGACAATGTAGTCGAGTGCTGGTTCAAAACTTGCAAACGTCGTCCCAGTAACTTCATTAGGGATTTCATCTAGAGCATAGCCGACGCCAATGCGGGTAGCGACTTTAGCGATTGGATAACCGGTCGCTTTCGAAGCTAAGGCTGAACTGCGGGAAAGTCGTGGGTTGACTTCAATGACAGCATAATCAACCTGTGTCGGATGTTGGGCAAATTGCACGTTGCAGCCACCAACGATACCGAGTTCAGCAACGATTTTTAAGGCCGCCGTGCGAAGTTTTTGATATTCCATATCGGTCAGCGTTTGGGCTGGCGCGACTACAATTGAATCACCAGTGTGCACGCCGACCGGATCAAAATTCTCCATCGAACAGATCGTAATCGCATTGCCTTTCGCATCGCGAACCGCTTCGTATTCAATTTCCTTCCAACCGGCAATGCTGCGTTCGATTAAAACCTGATGGACGCGGCTAGCCGCTAAACCAGAGGCTGCGAATTGACGTAGTGCGGTTTCGTCTGCAGCAATCCCGCCGCCTGTGCCACCTAAGGTGAACGCCGGACGTACAATGACGGGATAGCCGATTTCTTCTGCAAGTCGAATGCATTCTTCGGGATTGTTGGCAGTACCTGAAGGGATACACGGTTCATTAATTCGAAGCATTGCCGCACGGAATTCTTCGCGGTCTTCGCCCATTCGAATACCGGCAGCCGGGGTTCCGAGCATAGCGATTTGATGTTCCGCGAGGAAACCGCATTCATCCAATTCCATCGCAAAGTTCAGACCAGTTTGGCCGCCTAATGTAGCCAATAAACCATCGACTTTTTCTTCAAGCATGATTCGTTTAATGACGTCTGTCTGTAAAGGTTCCAAAAACACTTTATCGGCCATGTTACTATCAGTCATGATGGTCGCTGGATTACTATTAACCAAGATGACTTCGTAACCTTCAGCTTTAAGGGCGCGACAAGCCTGTGTGCCGGCATAATCGAATTCTGCAGCCTGACCAATGACGATCGGCCCAGACCCAATCACCATTATTTTATGAATATCCGTACGTTTCGGCATATATGGCTCCTTTCAGGATCATGACAAAATATTCTGTATAATTATACAGTTCATCTTATTTTTATACAATCTTCTTCCCGGCTCGAAGCAAGGCTGCTTGTAAATCATCACGCATTGCTATCGCTTCAACGCGAGCGGCTTTTGCAAATTCTTCGATTGGCATTTGATGTTTCTTCCAGGCAAGCATCAAGCTTCTTGATGCGTTGACAATTGCGCCTTGCCCATCAGAACCAAAACTTGCAACAGCATCGTCTGCCGTTGCGCCTTGGGCTCCATAACCAGGCACTAAAATCAAGGCATGGGGCATAATTTTACGAAGTGATTCGGCTTGTTTGGGCCAAGTTGCCCCGACTACAGCACCGACTGACGAATAACCACTTTGACCGATAAAGGTATCACCCCATTCAGCTACTTTGCATGCCATGGCTTCATAGACGGTGCGCCCATCTTCAAGTATAAGGTCCTGTAGGTCGCCAGCAGATGGATTGGATGTTCGAACTAAAATATAGCAGCCCTGACCGTTTTTTGAACATTCATTAAGGAAGGGTTTGATCCCATCGAGGCCGAGATAGCCATTTAGGGTAATGCAATCGCCACCCATAAAGCTTTTAAATATCGGATGACCATTTTCGTCTGTTCCAACCACACTCTGCCCAAGGATTGCACGGGCATATGCTTCAGCCGTGCTTCCAATATCATTGCGTTTGGCATCGACAATCACAAGCATGCCTTTTTCTTGGGCATAGGAAACGGTTCTTTGGAGAGCTGATAATCCAGCTACCCCATATTGCTCATAATAAGCGACTTGCGGCTTAACAGCAGGAATCAAGTCAAAAGTTGCATCGATTAATGCTTGATTAAATAAGAAAAGTGCTTCGCCAATAGCTGTAATTGAATCTTTTGTTTGCGCCTTTGCTCGCTGGAGCAACGATTCGGGGATATAGTCGAGCATGGGGTCAAGACCCATGACTGTTGGGTTTTGCGTGCTCTTAATTTTTTCGGTCAGACGATCGGCAAAATGATTCATTCAAAAACGACCTTTCCATCACAGAATGTCTTTTTTATGAGGCCATGTAGCATCCAGCCATGAAACGGTGTATTTCTAGCCTTGCTTGCTGAAGCATGTTTATCAAATGAAAACGGTTTTTTTAAGTCAACGAGGACCAAATCTGCCGGATATCCGGCTTCAATCCTTCCCATCTTTTGATGGAATAATTCAGCTGGTCGTGTCGACATTTTGGCTACCAGTTGAGGCAATGTTAAATGCCCAGGCAGCACAAGGTATGTGTATCCTAGCGCAAAAGAAGATTCGAAACCAATAATGCCATTGTTTGCCAACCCAAATTCGATTTGCTTTTCATCAGCATGATGTGGGGCATGATCGGTGCCAATCATATCAATCGTACCATCTTTTAATCCACAGATAATTGCATCTACATCCATTTGGGTGCGGAGTGGTGGATTCATCTTGGCATTTGTATTGAAATCGCGGCAAGCTTCTTCAGTCAAGGTAAAATAATGTGGACACGTCTCACAAGTCACCTGGACACCGCGGGCTTTAGCTTGGCGAACAAGTTCGATGCTGCCAGCAGTCGATAAATGTGCCAAATGAACTGGCAAACCAAGATATTCAGCGATTAGAATATCCCGTGCTGCCATGATATCTTCAGCAATTGTAGGTATCCCCTTAAGTCCCATTTCCAGGCTAACGATTCCTTCATTCATGTGGCCTCCATCAGCGAGCGTTGTTTCTTCACAATGGGAGATCACGACGAGATTGAATTGGGCTGCGTATTGAATCGCTTTTTTCATCAAATCAGCGGTTAAGACTGGTTTGCCATCATCAGATATAGCAACGATACCTTGTTCAGCCATTAACCCAATTTCGGCTAATTCTTTGCCATCCTGGTTCTTGCTCACAGCGCCTACTGGCAAAACTTTGCAGAAACCTTCAGCAGCGGCTTTATCTTTGATATAGCGAACAATCGTCGGATTATCGATAACCGGCTTCGTATTCGGCATGCACGCGACAGCCGTAATCCCGCCACGAACAGCAGCCTTGGTTCCGCTGACAATATCTTCACGATATTCAAAACCTGGGTCGCGTAAGTGGGTATGGGGGTCGATCAAACCAGGCATGACAGTTAAGCCTGTCGCATCAATGATTTGCTCAGGCTGACCCGATAAATCATCGACAAACATCCCGTTTTCAATCAAGACATCACGTTGTTCTTCGGTCATGGTGATCGGATTAACGACCATTCCACCGGATATTTTAATTTTCATCAGCCATTCCTCCTTGCTGCTAATAAGTATAGGATTGCCATGCGCACGGCTACCCCGTTGGTTACCTGTTCATTGATAACGGATTGTGATCCATCGTAGATTGATGTTGGCATTTCAACACCGTGATTGCAGGGGCCAGGATGCATCAATATTGCGTCAGGCTTCGCTAATTTTAACGTTTTATCATCAATTGAAAAGAACTTGGCATATTCACGGATTGATGGATAAAGGGCTTTTTGCTGACGTTCGAGCTGAACTCGTAAACCCATGACCACGTCAGCGCCACGCACGGCATCTTGAACCGTCTGGCAAACAATCGCCGGTGTCTGTTCAAGACCTCGCGGTAACATCGTGCTTGGGGCTGCCATGCGCACGTGAGCACCCATCTTTTCTAAAGCCCAGAGATTGCTGCGAGCCACGCGGCTATGGAGCAAATCGCCAACGATGGCAACTTCCAAGCCTTTTAAATCACCTTTATGTTGGCGCATGGTGAAAAGATCAAGTAAAGCCTGTGTCGGATGTTCATTCATGCCATCGCCTGCATTGATAACAGAGGCTTTTACATGCGGTGCAATCAAGTGGGGCGCGCCGGATTGACTATGGCGCATGATGATAATATCTGTACCACATACATCTATCGTCCGCGCTGTATCAAGTAACGATTCACCCTTATTAATGCTACTCCCAGAAGACGCCACATTGGCTGATGATGCACCCATGAATTTCGAGGCCATTTCAAAAGAGAGGCGAGTTCTTGTTGAATTCTCATAAAACAACGTAATGACAGACTTACCTTGTAAATGCGCTGTTTTTTTACTTGTAGCTTCCAAGACATGTTTCATCGTCTCGGCGGTGTCTAATATTAAGGTGATTTCTTCAGCGCTGAGGTCTTTAATGCCGAGTAAATCCTTTGAGCGAAGTTGCATCGATTTACCCCTCCTTCTGATTATCATCGAGTAGGACACAATCATCCCCGTCGACTTCTTTGATATGAACGTGCACAATTTCAGCTCGGGAAGTCGGAACATTTTTGCCAGTATAATCGGCTCTAACCGGCAGTTCTCGATGCCCCCGATCAATGAGAATGGCCAGTTGAATACTTTGCGGGCGACCTACATCAAACAACGCTTCAATAGCAGCTCGTGTCGTGCGGCCCGTATAAAGGACATCATCAACTAAAATGACTTTCATATCTTGAATGGCAAAAGGCATTGATGTTCCATTGATTACAGGATGTTCCGATAATAGGCTTAGGTCATCGCGGTAAAATGTAATATCCAATATGCCGACGGGTACTTTTTGACCTTCAATCGCTTCAATTTTAGCGGCAATTCGTTCGGCCAAAGGAACGCCGCGGCGCTGAATGCCAATTAGACAGATATGAGCAAGCCCTTTATTTCGTTCAAGAATTTCGTGTGCAATACGCGTCAATGCGCGATCCATTGCTGCTTCATCCATTAAAATCGTTTTGTAGGCCATTAGCATCTCCTCCAAGCTTGCAGGCATCGCATTGTGCGATTTGGGCAACAAAAAAGCCATCTGTCCCGAGGACAGAAGGCTGCAAACTGGGTATCCCGAGGATGTGTTCTCACTTAAGAGTCAGTCGGGATGATTGTTTGTGACCTTCGAAGCCTCACAGGACTACATTAAAGGTTGGTTTTCTTTGCTAAGAATACCGGATTCATTACGGATGTGCAAGTGATTTTTCTTCAAAGCAATCTTCACAAATTGGATTGACATAAATCGTTGAGATTGCTAATATGACGCAGGACGTGCACCACATCTGGGGATGTGGCGGAACTGGCAGACGCAGCAGACTCAAAATCTGCCGATTGTGAGATCGTAAGGGTTCGATTCCCTTCATCCCCACCACTTCAAACCGTTGAGGCTGTAGCCTTAGCGGTTTTTTATTTTCTTTAAGATAATGAACGAGGTGCAATTTTATTTTTCAAATCGCTTGACAAGCTTACTTTTAAATCACTATAATAGCCCTTGTTGCTGCGCAAGATACTTACGAAACAGCGCATGGGCCATTAGCTCAGTTGGTCAGAGCAGCCGGCTCATAACCGGTCGGTCCGGGGTTCAAGTCCCTGATGGCCCACCATTAGACCAACATTGACAAGTTCATATCATGGGGGAATTCCCGAGCGGCCAATGGGGGCAGACTGTAAATCTGTTGTCTTCGACTTCGGTGGTTCGAATCCACCTTCCCCCACCAAAATAGCGCACCCGCAAGGGTGCGCTATTTATTTGCATAGCTATTTCACGAGTTAATTTAGCGCGTTGACTAGAGTCTTAAATAAATTACCACGCTCTTCAAAATGCCGGAATTTATCGTAACTGGTTCCAGCCGGTGACAAAACCACAATTTCGCCAGATTCCGCAATCTTATGAGCCAGAAGCACAGCTTCTTCATAGGTTTGGACTTCAAGGATCTGCAATGTTTGGGGGTCGACATTTTTAAATGGCGCTTCAAGTATTAAGTTGTTTCGAATTAAGCCAGCGTTGTCGCCACACAGGATGATTTTCTTAGATACAGCGGCAATTGCTTCCCCGAGTCCAATATAATCACTCTTTTTATCTTTGCCACCCGTGATGAGAACCACCTTCTCATGTCGCTCTGCTAAGGCATTAAGGGCAGCTTTTGTTCGTGTAGGGCTTGTGTCAATTGAGCTGTTGTAATACCGGACCGTATTAAGTTCACGAACGAGCTCAAGGCGGTGCTCAACACCACCGAATGTTGTCGCTACAGTAGCAATGTCACGCGCTTTGACAAACGGCCAGGTGGCAGCTGTTGCGGCTAAATAATTCTCAATATTGTGTTTGCCTGGGATCACGATCGCTGCTGTCTCAACGATGGGGGTATCTTGGTTATCAGCACGGTAGCAAAGCCAACCATCCTTGACCACAGCGCCACACGTAATGCCCGCTTCCTTGCGAGCAAATTGGATAACTTGTCCCCGCGCTTCTACAACCATCGAACGCGTCACATAGTTATTTGCATTTAAAACGAGTCGCCCCATAAAAGATTGATAAAGATAAATGTTGCGTTTAGCATCAATATATTCTTGATAATCTTTGTGGACATCCAAATGATTCGGAGTAACATTCGTAATGATAGCCACAGCAGGGCTAATCCGCATGCTACTTAATTGAAAACTCGATAATTCAAGCACGACCATATCTTCCGTTCTAATGTGGTCGATCTGATCCATTAAAGGTGTGCCAATGTTGCCACCGAGATAAACCTGATAGCCAGCTTGTTTGAGAATCAAACTGACAAGTGTTGTGGTTGTGGTCTTACCGTCGCTGCCAGTTATCGCGAACATTTTTGCCGGACAAAGCTCCATGAAGACTTCCATTTCAGAGGTGATCACAGCACCGCGTTCTCGTTCTGCCAAAAGTTCTTTGACATCCGGACGCATTTTCGGAGTTCTAAAAATAAGATCAAAACCCTTGAGATTAGTTAAATAATCAGCCCCAACTGACCATTCGATTTCAATTCCTGCTGATTCAAAATCTTCGCGTGTCCGTTTGAGTACAACATCATCGTCGTCGAGCATGTCAAAAGCAGTCACGCGCGCCCCAAGATTATGAATGTAACGTATCAAGGGACGGTTGCTTATTCCGACACCCAAAACAGCGACGCGCTGATTTTTGATCCATGATTTGAATTCGTCGAGCTTCAAATTAATCATCATTTTTCCTCCGTTTACTGTCGTCTAGATTATAAATCAGGACTTGCTTTTTTACCAACTCTAGGATAAGATAATCAACGTCCCGCGGAGATGGCGGAATTGGCAGACGCGCTAGTTTCAGGTACTAGTGGCCGTAAGGTCGTGCAGGTTCAAGTCCTGTTCCCCGCACCAGCAAAAGCTGCATCAGCTGTGTCAACAGCGGGTGCAGTTTTTTCATTCCTCTTGAGGCCGATATGTCAAAGAAACCAGAAATGGCTCCTCACGCTCAGCCTACCGATCAATCGGTACAAGCACATCCCCACGTGCTTCAAATTGCGGTGCGCGCCTTAGCCGAAGCAACCCATCGCCAAGGCGGCTTAGGTGGACCAACCTACGCTTCCATCACTGGACTAGAAGGTACTCGCTTACATCAAAAGCTTGTTTCACGTTTTCAAAAGCGATTTGGCAAAGATGCTGTTGAATCAGAAGTCACGCTTAAGGATCATTTAAATCATCAAGGTCTCAATCTGAAAATAAGTGGGCGTTGTGACCTCCTTGTGAAACGTTCAGAGGGTCTGACCTTATACGAAATCAAATCTTACAGTGGTTCCCCACAGCATTTACCAGCCCATGGTGAATTACTGCATTGGGCACAAGCCATGCTTTACGGGCATCTTTACTGTCAACAATATATGCTTGATCATCTGATCATTGGCTTGCTCTATACTAGCCCTGAACACGATGAGTATATAGAACATTACCGCGAACTAAGTCGATTGGATCTTGCTGAATTTTACCAAAACACCATCCAAGATTTTACAAGCGTTGCTGTGCGGATCATGGACAGTCAAAGATTGCGTGATTCAAGTGCTAAAACATGTGCTTTTCCATTTCCCGCCTTAAGGCCCGGGCAAAAGCAATTGATGAATGATGTCATCGGCATTGCTAGACAACGGGGCGTGCTGTTTGCACAAGCGCCTACAGGTACGGGAAAGACGATCTCCGTCTTATTCCCTGCCGTTCGCTTATTAGCCCATCACCTTATTGACAAAGTCTTTTATTTGACAGCAATGACTTCAACACGGCGCGTTGCCGAGCAAGCCTTAAATGAACTTCGGCAGAATGGCTTGATCTTGCGGAGCATAACCCTGCAAGCCAAAGAGAAAAGTTGTCTGAAACCAGAATTATATTGCGATACCCAAAAATGTCCAATGGCGGTCCATTACTATCGTGATTTACCCAAAGCTTTAAATGAATTATTTAAACAGCCAGGTCATTGCAGTCCAGCCGATATTGCAGCAGTCGCCAAACAATGCGTAGTCTGTCCGTTTGAGTTATCACTCGACTATGCCTTATATTGTGATGTCATTATCGGTGATTATAATTATGCATTTGACCCGCGGATTCAACTGGCGCGTTTTTTTGTGAATCCTGACCAACATCATCTTTTACTTGTCGATGAAGCTCACAATCTCCCCGACCGTGCCCGCGAAATGTACAGCGCTATTCTGGATTTTTCGACCGTACAAAAGGCATTCGATGGATTAAAGAACAAATCACCGTATCTTGAGCAGGCACTCAGTAAACTGTTAGCTTATGGCCAGCAATTAAATGATCAAATTGCACCGCAAATTGTTGTGCCGGGTGCTGGTCCCGTTGAAAAAATTGGGTTTAAGGTGGTTGAACCGAGTGCAACCGGGCGACAATTGTGCGACGATGGTTTTTGTGCACAGACTGAAAAGCCTGAATCCCTGTTGCGAATACTGGGGCGCCTGATTTATCTATTGCGCCAATTTTTAGATGATCACCCTGATTTTCCAGAGCACAAGGTTATTCTTGACGCTTTTTTAATGATTCATTTCTTTAACCGTGTCGCTGACCAATTTTACAGTTCAGCATATGTCACAACTGCAACGCTAAAAGCTAGAACACTAACGATACACTTGATGTGTTTAGATGCTTCGACCCCTTTGACTAAGATCTATCTCGACACGCATCCAGTTATTTATTTCTCGGCTACTTTAGCCCCGCTTGAATATTACACCAGCCTATTATTAGAAAAACCTCAGGAAAATCATTTCGAGCAGTTGAATTTGCCTTCCCCTTTCCCCTTCGATCATCTTAAATTGATCATCGAATCGCGACTATCCACACGCTACAAATCACGTGCTGAAACCATGTCACAGATACTCGAGCAAATTCTGACGGCTGTGAGTTCTCGTATTGGAAACTATTTGGTTTTTCTACCGTCGTATGGGTATTTACAGCAAGTCCGGCTATTACTTCGGGCGCATTCAAGGCGTAATGAATTTGATTTCGTCGTCCAAATCCCAAGCATGGATGAACAGCAAAAGCAACAATTCCTCGGGAAATTTGAGCTTTTTGGACAGAAAACGCTCGTTGGCTTGGCAGTGATGGGCAGTTTATTTAATGAGGGTATAGATTTGACCGGCGAACGCTTAAGTGGTGTAGTAATTGTGGGTGTTGGCCTGCCTCAAATTTGTCCTGAACGCGAAATAACAAGCCAATATTTTTCTGGAAAACTCGGCCGAGGCTTTGAATTCGCATATCAATACCCGGGATTTAATAAAGTTCAACAAGCTGCCGGCCGCGTTATTCGCAGCGAAACTGACGTTGGGTTTGTTTTATTGATCGATGATCGATACGCAAAGCCAGAATATCAGGTGCTTTATCCCAATGAATGGCAGCCTGTTTATCTTGACCAAACAACTGATCTGACAAAGGAATTGACTGATTTTTGGTCACTTCACAAATCTTGAAGCATATTTAGACGCGAATATTTTTTTTCCATTATTGTTGTTAAATAAGTATCTGAAAAACGGCAAACTTCATCGCGAATGGTTTGATCGAGTTTAAATGCAAAAAGACGGTCGATTGGACTGGTAAGACAATAATTGAGGCAAGCTAACAAAGCACCTGATACAAAAATCGTCTCATGCTGGCGATCAATGCGAAAATCAGTCAAACAAAACCAGCCACGAGCTTGATAATCAAATTGATTAGTTGGTTTGGGTTGGCAACCACACGTTATACATCTGGAAAGTTGCGGTGCGAACCCTGCATCTGCTAATGCCCTAAATTGCGCAATATGCGCGGTTAAATAGGGATCATTTGCTTTTTGCAAATGATGACAGGAATAGGCCCACAATTGATATATTTCCGAATCCGGCAGGGCATCTCGCACTAAATCTAAAATCACTTCCGCTAAATGTGCAGCACAAATCAAGCGGTCGAGATCTTCACGCAAGTGATTAAACGTTTCAATCAATTCAGCGCTATCAATCGTCCATTTACCTTTATAGGAAAATAGATTAAATTCAGAAAAACTAAAAATCAATGTTGAAGCGATCAATGGGCTTTTGGCGCGCCTTGCACCTTTCGCAATTGCAGTAATTAAACCGCGGTCCGCGGTGAGTATTTCAATGAGGCGATCTGATTCACCAATTGAAATTTCGCGCAAAACAAAGCCACGAATCGATTCATGTGACATCTATTCGTTAATCCTGATAACCCAGATCATTCAAAATGGATTGGCGGTTACGCCAGTCGTCGCGAACTCTGACGAACAAGTCTAAATAACACGGGCAATCGAGCATTGCTTCAATTTCTTTTCGAGCACCGGTGCCGATTGCCGTCAACATGCTCCCTTGTTTGCCGATTAAAATCCCCTTGTGGGTGTCTTTTTCGCAAACAATTGACGCTTCGATGGTGACGTGAGTGCGCTCACCAGCCTCGGTCGTATGTTCAGTGAACGAATCCACAACGACTGCAGTGCCATGTGGAATTTCTTCATGCGTTTTCAAAAGTATTTGTTCGCGAATCAATTCGCCAGCAATCATCCGTTCAGTTTGATCTGTTAAGCTGTCAATCGGAAAATAGCGGGGACCCTCCGGTAATAAACGCCGAATTTCATCAATGAGAATCGAAATTCCATCGCCGGTCTTCGCGCTAATCGGGATAATCGCTTGGAAGGGATAAACTTCATGAAAAGCAGCCATCAATGGTAAAATTGACTCTTTTTCGTTGCTATCGACTTTATTAATAACGAGGATGACAGGCTTTTTGCTTGCTTGTAACTGCGCTAATACTTTACGTTCAATATCAAGTACGCGGGGTGAAAAGCCTGCTTCAATTAACAACAAAATAATATCCGTATCCGCCATTGCTAAGCGCGCTGCATCGGTCATATATTGACCTAATTTTGACTTAGCTAGATGTAACCCGGGTGTATCTAAAAAAACTATTTGTGTATCAGGCTCGTCAATAATCGCTCGAATAATTGAACGGGTCGTTTGCGGTTTGGGTGAGGTGATGGCCAATCGCTGTCCAGCCAATTGATTAAGCAGCGTCGATTTGCCGACATTGGGTCGTCCAATCAGTGAAACAAAACCAGAATGAGATAAAATTTCAGGATCCATGATTTTCCTTTCGAGTTAACGGCTTAAGCCGATTGCGTCTAAATAATTGCGTTGTCGTTTTTGCATGAGTGCTTCACGCAAATCTGTATCATGATCATAACCTAATAAATGTAACAAACCATGTACGGCTAAGAACCCTACTTCCCGTTCAATACTGTGATTAAATTCTTGGGCTTGTTGCTTTGCGCGTTCTAAACAAATCACAAGATCGCCCAAAAACAACATAGGTTGCATTGCATCATCCCACGAATAATCAGTAGAAGTCAATTTTTGTTTCAATAGTCCGTCTGACATGTCTAGCATTGGAAATGATAAAACATCTGTCACTCGATGAATCATACGTGTTTCACGGTTAATGTTGCGAATAGTTGCTGGACTGACAAATGAAACGGCGATTTCTGGCCGTAACCCCTTTGCTCGTAATTTTTTGGCAATCTCTTCTCGACTCAATGCTTCGGTAAAAACCATCGTAATTATTTTTTCAAAGTCTAAAACAGGATGTTTGCGTTGGCGATTATTAAACTGGACGTGCATCAGGGTATTTAATCCTTTCATGGAAATGTCCGGCGTATACTTGCATGAAAGCAGCGATGATCGTTTCGATATCTTTAAACGACAACCCTGATTGCACCAGTTGATCTTGATCATTTTTAATCTTAATGATCCGTCTTATCAATGTTTCTGCCGCTTCTAATTGATGTGTATTGGTCGACTTCATCGCCGCTTCAACAGAATCCGAAAGCATGACCACTGCTGATTCGCGAGACGTTGGCGGTGAACATTGATATTTAAACTGATCAATGTCTGGATCCTCGATGCCAGATTCTTCTGATATTTTCTTGGCTTTTTGGTAAAAATAGGCTTGCATCGTCGATCCATGATGCTCGGAAATAATATTGATTAATGGTAATGGCAGGCGGTATCGCTTTCCGATCCGAACCCCGGCTTCTGGATGTCCGATGATAATCCGAGCCGATTGCAATGGTTGTAATTTGTCATGGGGATTAACGCCATTTTGATTTTCAGTAAATAACAGGGGGTTTTCAAGTTTGCCGATATCATGATAATAGGCACCGACACGGGCTAACAAGGGGTTTGCTCCTATCGCGTCTGCTGCAGCATCTGCTAAATTCGCAACCATCATGCTGTGCTGCGAAGTGCCTGGTGCTTCAATAAACAATCTGCGTAGCAAGGGATGTCCCGGTTGCGATAATTCAATAAGCCTTAATGGTGATACTGTATTAAAGATCATTTCAAATAATGGCATAATCCCAATCGCCGCGATAACTGAAATGGAACCACTCAAGGCAGTCACCGCACTTTTTAACATCAAGGTCTGCCATTCTTCTTTGAGTAAAATCCCAAAGGAAAGTGTTGCAACTAAATTGGCTCCAGCCGTTGCAATCATGATGTATGCATAATTATCTCGGCGCGTGATACCCTTCGTGAATAAAGCCGCTACAATACTACCGGTTATTGCAACAACAGCAAAGACGGGATCAAATCCGGTCATCGGCAAAATTGCTGTCATCAGCAAAAATGACATTAAACTTGCCGTTCTGAATCCAAAGTAAGCGGCAATTAATACTGCGGCAAAATACACAGGTGATGCAAGTGGTTCAAATCGAGCCAAAGCAACTGAAGCAATCAGTGGAATCAAGACGGCAATCACTAATGCAAAACGATTATTGCGCAAATGAATGGATTCATTTTCATATTTCTTTAAATAAAACCAAGCGATAAAAAACAGCAACGAAATTAACAGTAAAATGCCAAAAAGATAGCGATAATCAAAACCACTCGAATCAATAAGATCCAATTCAGATAGCAAGGTATAACTTTCCGTGGTGATGACATCACCTTGCGAGACAATTCGAGTCCCGCGGTTGATCATCACAGGGTTGTTTTGGACTTTATCAAAAGCAGCTTGCCGGGCATTTTCGGTCGCTAACATATCATATGCAATATTGGGTTTTAGAATGACACTTAATATATTGCCAATTCGAGTTGCATCCTCTTGATTGAAAGTTAGTGTGGTCTCTAAATTAGCGATACGATCATTGAGGGCTGATTTTAGACCAAATCCATCAACTGGTTCGCTCATTAAAAGTGTTGCGATCGAGCGCGCGTGTCCACGATTACTGTTATAGCGATTGGGATCCATCATCAAGAAGGCCTTGATATCATCTTCAGATAAAACAATCTGAAATTCTTGATCTAAATCATATATTACCGAATCAACTCTGACTTGGATTTCGGTGTTACTTAATTCAACTTGTTCAACATCAGAGTTGGTGTTTTGACCTGCATGGATATCCCAACGCTGTGCCGATATTAAATCGAAAACTTGATCAAATAAGGTCATCACTTCCAGGACGATATCCTCTGATCGAATGACAACACTTTCAACATCAGCTGCCGCTTTGCTGGCTCGTAAATCAGTTGCTACTTGATCACGGATGCTGCGGGTTGCCGTGATGTCAAAAGGGCTACTATCGCCTATGGTCAGATCATACTTTTCAGGAATCGAACCATAATATATCGCAGCAACAATGCTGATTATTAATACGGGCATCAGCATAATGGCAATCAGGCGTTGAATTTTAGGCGGAATTTTCATAGGTTGTGCACCCCTTTCGCCTGTTCACTTTCGTATGCTTTGATAATCCGTTGGACAAGTGCATTGCGAACGACATCGCGTTGCGTGAGTTCAACGAATGCTAACCCTTCAACATCATAAAGAATTTTTTTAGCTTCCTTTAGCCCCGATTTTTTATCACCAGGCAAATCTATTTGCGTGATATCACCAGTAATGACGGCTCTTGAATTAAAACCTAAACGGGTGAGGAACATCTTCATTTGTTCAGGGGTTGTGTTTTGGGCTTCATCTAAAATAATAAATGCCTCATCGAGCGTTCGACCTCGCATATAAGCAAGCGGAGATACTTCAATGAGCCCCTTTTCCAAGTTTTTAAGATATTGTTCAGAACCCATAAGCTCATGCAAAGCGTCATAAAGCGGACGCATGTATGGATCCACTTTGTTTTGTAAATCGCCGGGCAAAAAACCAAGCTTCTCGCCCGCTTCTACTGCTGGCCGAGTTAAAATAATACGTGAGACTTCATGAGATCGAAAGGCATTTACAGCCATTGCGACGGCAAGAAATGTCTTGCCGGTTCCTGCTGGGCCAATTGCAAAGGTGATTTCATTATCCCGGATAGCTTGAACATACTGTCGTTGCCCATTTGTTTTGCTTTTTATCGGTCGCCCTTTTGCCGTAACAGCAATTGAGTCCGGGGCATAATGGGTCACTTGTTCTAAATTGCCGTCGCGCGCAATATCACTTAAATAGGTCACTAATTGCAGATTGATCGGATGGCCCTGTCGTTCAATTTCAATTAATCGTTCACAGACGGTTGCCGCTTTTTCAAGATCATGACTATCTCCTGAAAGCATAAGCCCACCGAGAACGAGTTCAATCCGCACACCTAACATCTTTTCGATTAAATCAAGATGTTGGTTAAAGCTTCCAGCGACATTTTGTGCTGTTTCGGCGCGGTCGATGAGAATTAGCTTATCCATTGGCAATCAACTTTCATATGAAATTTATGACTCACTAGGGGCTGCAGTTAATAAATCAATTTTAAAGGCAAGACTGTCTTCACTCAAGGCTGGAATAATCAATTCTTGGACGGCTTGGAATCGAATATCATATTGGTCGTTTCGCAACGTGGCATCCGATAAAACCGATTTTTTGAGTGTTTCCAAATAGGATAAGACATAAGCTTCCTTAATCGGATCTGTGATCGCTTTGATAATAAATTTATCTTGGCGATTGTAGCCGTTGCCATTAATAATAATCGATGATGATGTCGCACGGATTTCTGATGTTGCAACGAGTCGTTCATCATTAACAGATATCGCTTGCGCGCCAAGTGCACGTAAATCATTCACAAAGGTTCGAATAACGCTGTCACGGATTAGACTTTCGGCAGAACAACTAATTTCGATTGCAACCCCGTAATTTTTAACCTCGCGCAAACCAGCAAATATCGCGATGCGCTCTTTCTCTTTTATGATCGAATCAATATAGGCATTGCCTTCTGCAAAATTATTTTCAAGTTGCGAAATATATTGATATAACTCGGCATTGCGCGTGTTGAGTTCGGCATTTTTATTAGCATAATCAATCAACTTATACTGAATCTCTTCTAAATTACTCTCAGTTACATTGTCTTCATTCACATTTTTAAGCTGAAGGGAAATTAAAATTCCCAACAAGATACAGATCAGTGTGATGACAATAGTCTGGATTAATTTATTTTTCATGTGACAGGCACCACCAATTTATCAATGTATTTATTTAAATCATCGGCTTCAGCATAGGCTGGGCATATGACTAATTCGAGTTGTTTGACTTGGACAATTAGGCCAATTTCAGATGATTGTCGCAAGCTTAACATTGGATCCCTCTCAATTGCCGAGGCTAATGCAGTCGGTTGGCCAATCGCTTGAATGATATAAGGGGGTGTTAATCGCTGCATATTACAGAGAATCGTTGGTCCAATACAAAAAACATACGATGCATTGACGATGCGTTGATCATTGACAGATAGTGCTGCAGCTCCGCTCGCACGCAATAAATCGAGCACATGGCGAACATCACTGTCATGCACTAAAGCATCTGCAGAATCTCGCAACACATCGAAACTGGGTTTATCATTCAATATCACGGAAATACCTGGTCCTTGAACTCGGGTTAAACCGGCCAATGTTTTGACTTTATTCAGTTCATCGAGCAAATTAGAATAACCCTTTTGATTCAGTTGATTTTCAATAACGGTTTCTTTTTCGATTAATAAACGCTTATTCTCTGCCGTCAAACTATCATATTGCAGAATGGCCTGCTCAAGTTCTTCTTGTCGCTTCTGATATATTTTTGAGAGATTGTTGGATGGCTGTAATTGGTTGACCTGTGTGATGTGATTTGTCACAATCACTCCAAAAAGAAACAACAGGACAAACAATAACAAATTCTGACGAAAGCGCAAACTTAATTTCGCCATTTTGAATTGGGTTTTCAGATTATTTATCGACATTTCCGCAAAACCGACAGGAAATGCTCCGGCAACGGACTTTCAACAACGAGTTCTTGTCCCGTAGCCGGATGGATGAAAGCAAGCTTTGACGCGTGTAAGGCTTGCCCATTATGACCATAATTGACCCGATTCGTCGCATAAACTGGATCATTGACGATTGGATGACCGATATATAGACAATGGACACGGATTTGGTGTGTCCGTCCAGTTTCTAGTTCAATCTCAAGCCAAGTCGCGTGTTCGAGTCGCTCAATGACCCGAAAATGCGTAATAGCGGTTTTACCAGAAGGTACAACAGCCATTTTTTGGCGATTTTTAGGATCACGGCCAATCGGGGCATCGATCGTGCCATGATCGCTTGTCACTTGACCATAAACTAAAGCTTGATAGGTGCGGCGCACTTCATGACGACGAATTTTATCAGCAATTTCACGATGAACGGTATTGTCTTTGACGACTAACAGGAGGCCGGAGGTATCTTTATCAATGCGATGAACAATTCCCGGTCGCCGCACGCCGTTAAGATCGGATAATGATCCGTGGCAATAATTGAGCAAGGCGTTCACAAGTGTTCCATCATGATGACCAGGTGCTGGGTGGACAACCATTCCCTGCGGTTTATCAATGACCAACAAATAGTCGTCTTCATACCGCACGGTGAGCGGTATTGCTTGCGCTTCAATGGTTAAATCGACAGAATCAGGCAGATCTACTGTGATGATTTCACCGACACTTGTCCTATACGAAGCTTTTACAGGCTTTCCTTGCACGAGAACTGCATGCTGATCAATCAGATTGCGTAAAAAAGCACGTGAATGTGTCTTGACCTGTTGCGCGATGTAGACATCAAGACGCAAATCATTTTGATCACAACATATTGTTTGAATTGCCATAATGTCCTTACGATAAATAATTCATGTTTCGAGAGACAGCGTCTGGTGTTTCTGAACTCGTTAACATAAACCAGCTAAATAATATTGTCCCAATGACAAGACAAATATCTGCCAAATTAAAAGTTGGAAAAACGTATGATCCGAAGTGAAAATCTAAATAGTCCGTGACACTTGCATATCGAATGCGATCGATTAAATTGCCAATTGCACCAGCCGACATCAGTGTCAAAGGCACTTTATAGTGCATTTTTTTGAGCGTCAGAAGCGCAATAATTAAGATCACAGAGGCAATTCCAGATAACACTGTCAGCGCGGTTATGCCCCATGATACATCAGCTAAAAAACTCCATGCCGCCCCGGTATTGCGGCGGTGAATTAAATAGAAAAAATGATCAATCACAGTGATCGTCGCTGTTCCGGTTAGTGCTGTCATAACCAGTTGTTTAATAATCTGATCGGCAACAATTAATAAGATGACGATGATAATCCAGACCATATCCACAAATCCTCAATTCTGTTATAAGGTAAGTCTAACGACGGTTGTAACTGTCCCATGACACGATCACCGTAAGCGATTGCCTCTTCCCACTGCATTAAGCCAACGGTATTCGATTGAATGGCCTGTGTTTTTAAATTTTCTTGAAAGCTTTCGCTTGCCGCTTGAACGTCCGACTCTTGATTGAATTGACCACTGCCCAACAAACTAAAGAAACTTCCGCCAATTGCTAAAGGGCTTAGTTCATCATAACCGTTCGCCGCCTGCGCGTCCAACCCAGATGACACTTCAGCGGTGTTTTCATACAACCATTGGGGATCTAATGAAGCAGGCAATTCGGATTCTCTAACGATTAAATCATAATCATAATTTGATAATGCTTGTTGATATTGACCATCCGATAATGGTCTGACTTCTGTAAGGTATCCTGAATCGGTTAACCACGTTGCTATTTGACGAGCTATTTGAGCTAAAACCGGCTGATTTTCTGCAACCACAATTTTTATGATTCGATTGTCCGGCAAATTAAGATTAACTTGTTGTTCGATGTTTTGTGGATATTGATCGTACAAACTAAAGGTCTGGCCATTGAATGCTGCATGACTTGCTGGAATCGGCACGTCTGTGGGTTGGCCTGGCCAATTTTGCTGACTACTAAATAATCTTGCAGAGCGAAAATAATACTTTTGATTGAGTTGTGCAACTGGGTTATTTTTTTCAGGTACAACCTGTGGATTGATGATTAAATCGATATATTTATCGCTGATATATCGATCAAGTCGCAAGCTATTTCGACTTTGATATTGAGCAAGCTCAAGTTCAGAGAGCCAGACTAAATCGATTTCATCTTCTTCAAGCGCTCTCATCGCTGTAATCGTTGATTCATATGGTTTTAAAATTATGTGTTGTAAGCTGACTTGGGCTTTCGTTGATTCGTCTGCCCAATCGAGTGTTAACTCTCCTGTTGAACTGAATTCGCTCATCGCATACAAGCCCGTGCCAGCGATCAAATCTCCGTCTTGTACATTAAGTTGCGCTGCTGGCAATATTGGAAAATTGAGGGCATAAAGAAATTCAGGATCGTAATCATTTAACTGGAGAACAAGTGTTTCTTCGTTTGTGATAAAGCCGTTAGCAAATGCATGAAGTGCAGCTGCATATGGTGATTGTTCCGCATGATCTTGAATAAAATTAAGACATGCTAAAACATCCGCAGCAGTTAACGGAGTTCCATTATGAAAAGTAACTACTGGATCAATTAAGAGCGTCAATTGCAGGCGATCTCGACTAAAACTATAACTTTTAACCAGTTGAGACTGAATAGCAAACGTTGAATCACGAACAAATAAACTTTCAAAAACAAGCGATTGTGCCGCCTGCCCAGCTTCTGAATAATCTAAAAGTGGATTTAAATTTTGATGGTTACTCCAAGCTAATCGCATGACGCCTGAAGGTGGTTTACTATCAGCGTCATTTGACAATGACGCTGGCCGAACAGCCTGTTCAGTCGACACAAAAGCGCCCTCATCATTATTTGACGTGGGAGTTGTACAACCAACTAACAAAAAGCTGATCAGAATCGTCACGATAACCAGTCGAAGGTGTAAATATTTGAAAGTCATTCTTTAATCGATATCCGGTTGATAGTCTGAGCTTTGCCTGTTTGTGAATCGACCGATACCACAACGGCTGAAAGTTGACCAAGGCCAGTTGCAGCTTCATATGGCGCAGGCATATGGTTGATGAAGCGATGCAAGGAAGACTCTGGGTTCATCCCGATAATGCCGTGAATCGGTCCGGTCATACCGACATCCGTAATATAAGCGGTGCCACGATTTAGGATCTGTTCGTCAGCGGTTTGGACATGCGTATGCGTTCCGGCGACCATTGCCACGCGACCATTCAGATAGTATCCCATTGCCATTTTTTCAGCAGTTGCTTCGGCGTGAAAATCAACAAAAATCGCAACAGGCGCTAATTCTGTTTTCACATGTTCGATAATTTGATCGGCTGTTCGAAAAGGACAATCAAGGGGCTCCATGAAAATACGGCCAAGTAGATTGATAACCACAACTAACCCCTGCGGTGTTTTGAACGAACGCCAACCGACCCCCGGCCATTCAGCAGGTCCATTAGCAGGGCGAATGACGGTATTTAGCAAATCAATCCGTTCGACGAGCTCGCGTTTTGACCACGTATGATTGCCAAGTGTAATTAAATCGACACCCATCTCGTTGATTTCCTGCGCCAATCGGGGTGTTAAACCAAGGCCGGCAGCCGCATTCTCACCATTTGCTATACAGAGGTCGATTTGATGAATTTTTTTTAAGTTTGGTAGTTTATCTTTGAGAAGGCGACGGCCTGTTGAACCAACAACGTCACCGATCATCAGAATATGCAAAATTACTTTCCCCCGATCACCAAACCATTATAGCTGAATTTTGGCCATTTAGAAACGAAAAGCGCCCCTTGCGGGGCGCTTCAACGCTTTTCATCATTGAAATATTGATGTAGTTAGGGTGTCATGACATACTCGATTTATTTAGCGTATTCAGTGACTCGTGATTCGCGGATAATGTGCACTTTGATTTGACCAGGATAATCGAGCTCTTCTTCAATCTTCTTGCAGATTTCGCGAGCTTTCAAGATCATATCATCATCTTTAACATTTTCCGGGCTAACCAGCACGCGGACTTCACGACCGGCTTGGATAGCAAATGATTTTTCTACGCCTTCAAACGAATTCGCAATTTCTTCAAGTTTTTGAATCCGTTTGACATAGTTTTCGAGGTTTTCACGGCGGGCGCCTGGACGTGCTGCTGATATCGCATCAGATGCAGCGACCAGGACAGAAATCATCGAATCGGGTTCGACTTCGCCATGATGAGACATAATGGCGTTGATGACTTCTGGGCCTTCTTTGTATTTTTTAGCAATTTCGGCTCCGAGTGTGATGTGGGAGCCTTCCATCTCGAAATCAGCAGCCTTGCCAATATCATGGAGCAATCCGGCTCGTTTAGCCATCATGACATCCAATCCTAGTTCAGCAGCCATCATCCCGGCCATCCAACAAACTTCGACAGAGTGCTGAAGGACGTTTTGGCCATAGCTGGTCCGATAACGTAGACGACCGAGCAATTTAATGATTTCTGGGTGTATCCCTATCATGCCAGTTTCGAATACAGTCCGTTCACCTTCGGATTTGATCGTCGCGTCAACTTCTTTGCGCGCTTTATCGACCATTTCTTCAATTCGTGCCGGATGAATACGACCATCAACAATCAGCTTTTCAATCGCAATCCGGGCAATTTCGCGTCGGATCGGGTCAAAGCTGGATAAGATAACCGCTTCTGGCGTGTCATCAATGATCAGATCAACCCCAGTCATCGTTTCGATGGCTCGAATGTTGCGACCTTCACGACCGATGATTCGACCCTTCATTTCATCACTAGGCAACGTTACGACAGATACTGTCGATTCTGAAACAAAATCAGCAGCGTAGCGCTGAATTGATGTAACAATAATTTCTTTAGCTTTGCGATCCGCTTCTTCTTTAGCTGTTTCTTCCATTTGACGGAGCATCACAGCCATATCATGTCGGTAAGCCAATCTAGCTTCGTCGAGCACTAAAGTCTTGGCTTCGTCGACAGTTAAACTGGAAATGCGTTCAAGCTCAATAATTTTTTGTCGTTCAACATCACGTGCTTTTTCTTCGAGAGCCAAGACATCGCTGACTCGGACATCGAGGGCATCTTCTTTTTGTTCTAATGTTTCAATCTTACGATCGAGTGACTCTTCTTTTTGATCAAGGCGGCTACGTTCACGTTGTAATTCAGTCTTTTTTTCACGGACATCTTTTTCAAATTCAAGACGAGTCTTGTGAATTTCTTCTTTAGCTTGTAATAGTAATTCTCTTTTACGATTTTCCCCTGCCTTTTGTGCTTCTCCAAGTAATTTTGCTGCATCTGCATCAGCTTTATCAGCTGCAGATTTGAGCTCAACGGATTTTTTAGAAAACCCTTTACTGTAGAATGCGACCGTTACGACTGCTGCAAGAATGCCGCCGACAACGAGGCCAAGGAATAAGTTTAGCCAATTAATGGCAATCACCTCCAATATTTATTTTTCAAGTTACATAATATGAATGACGCGAATGCGATATAAGCATCGCATATATTCTATTAAAAGCGCGTTCTTGTTGTCAATAAAATTGTAAAATCGCACAAATATATCACTGTTTGAGCGTTTTACGGCATCCTTTGTTGAAAAATATGCACTTATGAAACACTTCCGAACTGTTTTCAAGCTATAATGCTTCAACATGGAGATTATTTATTGGGTAACTGAGAAAGATCACGGGGTCCGAGCAGTTGATGTTCTGACCTCTCGCACAGGCATGTCTCGCCTATTAGCCAAAAAAATCCGACTTTATGGTGAACTCCTAAAAAACGGAAAACACTGGCGTATGATTGATCCTGTCGAAACAGGCGACCAACTTATTGCTCGCACATTAAATCAACGTCTAGATCAAAACCCTTTAAGAAATGTCCCCAGTTTACCCTTTATTTATCAAGATGAATGGTTAGCGATAATCAATAAACCTGCCGGTATAGTTGTTCATCCGACCTTCAATCATGAATCAGGGACGATAACTGATCTATTGTCTGACTTACCCTTGCATCCAGTTTCACGTCTTGATCGCGACACGTCTGGCTTGGTTTTAATAGCCAAAAACGGCCATGCTCATCATGTCATAACAAGTCAGAAAATGAAAAAACAATACTGGGCGCTTGTCCACGGTCAAATGCCGGCTGATCAAGGCTTAATAGATGCACCGATTGCCAGAGATCCAAACAGCATCATCAAACGAATGGTTTCACCGGAAGGTGCTTTCGCTCAAACAACTTATCGAGTCCAGCACTATTTTAAATATTCTGACATTTCAGCTGTTAAATTCGAACTATTAACGGGCAGAACTCATCAGATTAGAGTCCATTGTCAGACGATTGGTCATCCACTGGTCGGCGATACGTTGTATGGACAACCTGATGACACGGCAGATAAATACGATCTAATTTTAAAACGCCAGGCACTCCATGCGATTTATTTACAATTTATGCACCCAATTTCGCAGCAACTTATTAGTGTCCACGCGCCTTTACCCCAAGATCTAAGAGGGTTGATTACGCTTTTGCGAACTGATGATGTTGTTTAATCTCAAGTGATGCATCCAATAGATGGATTGCCAATTGCCGAGCCTTGTCATCGCCACTGCCGCCAGAAAGCAAACGCATCATTTCTGAGATACGCGATTCGCGATTCAATTCAGTCAATTCAGTCCACGTTTTATCCTGTGACATCTGTTTCTCGATCAGCACATGTTGATCGGCCATTGCTGCAATTTGCGCCATATGAGTAATGCAGAACACTTGATGATGTCGCGCGATTTGGTCCAATTTTTCGGCAACACGACTAGCTGTTGTGCCACTGACACCTGTATCGATTTCATCAAATATTAAGACAGGTGTTTCGTCTGCTCGTGCAAGGATCGTTTTGATTGCTAAAAGGACCCGAGAAGCTTCACCGCCTGAGGCAATACGAGCAAGCGGTTTGAGTGGTTCACCAGGGTTAGCCGAGATCATAAATTCAATCTTGTCTAAACCAGATTTTGGAATTGTTCCATCCATCCATTTCGCGCTAACGATCGAAACGGCAAAGCGAACGCCTTTCATCCCAAGATCTTCAAGTTGATTACCGATTTCTACTTCTATTTTTAGCGCATATTTTCGGCGGATTTCCCCAAGTAGTTCACCCACTTTGTTTAGTTCGACAGAAAGGTGTGCTTTTTGCTCATTTAATCGAGAAAATTTGGCTTCACCATCAGATAGTTCAACCAGTTGCAAACGCGCCTGCTCCAAAAATACGAGGACCTGATCGATGTTGCCTCCATATTTTTTCTTGAGTCGATAAATCAAGTCAAGTCGCTTTTCAATGCGCTGTAATTCGCCAGGATCGTCTTGGTCATCGTCTATGATTGCTTGCAAATGGTCTGCGGCTTCACTGAGCAAATCGCGGGCTTGACTCATTTTGTCCTTAGCAAGTGATACCTGATTAGATGCTCGTGCAGAGCTGTCTAAACCTTGCAACAAGCGTGAAAGACGCTCATCGATGGTTTGTTCATCAGCGCCAATTAATTCAGCAAACGTCTGACCCGCTGCTTGAATGATTTTATCGCGATTTGCTAAATATTTCTGTCGTTCGTTAAGGGATTGTTCCTCGTTTGTTTTTAGGTCAACGTATTCAATTTCCTTGATTTGATATTTGAGTAAATCAAGTTGTCTTTCACGTTCGGCAGGATCTGACCCAAGTACATTTAAATCATTTTGGATTTGTTTGAGTTGATCCGCGATATGGACATAAGCCAAATAAGCTTGATTGATTTCATTACCACCAAATCGATCAAGTAAGCGTCGATGATTTTGCGGATCAAAAATCCCTTGTTGATCATTTTGACCATGAATATCAATCAATTGTGTCACCAATTGTTTAAGGACAGATAGGGGCACTAAACGACTATTGATTCGACAACTTGATTTGCCAAGCGCATTAACCTCACGCGATAAAATTATTTCTTGCAACGCATCTGGATCAGCCTCAAAATCAACGCCTAATAATTCAATCAGTTCATCAGACAATTTAGATTCAACATGTTCAAATACGGCTTCAACGCGGAATCGTTGACTATTGCGACGAACATAATCTTTGCCGATTCGCTCACCGGTTAATGCGCTGATCGCATCAATTAAAATCGATTTACCGGCTCCAGTTTCACCACTGATCACAAATAAGCCCTGTCTCGGTTCGAGAACAGCGTGTTCAATTAAAGCAAAATCTTGAATTTCAACGCGACTGAGCATTATATAACCTCGCTCAAGCAATTCATGAATGGTTATTTAATCTATTGTGATGGAACTGTTAAAATTAGGCGAAATCAAGCGAGTGAGAACATCCGCCATCGTTTCAGCAAGTTCAATTGATCGTGTCGCAATAAAAACGGTATCGTCACCTGCTAGGGTGCCAACCAAATCAGAAAGTCGCATAGAATCCAAAGCTGAAGCACATGCCTGTGCCATTCCCGGCATCGTTTTGATAACAATCAGATTCATCGCAGGTTCGACAGTTAAAACGGATTCAGCATATATCTTCATTAATCGCCCAGAAATCGCCTCTCCTGTTCGTTCCATTGAGACATACTTCTGATGACCGGATGGAGTCATGACTTTAACTATTCCTAATTCTTTAATATCTCTTGAGATTGTTGCTTGAGTGACATCATATTTTGCTTTTCTCATCCCCAGGACAAGGTCGTCTTGCGTCGCAATCTCTGTTTCTCTTAGGAGTTGAAGCATTTTGCTTTGTCTTTCAATTTTTTCAGTCCTCATCGTGCTTTGCCTCTCATATGGATTTTCTGCGGCAAATCAGCAAAGAAATTGTCTGGACCTAAGCGAATTAGTTGCAAATAGCGATCCGCCTGATGGACGACAACCCGACTTCCACTAGTTAAATAGATATCCCGGCGACCATCAATCGCCAACAACGCTTGATGTGGATAGTCAACAATTTCAACAACAATTTCGCTCGTCTTTGATGCTAAATAGCTTCGATTATGGAGTGTATGGGGGCAGATAGGTGTAATCATCATGATTTCGAGTTGTGGATGGACGATTGGTCCGCCTGCAGCTAAAGCATAGGCAGTTGAGCCTGTCGGTGTCGACATGATCATGCCATCGCCTGGTACACGCTCGAGCACGACGCCGTCAATGGTTAAATCAAGTGTTAATATGCGCGAACTACCGCCCCGAGAAACTACTGCATCATTCATCGAGAGATTCGTTTCAATATGTTGCCCTGTTGGATCATAACAACTAACCGAAAGCATCATGCGACGTTCAATATAATAATCACTCGCAATTAATCGAATTACGGCATTTTCAAGTTGTTCCGGTAATATTTCCTGAAGAAAGCCAACACTGCCTAAATTAACACCAACGATCGGAATATCTTGACAGCCAGATAAATGAACTGCACTCAAAAATGTTCCGTCACCACCGAGAGTCATCAAAATATCGCTTGAAGAATAATTGTCAATTTCGACACCAACAATATCGGAAAACGATACGCCTAAACACTTCTCATCAACAACTGGAATTGCTCCATGCTGTAAGATTAACTGTGCTAAGTGGCGGGATACAACACAACCTTGATCACGTTCAGGATTTGTATATATACCAATTCTCATGCATCCTCCGCCAAGCGGGTCTGATTTATACCGAGCTATATTTTAACAGCCTACCTGTATTTTACTCGAAAGGTTTGCAAAACGGTAATGAATTCGTGCGACAAAAGTCGACAAAATACGACATTATGAATAATTATTCAGCTTAAAAGCGCCATGACTTCCAAACAAAGGCCATCAATGTCCAAATGATGGTCGTGTAAAAGTTGTGACCGTGTACCTTGATGCAACGGTTCATCGGCAATTGCAACCAACTTGAATCGTGTCGTTGGTGCTTGAGTGAGCACGTCAGGTAAAATCGAATTTCCAAAACCACCTGCCGCTACAGTTTCTTCAGCAATAATCAAATAGCCGGTCTTTTTAACTGAAGCGATAATAAGGCTTAAATCAATCGGTTTAGCAGCTTGAACACTGATAACCTCACAGGTCACATGATTCTGCTTTAATTGTTTGGCAGTATCGATACCGGAATTAAGTAACGTACCGAGTACAACTAACGTGCAATCCTGCCCTTCACAAACAATCTGAGGTTCAAAGTTATTCGGATCAAGCTGTGATTTAGCACGATGAGCAGCGCCCCGTGGGTAGCGTAACGCTACAGGATGATTTTGATTCAACGCATAGGGGATAGCACTTTTTAATGCGTCTCCATCAGCTGGACAAATGATTTCAATATTGGGCAATGTTAATAGGAGGTTGAGATCATAGATACCTTGGTGGGTCTCCCCGTCTTCGCCGACAATCCCTGCGCGATCGATGCCCAACACAACGGGCAGATTTTGCAGGCAGACATCATGCAACAATTGATCATATGCCCGTTGTAAAAATGTTGAATAAAGTGCGAGAACAGGTCGCGCCCCGCCTGCTGCTAGTCCAGCGGCCAACGTCATCGCATGTTGTTCAGCAATTCCAACATCGTAAAATCGCAGTGGTAATAATTCAGCGAATTTCTGAAGTCCCGTACCACTAGTCATTGCTGCTGTAATCGTGCAGATGGCTGGTTGTTGCAACGCTGCTGCTAACACAGTTTGCCCAAATATATCAGAATAATTTGTGCATGATGAATCACCGACCGCACATACACCATGTTCCACTTCAAACGGTGCAACACCATGATAAATGTCTGGTGCAGATTCAGCAAAAGAATAGCCTTTTCCTTTTTGCGTCATGACATGTAAAAGCACGGGACCTTTTATTTCACTAATATTTTTGAGGTGACGATTAAGCGATGTCAAATCATGACCATCTACTGGGCCATAATAATGAAACCCTAGTTGTTCAAACAAGACCCCGGAGCGGCGCAAGACAACTCGGTCGAGTTGCTTGATATGTTGCAAAAGTTTGAGCAGGCGTTCTCCAAACCATGGAATCCGTAACAAAATATTCTCAACAATAGTTTTCAGATGGATATAGCGTCGTGAAATACGTAAATTTTCAAGATGTTTTGACATGCCACCGACATTTTTACTAATCGACATTTGGTTGTCGTTTAAAATGACGACGAGCGGAGCACCTGACATACCCGCATCATTTAAAGCTTCAAAGGCCATGCCTCCGGTCAACGCGCCATCCCCGATTAGGGCAAATACACGACCAGATTGACCCGCATTTCGCATGGCACGTACCATACCTAATGCTGCAGAAATCGATGTACTACTGTGTCCTGTGTCAAAAAAATCGTATGCACTTTCACTGCGTTTGGGAAACCCAGCCAAACCATTTTTCTGGCGTAATGTTGCAAATTGATTGAGTCTTCCAGTTAATATTTTCCAAGCATAGCTTTGATGACCAACATCAAAAACAATTCGATCTGTTCTGAAATCATGTGTCGCTAATAAAGCTATCGTCAATTCGATAACGCCTAAATTGGAAGCTAAGTGCCCACCATTCAGTGATACCTGTCGGATAATGACTTCGCGCAGATCAATGGCTAATTGGTTTTGTTCAGCCTTTGAGAGGTGTTGGATTTGTTCGGGTGTCTGAATCGATTCCAAGACATTTTTCATCATTAAAAATCTCTTTTAAGTAAAAATTGGGTCAAATCACTTAAAAAGGCAGTATCAAATCCGTTTTGTTTGAGACGAATAAGGGAAGCAACAGCGCGATCGGACGCTTCTATTAAATAGGTTTTAGCCATCGTTAGGCCAAATATGGATACATAGGTCGATTTTTCATCACGGGCATCTTTACCGATTGTTTTGCCTAGTTTAGCAGATGAAGCGGTCACATCAAGAATATCATCTTGGATTTGAAAAGCGAGTCCGATATTTTCGGCAAAATTCCTTAAATCAGCTGTGTCTACTGCATTGATTTGGGCGAGGGCACAAGCAGCCAAAACAGGTGCGCTAATTAATTGACCCGTTTTAAGTGAATGAATCTGTTTTAATTGGTCAGCCGAAATCTGTTGGCCCTCAGCTTCAAGGTCAAGCGCTTGGCCGCCGATCATGCCCTTTGCGCCAGACGCATGGGCAATAATTCGCATGGCCTTCACCCCACCAATTGTCTCGGACAGGGGATCAGACAACATGGTTTCAAATGCATGGTTTAATAATGTGTCACCTGCCAGAACAGCAATTGCTTCCGAAAATTGTTTGTGGCAAGTTAGTCGACCGCGTCGCAAGTCGTCATCGTCCATGCACGGCAAATCATCATGAATCAGCGAATAGGTGTGAATCATTTCGATAGCAAGTGCAAAATTAAGGCCATTGATGCTCGTTTGATGCCCCTTGTTTGCTGTTGCAAGGCAGTCAAGCGTCGCTAAGAGAAGTATCGGGCGAACGCGTTTGCCGCCACCTAGCAAGCTATATCGTGCTGCCTCGACAACACGACCAACCTGGTCGCGAGTAACGTCAGGTAAAGCAAGTTCAAGTCCTGCTTCAACACGGTTCAAATATTGTTGATACTGGTCATTAAACATCCGTCGTACCGAACGGTGTTTCGGTGACTGAACCGTCAGGTGCTACGATTAACTGTGAAATTTGATGTTCGACTGCTGCAAGCTGGGTCGCACAAAATCGCGATAATTCGGTGCCTTGTTGAAATAATTTAACCGACTCATCAAGGCTAACATCGCCACTTTCCAAGCGGCTGACAATTTTTTCGAGCTGACTGATTGCTTGTTCATAAGTTAATTTAGATTGCTCTCGGTTATCGATGAGGTTGATTGCTTCTTGCATGTCAGAATTTCCTTTCCTTGATCTGTTGAACGGTACAGCCGAGGATTCCATCACTTAACCAGACATCAATCAAGTCGTCTTTTTGGACGAATGCAGTTGATTGAATCGTTTGACCCGTTTGATCACGCACAACTGAATAGCCCCGCGAAAGGACTTTTAAGGGGCTTAAAGCATCCAGTTTACCCGCCATAATTGCAAGATTTCGATCTGCTACGTTTAGCCTTGACAGGGCCGCTGTACTTAATAAATTAAGGAGAAAGTTTAGATCTTTCTGTTTATCTTCGATTATTTTTAGCGGTTGAACAAGAACCGGTCGATTGATTAACGAATCAAGGTGCTGCGTTTCAAGCTGACTTCTTTTCTGTAAGGCTAACCGAAGTCGCGCTTGGATATTGATAATTTTCGCCTCTTCTTCTGCTCGCACGGGCATCGCCAATTCAGCGGCAGCCGATGGTGTAGCTGCGCGAACATCTGCTACAAAATCACAAATAGTAAAGTCGGTTTCATGACCAACTGCAGAAATCACCGGAATTTTGGATCTAAAAACACTGCGGGCGACAACTTCTTCATTAAAAGCCCACAAATCTTCCATAGAGCCCCCGCCACGCCCAACAATCAGCACATCAACCGTATTAAGTATATTGAAACGGTCGATTGCGGCAGCGATACTTGCAGCTGATCCGTCACCTTGGACTTGAACAGGTATGAGTTGTAATTTAAAATTCGGATAACGCCGGGAAAGTACGTGAATGATATCTCGGATGACCGCGCCAGCAGGTGACGTCACGACACCGACTGCTTTTGGCAAACGTGGTACGGGAAGCTTGTGAGTCGGATCAAATAAACCTTCTGCTTGTAACCGTGATTTTAATTGTTCGTATGCTAAATAGAGATCACCAAGGCCGTCTGCTTGCATAAGATTTACATAGAGTTGAAATTTGCCATCGCGATCGTAAACACTGGCCTTGGCTGTCACAATCACAGCTGTTCCATCAACAGGCTTGAAACGTAATTTCATCACCTGCGATTTAAACATAACACAACTTACAGAAGCATTTGCATCCTTAATACTGAAGTACAGATGTCCTGAAGGATATGCCTTAAGCCCCGATATCTCGCCCTTTACTTGGACCTGATTCAGGTTCTCATTTTGTTCTAAATAGGCTGCTACATAACGATTAAGTTCGGAAACACTAATCGGCGCATTCATACTTGTTATTCCGTTTGACTGAGTTTGCCGAGCACGGCATTAATATAGTTCTTAGATTCTTCGCTTGAGAATTTTTTGGCTAATAAAACAGCTTCAGAAATAGCTACGTTCGCAGGAACATCTGGAAGATAAAATATTTCATACGTTGCAATTCGCAAAATAGTCAAATCAACTTTCGGCAAACGTTCGATTGTCCACCGTTTTAATAGTGGCGCAATCCGGATGTCAAGATTGGACTTCTCCGCATTGACCCCGTCAATTAGCACTTGAAAATAGTCCTTCTCGTTCTCAGCGACTTCTCGCTCTGATAAGAATTCAGTAAGTTGGCGTTCTTCATCACCTTTTTGAATTTCAAGTTGAAAAAGAAACATAAGGGCTTTTTCGCGGGAATCGCGACGACTCATGATATGGTCCTTCTACCGGAACTTTCCCGGTGGCAATATTTTATCAAGTAAATTTCGAAATTCTTCTGGGTTTGCAAAATATCGATTGCCGAGAAAATACCCGATGGCAGTCAGGGCAATTATGAAAATAGTTTTCCAAAATCCGAACAAAACGAGAGATAAGGCTAATAATAATCCAATTATCGCGCCGATTCTCGCCGGGTTTTGGCCCTTGAATTGAGCACTTAGACTTTGCCAAAAGCTTCTCACGGTTATCGTTCGACGCGAGTTGCAACAGGTTCGACACGCGTGACTTTGATCAAAACTTGTGCGACTGCAATACCCGTATAACGTTCAATATCCTTTTTGATGCGATCTTGGACTTTAGCCATCATTGCTGGTACTTCAACATCTGAATAAAGGACAGCTGATAATTGAATGCTGATCTTATCACCTTTGAAGGGCGCCACTCGTGCTTTGGCTGTCTTTATGCCGCATTGTGCCGTTTTGGCAGAATTGAGTGCGATGCTCTCAATCGCATCCACGCCAATGTCAATCTCACCGATATCATTTGAGCGAACGCGCGTGCGGCGCAATCGGCCACTCATAATCGCATAAACCATCGATGTCATTGAAACAATAATGACAAACGCCCCCAAAAGCAAACCAGCTATTCGGGATGAAGTCTGTTCAGTTAACCGAGTTATCGCCAAAATCATCGCTGCCAAAACATCACTACTCAAAACCATCAGCAAAAAGATAAAGGCTGAAACCGTCAGGATGAATGAAAAGATTATTAGGGCGGTGCGAACCAGCGGATTCATTTACGGTTCTCCTCTCGCGTGATCACGCCTTTTACATGAACGTGAACGGCTTCGACAATCAAACCAGTGTATTTTTCGACATCTGCTTTGACGCGTTCTTGAATGGTCCAAGCAACCTCCGGGAGGATGTTGCCAAAATAGATCACCGGAAAAACAGTAATGGTTACAAGTTCTTCATGATCGGGTAAAAAAACGACATTGACGCCGCGGCCTTCATGTTCGACTCCGATCGCTTCTTTGAGCGTTATCACCGCACTTGGTTCTAACGAGGCTACGCCAATTGTCTGTAAAGCTGCCTCCGCCGCATATTGCGCGACAAAACCACGGGACATCGTCCGTTCGCCGCGAATGGCACTTCTGCTGCGCGACGGATCAGACATCGTGCGTTAAGCTTTGACACGTTCCATATATTCGCCAGTACGGGTATCAACTTTAACCCGATCACCTTGGTTGACGAATAATGGAACTTTGATGGTTGCACCCGTTTCAACGATAGCGTTTTTGGTTGCGTTCTGTGCTGTGTCACCCTTAACGCCTGGATCACATTCAGTTATTTCTAGTTCAACAAAAATTGGCGGTTCAACAGCAAAGACATCGCCTTTATAAGACACAACTTTGCAGACCATGTTTTCTTTTAAAAACTTTAAAGCATCGCCAATCGATTCGCCTGAAAAGGGTTCTTGTTCATAGGTATCGATATCCATGAAGTAGTAGAGGTTGCCATCGTTATAAAGAAAATTCATATCACGACGTTCTAATTGGGCGGATTCAAATTTATCCGAAGGGTTAAAGCTACGTTCAACGACACCGCCAGTTTTGACGTTACGATATTTGGTGCGAACAAATGCAGCACCTTTTCCCGGCTTGACGTGTTGAAATTCAACAACCTGAAAAACTTGGCTGTCCATTTCAAATATTATTCCGTTACGAAAATCACCTGCATAGATCATGAAACCCTCCCGATCGGCTCTCACCCGTTGTTCTTACTTTAAAAATTCTTGTCTATTTTAGTCGAAAGTGGCTTGTTTTGGCAAGTGAAAGCTCACTTTTGCGGCCAGAGGTCTGGTTGTTTCTTATAATTTGCTAAAAAAGGTGCTTCAAGCAGACGTTTAATCGCTACATTCCAGGCTTCGTGCCGGTCAAGAGGCATCACAAGAATTTTTAACACCTTTGCCCGATGGGCGGCGATGATATCCGTAAAAAGTTGGTCCCCTATCATAACAGTCTGGTCAGCGGTGCACTGATAGTGGTTCATTCCACGGAGCAAACCACGCGGTGACGGTTTACCTGAAAGACCACAAAATTCAACTTGGGCACTTTCGGCAAATAGTCGAGCCCGTGTGTTTTTGGCATTTGAAACGATATATGGTATCAGACCCGCTTGTCTAATACGCGCAATTATCTGTTGTGTAAATGAATCGGCTTGCCGCGACCCATGGCGGACGAGGGTGTTATCAATATCAAGCAAAATCAGCTTTTTCCCAGATTCTGCTAATGATGAAAAATCAATCAAGTCAATGGATTCATAGATACGATCTGGTTTAAGCCATGACATGCGTTAGCATTCCTCATTTCAAGTTTCAAGTACATCCTAAATTCAAGTATCCGCCATTCGTAATGACACTTCAAGACTCTACCTTGAAATCAACACCTTCCTTCCTTATAATTGGCTTGATCAAGGGGGATTTTCCTAAAAATGAAAGTATGTAAATTTGGTGGTTCTTCACTTGCGAATGCTGAACAAATTCGCAAAGTATGCGATATCGTTTTAAGTGATCCCGAGCGGCGGATCATGGTCGTTTCAGCACCTGGCAAACGTTCACGCGAAGATATCAAAGTCACGGACTTATTGATATCACTTGCGAATGCTCGAATAAGCGGTTATGACGGTTTAACTGAATTATCTGCAGTGGTTCGGCGCTTTGCAGACATTGCCGAAGAGCTCGAACTTGGCAATGATATTGTTAGTGAAATTGAGCAGGACTTAACACGCAGAATTGCTGCAGATCCTTCTTACACCATGAAATTTATGGATTCGTTAAAAGCTGCTGGCGAAGATAATTGCGCAAAGCTTGTCGCAAATTATTTGCAAAGCATTGGCAAACATGCTCAGTATTTTGATCCAAAAACGTCGGGGATGATTTTGACCGAAGAATTTGGCAATGCACAAGTGCTAGAGGAATCCTATACACAGCTTGCTTTGTTGAAAGATTATCAAGGAATCGTCGTCTATCCAGGTTTCTTCGGCTACACCAAAGCAGGCGAAGTCGCAACTTTCTCTCGGGGTGGCTCGGACATTACAGGCTCAATTTTGGCTGCGGCTGTTGAGGCTAGAGTCTATGAAAATTGGACCGATGTTGATTCTGTATATGCTGTCAATCCAAACTTAATTAGTAATCCGCATGCCATTTCGGAAATTACCTATGACGAGATGCGCGAACTTGCCTATGCTGGATTCACCGTTTTGCACGAAGAGGCTTTAACCCCTGCTTATCGCAAAGGCATTCCAGTTAATATTCGCAACACGAACAATCCCCCTGCGCGAGGCACGATGATTGTCAAAAGCCGAGTTAATTTTGACAGTATTGTGACTGGAATTGCCGGTGCTAAAGGCTTTTGCACATTAAACATGAGCAAATACTTGATGAATCGCGAAGTTGGTTTTGCATTGAAGGTGCTTCAGATTCTGGCTGATGAATATATGCCTTTTGAACATATGCCTTCCGGGATCGATTCTTTGACAATCGTACTCCGCCAAGACGTCTTTACCCCTGAAAAAGAAAAGCGCGTGGTTCGTCGACTCGTTGATGAAATCGGAATCGAAAAAATCTCAGTCGATCGTAATTTAGCGATCGTCATGATTGTCGGTGAAGCGATGGCTCATACCGTTGGTGTCACCGCTCGCGCAGCAAATTCATTGTCAAAGGCTGGCGTCAACCTTGAGATCATCAACCAAGGTGCATCCGAAATTTCGGTGATGTTCGGTGTACGTGAAGAGTACTGCAATTATGCAGTGAAAGAACTTTATAAAGAATTTTTTCAACGCTAATTTATTAATTAACCAGCATACCTAAAAAGCACTCGGTCAACCGAGTGCTTTTTTTAGACCACGAGCTTCATAATCGATAACCTGATCGGCGTCAAATAAGCGCGCTAATTGATATAATCCGGCGTGTGTCAAACTGTAGCCACTAATTTGGACTTTGTCGACATATACAAGGTTATTCCCTCTCGTGATGTATGCCGCTGCCCCTAACCCGCCAAAAATAGTGATCCCTTGTGCTTGATAAAATAAACTGCGTTCGTCTGAAAATGCAAGAATGCCGCCGTTGGGGAATTGCAACGTCGTAACAGGCCCGATCAACGGTTCGATTTGGTTTTGCCATTTTTGCCAATCTGCTTCTACTGCAGATAATGAGGCATTCGTCACGGGCAGAAATGCATAAGTTGATGACCCGAACTGATACCCTGTATTTTTCAAACGATCAATAATTAAACCAACAAGACGACGATTCTCCTGATAATCAGCCATTTGCATAGTCAAACTTGGATAGCTATTTCCGAGTAACGATTGGTTGCGGTCATCTAATTGATCAGGGTCTGTTAGATAACCAAAGACCCCTTCGTATCCCGTTATTGTAATTAACGCTTTTGCGCCATCATAAGAAAAATCAGGATGTTCTTTGACAAATGCATCAAGTATACCGATTGACTCGGCGCGTGGTTCTGTCTGAACACGGCCTTGTGCATCAGTATATTGGCCACAAACCTCTTGATTTTCGTTTAATGCAAGTAGCCAGTTATTGCCAGTTTCACGTCGCGTGACGAGATAATCCAAGCCCTCAAGTACTAATACCAAGGGTTTCTTGCCAGCAGGTAATTCTATGGCAAACGACGAACCTGGAGTAGGCAACAACCTTGATTGATCAATCAAGATGTAATTGTTTGCATATAATTGTTCGAGCATTCGCCCGAATTCAACCGTCGTGATCATGGTGTCCCGTGCCGCACCTGAATATACATCCCCATCAAAGGCCAAATCGGGACGAACAATCAAAGGCTTGATTGTTAAATGTTCGACGGTACTCCGGTATATTTCGAGCTTCCTAGGGATAGCATCATCACATTGTTCCAAAGCAAGCTGAATTGCTTCGTCTTGTGGGAAAATGAATTGAAGGGCGAGTAATTGCTTTTGAGCCGAAAATGTTCGATTTTGATTGAGGTTATTTTGAGCTTCCGCCAACAAAGGTTCATACATGGCAACCTTACAATCCGAAAGTCTTGTTCTTGCATAGTTTTGAACATAACTGCCTATGTCTGGTTGTTGAGTAATTAACAACCAGGCATCATAAGCTAGATACCACTGCTCTGTTGAAGTTAAATCTTCGGCAGCTATAACAGATGGTCGAGCTAATTGGATTGATGTGAGTTGGTCTTCGATACCTTGAAGTTCATCTTGAAGATTATCAAGTGATTTGAGCTGACTAATAACATGCGTAATAGTTAGGTTGTCCTGACGTCCTGTGATATAGTCAGTGCCAATCTTGTCAATAAATCGGGTTAATTGCAAACCTGATAATTCTTCAAGCCCCGCACACAATGCGATTTCTTCATCGGTCAATGTATTGTGCGATAAGAGCTTCGTTTCAATGCTTAAAACATCCTGATTGATCAATTCTTCCATTTGTGACAAGACACTGCGATATATTTCACCTTGATTTTGATAATCTTCGGGTAAAACGGCAAGCGCTTGTGCATGTCGATAGAATTCTATCGCCCTGGTGTATTCATTTTGGAGCATTGCTTGGTTAAAATCTGATAACAAATTATCCGCGCGGCTTTGACGCTGGAATCGCCATATACCGTATATGCCTGCCACAATTAAACCCAAGACCATTAGCGTGATAAGCAGCGTTTTGTAGCGCTGTTTTTTGATGGCTTTTATTTGGACATAGTAGCCCTTAGACATTAGGAAAGTCCGTCAAGGCCAACTTGGCGATTGACTAAGGTACTCTCTTTTAAATAGCTGCCAATTGCGGGCAATACCTTGGTCCGATAGTATTGTGGTTCATTGATACCCGATTCGCTTAGTCGTTTAACGTTAACCAACGTGCTGCCTTTCTTGGATAAGAGGACCGCTATACCCTGGGTCGAACGAGTTGCCTTAAGGGGGATTTGTTCACTCTTTACAATCAAGACTTTTTTGATGCTGCTAAATAAAACGAATTCTTCAGGGCTGGTCATGTGGAAAATCCCAACGATGGGCGAATGCGTACTGAATGCATTGACGAGTTTCCGTCGGTTTGTTTTCGTTTCATAAACATTGCATTCCAAACGAACTGCTTTGCCATTGGCAAAGGTCATGAAAAATTGCCCAGAATAATCATCTGTCAAATGCATAAATATAACCTTCTCGCCTTCATCGAGGCTTAACAGGTTCGGTGCGAATTCTCCAAAATCTGACGGTTTGTGGTCTTTGATTTCGAATACTTTTAATTTATAAACGTTTCCTTGGGTGGTAAAGAATAAGATATCCATCTTATTCTTGCCTTCAAGATCTTGGATAATTTGATCATCGTCTTTAGTTTTGAGATCGCCCGCGCTGCGTAACGATGTCAGTGGGATTTTTTTGACATACCCATGACTTGTTAAAAACATTCGCAAGCGATAATCTTCGATCAATTCATGGTCCGAAAGTCGCTCGACTGAGTCAGTATGAATCAAACGGGTACGACGCTCACGGCCATATTTTTTGGACACAGCTTGTAGCTGCTCAATGATTTTTTGGTCGACCTTTTCCTGATCGCCTAACATCGCTTGTAAGTCTGCAATCTCCTTTTTGAGATTCTTGATATCGGCGATCCGTTGTAATAAATATTGTCGATTTAATTGACGCAGTCGAATTTCTGCAACATATTCCGCTTGAATCGAATCAATGGCAAACCCTTGCATAAGATTGTTAATAACTTCACTCTCAAGTTCGGTTTCGCGAATAATTTTGATCGCTTGGTCGATATCAAGCAGAATTTTTTCTAAGCCTTTGAGCAAATGGAGTCGATCTTGTTTCCGGCCGAGATCAAAAGCTAATTCTCGGCGTAAGCAAGCGCGCCGCCATGCATGCCATTCCCCAAGTATCGACTTAACACCAAGTACACGCGGTGTACCATTGATCAAAATGTTGAAATTGCAAGGAAACGAGTTTTCTAAAGTCGTAAAGCGGAAAAGTTTTTGCATCAAGGCATCGGGGTCAGCAGCTCGCTTATAATCAATTGTTAATTTTAAACCATCGATGTCGGTTTCATCTCGGACATCATTGATTTCCTTAATTTTACCTGTTTTGACTAAATTGGAGATATCGTCAATGATCGCCTCTACAGAAGTCGTATATGGAATTTGCAGTATTTCAATGTAACCATTTTTTTTATCGACTTGATAGATTGCACGTAGTCGAAAACTACCGCGACCCGTTTGATAGATTTGATTAATTTCTTGCGGATGTAAGATCAATTCTGCTCCCGTTGAAAAATCGGGAGCAGGCATATATTGCTGTACATCACAAGCCGGATCTAAAATATAGGCAACAGTTGCCGCGCAGACTTCAGCCAAGTTAAATGAGCAAATATTGCTCGCCATACCAACTGCGATTCCTTGATTGCTGTTGACAAGCACCGATGGAAAAGTCGCAGGCAAAAGCATCGGCTCTTTCATCGTACCGTCATAATTATCGATCATATCGACACTATTTTTGTCTAATCCTGAAAATATTTCTTGGCAAATGCTGTCTAAACGGACTTCGGTATATCGTGCAGCCGCATAATGCATGTCACGCGAATATACTTTACCAAAATTCCCCTTTGAATCGATATACGGCTGTATAAGCGAATCATTCCCGCGGGTCAAGCGGACTAGTGTTTCGTAAATGGCTTGATCGCCGTGTGGGTTGAGCTTCATCGTTTGCCCAACGACATTAGCGGACTTCGTCCGTGATGATGATAAAAGGCCCATTTTGTACATAGTATAAAGAAGTTTTCGGTGTGAAGGTTTGAATCCATCAATTTCAGGAATTGCCCGCGAGACGATGACACTCATGGCATAAGGCATATAGTTTTTTTCAAGCGTGTCCGTGATCGGTTCACGCTGGATCGGCGCAATTTTTGTCATGTAACTCGTCCTTATCCGATATCAAGCATATCGAGAAATTTATGGCCATTTTGTTCGATAAAATATTTGCGACCAGCTAAGTTATCGCCAAGCAAAAGATCAAATGTTTCGATCATCGCTTCTGAAGCATCGGGCAATACTTGAATTAGACGTCTCGTTTCTGGATTCATGGTTGTCAGCCACATCATTTCAGGCTCATTCTCACCAAGCCCTTTGGATCGCTGAATTGAACATTTATCGGCGCCAAGCGTAGCTAGAATATCACTTTTTTCTTTTTCATTATAAGCAAAATAGGCCTTTTCTTCGCGTTTGACGCGGTGGGTAATTTCAAAGAGCGGCGATTCAGCGATAAAGACTTTTTCTTTTTCGATTAAAGTCGGAGCTAAGCGATAAAGCATCGCCAAGATCAACGTGCGAATTTGAAAGCCATCAACATCAGCATCCGTGCAGATAATAATTTTGTCCCAGCGCAAGCCCGCGAGGTCAAATGAGGATAAGTCTTTATTGTGGCGCGATTGAATTTCTACCCCACAACCGAGGACTTTGATCAAATCAACAATAATTTCATTTTTAAAAATAGCTTCGTAATCAGCTTTGAGACAGTTGAGGATTTTGCCACGAACCGGCATGATCGCCTGAAATTCAGCATCACGACCCATTTTGCAGGAACCTAAAGCGGAATCACCTTCAACAATATAAAGTTCGCGGCGTTCGGTATCACGAGTGCGACAGTCGACAAATTTTTTGACCCGGTTTAGCAAGTCAACATTGCCCATGAGTTTCTTTTTAATGTTCAGTCGCTGTTTTTCAGCACTCTCACGGCTACGTTTGTTGACGAGAACTTGCTCAAGGACCCTACCCGCTTCTAATTTGTTCTCAATAAACCATATTTCTAATCGACTACGCAGCAAATCGGTTAAAAATTCTTGGATATATTTGTTGTTAATCGCTTTTTTGGTTTGGTTTTCATAACTCGTTTGCGTCGAAAATGAATTGGTCACGATAATCAATGAGTCTTCGATATCTGCAAAGGTTATCTTTGCTTCATTATTTTTATATTTATCTTGTAGTTTGGCTTGGCGATCAAACTCAGCTACCAACGAGGTGCGCACAGATTTATCAGGTGACCCGCCGTACTCTAACCAACTCGAATTATGATAATACTCCACGAGGTTGACTTCATTATTGAAGCACATCGCAATGGATGCTTTAACCTTGTAGTCAGGCTTATCCGAGCGATCCCGACCTTTTCCACTACCTTCAAAGAAAAGCGGACTTGAAATGCCCTTCTCCGCGTCAAGTTCCCGGACAAACCCTAAAATTCCTTCCGGATAGAAAAAAACTTCTGTTTCACCCGTCTCTTCGTCCGTCAATTTAAAGGTTACCCCAGCATTCACAATGGCCTGACGTTTTAAGACTTGGCGGAAATAATCTAGTGGGATCAAAATATCGGTAAAAACAGCTCGATCAGGTTTCCATTTTTGGATCGTTCCCGTTTGCTTTTGACGAACTGGAGTTTTTGTTAAACCGCCGATGTTCTCGCCTTTTTCAAAATGAATATCATAGCGATTGCCATCGCGAACGACACTCACATCAAAGTATTCCGAAGCGTATTGGGTGGCACAAGCGCCTAGACCATTTAATCCTAAACTAAATTCATAATGATCGCCGCTGATGTTGTTATACTTGCCACCCGCATAAAGTTCGCAATAAACGAGCTCCCAATTATACCGCCCTTCTTTTTCATTAAAATCGAGCGGAATGCCGCGACCATAGTCACGCACTTCCAATGTACCGTCGCGGTATCGCTTCACCTCGACCGAATCACCATGCCCCTCACGGGCTTCATCAATCGAGTTTGAGAGTATTTCAAAGAAAGAGTGTTTACACCCTTCCAAATCATCTGAACCAAAAATAACCCCGGGACGTAAACGTACGCGGTCGGCACCTTTCAACGACGAAATACTAGTATTGTCATATGCTTTGGCTTTTGTCATAAATCTCCTTGTGGAGCCTAGTTGATAATAGTATTTAACATTAATATGCATTATGTTTTATAAGACACAATAATCCTCACCATTATATAAAAAACCGCCCCTATGCGGAAGCGGTTCTGGCGAGCCTAGGAGGATTCGAACCTCCGACCCACAGCTTAGAAGGCTGTTGCTCTATCCAACTGAGCTATAGACCCCTGTAAAAATGGCGGCAAGATGCCGCCAGCAAAAGGGAGATTTGGAGCGGGTGATGGGAATCGAACCCACGCAATCAGCTTGGAAGGCTGAGGTTCTACCATTGAACTACACCCGCACGTGTCAATCAGCCAATCTGCCCGTTGATTTTACCGCAACGCTAATTTTTTGTCCACACATAATCGACGCCAGCTAGTAGAATTCTTTAAATATTTGCAAATAAAGTTGAATTATATTTCAAAATCTAGCCACGGCTTTTTTTGTTTTATATGCGTTTTGAATACTTTTGCCGTCCGATTCATGATGAGATCTTCCGGAAAGTCAATGGATTGAAGTAATTCAAGGGATAAATCAACACGGCCGACGGCATCGGCTGTATGGGCATCACTGTTGATGACAATTGGAACTTGTAGCGCTTTGCAGGCTTTGGCTATTTCCATACACGCTTGGTTATTGGGGTCGCCCTTTAGCGTCCATTGGTTGACTTCCACAAGCGTCCCCGTATCTTTGCACGCTTGTAAGACGGTTGGAATATCAAAACGGTACGGTCCTCTTCCTGTGTGCCCTAAAATATCAACAAGCGGGTTATGCGCCAGCGAAAGCAATGCCTTGGTATGATTTTCAATCGTTGATGATTCAATAATCACATCGTGAAAGCTAGCGATTACGACATCGAGTTGGCGAAGGGCTCGGTCTGGCAAATCTAAAGAGCCATTATAATCCATAATATTGGCTTCAACGCCACGCAACAATTGAACACCATCGAGTTCACGCGGTACAAGTTTGATTGCACTAAAATAAAGATCATTCGCTGAACCAGGGATTGCAGGTCCATGATCGGTTAAAACAAAACCTTCGAGGCCTTTGCGCCTGCAATATCCGGCTATTTCTTCTATCGTACCAAAGGCATGGCCACTGGCGACGGTGTGTACATGACAATCAAATTTAATCATAATATCCTCGCACGACTTTAGATAAAAAAACCTTACAACCGCACTGGCTGTAAGGTTCTTCTGGTGATCCGCCGGAGGCTCGAACTCCGGACCCCCTGATTAAAAGTCAGGTGCTCTACCAACTGAGCTAGCGGATCAAATGGCTGGGGTGGCAGGATTTGAACCTACGAGTGCGGGAGTCAAAGTCCCGTGCCTTACCGCTTGGCGACACCCCACCGATATGAAACTGGTGCAACGGCGCCTAGCCGGTAAAAAGGGGTTTATGGGGTGGGATATGGGAATCGAACCCACGACCTCCAGAGCCACAATCTGGCACTCTAACCAACTGAGCTAATCCCACCAAGTCTTTAACCCGGTTGCCGTGGCACGAAGAGAATTATATGTATCCCTGTAACCCTTGTCAAGTACACTTTGTCGAAATATTTCACTTTAAATGTTTTCTCGCGCATTTCAATTTTTTCGATATACTAAAATAAAATTGATTTATCAATACGTGGAGGCCAAACTAAATGACGCAGTCACCTCACTCTGCTGAATTAGAAATTACTGAAAAATTGCCTCTTGCCGGGAAAAGATTGCATTTAACTGCCTTTTCAAGCCAAGATATTCATGATTTACTTCCTTTTTTTCAAGATATTTCAGTTTTGCGATATTATTTGCCAACAACAGTTCGGCCAATGAATGAGCCACAATTAAGACTAATGCTTCAGGAATGGGACGACGGTGATACAAATTATGTTTTTGCCTTACGTCATGAGAATAAAATCTGTGGACTTGTCAATCTGGACGGACTCGACCTTGCCAATGGTCATGCCGAAATTGGCGTGGCCATCACAAATCAGCTCTTGCGCGGGCAAGGCCTAGCAGAAGAAGGTTTGCGCCTTTTAATTGAGTTTGCATTTGGTGAATTGAATTTAAATCGAATATGGTGCCGGATCATCCGTGGCAATGAACCGTCTGTTAAGCTTTTTTCAAAAGTTGGTTTCACCCAAGAAGGTGTTCTGCGCCGCCATGTCAGACGATCTGGGGAATTTCGTGACATGTTGATTTTTGGTCTCTTGCGGGATGAATATCATACAAATGACACCCGTACTGTTTAACCAAACGAATTACCCTCCCGTTCCTCCCGTTCCTCACGTTCTCCCATTCAATCACGCGTTTAAACTTGTTTTGAGCCTCCCCTCATGTTAAAATTATTGCGGTATTTATTGGCTTCGATAGGAAACCGGAGCCCACAGGAGGATAATTAAATGAGCAAATTGATCGGCAATGCGATCTTCGGTCAGTCCGGCGGTCCAACTTCAGTTATCAACGCCAGTGCTGCAGGTGTCTTTACAGAAGCCCTCAAACAAACTGGCGTCATTGAAAAAGTTTACGGCGCAGCAAATGGTATCGTTGGCATTCTCAATGAAAAGTTTTACGACATTGGACAAGAAGATCCAGCAGAACTTGAACTGTTAAAGACAACACCTTCTTCTGCACTCGGATCTTGCCGTTATAAACTCGCTAAACCAGAAGTTGATGATACGGATTACAAGCGTATCCTTGAAGTCTTCAAAAAATATAACATCCGCTACTTCTTCTACAATGGTGGAAATGACTCCATGGACACCTGTAATAAAATTTCGAAATTTATTGCCAAGTCCGGTTATGAATGTCGTGTCATCGGCGTTCCTAAGACGATCGACAATGATTTGTTCGGGACGGACCATTGCCCTGGTTTTGCTTCAGCTGCTAAATACATCGCCACAACGATTATGGAAGTTTACCTTGATGCTCGCGTCTATGACAGCGGTATGGTAACCGTCATTGAAATCATGGGCCGCAATGCAGGCTGGCTTACCGCTGCATCGGTCCTGGCTGCACATAAAGGTCAAGGTCCGGATCTGATTTATCTCCCGGAAATCGACTTTGATCTCGATAAAATGATGGCCGATGTCAAAAAAGTATACGATAAAGAAAAGAAAGTCATCGTTGCCGTATCTGAAGGCGTCAAAACTTCAGATGGCCAATATATTCCAGAACTAGTCGGCGAAGTATCTGTTGATGCCTTCGGCCACAAACAAATGGGGGGCACTGCACCTGTTCTCGCAAATTACATCAAGGAAAAACTCGGTTGCAAAGTTCGTGGCATTGAATTGTCCTTGATGCAGCGCTGTGCCGCACACCTCGCTTCTAAACAAGATGTTGAAGAATCTTTCCTGTCTGGGCAGACTGCGGTCCGTATTGCCATTGATGGGATGACCGACTACATGGTTGGCTTCCAACGTCCTGAAACTGGCGATTACAAATGCGAAATCAAATTGATTCCGCTCAATGATGTTGCTAACACTGAAAAAATTGTCCCCCGTGAATGGATTAATGCCGAAGGAAATTTCGTCAATGAAAAATTTGTCGAATATGCCTTGCCACTCATTCAAGGTGAATCTAAAATCGCAATTGAAGATGGTCTGCCACGTTTTGCCAAATTGAAAAAGGTTCTCGTGCCAAAAGTCTAATTTAAAATAACTTTAATGTTTAAAAAATCCCTGCCGTTAACGTCGGTGGGGATTTTTTTTGGTTGTTTTTGATATAGTCCTGTTCATTCGCTTTTGGAGCACCTCTGGTCTTGCGATTGAATAGCCAAAAAATCCTAATTGCTGGCCGAGGCTATAGTAATCACCGTGCGCATATGCGACTAATTTAGCACGATCTAAGCGAAGTCGGTTTTCTCGATCAAATAAATTGGGGCGAACTTGGACAGCGATAATTTCTGCAAGAAAAAGATCATGCGACGGTAATTCGATCACTTGTGTCACGTGACAAGATAACGTTAAAGGGCTCTCTGCAACAGCTGGGGCGATTTGCATTTTTTCAGCGACAATCGGAGTCAATTGGCAAGCTGCAAATTTATCGATGGATTGACCGGATTTAACACCACAGAAGTCTGTCGCTTGTAATAAATTTTGATCAACTAAATTAACGACAAATTCTCGTGTTTCCATGATTTGAGCATGCGAGTATCGCGATTTACGCACAGATATCGAAACCATCGGCGGCTCTGAATTGATCGTTCCTGCCCATGCGACCGTGATGAGATTGGGTTTTGGCTGTGCACCATCTGGATTGCCTTGACATGAAATCAATACAACGGGCACAGGGGTTAATAAAGTTGACGGTTTTAAACTAATTTTTTCATTTTTATTAATTACGTCTTCTGGATGTCCTGTCATGATGATCTCCTTATATGCCAAGCATTTCTAAATTAAGTAAATAGGCTTTCAATTCAATTCCGCCCGCAAAACCGACCAAACGACCATTTTTGCCAATTACGCGGTGGCACGGCACTACGATCGGTAAAGGGTTAGCCGCACATGCAGCACCTACTGCGCGGGCCATTTGATGGGCTGTTTGTTCAGGCTTTACGATTTGCATGGCAAGTTCTTCATAAGACCATGTTGCTCCGTAGGGAATTTTAGCAAGTTGCGTCCAGACTTTTTTCTGGAAATCACTGCCGACTCGCAATTCAAGTGGCAAATCAAATTCAAAGCGCTTTCGATCAAAATATTCTCGAAACTGCTTACATGCCTCAATCAAAACAGGGGGGGCGTCATCGATAATCATTTGATGTCCTGGTCTTGCGGCGCCTGGAAAATCACGGCTGACAAATTCAATCGCAACAATTGCTTGTTGATTGGCGCGTACGTGTATAGCGCCTGCCTGAAAGCTAATGATTGCATCATAGAGGTCATTTAGCGGTGTAACAATATTAATCCGTTGTTTAGCCATCCTGTACCTCAAATTGATTTTGCATCTGAATTAAAATATTTTCAGGACGTGTACTTTGTACTAATTGATCCGCATGTTTTTGAAAAAACGCTTGATTAAGGGTCGCCCAATCCGTGCGCGAATATGCGCCAGTAGTATACGTATAATTGAGTAAAGATGGCCATTTTTCTATATCATCACCGTCTGGATGACGTTGGGCAACCTCAGCCCAAATAAATGGGTCTTGGCTGACCGGAAAATAGCCTGGCAGATCAGAAAGGCGAATTTGCAAGAGATTAGCATTCGCATCAGCAGCTAAAAATGCGGCAAATTGAATCGCCAAATCTCGATTCTGACTAGTCGCAGAGACAGAAATCGATACAATCTCAATCGGATTGCGCGCAGATCCAACTCCACTTTGAAGTGGTAACGGGGCAAAACGAACTTGATCTCCTAAAATTTTGCGCCAGCCTGATAGGTCGCTGGACTGTCCAATCCAATATGCAACTTGATGGTTTGCGATTGGATTTCCTTCAATAGATTGTGCGAAATATAGCTGTTCATCTAATTCGGACAAAGTTATCATTTCTTTTTGTAAAGTATTGAGTACGGATGCAGCTTCAATTACCGCTGGATCATTAAAATGAAATTGACTATTCTGCCAGGTGGACCAACCGAGTTGGTTATTACGATAGGCAGGCCAAAATTCGAGCAACCGATTCGCTTGGCCCAATACTAATGTTTTGTTGATGGGGTCACCTGTTGTCGATTCGATAGTTGCCGATTTCGTAGTGAGTATTTCTTTTGACATGAGTTGATCTTTTTCGATTAAGGCAGCTTTGACATGATTCAGTTGTTCTGTAAAGGCAGGCCAATCCGATAGAACGATTTTGGGATCAAAGTCCAGTCGCGACAAGACTGTCTGGTCCCGATAAAGGACTGGATAGCTAAATCGCCAAGGCAAATAAAAGGGGCCGGCCGTTTCTTGAACGAGATTGACAACATGAGGCGAAAATGCAGTAGCTACATAGTTTGGATTATTTGCGAGAAAAGCATTTAAATCGACAAGGTTTGCGCCAAGTTTGGGATCAATAAGTTGCTTGCTAATGATGATATCTGGCCAACTATTTGTTTTTGTCCAGTGTGCCGCCTGTTCTGCTTCAATAGGTTGATCGAGCGGCAGGGGTATCGCTTGAACCTGCAAATCAGCCTGATACGCATTGAGCCAATCTAAACTAATTTGATCCCCACGCATATTTTCGGCATCAATTGTACTGACATCATTTTGTAGCAGTTCAAAATATCGACCTAAGATCTTGAGGTGTTCGCTAGTAATTGGACCTGCAACACGTAATGTTGTGGGTGATGTAATCAAGGCAGGATTGGGCGTAGAATCGTTACCGCCTAATTCAGCAGTGGGATCAATCGCACGAATTGTCGATTGATCCACCACGCCCATTTGATTTGCACCAGAAATTTCAGGAAATTGTGATTGGGCAGAAATCGAACAAGCCGAAAGTAAACTGACCATTAAAACTACACTAACTAACAGAACACTTCTGATGCGCACCACATGTTGCTGTGTGCTTTTTGGCCAACATAATTGCCAGACGCTTTTATAATGACTGTTCATAAATTAAAAATTGAAATCGAATTTCAGATTCAAGATGAACCGGACTTGTTTCGATAAGTTCCCAATTAGGTGCTAAATCTAAGTTTGGAAAATACCGATCTGCCGGTCGTTCCTCTAAGAAGCGTGTGACAAAGGCTCGTTGACAATATGGTAATAACGCTTCGTATACAGAAGCGCCACCAATAACAAAAACAGCTTGCTCGCCTTGTGCTTTGAGATGCGATATAAGGGACTCAACTGAGTTGAAAATTATCGCATTTTCTATTTTCAGATCGGCATGTGTTGAAAGGATCAGATTCTGCCGATCCTTTAACGGTATTCCGCCAGGAAATGTTTGCAAGGTCTTGCGTCCGAGAATAACCGTGTGGCCAATCGTGAGTTCACGAAAATGACGGTGATCTGCTTTAACCCTAAATTGCAGCTCATCTTGATAGCCAATGGCCCAGTTTTGGTCAACTGCGACAATTAAATTCATGTTCACTCGGTTTTAGACGGCTACGGGGATTTTTGTCATCTTATCCCCTGTTTGGTAATTTTCTAGCTTGAAACTATCGACTGTAAATTGGTAATAATCGGAAATTGTCGGATCAATGATTAATTTCGGGGCATCAAAGCCTTGTCGCGAGATCAAATCGCGAACTAAAGGCACATGACGATCATAGATATGGGCATCGGCTATGACATGAACGAGCTCACCGACCTGCAAGCCACTGACCTGTGCAAACATGTGGACTAAGACAGCATATTGCGTCACATTCCAACTATTGGCGACCAGCATATCCTGCGAGCGTTGATTTAAAATCGCATTCAATTGGTTGCCCGAAACGTTAAGCGTAAGACTATATGCGCAGGGGTATAGTTGCATCGCATGGAGGTCGTGATGATTGAACATATTGGTCATCATGCGGCGACTAGTGGGGTTGTGTTTGAGATCAAAAAGCAGTCGATCGACCTGATCAAATTCGCCTTCTTTGTAGATTGCTTTTTGAGCAAGTTGGTAACCATAGGCTTTGCCGATTGTCCCATCAGGACCTGCCCAACTATCCCAAATATGACTATTCAAATCATCAATGCGATTTGACTTTTTTTGCCAAATCCATAACAATTCATCGATCGCCGCTTTAATGTTGATTGGCCTTAATGTAAGGATCGGAAACTCCTCTGCCAGATTATAACGATTGACTAAGCCGAATTGTTTGATTGTGTATGCCGATTGTCCATCTTCCCAACGTGGTCGAACGTCAGTGCCTGTTTCATCATAGCCATGACCTAAAATATATTCGCAATTTTCGATAAAAATCTGGTCGGCTTTGCTCATATTTGAAAGGCCTCCAAAGTTAGCTGTCTGCGCAAGTATTTTCTATCAGTATACGATATAGTTATTGTCAGATAAAGAAAAACCGGACTCAGAAAACTGAATCCGGTTTGTATGTCTGGTCGGAGTGAGAAGACTTGAACTTCCGGCCTCTTGGTCCCGAACCAAGCGCTCTACCACCTGAGCCACACCCCGTCGACCTTTGCTATTGTACTGATATTAATTAGCAGTGTCAAGCCAGTTTGGTGGGGGTTTTAGCGGTTTAACGGGGCTTTCAAGCAGGCTCAGCCAATGTACCGGGAAGCGACTTCGCCAGTTAAATGGGCGATCACTTGATCGACTTTTTGGACACCTAAATCACCTGCCAAACGGGAGCGAACTGCAAGACTATCCTGTTCGATCTCGGCATCACCTAAGACGAGCATGTATTGTAATTTGTCCATTTGTGCTTCTCTGATTTTTTTACCGATTTTCTCATCGCGACTATCGATGTCAACGCGCAAGCCAGCTGCTCGTAAGCGTCGGGCAACATGTTGTGCAGCTTCGACATGTCGTTCAGAAATTGGTAAAATGCGAGCCTGTTCTGGTGCAATCCACAAGGGTAATGCACCGGCAAATTTCTCAATTAACAACGCCAGCGTTCGTTCATAGCAACCTAATGAGGTGCGGTGAATTATATATGGATTTTGCTTTTGACCTTCGCGGTCGGTATATTCCATTTCAAAACGTTCTGCTAGCTGGAAATCGATTTGGATGGTGATGAGTGTATCTTCTTTGCCAAAAACATTTTTTATCTGGATGTCTAGTTTCGGACCATAAAAAGCGGCCTCACCAATACCTTCAGAATAATTTAAACCGGTATGATCTAAGATCGAACGCATCGTGTTTTGTACAGCTTCCCATTGCTCACTTGATCCGATGAATTTATCTTTGTCGTTTGGATCCCATTGTGAGAAACGATAGCTAACATCATCGCCCAACCCAACAGCCTGAAGCATGAAGTTTGCTAAGTCTAAGGTACCACGGAATTCATCTTCGAGTTGTTCAGGTGTGCACATCAGGTGACCTTCCGAAATCGTGAACTGACGCACACGGATTAAGCCATGCATTTCACCAGATGATTCATTCCGGAAAAGTGTCGATGTTTCACCATATCGCAACGGCAAGTCACGATAGCTCCTTGTTTTAGTGAGATAGGCTTGAAATTGAAAGGGGCACGTCATGGGACGCAGCGCGAGTACTTCTTCGGTATCTGCTTTTTCAGGATCACCGATGATAAACATACCTTGGCGATAATGCTGCCAATGGCCAGAAATTTTATAAAGGTCTGATTTGGCCATCATCGGAGTCTTTGTTAAAAGGTATCCGCGTTTTTCCTCCTCGTCTTCGACAAAGCGCTGGAGGAGTTGAATGGTCCGAGCTCCTTTTGGCAAAAGAATCGGCAAACCTTGGCCGATATAATCAACCGTCGTAAAAAAGCCCAATTCACGGCCAATTTTATTGTGATCGCGTTTGCGTGCTTCTTCTTGCTGCGCTAGGTATGCTTTCAATTGTTCTTTATCCGGAAAGCTTAAACCATAAATGCGTTGGAGCATTTTGTTCTTTTCGCTACCGCGCCAGTAAGCACCTGCCACTTGCGTGAGCTTGAATGCTTTAACTTCACCCGTTTTGGTTAAATGTGGACCGGCACACAAATCAACAAATTCACCTTGCTGATAAAAAGAGATAATTGCATCAGCTGGCAGATCATCGATCAATTCAACCTTATAAGACTCACCTGCGGCGAGCATTTTATCGCGAGCTTCTTGACGAGATAATTCAAAACGTTCAATCGTAAAGTCCGCCTTGACGATTTTGCGCATTTCATCTTCAATTTGCGCAAGTTCTTCGAGTGAAAAAGGGTTCTCTCGATCAAAATCATAATAATAGCCGTTGTCGATTGCCGGGCCGATCGCAAGTTTCACCATCGGAAACAACCGTTTAACAGCCTGTGCAAGGATGTGCGACGAAGTATGATGAAAAGCGTGTCGATACGCTGCATCAGTAAAATCAGACATGGAAAACCTCCAAGGTATCACTTGCTACATTCTGAAATAATAGCCATTTAAATATAATCAATCTGCCTTCATTTGTAAATTCTTATACTTGATTGATGAATGTATCGAGAGTTGTTAAAATTAGAGCATTGTATATCCCATTTATCGACTATTTTCGACCGCAATCTTCAACAAAACACAGCTTGGAGGTTCTTGATGAAACCCGGTAAAACACGTTTTAGTCTGTTTTTACTCGCCTTGATCCTGACTATCTCAACTTTTTCATGTCCTGTTTTTGCTGAAAAGGAAATTGCCACATACAATCCGCTAACAGGACTTGCCTTGTCTGATCCGAACCTAGTATCCGCTCGTCCTGTCGCAATCATGATCAACAATATCAAGAAGGCGACCCCTCAGGTCGGATTAAGTGCTGCAGATATTCTCTATGAATTAGAGGTCGAAGGATCAATTACAAGACAAATGGCTGTTTATGCAAGTGCATCAATGGTTCCAGAAGTAGGTTCAATTCGCAGTTTGCGCCATGACTTCATTGAACTTGCCGGCGCATTTGATGCCATTGTTGTCCATTTTGGCGGCTCTACCGTTGCTTATGACACGGTCAAAAATCTTGGAATTGAGCATATTGATAGCTCAAATGCAGGGTATGCTTATTGGCGCGACCCAATCTGGCGCAAACTTCGTGGTTATGAACACAGCGTCAAGACAAACGGGCCTAATCTCGTTAAAGCAATCAACAAGCTCGGATTACGGACGACAAATGACAATAACAATCGTGCGTGGTTCTATTTTCAACCAAACACATCGATCGTTCCTGCAAGCGGTGGCATAGCTAATTCGGTATCTGCTCCTTTTTCAAACTATAATATTGCAACGTTTAATTACGATGCAAAAACACAAACCTATGGCAAAGGTCAATTTGGTAAAGCTCAAATCGATCAGACTACTGGACAACAACTCAAATTCACAAACGTTTTGTTGTTAAAAACAACCGTAACAAGTTATGCCGGCAGTATTTTACGCGAATATGATTTAACAAGCGGATCTGGATATTACCTGTCTGGTGGCAAATATGAAAATATCACTTGGCGCAAAGGTGGCATCAACGATCCATGGATATTATTGAAAGCGGATGGCACGGAACTGACCCTCAACCGTGGCAAAACATATATCGGCGTGTCGAATATATCAAAAGCCGTGACTTTTAAGTAAACAGGCTAGTCGATTGAAATCAAATCTGCCATAGCATCTAAGCGACTTTGTTTGATGCCTGGGACTTTCATCAAATCTTCCAATACCGAAAAAGGACCATTGCGCTCGCGATAATCGATGATCGATTTTGCTGTGGCTGGCCCAATTCCTGGTAAAGTATCCAGCTGATCCAGTGTGGCCTGATTGATGTTGATCTTTTCAGTTTCTTCAGAAGAGGCCTCCAAAAGCCAATTTTGGTTGGGATTTAGACTGAATTGTGTTTGTGTGGGAATTTGAATTCGTCCATTTTCATTGATTTGCATCGCCAGATCAATCTCTTTTGCTGCAGCTTCTGATGTTAAGCCACCCGCTCGTTCAATCAGTTGATAGAGATAGCTGCCTCGTGCAACTTGATATATGCCCGGATTTTGGATTGCGCCAACTAAGTAAATGGGTATCTGATCAACTAACTGTTCCACGTTTGCGTCGGCTAAATGGGTATTGTTTAATTGTGTGCCGTCAGAATCTGCGAGCTGTGTGCCTGATGGATTATTCTCGGTCACATTGGAAGTGACTTCTTGATTAGCGTGAATGATGATGCTTGTGTCGGGTAGCGTTGATTGAAATTTTGACCACATGGCCAGAGCTGAAAACAAACTGGTAGTTATTAGAAATAATGCAAGCTTTTTAGATGCGTGTGATTTTGACATCCTGTTCACCTCTTGAAAGGTTATCTTTTAACAGCATATCAAAAAGGGGACGGTATTCCCGCCCCCAATCGTACGACATTTTTCGACATTTTCGACATTTTTTGCGAATTACTTGACTTAAATCTGATCCTTGTTGCGGCTTAAACGCCACAATTTATCCAGACTGTAGAAATCACGTTCTTCCGTGTGGAAAACATGAACAACAACATCACCGTAATCGAGCAAGATCCATCGTGATGAATCGTGACCTTCGACATGATCGGCCAAACGACGATCTTGTTCTTTAAGCATAAACTCGACTTCATCTGAAAGTGCTTTAACATGTGTCGTCGATGTACCGGAGGCAATAACAAAATAGTCGGCGAGGATTGTTTTTTCAGAAACATCAATCACTTCGATGTCTTTTGCTTTTTTGTCATCTAAAATGATACCAATTTTGTGAGCTAATTCTTGTGCAGTCAATTTAATTCTCCTTATCGTTCCGGCTGTATAATGGCTGATCTGAGGTCATTTGTCAATGCTATTCCACCACATTTAGTTTTTTGAGTGCGGCTAAAGCATAGGGGTGGGATGGTTTTTGCTCCCTAACTAGGAAAGCTTCAACTTCAACGAGGCAAAGGCGCATGGCCTGTTCAAGGTCATTTTCTGCGGCGATTCGGATGCCTTCAAGGTTATTGTACGTGCGAGCCGGCTCAACTTTGTCAGCGACATAGATTAACAAATCGAGTGGCGACATGTCGCCATTGCCTGTGGTATGGAAATGAATGGCACGCAGAATTTCCGTATCGTTAATGCCAAAATCACGTTTTGCTAAATAGGCACCCGCTGGTCCGTGTGCTAACGCAGCTTCAACTAATTGGGGATCCCCAGCCAGACGCGCATAATGCAAAACAGTGTGTGCTTCTAAACATTTGGCACAATCGTGCAAAAGACCTGCTATCGCTGCTTTCTTGACATCTATTCCGTGGCGCATTGCTAGATGCATCGCGTATCGCATGACATTGAGAGAATGAAGTAAGCGCTTTGTGTTGAGTAGCGGTCGCAATTGACGCTCGTAGTCAGCAAGCAACCCCCATAGTTCTGGATCGAGTGTTGTCAATTCATCATCATATCCATAAAGATCATGATGCTCGATCATCGCGGCGACGCGATCTGGTATCAAATGACTGTGAGGTTGTTTCGCAACAAGCATATCGCGAATCGAAGTCGCAGAAAGCTCGATCATATCTTGCTCCATAAAGGAAATCCGTGCCTGATAATCGCAGCGCAATTTCTCAGCTTGTATTTCAGCAGCTTGACGCGCAATCCCACCTCGTGCCGCGATTAATAAAGGATATCGAAGCAGAATGGCTGCTGGCTCTCGCCAATTGGGCAAATCAAAAAGCACATCTGACCCATAAACGAGGATTAATTGATCATCATCTGACATATTTTTTGTTAGTTCATTAAGCGTATCAATCGTAAACGATCTTCCCTTACGGTTGATTTCCATATCGGAAACAGTCACGTTTTCTAGGTCAGACACGCCGCGAACCGCCATTTCAAACCGATAGCTTGCAGCCGAAACTTTAACGCGAGTCTTATGGGGTTGTTGGCCGGCGACCATCAAAATGACCCGATCAATGCCGTCGGAAGCGTTAACTGCTTCAACTAATCGTCGATGACCGTTATGAAAGGGGTCAAATGTCCCGCCAATTAAGCCATATCGTGTCATGAATGGCCGATATCGTGACGATAATGCGCATCTTTAAAATTGATTTTGCCAACATCTTGGTACGCTTGGTTGATTGCGGCATCAAGTGTATCAGCGATCGCCGTAACCCCAAGTACGCGACCCCCGGCGCTGACAATTTGGTCATTTTCAAAACGCGTCCCTGCGTGAAAAACAGTACTTGCTTTAACAAGTTCAAGTCCACTTATTGGGTAACCGGTTTGATATGGACCTGGGTAACCACCAGATGCCATGACCACACAACAGGCAGCGCGTTTGCTCCACTTAATTGAGAGAGATTTGAGATTTTGCTCGATAACGGCATTGCAAATAACGACAAAATCGGTTTCTAATAAGGGCAGGACGACTTGAGCTTCTGGATCACCGAAACGAGCGTTGTACTCAATCACTTTGGGACCTTGTGGGGTCAGCATTAAGCCAAAGTAGATAACGCCTTTGAAGGGACTTCCCTCTCGAGCCATCGCATCAATGGTAGGCTGGAAAATCGTTTCCATCATCAGTTGTTGCGTCGCTTCATCTAATTGAGCACCGGGTGCAATTGTCCCCATGCCACCGGTATTGGGCCCTTGATCGTGATCATATGCCCGCTTATGATCACGTGAAGAAACCATCGGTACAACCGTTTGGCCATCGGTAAAAGCAAGCACTGTTAATTCTGGACCGGTTAGAAATGATTCGATGACAACACGACTCCCGGCCTGTCCAAAAACATTGCTTTCGAGCATGTCGCGAACAGTCGCTACTGCTTCAGACAGGGTCTGCGCAATGATAACGCCCTTTCCGAGTGCTAAGCCATCCGCTTTGATAACGATTGGTAATTCACATGAATTAAGATGGGCGATCGCCGGTTCAACAGCATCAAAAACCGCATATTCAGCTGTCGGGATATGATAACGTTGCATCAAATCTTTTGCAAATGACTTACTTGCTTCTAGTCGTGCCGCAGCCTTTGATGGGCCAAAGGCACGAATTCCAGCTGATTCTAAGGCATCAACTAGGCCCAATGCTAATGGATCATCTGGGGCGACAAAAACTAAATCCATAGATTCATTTTTTGCAAATTGGACGAGGTCCGTGATTTCGGTTGCTTTGATGGGTACACACGTCGCAATTTTCGCGATCCCGGCATTGCCTGGAGCACAAAATAATTCAGAGACGTGTGTGCTTTGACGAAATTGAGTCGCAATTGCATGTTCACGGCCACCGCCGCCGATAATTAAAACTTTCATAGCTTGTCCTTTATGATCAATAAGCACTTAATGACGGAAATGGCGCATACCGGTAAAGACCATTGGAATTTTGGCACGATTACAAGCGTCAATTGACTCCTGATCTCGTAGCGATCCACCTGGTTGAATAATTGCTGAAATTCCTGCAGCAGCGGCTGCTTCAACTGTATCAGCAAATGGGAAGAAAGCATCTGATCCGAGCACAGAACCTTGGGCTTTCTCGCCAGCATTTTTGATCGCTATACCAGCTGACGTAATGCGATTTGGTTGACCAGGGCCAATTCCGACAGTTTGCAGATTTTTGACAAGGACAATCGCGTTTGATTTGACATGCTTGACGACTTTCATCGCAAACAGCAAATCAGCTTCTGCAGCTGTTGTTGGAGGCACTTCTGTGACGACTTGATATTGATTTTGTGGTAGCACATCCGTGTCTTGGTCTTGCACTAAAAGTCCGCCAAAAACTTGTTTAAGCATTAATTCACCTTTTTTAATCGGTTCTGCAACCGATGGCAAACGAAGTAATCGAAGATTCTTTTTGGCAGTTAAAACAGTTAAGGCGTCTTCATCGTAATCAGGGGCGATAATGACTTCCAGAAAGACGTCTTTCATTGCCTCTGCGACTGCGCGAGTGACTGGGCGATTGAGCGCAACAATGCCACCAAATATTGAAATTTTGTCTGCTTCAAAGGCTTTTGTCCAAGCATCTAGCAATTCTACCGCACTGCCAACACCACAGGGGTTAGCATGTTTAACCGCTACGACGGTCGGTTCTGTAAATTCTTTTAACAGTGCGATTGCCGCGTCGGTATCGGCAATATTATTGTATGAAAGTTCTTTGCCACCGAGTTGCTTTGCCTCCGTTAACGAACCTACTTTGGGCAATGCTTCCCGATAGAAAGAGGCGTTTTGATGCGGATTCTCACCATAACGCAAACCGCTAACTCGTTCATAAGTGACTGTTAAATTGTTGGGCAGTTCCGCTGATTGACTTTGTGTTAGAAAGTAGTTGGCGATCAAAGCATCGTAAGCAGCAGTATGTTCAAATACTTTTTTGGCTAATTTGAAGCGTGTATCGTGTGTTGTGTTGCCACTTGACTTGATTTCAGACAAGACGTGGGCGTAATCTGCCGGATCAACGAGTACCGTCACATCGTTGTGATTCTTGGCTGCAGCACGTAACATGCTTGGTCCACCAATATCAATATTTTCAATGCATTCTTCTTGGGTTACTCCCGACTTTTGAACGGTCGCTTTAAAAGGATATAAATTAATAATGACTAGATCAATTGGGGTTATTTCTAACTGCTTAAGGGTTTTCATATGTTGTTCATTATCACGAATTGCCAGAATACCCCCATGTATTTTCGGGTGTAATGTTTTGACACGGCCATCAAGGCACTCGGGATAATTTGTAATTTCGGAAACATTAATCACCGGTAAACCAGCCCGCACAAGCACATTGGCGGTCCCTCCGGTTGAAATGATCTCAATCCCAAGATTATTCAGTTCTGTAGCTAGTTCGATCAGACCATTTTTATCCGATACACTAATTAGGGCTCTTTTCATCATTTTAGTAACCTCCAAATGAATGAATTAGTTGTCTTTATGAGCGAATTATTGTTTTGCGACCTTCTATTTGAACGTGTCCCGCCGCAATTAAACCAATTGCTTCTGGCAAGATAATTTGCTCAGCCTCCTTCATCACGCGCTGCTGTAAGACTTCTGCGGTATCACCGGTCCTAATTTCAACTGCTCTTTGAAGTAAAACGGGTCCCTCGTCATAATGTTCATCAACAAAATGAACGGTAGCACCTGTTATTTTGACTCCGTAATCCAGGGCTGCCTGATGGGGTTTAATCCCGTATAGTCCTGGTCCGCAAAAAGCTGGAATTAATGACGGGTGAATATTGATGATCCGTTGACGATAGTTTGCAATAAATTGTGGTCCCAACAAACTTAAAAAACCGGCTAAAACCACCAAATCGACAGCAAATGGCTTAATTGCGTCAAGGATTGCCTCATCATATTCCGACAATTTTAAATAGTCAGATCGCCTGACGACAACGCATGGTAAACTTGCCTTCTCAGCGCGGGTTTGAGCATACGTTTGGGTTTTCGATGCAAGGACGCAAGCAATTTCAACGTTCGTCAAATGACCTGATTGAATTTGATCAATGATCGCTTGCAAATTCGTACCACCACCGGAAACAAAGACCGCAATTTTAAACATCTAGCTTGCTTATCCTTCTACCCGATTGAAAAACCAGTCTGGATCGATTTGGCGAATACTCGCTGCGAGTTCGGGCGCTAATGCCACAGGATATTGGCCACTAAAGCAAGCCGTACATTGATTTAGATTACTTCCGCATGCATTTTGCAAGCCATTAAGACTTAAAAAACCAAGGCTATCTGCACCAATATGGTTAACTAGTTCCCGTTGAGTTAACTCACAGGCCGATAAATCATGCTGACCTGGCGTTTCAACCCCATAGTGACAGGGGTATTGTAAAGGTGGTGAAGCGACTCGCATATGGACTTCTTGAGCACCAGCCTTGCGCAGAAGATTGATCACATGGCGGGTTGTTGTCCCGCGTACAAGTGAATCATCAACTAAGACTATTTTTTTACCCTTGACTGCCTCGGCTAACGCTGTGAATTTGAGGCTGACCAACATCTCACGATGGGATTGATTGGGATGTAAAAAGGTGCGGCCGACGTAGCGATTTTTTAACAAGCCACTGCCATGAGGGATTTTCATTGCTTGCGCATATCCTATTGATGCGGCTAATCCAGAATCGGGTGCCCCAATCACAAGATCTGCGTCACAGGGGTGTTCATGCGCTAAAACAGAACCGGATGCGACGCGTGAGGCAAAAACATTTGTCCCATCAATAACGCTATCTGGGCGGGCAAAATATACATATTCAAAGAGACAGGTCTTGCAGCGCGTATTATTTGCCGGCTGAGCGACAACAATTCCGGAGGCTGTCAAACTAACGATTTCACCAGGTTGTACATCGCGCACAAATTGGCCACCCACGGCATCAATCGCGCAGCTTTCGGAAGCTAAAAACAGCGTGCCTTGCAGTTCGCCGATGCATAACGGACGAATACCATTGGGATCACGCATACCAATCACGCGATCAGACGTCATGAGAACCATGGCATAAGCGCCAAACATTTCAGATTGCATCTTGCTCAAGGCAGTTTCTGGCCGGTCTTCTAAAACTTGATGACGTGCTAATAATGCCAACATGATTTCTGAATCAGATCGCGATTGAAAGATGGCGCCTTGCGCTTGAAGTTCTTGGCGCAATTGTGCTGAATTGGTCAATGCGCCATTAAACGCGAGCGCCAACTGGCCACGACGCGATTTGATCAGCATGGGCTGCGCACTTTCTAGACTCGAATCAACGGGAGTTGGATAACGAACATGCCCGATCGCTGCATGACCTTGTAATACATTAATGGCGACAGCATCAAAACCCTCCGTAACTAATCCCTTACGGCGTTGGCACAACAAAGTCCCTTGTTGATTGATGGCAATTCCCGCACTATCTTCACCGCGGTGTTGCATCGCAAAAAGACCGAGAAAGGTAAGTCTAGCCGCATCTTGTCGCGTTGATGTGGGGTCAAAAGCAGCAAATATGCCGCATTCATCATGGATCATCTTGATCCCTCCGTCTGCTTATAGCTGGGCTAACTTAGCTTGTAATTTACGGTCCCGTTCAAGAACAGTTTTTTCGAGCGTTAACTTATGGTGTTTTAGTTTATCGATTAGGCTAGAATCCCCAAGACTGAGCATCTGAACTGCCAAAATTGCCGCATTAGCTGCACCGTCGATAGCAACTGTGGCAACCGGGATCCCGGAAGGCATTTGGACTATTGCATATAGCGCATCTTGGCCATTAAGCGCACCAGTTTTTATGGGAACGCCGATGACTGGCAAAACCGTAAAGGCAGCTAAGACACCTGGTAAATGAGCTGCAAGCCCTGCTGCGGCAATGATGACGCCAAAGTCTTGGTCTGCTGCCGACCGTGCCAGTTGAGCAGCACGTTCAGGCGTTCGATGGGCCGAACAGACTGTCGCTTCAAAATCGACATCAAAATCCTTAAGTGTTTTAAAGCACGCTTCCATGACCGGAAAATCGGAATCTGATCCCATAACAACGAGGACACGTTTGGCCATAAAAACTCCTTTTTAATGCTTAAAAAGCATGAAATGCAGGCATTCCCTTATGCCAACAAAGTTGTATCAAGTTTAGCAAGGGGGCTATAGTTCGTCAATTAAATCGCCTTGATGATCTGTTCATCAAAAGAAGGTTGCACGACTTGGCCTGGTGGAATAACGAGATACATTTGTGGATTCCATGGCGGGTTGATAAGCCCCGAAAATAAGCTTAAATCACCGGTAACCTTCACGAGCGACCAGTGGTGTTGTGCTGCCGCAGCAACTGTGAAATCGATTAATTCTTGCTTGTGTCTTTCAGGCAATTCCAAAGCGGGTTGGCAAACCAAACAGATGTTTTTATAATCAGCCATCCAACGCTGTTCTTGTTCGATTAAATAATCGACAGTATCCGTGTCGTCGTATTTATCCATAAATATTTGGCGTTTCGTTTCGAGAAATTCAGGCCCTGGCAGGCTACCGGTCTCCATCCAGCCATGATTAAACCAATAGGTCCCGGGATATTGATCGAAAAGCTCCCGATATTTCTCTTTTGAGCCGAGAATCAATGTCATGCAATCATGGGCTCGCGGGATCACTAAAGTCGCATGTTGGCTTGTCAAACCACTAATCCCATTGGAGCACAGACCATAGCCCAATAAAATATAATCAAAATCGTGATCTATCTGATTTATTTTATCTTGCAGTAAATTCTGAAGTTTGTTTGGTTGGTCATGTAAACCCTGTTCGAAAAATATCGGTGTAATTTTAAAATGGGATGTCGCCAAGACTGCTGCAAACTCGCGCCATACAACATGACAAGCAATTAACGCTGCTTTTTGCTGATCTAAAAAACTATTCATTATTCTGTTGGTTCAGCAAGCACATTTCGTGCGCTATCGACGATTTGACGCGCCTGATCAAGGTTAATTGAGCGCATATTAGCCAATACGACTAGATCTTCATATTCGGGATAGGTTTTATTAATTGACTGCCATTGCACGGTTTTTAAGCGAATCGAACAGTCGGGTAATTGGATGATTGTGGTGAAACGCTGCATGACATGGCGATCTACAATTTCACGACGAATGCCTATTGTGCCACAGTGTGAAAAAACGAGTTCAACAAGATTTCGCTCTAATTGAATCGGTGAAATGATCGTTAATAGTTGGCCTGGGCGGTTCTTTTTCATCAGGATTGGGCTATAAGCGACATCTGCTGCACCTATATCCAAAAGTTTAGTCATTAAATAACCCAACGCTTCTGCCGATGTATTATCAATATGACAGGACAACATGACAACTTGATCCATTTCACTTGAATTGAATGGTTGTTTTGTGGATTGCACTTGTTCTTCGCCTAAAAATACACGCAAGGCATTTAATCTGCCGATTTCTCGTTGGCCAAACCCATACCCAATTTGGGTGATCGTCATGGCAGGCAGTGCGCCAAACCGATTGGCAAAGGTTTTTGCTAATCCGAGGCCAGTCGGTGTGACTAATTCGGTGTGACTCGTGCCAGTTATGTAAGGTATCGACGAATTTTCTAACATTTTTACAACGGCTGGGACCGGGACGGGCATAACACCGTGTTGACAACTAATGGTGCCAGTGCCATCAGAAATTGGCGAAACTACTACATAATCCACACCAAGATAATCCAAAGCAATTGCACCACCAACAATATCGACAATTGAGTCAATGGCTCCAACTTCATGAAAGTGGACAGCGTCAAGCTCTACCCCGTGTACATGTGCTTCTGCTATGCCTATTTCACGAAAAACAGCTAA
>JAQUDJ010000005.1:0-40841 GCA_028685755.1 Eubacteriales bacterium | reverse complement strand
GTTCAGGGATTAGCTGAACAGTTAACGACGTACCAACAATGCCGCTTTTAGCTATTTTCTCAGTATGAATGTGGTAGTGGGTTCCCAAACCAAGCTTGGCTAATTCGCTTTCAACAACGGTAATGGGGACACCTAAATCAAGCATCGCGCCTAAAAACATATCGCCGCTTATGCCAGAAAAACAGTCAAGATAAAGTATTTTACTCATTGTTCACCTTTCGCTTCACGTATCCGGCGATCGATTTGCCGACAAATTGTTGCAGCCATATACCCAGCACCAAATCCATTGCCGATATTGTGTACTGCGACACCACTCGCACACGAATTAATCATGGCTAAAAGCGTAGTCACACCACCAAAATTGGCACCATAGCCGATACCAGAGGGTACTGCGAGAACAGGTATGTCAACAAGGCCACCTAAAACGCTAACTAAAGCCCCCTCCATGCCAGCAACTGCAATAATGACGTCTGCTCGACGAATATCGTCGATAACAGCCATTAATCGGTGGATCCCTGCAACGCCGACATCTGAAAAACGATTAACGTGGCAACCTAAGGCCTCAGCAGTTAGGGCAGCTTCTTCAGCTACCGGTTGATCAGCAGTTCCTGCAGATACGACGGCTACTATCCCAATCTGAGTAATCGGATAGCGTATTACGCTGATTACACGAGCACGTTCATCATAACTGGCATCTGAAGCGATTGCTAATACTGCTGCAAAGTGAGCAGCATCAGCTCGTGTCGCCAGTAAATTGTCTTGATGCTTCAAAATACTCTGCGCAATTTGTGTGACTTGATCCGGGGTCTTCCCTTCACAAAAAACGACCTCGGAAAAGCCGTTTCGGGCTTTACGGGAGTGGTCAATCTTGGCAAAACCAAGGTCTTCATAGTGATCTTGAATCGACATATTAACCGCCTCCTGTTTGTAAAAATCAGTCCTTTAAGGATTCCGGATTCATACTGCCAGATCGATAACCATTTAAGTCAATTGTACTGTACGTAAAGCCAACCGTTACTAGAATGTCGCGCAACTCATGAATGAATTGTGCGTCAAGTCCATTATTGAGTAACTCGGCATCAAGTTCAACACGGGCTAAGCCACCATGATCACGTACTCGAACTTGATGCAAGCCTTTTTGCCGTAGTAGTTGTTCTGCAAGGTCGATGCGTTGCATTGCGGCTAACGTGACAGGCGTATAAGTTGGTATTCGTGTTGCTAAACAAGCCATGGCTGGTTTTGCTGCGTAATCAGGGCATAAGGTTTGGCCAAGTTCTCTGATTTCGGATTTAGTCAAGCCTGCAGCTGCTAACGGACTAATCACCTGAAGTTCATGCAAAGCCTGAAGCCCTGGCCGATATTCGCCAAGATCATCGGCATTGGTACCATCACATAATTGTCGGAATCCGAGTTGGATGGCTTGTTCGATAAGCGTCTTGAAAATAATTTTCTTGCAGTGATAGCAACGATCCGGTGGATTTGTCGAAAAGGGCGGTTGATCAAGTATCGTCACGGGTAACGTTACGATAAAATGGGTCGCGCCTGTTAAATGTGCTAATTCCGAAGCATCTTGTCGGTCAGATTCTGGCACCATCGGTGCTTCAGCGGTGAGCAGTAAAACCTGATCAAAACCAAGGATTTTTGACGCTGCAACTGCCAGAACGGTACTATCAACACCGCCTGAACAAGCAATTGCCACTTTTTGCAAAGGTAACAATACTTTTTCAAGGCGGTCCCAGGCGTTTTGTACATTCGGTCGATCAAATGTCATTATTTTTCGGCTTTCATACCAGAGAGATAGGCGTTGATAAAGCCATCTAAATTGCCATCCATTACACCATCAACGTCAATGACCTCAAATCCGGTCCGCGTATCTTTTACCATGGTGTAGGGGCAAAAAACATATGATCTAATCTGGCTACCCCAAGCGATCGCCATCTGATTACCCTTTAAGTCTTCAATATGATCCATTTGCGCGGCGCGAGCTAAAGCGAACAGTTTGGACTTCAACATATTCATCGCGGTTTCGCGGTTTTGAATTTGTGAACGTTGAGTTTGGCAGGAAACAACACAGCCAGTTGGAATATGCGTGATCCGAATAGCCGATTCTGTTTTGTTGACGTGCTGCCCACCGGCGCCTGAAGATCGATAGGTATCTACTCTTAAATCTTCAGAATTGATTTCAATTTTGATTGAATCATCCAGTTCCGGCAAAACTTCTAGTGAGGCAAATGATGTGTGGCGGCGACCAGATGAGTCAAATGGAGAAATACGAACTAAACGATGGACGCCAATTTCAGATTTCATATAGCCATAAGCATTATCGCCATTAAGCATAAACGAAACGCTTTTTAGCCCAGCTTCGTCACCATCCAGCATATCGAGCAATTTGACTTCAAAACCGTGTGCTTCCGCCCAACGTGTGTACATACGATAGAGCATTTCACACCAATCTTGGGCTTCAGTGCCACCTGCACCAGCATGCAATGTTAAAATTGCATTGCTATCGTCATATTCGCCGGTAAACAATGTCTCTAATCGCATTTGTTCAAAGTCATCGCGAAATTTTGTAAGATTCGCCCCAACTTCGACTGCAATTTCTGGATCATCTACTTCTGAACCTAATTCGCAGAGGATTTCAAGGTCCTCATACTCCTGATGTAAGCCGTTGAATCGATCGACTTTTTTCTGTAAATGCTTCACTTTTGTTTGGATTTTTTGGGCGCGCTCAACATCATCCCAGAAACCAGGTTCCTGGGCACGAGCTTCGAGTTCACCAATTTCATCTTTAACATGGTCAATGTGCAAGGCCAGCCGCAGCTGGTCCAGTTTTTCAGTAAACTGGCCAAGCTCCTGACGGTACTGGTCGTATTCAATCATTTTGGACGGTTCCTTTCAACAAATCGTTTTAAACGAACCATGGCTTCACGGATATTGTCCATCGAAGATGCATAGCTAATCCGGACAAAACCTTCTCCACATTCGCCAAAGGCAGTGCCTGGTACGATTGCAACTTTTTCTTCTTGTAAGAATCTTTCGCAAAATTCATTAGAGGACAGCCCCGTGATGCTGATATTGGGGAATGCATAAAATGCACCGAGTGGCTCAAAACATGCGAGACCCATTTCGTTACATGCATGCACCACAAAACGACGGCGACGATTATATTCTTGGCGCATCGGTTCGACGTGATCATGGCTATGTCGCAAGGCCTCAATCGCGGCCTCTTGCGCGGTGGTCGGAGAACTCATAATGATATATTGATGAATTTTGTTCATCGCGGCTAAAAGCGTATCCGGGCCACAAACATAGCCGATTCGCCAACCGGTCATCGCAAAGGCTTTGGAAAAACCACCAATTAAAATCGTGCGATCGATCATCCCATCAAGCTCGGCGATTGAGCAATGGTCAGCAGGTTCGTATGTTAGTTCGCCATATAACTCATCTGACATCACAAGAATCGGCAAATCTTTGATTACATCAACGACAGCCTGTAATTGTTCGCGACTCATGACAGCACCGGTAGGATTGTTTGGATAACCAAGCATAATCAGTTTTGTTTTGGGGGTAATTGCTGCTTTAAGCTGTTCTGGTAGTAAGACAAAGTTGTCTTCAGCCCGTGTAGCGATTGTCACCGGTACACCGCCAGACATTAATACGCAACTTTTGTATGCGACGAAGCAAGGCTCAGGGATAATGACTTCATCACCAGGATTTAAAACGGCACGAACCGCAATATCGATCGCTTCACTGCCGCCAACTGTGACAATGACCTCTGATTTAGGCTGATAGGATAATTTGAAGCGTTTTTTTAAATAGACAGTTATCGCTTCGCGCAGTTCAATAAAGCCTTGATTGGGTGAATAATGCGTATTGCCCTGCTCAAGCGAGAAAATTCCAGCTTCTCGAATGCCCCAAGGGGTGACAAAGTCAGGTTCCCCGATTGAAAGGGATATGACTTGACCCTTGAGCTCATTAGCCATGTCGAAAAAGCGGCGAATCGCTGATGGCGGAATCGCCTTCGCTCTTTCAGACAGAAATGATTCTAAATTCATAAGACAATCGCCTCCCGATTATCTTCATCTTTAGAAGCAAACTCTGTCCCATTCATTTTGTATTTTTTCAAAATAAAGTGCGTTTGTGTTGATATGACGGATTCAAGCGGGGCAATTTTTTCTGAGACGAACATAGCCACTTCTTTTAGGCTCTTATCTTCGATTATGACCATCAGATCAAAACCGCCCGACATGAGATAACAGGATTGCACCTGGCTATGGCGATAAATTCGTTGTGCAATATTATCAAAGCCTTGGCCGCGTTGCGGGGTGACTCGAACTTCGATCAGCGCTGTAACAGGTGAAGCAGTGGTCTTTTCCCAATTAACCAATGCACCGTATCCTAAAATAATATGTTGAGCTTCTAAATCAGCAATTATCTTTTCGACTTCGGCAATCGGACTATCTGTCATCACGGCGATTTCTGCAGCGGTCAGTTTGGCATTCTTTTCAAGTAAACTTAAGATTTCTTCAATATTTTTCATTGTTTTACCTCCTGAATGTGCATGAAATCAACAATTATGGACTTATTTCTGTGGTTTCGATGGTATCATAACGGGAACTTTTTTTACAAGGAAAAGATAATAGATACCCATTAATCGGCCTTGAGAAAAAGTCTGTAAAACGATAAAAAACTGGGGAATCAAAACGGATGTAATAAAACTTACAGGTAAAAATGACAAGATTAACGATTCCGGTAATGAAAGAAAAATCGATAAGAAAAACATTTGCAAGAGAATCATGATTTTGAAACCCTTGGTCATTTTAATACTGTTCTGCATGGCATCAGTCAACTTGTTACCATCGGATAAAAGCAAAAGGGGCAATAAATAGAAATTTGAAACAAAATACAAGACAGGAATCATCAGCAACAAAGATGAAAGCAACAAGGGAACAATCATTAATACAGTTAACAACAAAAGTTGCGGTAGGCCTTTTAAAAAGGCTTTGAGGATCAATTTGCCGCTCATCTGTGCATGCTCACCGACCATCAGCGCCGCATAGGCGATCGTTACTAATAAATTGATTGCGCTTGCGACGATAACCATACCCATCATGATCAAATTGCCAACAGAAGGCATCGGAATCGGTCCTGCAGGATCAGTCAATAACTTTTCAAATGCTGTCATATAAACTGAAAAATCAGGATCGCCAATTGGCAATAAAAATGGGGCGAGGTTAATCAGATAAAGGAGGACGAACGCAACTTGAATGAAACGTTCGTGTTTAATTTTGTAAAATTTCATTGATTCTAATGTCAAGAGTAGATTCATGAAGTCTCCTTAAGCGTCTATTCGTCTAAATAACTGGTAAAGACAGCCTGTTGCTGTTCGGCAATATATTCCTTTAGCCATTGTAAAACAGATGGCTCATCAAGTGGTAAATCTGGGATTTCTGCCCTGACGTCTTGGAGACGGAGTTCAAAAAAGCGACCCGGCGCACGAAAAGCCAACGTATAGTTTAGGCTTGGATCGGCAGAGATTAGGACCATCATTGTATCGCCAATTGCGCCAAGTGGCAGACGGTCAATACTACTAAGACCTAGAATGGCTGTTAATCGCGTACCAACACCTAAAGTTGATGCTAGCTGCAACTGTCCACCGGTTAATTCGCAAAGTTCTTTGAGTAAGGGTATACCCAAACCGACTGACCGGGTTGTCCGTGAGGTCACAAACGGATCTTGGACTTTTTCGACCATATCAGGTTGCATGCCGCTGCCGTTGTCACCCACAAAAATAATCATTTGATCCGTTTCTGGGGACACTTCAATCAAAATTTCGATTTCACTCGCTTTCGCTTTGACTGAATTTTGAACAATATCCATCAAATGTAGAGAAAGATCACGCATGCAACACTCCGAAGGGTCGAATCAAATCATTATAACATCGGTTTTGTCAGGGTCGCAAGGCAATTAACACGTGGCGACGGCCGTCTTCCGGACTCTCCCATGGTTGAATTTCAAGTGGCCATCCGGGTTCTTCGATCGATAATAAATGATGTGAGTCGGAGCTAACAAGATAGTTAAACCGCGCTAATTCAGGCTTTTTTGCAAGATACTGCGTCGGATCAACCTGTTTTGAAAGTTCAATCCATACCGTTGGAAAATCTTCTGGAATAGCACCCAATGTTGATATGATGCTATTAGCTTGGCGATCAATATGGGCAGGTATGCAAACACCCCCGAGGGCTAACACATCGCGCGCAATTTCATCACACGATAACTGGCATGCTTGCAACAGTAAACGATCTTCATGGCCAACACATTCGTCATCGTCATTAAATAAAAGCTGTTCACCAAAAATTTCTGGGCGATTTTTAATTGGCAACAGACCATCCTGAATTCGTTTTTCCATGAGATTTGCTGTTATTAAATCAGGGAACAAGCATACGAGATGAATTTCTTCGCTTGATTCGACTTCAATTCCAGGGATCACAAGTGGGCCATTAACGGATTCAGATAATGCAATTGCCGCTGCACAGTTGCCACATGTTTGATGGTCTGTAATTGCAATCACATCAAAGCCTGCCAACATGGCCATCCCTACAATATTACCTGGCGTCATATCTGCATCAGAACAAGGTGATAACGCCGAATGGATATGTAAATCACATCGGCAAATCGTCATTTTAGCGCAGAAATTCCGCCAGCTTTGCACTGGCCTCATAAGTCGATAAGGGCGTACGCAAAACGATAATTTCTTTCTCTTGGGCTCGTTTAGCAACATCTTCTGGCAGGTCAACATTTTCAGTGAGTAATACGCAGGCGCACTCCGTTAACACGGCAACTGCAATTACATTCATGCTATTGAGGATGGTCATCCATATATCGGTCGCTCGAGCATGTGCCATCACCCAGCTCAGCATATCGCACGCATATCCACTCTTAACAACTTTGTCAGACAACCCGCCGCCAACTCGAATTTCGAAATTCAACTGTTGTGCGATTTCTTGGAGGTTATGTTTGCTCATGATTGCCTCCGCCTTTTGAGTGTCTGTTTAATTCAATTTCTAAGTCACTCATCTGGGCGACTACATTTCGAATTCGTTCTTTTAACTTGAAAATACAATCTGTTTCTGTGGCAAAACCTCGTACTATATCTTCAGCTAATGCTGAACAATCCGGTGCGCCGCAAGCTCCACAGTCTAGGCCCGGTAAATCATGAGCAATTTTTTCCATCTGTTCATATTTTTCAAGTGCTTTGAGAATATTCGGATCTAATTGCAAGGCCCGGTTCGGTTCAGGCAGGTGATCCCAAACGTTCATATCACAAGTGATCGCCTTAAATACTGCATCGGGATGCATCTGCTCATAGGCCTCTGCTTCTCTGACATATCGGTTGAGCCGTGATTTTGCGGAATAGCGATTGGCAACAGTGAGTGGACCGCCAATGCACCCTCCCATGCAAGAATTCGCTTCAATAAAATCAATATCACGCAGCCGTTCATTTTCGATCTCTTCTAAGATGCCCACCACATTCAAAATCCCATCAACCGCTAGATATTTTTCGATTTGCAGTCCAACAGCTTCACCGCCGGAACCGCCCCAACGTACGCCGTATGAGTCAGCTACGATACGCTTCTCAAATTCACAAATATCATCCGCATTCATGTTTTCTAAGGTCGCTAGAATTTGAGGGTAAGCTTCGGCGAAAGAAATAACACCATCAATTTCTGAATGTCGTCCGCCGATTGGATTAGTCACTGCGGTTCGTTTAGCTGGGCAAGGGCTGATGAAGAAAATACCAATTTCAGATGATTTGAATTTAGTTTTTTCAATTGTTTCCTTGCGGGCAATTGCTGCAGACACTTCCATTGGCGCGTCAAACGGGACTAAATTTTCAATTAGGCCAGGGTATTTTTCTTGGATCACGCGGACTACTGCTGGGCAGGCTGAAGAAATCAATGGCAGTCGCTTGTCATTGCGTGCAATATCCATATATTCTCTGGTGCCTTGAGTCACAATCTCTGCGCCAAGCGCAACTTCGTACACATCGTCAAAGCCGATGTTGCGGAGGGCTGCTAACACCATACAACGTGTTGCGGGGGTGCCAAACTGAGCGTAAAGTGAAGGGGCCGCCAAAGCAATCGTGTAACGATATTTTGAGAGCTCTTCCAAGTGATCCATGACGGCACTTTTTGCATGGTGCGGACAAGCCTTGATACATTCACCACAGTCAATACAACGCAGTTCATCGATTCGGGCTTTGCCGTCGCGAACGCGAATGGCTTGTGTGGGGCATCGCTTGATGCAGTTTGTGCACCCGACGCATTTTTCTTCGTTCAGTTGAACGGAGTGGAGTTTAGACATGATAAAACCTCAATATTAAAAACGAACTGTAATGGTCAGTGTCGTTCCTTTGCCAATCGTTGTTTCTAATGACATATCATCTGAATGTTTTTTGATGTTCGGTAATCCCATGCCCGCACCAAAGCCCATTTCGCGAGCAATGTTTGGCGCAGTGGACCAGCCTTCTGTCATCGCTAAATTGACATCCGGAATTCCTGGACCTTGGTCAATAATTTTGATCACGATGTGATCGGGATAAATTTCAGAAATCGCTTGTCCGCCACCGGCGTGGATCACAGCATTAATTTCGGCCTCGTACATGGCGATGGCCGCGCGTTTAACTGCAACAGGTGAAACGCCCAAACGATTTAGGGCCTTTTTTGTGCCACTTGACGCTTCGCCGGCGTTAATAAAGTCGTTGCCTTGAATTTTGTATTCTAATTTTACCGGTTCGATATGCTATTCCCCCTTACCCTTGACACCGTGCTTGTAAAGAATGCCGCAAGCAGAGAACATCGGTAGCGGGGTCGTTAAAATGCTTATGCTCTTTTCGCGGGCTAAATTCAACATTCCTTGGTCAGGATTTTTACCGCGAACAAAGACAATTACTTTAACATCCATCATTTCTGCCGTTCGAATGGTTTGTGGATTGACAAGCCCAGTCAACATCATCTGATTGGTGGCACATGAAAACGCCATAACATCACTCATCAAGTCCGCACCACAGGCAACATTGATTTCTAAGTCAGGGTCTTCACATGGCACCAATATAGAAGCTTGGATTACTTCAGCACATTCGCTTAATTTCATACGTCACTCCTTGTTTGTGATTTTTGTGCAATATGTCATATTTTATTTAGTTTTATCGGGAATCTTGTCAATGCAATTGACATTATACCTAAACATACTTGTCATAATTATATCATGCATGCTATCATTGAACAACGGATTAGCGTTTGTTAACAGTCCTTACCCGATGCGTTTTCCAGTCATAACTGCCAAATGTCCGGTTAGTACCTGTCACTGACTTGATCCGAGAAATTTTTGGAGGTTCCAGGACATGCCGGACAAATTGATCATTTGCAAAGATTGTGGCGTCGAATTCGCATTCACCGAAGGTGAACAGGCTTTTTACCAAGAAAAGGGCTTTGAGAACGAACCCGTTCGATGCCCGGATTGCCGAAAAGCTCGCAAGAATAATCGGCGTCAATCAGGCGGTTTCGACAACAGATTCTAATCATCTGATTACGAAACAACACAAAAAAGACGAACCGAGAGGCTCGTCTTTTTTATTGTCTGTTTGACGGTAAAGCATATTAATTTATAATGAGCCACATATAAAATTAGCTTTTTGTATATATGCGCATCCGACTGATCACGGATTCACCAAGTTGCGCGAGTCGTTGCGATAATTGGCCTTCGGTCAGAGCTTGATCTGAGTTTTGACCGACTATACAAGCGATTTCTTCGGGCATTACAGGTTCAAGCCATTCAATACCGACATTGCTAAATAATTTTTCAACAGAATTCTGGTCAATTGCCGGACTTAGGCGGATTAATGCACTGACGGCTGCTTCGTCATGTGCCAAGATATTTTGGTTGCCGTGATCTTCCCATAAAGCCATGTGAGGTTGTTTGCCTAAATGCATGGCGCACTCAATGACATCTGCCACGACGGCGCTAGCGGTTGGCAATTTGCCTGCACCGCGACCATAAAACATCGCTGTACCTAGCGCATTCCCGGTGACCTGGATGGCGTTAAAAACATCATCAGCAGCTGTTAGGGGTTGATTAGATGGTACGAGCATTGGCGCCACGATTAAATTATATTGTTTACCATCTTGGCGTTTAAACGAGCCTAGCAATTTAACCTTCGCATGAAGGGCGCGAGCGTATGCCATATCTGCGGTCGTGACATCCGTGATTCCTTCGGTGTGGATTTGTCGACTGTCAATATACTCGCCTGTTGCAATACTGCCTAAAATGGCTATTTTTCGGCATGCATCGATTCCAGCCACGTCCGCTGTCGGATTTTGTTCTGCATAACCGTGCGCTTGGGCCTCTTTCAAAGCCGTTTCAAAATCAATGCCGGCGTGTTCCATACGGGTTAAAATATAATTCGTTGTCCCATTCAAAATCCCGGAAATTTCCAGAATAACATTGGCTGCTAAACATTTGTGGAGGGGTCGGATAATTGGAATTCCCCCACCAACGCTTGCTTCAAATAAATAACTGACTTGGTTGGAAACTGCTAGATCCATCAACTCAGGGCCGTGTGTTGCAACGAGTTCCTTGTTCGAAGTGACCACGTGTTTTCCAGCCGCTAAAGCGCGTTTTGTCAAATCAAATGCGATTTTCGCCCCACCGATAGTCTCAACCACGACTGATATTTCTGGATCATCCATAATTTCATCCGCATTTTTAGTCAACCGATCTGCAAATGGATCTTCTGGAAATTCACGTAGATCGAGAATTTTTTTGATGTCGATGCCTGTTTTGGTCTGCTTTTTCAATGCGTCTTGGTTCATCCGAATCACTTCCGCAACACCACTGCCGACAATTCCATATCCTAAGATGGCAATTTTTATCATGTCGTCTCTCCTCATCAATCTCTTGCCAGTATTTTGTATGAACGAACACCTGGAATTTTACCAAGGTCTTCGAGTAATTTTTCTAAGGAGTGAGTCATTCGGTCTGTTTCAATCGAAATCGAAACATCTGCTAAACCATTGATCGGTATATTTTGATTGATTGTCAGGACATTCGCTTTGACTTTTGCGAGTATATTGATAATTCCCGATAATATCCCGGGAAAATTCTCGACCGCAAAAACGAGTGTAACCATTCGACCACGAGTTGTTTCATAAAATGGCAGCACAGCATCTTTATATTTGTAATAAGCACTGCGTGATAAGCCGATTGTTGAGCATGCAACATTGACTGATTCAGCTTTTCCACCGCTCAGCAGACGCTTAACTGCCATCACTTTGTTAAAAACGTCCGGTAAGACATCGGATTTTACTAAAAAAAACTCACTATCTGCCACATTAACACGCTTTCATTGTCCACAAAGTGGATACATTCGTCCGCGTAGGATACTATATCACGGCTTAAGTGGGACAATCAAGGTCTGATAGCTGATTTGTTTGTCGACAATTACCAAAAGTATCCCTTCTGCGCCATGGCGGCCAGGATAACTCGAACCTGGATTGAAAACCCACCCCCTATGATTATTCTGTTTGTGTTCGATCGCGAGCAAGTCATGGGTGTGTCCAAAACAGACAATATTCGCTTGATATGGGGTAGAAAATGCCGTTTTGAATAAGAGGTCTAGGCGGTGCTTAACATCATAGCGGTGACCGTGTGTCATGAAAATACTAACACCAGCTATATTTAATAGACGTTGAATTGGCAAGTCCTCATGCGAAAAGGGTGCGTCGCAATTACCTAACACACCAATGACCGGCAAATCAGTTAACCATTCTATTTGTTCAAGGGGATCTTGATGATCCCCGCAATGCAAAATCAAGTCGGGGCGTTCAATTTGCGCGAGCAATTGGGTAATGCCATCGGTTCGCGTATGTGAATCAGAAACGAGCAATACACGAGCTGTATTCGATTTTTGCAAACGTGCGAGGACTTCATGTTGTGATTCAGGCATTTTCTGTTGCATCGTGTTGATGATGTGGCAGCACATGTGATGCCAGCGAAAGCGCGCGTGCGCGATGGCTAATTTGATTTTTGAGTGCGGGATCAAGTTCAGCCATTGTTTTCTGATATTCTGGAACATAAAAAATCGGATCATATCCAAAACCATTATCCCCTCTTGCAGTTTCAGAAATCAAACCTTGGCATTCGCCACGGACAGTTTGTTCTTGGCCGGTCGGATCAATGATTGCAATGGCACAAATAAAAGATGCGTGCCAGCGATCACAAGGGAAGTTTTTGAGCCAAGCATGAAGTTGCGCAATTTTATCGGGGTATGTCGCTGCCTCACCAGCAAATCGGGCAGAATGAATGCCAGGGGCACCGTCTAAGACATCAATTGATAGTCCCGAATCATCTGCAATAACCCAGCCACCTAATTGGCGATGCACTGCACGAGCTTTGATCAAAGCATTTGCTTCATACGTTGAGCCATCCTCGACAATCGTTCCGGAAAATCCAGCTGACCGCATGCCAATCAAAATAAAATCGGTATCTCGCGTCAATTCATCAAATTCTCGTATTTTGTCTTGATTATCAGTCGCTAAAATCAAATTCATAAGTAACCCCAAATAGTTAATTAATTGAGTTTTCGCCAGCCTGCAGGATAATTGTTTTTAAGTTGACCAGGCATTCCAGCTTTCGCCCAGCCCAGTGGAAATTCATCGAGACAGACTGCTACATATGCACCGTGTGGCCAACCGTCAGATGGCCAATCTGCTTCAGGCCAAGTGATCGTCTCACCACGCAAATACCGCATAACGGTCGGATCGTCAGGTGCCAAGCGAAGGCTAAAGCGAATGTCACTTGCTTTTAAGGTTAATAGAAAGGCATGACCTGGTTCAAATCGCCATGTTTGTTGTTGAAACGTAGATTGACTGACCGTTTTTGTAAATTTACCTTTAGCTTGCTGACGGTTGGTTTGCTTTGATTCTGCAGTTGATCGTTCAGACTGATTGTTAGGCAAACGAAATTCACCTAAATAGAGGCCGGTTTTGACGTATCTCAGATTTGCCATATTGCCTACGAGTTGCGGAACGAGGTGTAAATGATCCTGATGAATTCGATAATAAGCCTGGTCTTCTCGTCTAGCCATCGTTTGTTGACCGGTTTTAGACAATATTGAGTCGAGCCATTCGCGAAATAGTTGCAAGCGCGGATCTTTTAAAGGCGCGGTTAATTTTGTTGGGGAAGTTACATCTTGTGGGACTATAGCATGTCTTTTTTGAAGCAACGCACAAAAATGCCCGTCACCTTGTGCAATATGCGGCCAGATTCGACTGGTTAATGTTAGCTGCGCATCGAATCCAAGACCAGGACTAACCGTTTCAGGTTGCTGACAAGGGATGATTTGGTAATCTGAATGCCTATCTAAAAATTCTGCGATCATTTGTTCATCCTCAGAAACTGAAAACGAACAGGTTGAATACACTAAATATCCGCCAGGTTTGAGCATCTGATCCGCCGATTCCAAAATATCGCGCTGAATGACTACACAAGCGTCTGGCCCATATTTTTCCCAACTCGTGGTCGCTTGGGCATCACGGCGAAACATCCCAGAACCTGAGCAAGGTGCATCAACTAATATTCGATCAAAAAAGCCTGGTAATTGAGACGCTAATCGTTCGGGTGTTTCATTCGTGATAATCGAGCGGTCGATGCCCATGAGTTCAATATTACGTAGCAGGGCTTTCACCCGTTCGCTGTTGATCTCATTGGCCCACAACAAACCGTTGCGACCCGTAAGTTCTGCAAGGCGTGTTGATTTACCGCCTGGGGCAGCACAGAGATCCAAAACCCTATCCCCAGGTTGGATCGCGAGAACTTCTGCCGGTAGCATCGCACTCGGCTCTTGTATGTAATAAAGTCCTGCAAAATATTCAGCTTGACGGCCAGGTGCAAAATTAGCCGGGTAATATAAACCAGTTTCGCACCACGGTATAGGCGCGAACTGATTTTGAGATCCAAATCGCGATTGATAATCTTGAGGTGACAGTTTCAGCGTATTGATCCGCAAGCCTCCGGCTGCACGCTCATCTTGGGCGGCAAGAAATGAATCAAGTGTCCCTGGCGGATGAAATTGTTGCCAAAGTTCAATCATTTCATGGGTAAATTTTTCAGGCAAACGCATATTAAAGTTCCAAATCTGAGCTAATTGCAAAGACTAGTTGTTTAAACTGCGTTTCATCCCAAGGCATTTCAAGCGAAGCTGCTGTAAGGAGCGCATTAAAATCTAATTGGGTTGCTTTTTCAATCAGTTCAATACGGCTCGCTTCAAATGTAGACCATACTTTCCTACGCCGATACGCAAACGCCAAGGCTGATATTAGGCTAAATGCGTCTGCTAAATTTCGCCCTGGCACGATCCAATCACCAAATGAAAGATAACTAAAGCCACCTTTGGCAAATGCCGGCATTTGATTGTGATGGACATCCGGAAAATACAGTGTTTCTAAATCTAACCAAGCATTCCGGCGTTGCTTTGAATCTTGCATATTTTGTTCGATTGTTACGTGCATCCATTCGTCCGACATGGTGAGCCAGACGAGCCATTCAAGCCATCGACTCACCGCTAGCAAGCGTTTTAAATCGCCATCTTCTTCTGTTTTGGACACTTGCATGATTGTATTTAAGTCATTGAGATAGTGAAAAAAACCTTGGCTAGCCCAATTTGCTTGATCGAAACGAAAAGGATGCATGTTTTGCGACTGATGCTGGTTATGATGAAATGAAATAGCGACATCTGATTGCGGTTGTGCTAAAGGTAAAAAACATAGCAAATCATAATCCTGAAGATATTCAAGACTTAATCGTTTGCTTTGCAAGCGTCTAATTTCGGTTGCCATGGGCACAATGAAGCGACGAATCAGCGTTTGAAAAGCAAGGCGCTGATCTATTTCGAGATGACCTAAACCAAGATGTTGCCAGGCCAAGGGCCAGATTGATGGTTTTCTAATTTTGCTTAAAATAGTTTGCCTGTTTTGTAAAATATCGACCCAGTACTGATCAAGGGTTTCATCATGCAGAAGCAGCCAATCGTTTAGCCCACGCAAAGCCGCGCGGCGAATGGAACGTTGCGGTGAAGCAAGTAAATCCGGCAACGATGCGAGCGACCAATTTTGGCCGAGGCAAAAAGTTTTTGCTTCAAGAAAAATATCGCTAAGTGCTTGTGTGGTGTGACGTTCAGCGATGCAATTTTCACGCGTTCGTTCACAAACCCATTGCTGGGATTTCGCATCTGGCTTAGGTAACGCTTGCGCGATTTCGCCAGACAATTCGGATTGAAAGCGGCTATTTTGGATTGCTTGCAAAAAACTCTGCAGACTAATCTGCACGGCAATGTCTGCTTCAGCAAAGAATTCTACTTCAGACTTGTAAAATAAATCTGCCGGTTGCGCGTGATGGGCCAGTGTGGCTTGAGCTCGCAACGCCATATAACGCGTCCAAATTTGGATGGCTTCGTTTATCGAACGATTTGTCGATTCAGCACTCATTGCCAATCGAATTCTTAAGCGCTCTCGCCTGAACCCATCTAAGACGATTTTGAGATCAGGTCTAAGATAGTCTAGCGAGGAATTATTCGCTTTTGTCATGGCTTCATTAAGTCGACTCTCAGATTCCGGCATATTTACATCCGTTCGACTGCATCAATGCCCAGCAGATTCAGTGCAGCTTTTATACCTGAGCTACATGCTGCAACCAATGCCAAGCGCGCGTCCCGCAAATCAACAGCCTGTGTCTTCATGATTGATTCGTGGTGATAATATTTATTAAAGGTGCGAGCCAAATTACACACTAAGCGAACAACCATGAAGGGTTCATTGACACTTGCTGCTTTTTCAATGACCTGACTAAAGCTTTCAAGTAATTTGGCTAAAGCAAACTCATCATCCGAGCCGAGTAAACGCAATTTCGCAGGATCTACATGCAAATAGTCAATGCCTTCCTGGTCGGCCTTTCGCAAGATACTGCGGGCGCGAGCATAGGTATACATAACATAAGGGGCAGAATCACCTTCGAAATCAAGCATTTCTTCCCACGAAAAAACAATATCACGTTCACGACCATTTTTAAGGAAAGTAAAAATAACCGAGCCAATTCCGATTTTTTCGGCGATCGCTAACATATCCGCTTCAGGCATATCCGGGTGTCTTATCGCAGCATTGCTCCGAATGATTTCAAGTGTTTTATCAACACTTTCAGATAGCAAATCCTCAAGTAAAATCACATCGCCACTGCGAGTCGACAATTTGCGGTCAGCAAATTTGACCAATCCAAAGCCGACATGGAGACAATCTTTAGCTTTTTCAAAACCAGCTTTTTCGAGCACGCCAAATACTTGTTTGAAATGCAAGGCCTGCGGTGTACCGACCACATAAATATTTTTAGCAAAGTTATAAGTCTGCTGACGGTAGATGACGGCTGCAATATCTCGCGAGGCATAGATCGTCGAGCCGTCAGATTTTAGAATAATGCAAGGTGGCAGTTTCTGTTCATCAAGGCGAACAACTTGGGCGCCTTCACTGTCTTCAATTAAGTGCTTTTCGTTGAGCCATTCAACAATAGCTGGGATTTTGTCAGAGTAAAAGCTTTCACCAGCATAACTATCAAACTCAACACCCAAACGTTTATAGACAATATCAAATTCCTTTAGACTTAAATCGCGAAACTTCTGCCACAATGCAACCTGATCCGGCAAACCAGATTCGAGCAAACGGAATTGTTCGCGAGCTTCGGCTTCGAGGTCGGGATTTTCTTTCGCTTCATCATGAAATTTTACATAGATACGTAAGAGTTCTTGAATCGGATGGATATCTAAAGCAGTAGCATCACCCCATAAACGAAAAGCTACAATTAATTTGCCAAACTGGGTCCCGTAATCGCCTAAATGATTGATCCGAACCGTTTGGTATCCAATATGACGATAAATTTTCGACAAGGAATTACCTAAAATTGTCGTAAAGGCGTGTCCGACATGGAAGGGCTTGGCAATATTAGGCGAGGAAAAATCGAGTAATACGGTCTGACCTGCACCTAATGTCGATGAACCTAAATGATCACCTTGTCGTAACGCTTCTTGAATTGATTGACTGACAAGCAATTGACGTTTGATGAAAAAATTTAAATAGCCATTTACAGCTTCGATGCGATCGATAAAATCAAGGGATTGGCCGAGTTGGCTCGCTAATTCGCTGGCAATGACCGGTGGCGCTTTGCGCAAAGTCTTGGCCAATAAAAAGCAAGGAAACGCGTAATCGCCCAATTGACTTTGCGGTGGAATCTCCAATAAATCCGCAATTTTTGTTGCAGGAAATTGGGTTAGCGGGACAAGACCCTCTATGATTGACTGGCGAAAATTCATTAAAACCTCCGAGATGTATCGGGTAATCTAAGGTATTTTACCACGGCGAGTATAACCCGTATATGTTAGTTTGTTCGGTTAGGTGGAAGCACATAGACTGTCTTTTTGAAGGCTCGATACCTGGTCTATTAAATTTCCCACATGAATTATATCGTTTAGTTAAAAATATTTTGCAATTTTATTTGCAATCAGAGATTTGTTTTGCTATATTGTTTTGGCAGTTGTTTGATATCGAGGTGTAGCGCAGCTGGCTAGCGCGCCTGCTTTGGGAGCAGGATGCCGGAGGTTCAAATCCTCTCACCTCGACCAATTGTTATAAGTCGTCTCTTTAGGTGTTTCAAACATCCAAAGGGGCGACTTTTCTTTATTGCCAAACGAATTTCTGTTAGACTTGTAGCAGTTTTTAAGATTAAAGATCTGGAGAGCATCAGATGAAAACCAGCGAATTGCATGCCAGCTCATTTTTTGACTTATCACAAACGAAGGCTGATACGTTGCTACTTGCTGTCCAATACCCATGGCAAGTTTTAGCCCAAATTCAACGCTTTGTTTTGGAACTTGGACCACAACTCCCAAAATCAGATTTCGAGCATATTACCGAAACAATTTGGGTCGCCAAAACGGCAAAAATTGCAACAAATGCATCGCTCAACGGGCCACTGATTATCGGTCACGAAACCGAAGTTCGTCATTGTGCTTATATCCGGGGGAGTGTGCTCATTGGCGATGGTTGTGTCATTGGCAATTCGACAGAACTAAAAAATGTTATTTTAATGAATCACGTCCAGGTCCCACACTATAACTATGTAGGCGATTCTATACTCGGATACAAAGCACACATGGGGGCTGGCTCAATCACTTCCAATGTTAAATCGGACAAATCCCTCATTGTTGTCCGAACAGGGCACGAAAAGCTAGAAACTGGCTTGAAAAAATTCGGAGCCATATTGGGTGACCGAGTTGAAGTCGGCTGTAATAGTGTCTTAAACCCCGGTTCAATCGTAGGTCCGAACAGTCAGATTTATCCCTTATCGATGGTTCGCGGAATTGTCCCAGCAAACAGTATTTACAAAAAAGCGGGGGAAGTCGTCGCGCTAAAATAAGACCATGGCTCATTTAATGGACGAGGCGCAAGCAAATCAATTATTTCATCGCGAGTTGGATGTTTAAAAGTCAATCTTTCAGCAAATAAAGCTAACTGGTTCTCGCCAGTTGGCTTTTTATTTGATTGCACACGTGAGCCATAACGGCGATCGCCAACAAGTGGCCAACCGCGCGAAGCAAATTGGACGCGAATTTGATGGCTGCGGCCTGTTCCAAGTTCGATTCGAACAAGGGAACAATTATGTTCAAGGTCAAATGCGAGTACCGTGTAATTGAGCATCGCATATTGGCCTTTTCCGGGCGTACATACAGCAACTTGATTTTGACTTTTGTCTTTTAATAAATAATCTTCCAAGCAACCTTGTTCGGGGACAGGGCGATGCTCAACGACGGCTAAATAATATTTACCTAATTGATGATTGCGAATTTGTTCAGATAAACGCGCGGCCGCTTTCGAAGTTTTCGCAAAAACCATGATTCCAGAAACGGGTTGATCGAGGCGATGAACAAGGCCTAAAAAGACCTCACCAGGCTTCTGGTATCGTTCTTTTAAATCGGTCTTGAGCCATGACAACATATCCGGCGAATCTGACGAATCAGCTTGCGACAAATAGCCGGCTGGCTTGATTGCGACAATGACATGATTATCCTCATAAAGAACTTCGGGCTCGTGCATCAGGGTTGCCAACGCCCCGTAGCACCGCACGGCAAAATAATATTTCGTTTAGAGGCAGGTATACCCAATTCTTGAGCGTCTACCTGTCCCCCACTGCGCGGTTTAATCACCAAACTTAAAATGTCAGCTAATACCAGAGGTGCTAGACCCGTAGTATAAGAATTGACGAGAAAAAAAAGCGGTTGATCCGATAGTAGTTCGCTTGTTTTTTCAATTAAACCGTATAAAGCGTCCTCGAGTTTCCATAACTCACCAGCCGGGCCCCGGCCATATGACGGCGGATCCATGATAATACCATCATATTTCCGGCCACGTCTAATTTCTCGTTCAACAAATTTCTGAACATCATCAGCTAAGCAACGAACAACACGGTCGTTGAGACCTGAGGCAATCACATTCTCTTTGGCTCTTGCATTCATACCCTTTGATGCGTCGACATGCACGACCTCATCTGCGCCAGCTGCACTACAGGCAACAGAAGCTGCACCAGTGTAGGCAAACAAATTCAGTATCCGCACCTCGCGCCCAGCTTGCTTAGCTTTGACGATTTGAGTCGTGCAAAAATCCCAGTTAGCCGCTTGTTCCGGGAAAAGTCCTGTATGTTTAAAGCCGGTTGGTTCGATGATGAATTTCAATGGGGTGACCAAGCCGGGATATTCAATCGACCAGGTCTTGGGATATGCCTGATTGATTTGCCAATAGCCACCTCCGGCCGAACTGCGCTGATAGCGCGCATCGGGTCGTGGCCAATTTGCTTTTGGCCAAATTGCCTGCGGATCTGGCCGTTGAAGTACAATGTGTCCCCAACGTTCGATTTTCTCGCCATCACCGGCATCGAGCAATTCATAATCTTGCCAACGATCTGCTAAATACATATGTACACCTGTCGTTTTCTAAAAATATTACAGTTGAATTTCCGGCTCATTATAGCACGTCATTTGGCAAGACATACAATTGTTGCCTTCAGGACATATTCCATTAACAAACAACTTCTAAACTTGAAACTAAGGGTTACAGGCATCGACTTACCGCCTGTGAGAAAGGAAATTCCCATGGTACTGGTTTGTGTGACAGATCAAGATGCCTGTGATCGACTGATATTTGCCGGCCGCAAATTAGCAAATATCGAACATCTCGACCTCCAAGTCATCAATGTCCGCCCCCAACATACACAGAATCCAGCTTCAGTTGAAGCGGTAGAATATCTCTTTTCGATTTCCAAGCAACTCAATGCTGAAATGGTCATTCTTTTTCATGACTATGCACCAGAAGCTGTTGCTTATTATATTGAGCATCATGAGACAAATTATGTTATAGTCGGAATGCCACCGGATCCAGATCAGAGTGTATTTATTACAGCACTTGAAGACCATTTTCCAAATTTACCGGTTATTAGTGTTGATGAAAAAGGCGCCCTGCAACGTGTTCGAGTTCAATTAGAATTTCCCGCATAGCGTGAGGAGTATCGTTTGGAATCAGATATTGAGTCTGTTGAATCATCATATGAGCCTGAATCATTAGAACCTAAAGGCACACGAATTAATAAATACCTTGCTGAGACAGGTTATTGTAGCCGCCGTGAAGCTGATAAACTGATCACCGCTGGTGATGTTACGATCGATGAATCGCTAGCTTTAGTGGGTAGCAAAGTCCAAGTCGGCCAAGTCGTTCGCGTGAAGGGCGAACCTGTCCTTCCCGATGACGACTTAGTTTATATTGCCCTCTATAAGCCAATTGGTATTACAACGACGACAGACGAAAGTCGTGGTGATAATATCATTGATTTTTTAAAGTATCCAAAGCGTGTTTTCCCAGTTGGCCGATTAGATCGCGATTCAGAAGGCCTAATTTTCTTAACAAATGATGGCAACATGGTCAATAAAATACTCCGCGCCGGCAATCATCATGAAAAAGAATATCGTGTCAAAGTTGATAAGCTTTTAACCGATGATTTTGTTCAAGGCATGTCATCCGGTGTTCCAATTTTGGACAAAGTTACAATGCCGTGCCGTGTCATCCAAGAAGGCCCACGCATTTTTCGCATTATTTTAACTCAAGGCCTTAATCGTCAAATTAGACGAATGTGTGAATACTTCGGATATGATGTCAGCCGCTTAACACGCATTCGGATTATGCATGTTACCCTGGGGGCAATGAAACCGGGTGATTGGCGATATTTGACACCTAAAGAAATATCAGAACTCAAGCGTTTAACGGCGCATTCCCGCGGTTAATCCCACGGTTAATCCCACGGTTAATTGTTAATGTGCCTGCATGGCATATTCCTTGCCATCTTGTGCTTCTGGGTCGAGTGTCGGATATTGCCCTGAAAAACAGGCATCGCAATACGTGTGTTTGCTATCCCCAAGCATCTCACCGAGACTTTCAACTTTTAAAAAACCTAACGAATCAGCGCCGATCATTTGCCTTATTTCATCAAGTGTATTTTTTCGTGCGGTTAATTCATCAGTCGAAGGAATATCTGTCCCAAAATAACACGGCCACATAAAGGGCGGCGCACTAATGCGGACGTGGACTTCTGTTGCGCCTGCTAGTTTTAGCTGCTGAACAATCCTTGCACTGGTGGTTCCACGAACAATTGAATCATCAACCATGACTACCCGTTTGCCCTTTACACTACTTTGAACTGGATTTAATTTGATCCTAACGGCGTTTTCCCGCTGGACTTGTGATGGTTTGATGAACGTACGGCCAATATAATTGTTTTTGACAAAGCCACGAACAAGCGGGATGCCAGATGCTCGGCTATATCCCATGGCAGCATCTAATCCAGAATCCGGGACGCCAAAAACAATATCAGCGTCAACTGGGTATTGCTCAGCTAATAAACGACCGGCTTGCAAGCGAGCTTCGTAAACACTCACGCCATCGAGCTGACTGTCTGATCGGGCAAAATAGATATATTCAAAAATGCAGTGATGGCGACGGCCTTGACATTGTGTGCGCAACGAACGTATGCCATCTCGATCGACGACGACGATCTCACCAGGTTCGATATCACGTATGAACGTCGCTCCGACGGTATCTAAAGCGCAACTTTCGCTAGCAAAGACAATCGCGTCATCGAGTTGACCCATGCATAGCGGGCGAAACCCAAGCGGATCTCGCGCTGCAATGAGCTTACCGCGACTGAGTACAAGCAAACAATACGCACCCTCTAGATGTTCCATTGCCAAACTTACTGCTTCTTCTACGCTGTCGGTCTGAGAGCGATAACGAGCGATCAAATAGGCAATAACCTCTGAATCGATGGTAGTTTGAAAAATGGCACCTTGCTCTTCTAATTGGGCACGGAGTTGGTTTGTGTTCGACAAATTGCCGTTATGTGCTAAGGCTAATGTCCCTTTACTGTAGCGTGTTACGAGAGGTTGCGCATTTTCGCGAATACTTTGGCCGGTCGTTGAATAACGGACATGACCAATCGCAGCTTTTCCTACCAATGCGTCTAAATTTGATTGAGTAAAGACTTCAGAAACAAGTCCCATGTCTTTGTATACATGGACATCGCCCTGATGGTTCACTGCAATTCCGCAGCTTTCTTGGCCACGGTGTTGTAAAGAAAATAATCCATAATAAGTAGCAGTGGCAGCTTCAGTCCCTTCGGGACCAAATATGCCAAACACGCCACATTCTTCGTGTATCAAGGTTGCCTCCTCCGCCTATTTGGCGCTTTAAGAGGTGCCCGGTCAGTCGGAATCCACCCTCTGCCTTAACAGTGAAAGTATCGCCTAGACAAGACACAGTTGTCAATCACAAGCCAACGTAGACAAGGCAAATTTACGATGGTTAAATAAGGACAGCGTAAATAATTTTGAAAGTAGGTTGCATCATGACACCTCAACGCGATCAAGCTTGGGATCTCTTTAAAAAATATAACTCAAGCGATAGTTTGCAAAAGCATGCACTAGCAGTCGAAGGTGTGATGCGATATTTCGCAACTCATTTTGATCAGGCAGATCCCGATATTTGGGGCATTGTAGGTTTATTGCATGACATCGATTATGAGAAATACCCTGAACAGCATTGTGTCAAAGCAGCTGAAATACTCCGTTCTGAAGGTTATTCGGATGAAATAATTCGTGCTGTTCAATCACATGGATTTGGTCTTGTATCCAATGTGGAACCTATGTCAGATCTTGAAAAGGTTCTTTATACCATGGATGAATTGACAGGCTTGATCACAGCCGTAGCTTTAATGAGACCATCTCGCAGTGTGATGGACTTAGAGTTGAAATCTCTCCAAAAGAAATTTAAAACGCCAAGCTTTGCAAGCGGTGTTGATCGAAAAATTATTGAGCAAGGTGCAGTCCGACTGGGTTGGTCACTCGATCAAGTTCTTGATTCATGCATATTAGCCATGCGATCCGTTGCGACGACAATCGGTTTAGCTGGCGAATCTGCTTGATAATTGAAATTTGAATTAATTTTAAAGTTTCACACTTTTGTAATATTTGTTTAATATTGATAGGAGTATAATAATAGTAACAACACGGGTTGCCGCAACCCCTGCACCGATTGACAATTCGCACATGCTTTCCTAGTCCATCTCATCTAGTCTCGTTCTACCAAGTTGGGAAATGTCTATTCGAAGTCATATCGGCCTTACCCACATAGGGATTGAGCGAAAGGAGACTTTTATCGCTTTAACTCTAGAAGATCCAGTTCAGTTCAACAACTTCATATTGGCTTGATTTTAATCTTGTATTTGTAATACAAGCAAAGATTGGTCAGAAGTGGTTGCGGCAAAGTTCAAAAGAATAAAAGAACTGTCCTAGATATGGGGCAGTTCTTTTTTGCGTTTCGATTAAAGTGAATGTGAGTTAGCAAATCAATCTCGATAACCCAATTGCCAATCAGATTAAAACTAGGCTACTTGTGAATATGTGATGTCGATGACTTCTTCTCCAGACAGTTGGTTTTGAATCATAAAAAATCCATTCGATTCAACTGCTTGTCGGGGTGCTTGGGTCTGCGAATACATCGCTTGCGGTGGAATGAGTTGCTGACGATTATGCATGCGAATGAGGCGAAGCAGCTCCATACGCGCTTCTAGCTCTGCCTGGTGATTGTTTTCTATTATATAGGCGGTAAATCCTACCACTACTAACAGCATCAAAACTAAAAATCCATTCATAAGCATCTCAATAGCCTCCTATTCCGATGAGCAAACATTTGTTCGGTTTCTTTAATAATAGATCCCTCAACATATAATGTCAATCATTTTCAAACAATTGTTCGGTTTTGTGATAATTTATGGACAATAAATTTAATTCGACGAAAATCGACCTTGTTGACCTAAAGATCGCACGGCGAGATGACAACGCGCCATCAAAAAACCGGCTCGAAGGCCGGTTCTTTTGTGCATTAATTCTGTCTATTATTTGATAGATTAGATGATATTTATATCACTGATTGGGGCTGAGACAGTGATGGGGCGATTTGTGGCTAGATGTCTTCTTCTCGATAGGATATTGAAAGTGATTTGAGCGGCGTTTGCAAGCGGCGATACACGACACCTGCACGATCCATCATGCGTTTTGAGGCTTTGACGGAATCCGTCTCTTTGTACTTGTCTGAGATAAAGACTACTTCGCGAATCCCGGATTGGATGATGGCTTTGCAGCATTCATTGCAGGGGAACAGTGGAACATAAATTTTAGCCTCATCGAGCCGCGTGCCAACATTGTTGAGAATGGCATTAAGTTCAGCATGGCAAACGTATGGATACTTGGTATCGAGTGGGTCGCCTTCGCGCGCCCAGGGGAAATCGTCATCACTGATTCCGACGGGCATTCCATTGTAACCGACAGAAACAATTCGATTTTGTGGGCTAACAATACAGGCTCCGACCTGGGTACTAGGATCTTTACTGCGTTCAGCAGAAAGCAAAGCGATACCCATAAAATATTCGTCCCAGCTAATATAGTCTTTCCGTTTGCTCATTGCTATCTCCCCTTTTTTCAATAATCTTAACAATCGACACGGGCTTGGACAATCATTAAAATTCGAAGGTCCGGAATAAGTCTTCAAACACTTCCCGGCGTCGGATCAGACGAGTTTGACCGTCCTTTTGGATGAGGATCTCAGCGGGGCGCAACCGGTTGTTATATGTCGAACTCATAGCATACCCATAAGCACCAGCATCGAGCACGGCAAGGACGTCACCTTCGACAATAGGGGGCAATTCACGATGTTTTGCGATAATGTCGCCACTTTCACAGATGTTACCAACAACTGATACGGTTTTTAACGGGCCATCTGTTGCTTGCAGTTCCCCCTGATGAAAGACTTCAATGTCGTGCCATGAATCATACATCATCGGCCGTGCTAACACATTAAAGCCAAGATCAGTTCCAACAAAGGTTGAGGCATCATTTTGTTTGACAGCGTGAACCGTCCCCAACAAGACTCCACTTTCAGCAACGACGTAACGGCCCGGCTCACTTTTGAAAAGCACCGGTCGCTTGTATTTGGCGACAAAACCACGAATAAGTGCTGTTAATTCGTGTTTTAACGTCTGCAAGTCGAGTCGTTCTTGGCCTTCTAATTTGTGATAAGGGATGCCAAATCCACCGCCAAAATCGACCAATTCAAGTTCTGAAAATTGTTCAGCTAAAGATAAAAAATGTCGGGCTGCTTCTAAATAGGGTTGCGGTTCCATAAACAACGAACCGATATGCTGATTGACGCCAACCAAGTGGAGTTGATAACGCTTTAATGTGGTTTGGACTTGGTCCATTTGGTCCATGCTGATACCAAATTTAGTCTTCTTCCCACCTGTTACCACTTTTTCGTGGTGTCCGGCACCAACACCTGGATTGATTCTTATCGCGACACGACCACCTGGATTTAATTGTCCGAATAGATCAAGTTGAGAAATCGAATCTAGACTCGTTAATACGTTGTGATCAATAGCAAATTGTAATTCTTCACGTGAGACATTATTCGGGACAAAAAATATTTGCTCGGGTGAATAACCAGCTTGTTCTAAAAATAATATTTCGCCGGGTGACATGGCGTCGGCATACATGCCTTCTTCCCGGGCGATCGCAAGGAGGTTGATATTGCTATTTGCTTTTATCGAGTAGTTTGCCGTAAAACGTTCATAATCAACTAAACTCTGCATATCATGGCAACGATCCCGAAAGATCTGCTCATTGTACACATAAAGTGGACTGCCATATTGTGCGAGAAGTTCTTCTGGCTGATGGCCAGCAAGAAAATTGGTTTTTTGTAAAAATGACTCGGTTTTCACGGTAGAGGCCTCCTAATGAAGTCATAACTGCGTCAAGAATAGACGAAAAGTCGCCAAAGATCAAGAAAAGTCGGTTACATCATGCAACCGACTTTTCAATAATTCGCTTAATATTTCGAATTGAAGATACAGAAATTTGCGTAATTAGCCTTCTGCAACCCACAGACCATGAAGATTGCAGTATTCATAAACGGTAAGCGGTCCATCTTCTACAAGAAATTCTGCAGCTGGGGCATCTGATGCAGTCAATGCGACGCGTTGGGTGCGGTTACCTTGGGCAACAAAGATCCATTCAATGAGATGAGCTTCTGTCATCGGATGGGCAACACTACCGACTGCAACGTGAAGTTTGTTGCCGTCACGAGTCAAAACTGGAACATGTTTTTCGGTTGCGCCATCAGAGGTGTTAGCAACAAGCAAGGTCATGGGGTCGCCACAGCAGATGATCGGCACACCAGATTCTTTAATCATCCCAACGAGATTTCCACAATGACTGCAACGGAAGAATTTTTTTTGGACAGCCATAAACAGTACCTCCATGTAATATTAAATGTGACTATGAATTAATTTGATTATATCACACTGACTCTTCTGGTTGCATGACTAAAGGTGTTTTACGGGTCCAATAATGTAACGCAGCTAACATGACGAGCGAACCAAGCGTCACCAAGAGGCCGAGGAGAAATCCTAAGGGACGATAGTTTAACAAGATTTGGTGAACACCTTGAGGTACATCAAAGCCAAGCAAGCCATCCGACACGGCAAAAGTTTCTACGGATTTGCCATCGACTTTTACCCGCCATGCTTGATCAAAGGGAACCGTGATCAACATCACCCCATCCGATTCATTGTCAACAAATCCTTTGATCTGAGCGTCTGAGACCTTGTCGATCTGTAACGCACTGGACTTGAGGGTCTGAATCGATTGGGTAAAGGCCGCTTGATCTAGTGCATAACTGTAAAGGCTAAATGTGCCACTTGTGTTGCTTGTTTTCTTGAAAGTTAGATTAAATTCCACTCGCGAACCCGCGCGGACATGACCTAAATCGACAAGGGTTGAACGTTTGGCATTGAAATCCACGCGCATGTCATCGATTAAAACATAGCCTTGGTCAGGCTGATTTGCGGTCACTTTTAGATAAAGATAGAGCTGTTGATCAATTGGATTTTCGATCAGAATTTGTGCGCGTGACACTTCATCTTGGACCGGGCGCGTGTAGTTAAACCCATGAGTCCCAAATGGCGCTATCTCTATGTTCGCTTGCTGGCCAGTGATTTGATTAATAGGTTTTAAAACATTTGTTTGTCCGCCAAGCGCCATGATAAGGCTGTTTTGCGCCATAAGCGGATCGCCAGCAGGTAAATGGAAGTCATGCAAAGCGGTCGGGGCCATCAAGCCAAGAGGCAACGCATATGGATTGCTAAAAACCTCAAGTTCACTTGTTTGTGAGATGGGCTGACGGAGTCGGTCATCAATAAAATTGTTCCGACGGATCAAATATTTAATGCCAAAAACAGAGTCGAGAACGAGGGTTGAACCTTCGTATTTATAGCTATTAATCGAATTACTATGAAAACCAAGGTTTTCAAAAAACTGAACAGGCTTAGTTGCTGAAGTTGAGGCAAAAACGGAAAGTCCGTTGTATTGGTAAAGAAATCCATCATTTGTAGTTTTGGGGGGTACAACTTCAGTGCGGTAAAAGGACTCGTCTTGGCTTTTAATCAAATCGAGCTGTTCGCGAATTTGATCGACTTCAACGCCAGTCGAATAACCTTCTCGCGATGATAAATATTCAGTGGTGTCGACCTTATGCATACTGACAAGGGTGTTAACAGACAGTTCGGCGATCATGACCAGCAGCAAGGCAATTGCGAGATCAGCCGGATGAATCGTGTGGCTTTTTCCAAGAGTCAATACCGCTGCATAGGCAACAAAAAAGAGAATCGTTGCATAAATGACCGGCATGGGTAATGGTTTGTCATTGAGTTTTTGCGCTAAAATCACAAATCCCATCAAAACTGCGACGATTGTCCCGATCTGCTTACCGGAAAAATCGACAAGACTTTTCCACGCCGGATATGACATGCTTAAAACCAGAAAAATGTAGACAAAAGAATTCCGATAAGGCAACTGGTTTGGGTAATGGAAACCGTGCCAGAAAAAATTGAGTGCATTGATATTGAAGCTGACGATCAGAGTCAGCAGTAACAGGAAATGCAAAATTTTTGACTTTAACGGTATTCGTTTAGCAAAAAAGAAAACAGGGATCATCAACAAAGCAAAAAGGCCAGCATATAAGTTGGGCATCCCGTCGCGAATTGTCGGTGGCATGACCAAAAAATGTTGGCTGATATAATCAAACAAATCAAAATAATGGGTGATTGTGCCACCAAATTTGTCGTCAGCAGCAGATGTCAACTTGAGCGATAAATAAGTCGGCCACGTTAATACGGCAGATAAGCCGGCTCCGAGAATTGATAAAAGGATTAATTGCCCAATTTGCTTTAAAAGCCTTAAGGGTTTGATGCCATTTTGGTAGATAAATAGTGCGGCAATTCCATATAAGGCGGTAAAAACCACAATGAAATAGGCGATGTAGTAATTAGTAAACAAAGCCAGACCTAGGCTTACGGGATAAAGCACATACCGCCGATCACGAATGACACGAACAAGTCCAAGAATTATCAAGGGCAATAACGCAATACCATCGAGCCACATGACATTCCAGACGTATGCCATAATATAACTTGAAAGGCCGTAGGCTGAGGCGATCGCGACTAGAATGACACTATTTTCCTGATAAACTTCGCGTTGAAAATAGTAAAAACTAGCACCTGCGAGGCCGATTTTGACAATAATAATTAAGAGAATCGCTTCAGTTAGCCAAGATGCGGGGAAAAATGCCAGTAATATGTTGACCGGACTGGCCAAATAATACGCAAACAGCGCATAGAAATTTGTACCGAGGCCGCCTGACCAGCTATAAAATATTCCGTCAAACGATTGTAAGCGAGCCTGGAGTTCTGCTAAAAACGGTGCATATTGATGATATAGATCGATGGTTAACACATTGCGATTACCAATTGGAAAAACACCGCGGCTAAAGTACGCGATAAGTAAAAGCAATGATGGGATTAAAAATGAGCTCAAGAGATAGCGATTACGCCAAAAATAATTCTTCATGTGATAATATTCGCAGATTGTTGAAAACTAATCAATGTTATTACGAACTTGAAGCAATGATAATTTAAACCAATCCTTTAACCAATCTTTACACGGCTTTATCAGCGATTTCGATCATTAATTGAGCGTCAATCGGTTGATTAAGGAGCCGGATGGCTGCAGCTTCGTCTTGTAAATAAGGTCTGAGCAACTGTCGCGGAATAATCAGGGGCATCCGATCATGAAGCGACGACATAGACGAATTGGCTGCACCGGTCACAATTACAAACTGACCTGGAAGATTATAAGGGTTTTCGGATGCTGGAATTGGGCGATATAAACCGGCCATATAAAAGACCGGTTCGTCTGGGCGATAGAGTCGCATTTTTGCCTTATTGCGTTCTAACGGACTCGGTTTTTGCCATTCAAAGAATGCCGTTGCTGGAATCAATACCCGACCCTCGTGCAAAGTTTGCTTGAAGGTCGGTTTAACAGTCGCCGTTTCTGAACGTGCATTGATCAATGTCGATTGGCCGGTAAAGCCCCATTGCATCAAGTCTGGCAGGAGTTTGATCCCTGATGGTGTTGTAATTGGCCTAATCACAGGCGCGACCTGTGTCGGAAAGATTTCGCCTCCGTGTAACTGTCCGGAAGCTAAATGGCCTATATAGCGATCATTTAACTCAGCAAAAATCTTACGAATCTCAATGAGATCTGATTCGGTATCGATGTAATAACGACCGCACATTTTAACAGCAGCTCTGCTTTATGCAAACAAAAGAATAACTGCCAGCAAAACAAGGGGTTCTGGGTTGTTGTTGCGAATGCTATGACTGTGGCCATTTCCAGTGATTGTCGCTGTACCTAGTCCGATAATGGATTCTTGGCCATCTTCGTTGAAAACACCTTCACCCTCGAGGATGTAGTAAATTTCTTCTTCTTGTCCATGTTCATGAAAGCCAATCGAACAGCCTTGCTTCATCGTGATTTTGGCACACAGGCGAGCTTTGCCGGTAAATTCTGGCGCATCAAAGAGGTGTAAAACTTCGACTTCCCCTTCACCACCACGCATATTTTGATTGATTACACGAGTCATCTGTTCAACGGTTTTGATCATTTTGAACTCCTTTGACGAACTTTGGATTTGAGCTAGTTAGGAAAGTCGGTTGCGGAAATCTTCGTAACCAAACTTACGAATCACACGTGTGCCTTGTTCTGGGTTATATAGTGCAATTGAGGGTAATTGAATGCCGTTAAACGTGTTGTTCTTAACCATGGTGTAATGGGCCATATCGGTGAAAACAAGTCGATCACCCGGATGTAAAGGTTTATCAAATGAATAGTCACCAATCACGTCGCCGGCTAAACAAGTAGGACCACCTAAGCGATACGTGTATGGCTTTTCACCAGATTGACCTGATCCAATGATCATCGGCCGATATGGCATTTCAAGTACATCTGGCATATGGCAGGCAGCAGATGTATCCATAATCGCAAGCATCATGCCATTTTCGAAAACATCAAGAACCGTTGAAACTAAGAAACCCGTATTCAACGCAATCGCTTCACCCGGTTCAAGATATACTTGAACACCATATTTTTCCTGCATCAAGGTGATCGAACGTATCAATGATTCAAGATCGTAATCAGGCCGAGTAATATGGTGCCCACCGCCAAAATTGAGCCATTTCATGTGCTTGATGTAAGGTCCAAATTTCGCATCGATAACCGGGATTGTTCGTGCTAATGTGTCCGAATTCTGTTCGCACATCGTGTGAAAATGAAGGCCATCGACACCATCTAATTCATCTGGGCGAAAATTTTTCAGGGTTACACCGAGTCGTGAAAATGGTGCACACGGGTCGTAGATGGCAGTTGATATTTCCGAATATTCTGGATTGACACGAATTCCGACTTCGATTGGGTGGTCGGCAGCTTTTAGTTTCGGCTTAAATTGTTTGAGTTGAGCAAAAGAATTAAAAACAACATGGTCAACTAAAGAAGCGATTTCCGCGAAATCATCTTCGATAAAAGCCGGCGCATAAATATGAACTTCTTTATTCATTTCTTCACGGCCGAGTCGCGCTTCGTGCAAGGAACTCGCAGTAATGCCATGCAAATAGCGTCCAACCTGCGGGAAGGTCGAAAACATGGAAAAGCCTTTTAAGGCTAGCAGAATTTTAGCTCCTGTACGGCGCTGTACATGGTCTAAAACTTCGAGATTTTTGTTGAGCAGTTCTTCATCAACGATATAACATGGCGTCGGAACTGCTTGAAAATCAATTGACATGATGCTCCTTTGATCGATCGTTTGTGCTGATTGAAATTAGTCGAGCAATGTTGGATTGAAGTCTTCCACCCATGGCAAACCTTGTTTACTGAGTTCTGTCATAAAGGGGTCTGGGTTAAATTCTTCAACGTTATAAACGCCTGGTTTTTTCCATTGGCCATTTAACAGCATCATGGCACCGACAACAGCTGGCACACCGGTGGTGTAGGAAATGGCTTGTGACCCCACTTCAGCATAGCAAGCTTGGTGGTCGCAAACGTTATAAATGTAATAGGTTTTGGGCTGACCGTCTTTAGTCCCTTGGGCAATAATCCCGATATTTGTCTTACCTTTGGTCCGCGGGCCGAGTGAGGCAGGATCCGGCAAAAGGGCTTTTAAGAACTGAAGTGGCACAATGGGGCGACCTTCGAACAGAATAGGTTCGATTGAGGTCATGCCAACGTTTTCTAACACCTTCAAATGTGTTAAATAGCTATCTCCGAATGTCATCCAGAAGCGAATTCGTTCAATACCTGGGATGTTAATCGCCAATGATTCTAATTCTTCGTGATAAAGCAGATAGATATTCTTTGGGCCGATTTCGGGTAAGTCGTAGGATTTTTTAATGGAAAGTGGAGCCGTCTCGATCCATTGGCCCTTTTCGAAATAGCGACCATTCGCTGTGATTTCCCGAATATTGATCTCCGGGTTGAAATTTGTCGCAAAAGGATACCCATGATCACCGGCATTCGCATCGACGATATCGATCTGTTTGATCTGGTCAAAGTGATGTTTTAAGGCATAAGCTGAAAACACACCAGTGACACCTGGATCAAACCCGCAACCCAAAATGGCAGTCAGTCCAGCTTTTTCAAAGCGTTCGCGATAAGCCCATTGCCAACTGTATTCGAATTTGGCGGTATCGATCGGTTCGTAATTTGCGGTATCGAGGTAGTGTACGCCGGTAGCTAGGCAGGCATCCATAATCGTCAGATCCTGATATGGTAAAGCGACATTGATGACCAGTTCTGGGCCATAGCTTTTTATTAGATCGATCACTTGCTGGGTGTCATCAGCATTGACTTGGGCAGTCGTAATCTGAGTTTGGCCCCCGTCAAGTTCAGCTTTAAATGCATCGCATTTAGATCGTGTCCGACTTGCAATGCAAATTTCGGTAAAAACCTCTGGATTGAGGCAACATTTGTGAATAACTACGCTTGCAACACCACCAGCACCAATAATCAAAACTTTAGCCATGAAATACCTCCGAAAAGTCGATCTAACAGTTTATCGATTGTACAAAATGAAATCGCAATTTTCAATCATTTGCGATAGCTACTTCAGCAAGCCGGGCAATGATTGGTAGATGTTGAGTGCAAAGGCGTTCACATTTACCACAGGCAGTACAAGTCGCAGCCGTTTCTTTTGGTAGTGACCAATGCCATTTTAAACGATCGGTGATTGAGTCGCCGAGGATTTTTTGGTTATAAGCGTCCATGTATTTTGGAATTTCAATGCCAACTGGACATTCGTCACAATAGCCACAGCCCGTGCAGAGATTGTTGAGGTTGACGCCTTTATTTGCCATTTCACGCGTAATGTCGCGGGCTGGCTTTTCAACAAGATTGTCTACAGCACGGCAAGCATCATCAACATGCTCAATAGTCGTGAAGCCATTGAGGGCAATCGAAATTTCTCGATGACTCGCAACAAAGCGCAATGCGGCTTGGGCTACTGTTAGATCAGTGCCTTCTGTGAGATACGAAAAGAGCTCGGGATGCGATGGAATGACCCCACCACTGAGGGGATTCATGACTACGACACCCATCCCCTTTTTGTATGCTGCATCAATACCTGATTGGCGAAATTGATAATTCATGGCGTTATAACCAATCAACATGCCGCGATAGCGGTCACTTGCGACGACGATTTCAAGTTCGTCACCTGGCATATGTGAGGAAAAAACGATGTTGCGAATGAGGCCGTCTGCTTTTGCTTGTTCAAAAAATGTGTACAGTGCGTCGCTTTGCTTTTTGTAATCTTCAAGTGATAACAAGCACCATAAATGGTAAAAATCAAGATAGTCGACCTTCAGACGCTTAAGCGTTTTTTCCAAACGAGCGCGGAAGGTATCCGCATTGATTAATTTGCCAGTCGTCCCAATATTCGCTTTTGACGAAATATAATAACTATCCCGCGGTAATTGTGCTAAAGCGATCCCTGTTATTTCTTCACTCTTGTCTTCGCAGTAATACGGTGCTGTATCAAAGTAATTAATCCCCTTCGAATGTGCATAAAGGGCGACGTCGGCACATTTCTCAAGACGACCCGCTGCGACGTCGGCTTCGTCATATCGCATGCAACCCATCCCGATTGCTGAAACCTTGAGCCCTGTGTTGCCATAATCCTTGTAAATCATATGATGTCCTCCGTTGTTGTTCATTATCGGCATTTTTAGTCTGAAAATTATAGCGAATATCTCGTTCCTATTATCGCCCCTACAAACCGACCTGTCTGCAAGATTATTATGCTACTTATCGTATTTATATTCTAACATTTTGACTTAAGTGCTTGTTATGATCAAGGTATCAAATAATTAAAAGGAGCATCTCATGAAGAAAGTAAGAATGGGCATTATCGGAGTTGGTGCTGAAGGTGGCATGTATGCCGATTTTTTGCTTGCTGGCAAAGTCAGCAATACAGAATTAGCCGCGATCTGTGATATTGATCCGGTCAAGAAAAATCTGTGTGATGAAAAATATCCAAATGTACCATTTTTTACAGATTACATTGAAATGCTCGAGAGTGGTCTTGTCGATGCCGTTTGTACAACAGTGCCGCATTATCTCCATCCCGAAATGGGCATACAGGCACTCAAACGCAACATTCATGCCTTGCTCGAAAAACCAGCAGGCGTTTATAGTTTGCAAGTCAGTGAATTACTCGAATATGCTGCAACCCGTCCTGAACTGACTTTTGGCATGATGTTTAACCAACGGACGAATCCGCTTTATCAAAAAATTAAAGCGATCGTGGAAAGTGGCGAAATTGGCGCAATCAGACGTTCAACTTGGATGATAACAACGTGGTGGCGCCCGCAAGCTTATTATAATCAGAGTGCCTGGCGTGCAACGTGGGGTGGCGAAGGCGGTGGTGTCCTCGTCAATCAAGCACCACATCAACTTGATCTCTGGCAGTGGATTTGTGGGATGCCAACTCAAGTCACTTCTCGTCTCAAATTTGGCTATCAACGTGAACTCGCTGTCGAAGATGATGTAATTGCGATGACCGAATATGAAAACGGCGCAAGTGGTGTCTTTATTACCTGCACCCATGATTTGCTCGGCACCGATCGGTTTGAAATTTTTGGCGATAAAGGCAAAATTATCGTCGAGGGTAGTAAAAAAGCGACTGTTCAAGTTTTAAGTCGCTCGGAGCAAGACATTAATCGTTCGATGACCATTGAAGGCGTCATTAATCTGTTCAAAGGGAAAAAATTAGATGACTACGAAGTCAACGAATATGTAATTGAGTCAGCCCAGCACCAACTTGAACAGCATCCAAAGGTTTTTGAAAATTTTTCGGCCAACATCCTCGATGGCACCCCGCTCCTGGCACCCGGGTCGGACGGTATAAAAAGTGTGCAATTAGCGAATGCCATTCATATGTCGGCATTTATGGACAGTCGCGTCAATGTCCCAGTCGATGAAAAATCATACCTCACAGAACTTAATAAAAAAATCGCTGCAGAAAAAGCTAGAGGTTGAAGAGGTTAAATATGACAAACGTAAAAATCGGTGTGCAAATGTCGACGCTTAAAACAAAATTAAAAGAACTCGGCCCATACGAAACGTTGCGCGGTGTTCGTGAACTAGGTTATCGCTACATTGAACTTTCACAACTTTCAACAAGCCGTGATAGCCTAACGGAAATCAAGCGGGCATGTCAGGATTTTGGTATTGAAGTGTCAGCAATGTCTGCCTCACTTGAGCCTTCAAATGTCAGTCCAGATCCGGAATCATTGACAACTCATTTCGAAAAAATTGTCGATGACTGTAAATTTCTTAATTGCAAATTTTTACGTATTGGAATTATTCCGTTTAATGCCCTTGAGAGCAAAGCAAAGGTTATTGAATTTGCCCAGAAATGTGATGCAGTAAGTGCCCGCCTCGCATTGCATGGAATTGACCTTTATTATCACAATCACCATATTGAATTTCTCAAACTCGATGGTGAATACATCTTGGATATCATCAAGCATCATGCTTCAAAAATGGGCTTTGAGCTAGATGTACACTGGATTCAACGCGGTGGCGAGGAACCGATAAAATTCATCAAGCAGTATGTTGGTCGTGTCAAATTGCTGCATTTGAAGGATTTTCGGATTACTAAACTCGATACGTCCCCGCTCGCTACTGGCGATATCTCTGGGTTTATGACCAATTTCTTAGGACTTATTGAATTTGCCGAAATCGGCGAAGGTACATTGGACTTTCAATCAATTATCGAAACGGGCGTAGCCTGTGGTGCCCAATATTTCTTTGTCGAACAAGATACAACTTACGGACGAGACGAATTTGAGAGTCTTAAAATTTCTGCAGAGAATTTGCGCAGACTCGGGTTTATGGTTTAAGTTCTTTTCGATGTTGACTTGGGGTTTTGCCGTAAAGTTTATGAAACAAACGGGTGAAGTAATTCGTGTCTGAATAACCGACATATGTCGCGATATGTTGCACACTGAGGTTGGTTTTGCGCAACAACTCAGCCGCCTCTTTCAAGCGATGGCTATGAATATAATCTGAAATGGACTGGTTTAATTCCTTATTAAAAATCGTTGACAAATAATGAGGGGAACAGTCAATCTCGGCAGCGATTTCTTTGACTGTAATCGTTTTACTTAAATTGAGATTGATGTAATTAAGTGCTTTGCGGATCGGAATGGAGAAGGCTTTTAGATTTAACCGGTTGACGAGTTCACAATAAGTTCGCACCATCTGCACACGCAAACGCTCTACTTCTGCAACAGTTTTACATTGTTCGATACTGCGAGCGAATTCGCCAGACGTCGCATCAAGGTAAATTGGATGCACCCCGACTTGTTGGACTGTTTTGCGTAAAAGTGAATTGAGTACGATACACAAATTACGTTCATCGCGAACACGTTCACCCGTGCGGTTTAATCGAGCGCCCGTCCGTATGAGATCAGATAGATGCAAAATGGCTTCTTGACTATTACCTTCTGCAACGGCAACGAGCAGTTTATCTTCTAGCACATAGCTATTTTCAACTAATTTCATCGTTTCGAAATGGGATTCTTGTGGCGAAAATGATTGGGCTATTTGATCCGTTGGATAATGCTGATAATGTTGATAGACGCGTGTTGTCTGAGATCTAGTCATTATTTTATCGAGGTTTTGCAAGGCTTTAAAAATTGGCAAATCCTCGCACAACGGGATAAAACTGAAATATTTCAACAAGGGCATCAATAAACTGAGCGCTAGGTGGTTACTCGCGAGGAGTTTGCTCGCATGGTTGCGATCAGGGGCTTCATTAAGATAGGGGCCGACTAGGATGATCACCTGATCAATTTTCATTGCCACATAGTGACAGTTAAAATGATCCGTTAAGTGGCGAAATTCATTATCTTGCAAGGATTGAAGTTGTGCTTCAAGAAATTCCCTTGCTGCAAAAACCGATGCAAGCGGCTCAATTGCTTGAAGTGCAGGGCTTATCGGTGGACTTATCACTGATACATTGACGTGTAGTAATGATTCTATATTGGCTTGAGTCAGCAAAATGCAAGGATTTGGAAGTTCCTGCACGTTTAGTCCTCCTTTGGCACATCTATATCGATTAACTCATTTTTCGCCACAAAAAACCATTCCGTATCGTCTGGGTGCGCATGTAGAATCATTTTTCCGCCCTGATCACCGGATAATTTTTGTAATTCTGCAAAATAATGCTGGTCAAACATCACAGGATTACCTGGGGCTGATGGGCTTCCGGCAGCTAATAATCCCGCCGGTGTAAGGATGGCGCGGTCAAGAAAATCACGGATTGTTTCATACCGAATAAAAGGCTGATCAGCCGTAAAAAAAACAGCACCGGATTGTTCATTTGGGGATGTACCAGTAGTTAGACCCAATTGAATCGTCAATGAAATCCCCAGTTTAGGCTGTGGATTGAACACCGTTTGGCAACCGGCTTGAAGCGCAGCTTCAAGAATCACATCGTATTGTGATACGACTGTCACCATACAGGAGTCGGTGTGCGCCTGCCAATAGTGCAATAAATGCTCGAATATGTTGCGATACATCGGTCGACCACCGATTGAAGCGAGTAGTTTATTTTCACCATAGCGGACACTATTCCCGGCAGCCATTAGAACGATGTTGAGATGACGATTCATGGGTTTAAATTCACCAAGCGCTTGAAAATAGGCCGTTTCACGGTCCGTGGAATCGAGATCAATCACCAAGCAATCCGATCGCTTTTTGAGCGATTCGATATATGGAATCGGTTCTTTTTTGAGGCTCGCAAAAACTGGAACGGTGTGTTGATTGAAGATTTTTTCGATCAACATGAGAAATTCTGTAGCCGTTTGTTCAAAGCGGCCAATTTCATCGAGAACGATACAATCATTGGGATTTTCTAGCGTTTGCTGCAAACAAGGTGCCCCTAACAGTTCAAATGTTGTTGGAATGCCAACGCGATTCCCATCGCCCAAAATGACTGCTAGCGGTAAGTCGTTAGACGCGTCGGGCACCGATTGAAAACTATGAAAATAAAAGCCTCGCCGCGTCCCATTGATGTCAAATGGACGCGTTTCGTACCCAGATGGATTGAATGTCAGTGTTTCAAGGAGGCGCCGGATCAATGTTGATTTTCCACTGCCGGGCTGACCGGTAATCAAGAGATGTCTCATCGGTGATCATCCTCACTTACTTGCCAGTCAATCGCTAAATCAGCGTTAGGGGTGCGAAAGAGTGTGATCTGTGGATAAACCTTGCGCAATTTTTGTTCGATGCTGGTTGCTGATTCAGCTTTGGGGTATATGGTATCGATTATTCGGCCTTCGAACATGAGGTGAATCTGATCACAATATTTTAGCGCCAATGCGGGATCATGGAGAACGATCAATCCACAGCGCGTTTCAGTGCGCACAAAGCTGCGAATCAGATGCAGGATGTCTTGACGCACTGAAAAATCAAGCGCGCTATCTGGTTCGTCAAGCATAAGTACTTTGGTTTTACGGATGAGGATTTGACCAAGCATAACCCGCTGTTTTTGACCTTCACTGAGTTGATTAATATCCGTCAGCCCACTTGATACAAGTCCAAGACGCTCGAGCATGTCTCGCACCATATGGCGCTGAGCGGATGAATACTGTTCGAAAACCGGCATCTCCGGGTTAAACCCCATCAACATCACGTCTTCAACAGCTATCGGAAAAGTAAATTGATGGCGTTGTGGTAAATATGCGATTTTTTGGGTGCGACGCCGACTGTCCATGTCGGTAATCGTGAGATCATCGATGGTAATGTGTCCAGAATTTTTTATCAGACCGACAGCGCCCTTTAAGATCGTGCTTTTGCCAGAACCATTTGGACCAAGTAAAGCCGCTAAATGATGTGTCGGAACGGTAAAAGAAATCTGATTTGTTTGCCAGGTCCGGTAACCGGTTGCAAAATCTTGTAGAATCAGGCTCATGGCATTTTGCCGCCTCGCAATAGAATCGCAATGAGGATTGGCACACCGATCAGCGACGTTAGAATACTGACGGGGATCTCAGACGTAGTCAGGGTGCGGGCCAACAAATCAGCCACGAGTAACAAGCTTGCTCCTATCGTGCCACTGAGCAACCAAACGGCTAAGGTATTCCGCCGTGTTATAAGACGTGCAATATGTGGGGCAATCAGTCCAATAAATGAAATTAAGCCGGTCCCTGATACAATGCCAGCGATTGCCAATGTTGATAATGCTAATAAACCTGGGCGAACCCATTTTAAATTGACACCCAAAGCGGCTGCTTCAGTGTCTGACAAGGAGAGCAAGGTAATTTGTCGGTTCAAAACAATCAGAAGTACAAGTGGCGGCAAAGTTGTTGCGATCGTGCCGATAGTACGGCCCATTGTTGTATTGCCAAGCCCTCCCATTGTCCAAAATTCAATTGCCGCCAACGTATTTTGTGGATCAGCAATTTTCTTTAAAATCATCAGAATCGATTGGGCGAGCGCATTGACTGCTAAGCCAGTGACGACAAAGGTCGCCAATTGGCGGGTGTTACTGTGATGGGCGAGAAGTACGGCCAACGCAACAGCTAACAATCCCCCGACAAACGCACTTGTCGTGACGGTGAACATACTGCCCCCGAGGAAAAGGATCGCAAAAGCAGCTCCCACACTCGCGCCACTCGAGACCCCCATGACATCAGGTGAGGCCAAGGGGTTTTTGAAAATTGTCTGCAAGACTGAGCCCACAAGCGCAAGTACAAAACCAGCATAGGCTGCAAGTAAGACGCGCGGCAATCTGAGATTGAAGAAAATTGCTTTTTCCAGCGGGCGATCTTGAAAGCCATTGAATATGGCCAACCAGGGCAACGGATAGCGACCCCAAAAGAGCGATATAAGCAAAATGCCACCTGTGAAAAATAGGGCGATCATTAATTTAGGTTTCATCCAACAAATGAAGCGTCAAAGTCATAAAATTCCCGGTAATACGCATTGACGTCTTGGGCGAACTGATCAGCGCTATATTGATTGGGAAAGAGAATACTTGCTATAAAAAGCTCGCCAAGTACACCGGAGGGTACGGGTGAATCCCAAGCTTCTAAGCTATTGGGCATTTGAAAGACTTGCTGGTTTTGAATAGCCATAAGGCCTGCCAAAGCTTGATTTTGCATAACGGATTCGGTTGTATAGGTGGCATCAGAAGCCAGTACTA
>JAQUDJ010000016.1:32337-38522 GCA_028685755.1 Eubacteriales bacterium | reverse complement strand
CACTCAGGAGCAAAAAAACAACCAATGGGGGAGCTTTAATAGCAATACTTCTGGCGCTGAACAAGCGACCGAAGCCTTTTCCCCGGAGGATATTAACGCCAACAAAGTCGTGTCTGGTTTGGCCTATCTACTCTTCTTCTTACCGCTGATTGTGTGCCCCGATTCACGTTTTGGACGTTACCACGCCAATCAAGGCCTTGTGCTCTTGATTGTCAGTGTCGTTGGCTCCATGATCCTTGGCGTAATCCCCGTTATCGGATGGATTATACTTCCCGTTTTTTCAATTGCCGTTGTCGTCTGGGCGGTTATGGGTCTGATCAACGGGCTCAATGGTTATGCGAAGGAACTGCCTTTGATCGGCAAGTGGCGGATCATCAAATAATTACGCGATATAATAATCACGTGAAGTAATAATTACGTGAAATAATATTTGTATGAAATACCTTAATTAATCGGCATGGCCCCTTCAAAAGCGGCGATGTCATCTAACAATTTTCGAGCAAAGAGATAGTGGGCATCATCGACGGATAGTTGAATGATGCTCGCTTTTTTATTGTGAACTAATTCTTCGACGAGGGTTTGCTCTTGAGCTGTCTTTTCCTGCTCATTAAGCAAGGCCTGCCGCGCCGGCATCATAAGGGACTGTTCGAAAGGCCATTTTGCAGCCTTTATCGTGACAGAATCTACGTCAGCCGTGGCATTGGCTTCATCATAATAAGCACAGAGGCTGCGGTAGGTCTTCTCTGTATTTTGAAACAGCTTTGCGGTATAAACATACAATAATTCTTGATCGTCCGGAATGAAGATCACGAGGGATTTTAAAGTAATCACCGTGTATTGATCTGTAATCCGGCGCGCTGGTTGTTGGAAAAGATAATAATAACGACTAATCAGTTCTAAATGGCGCGGCATAACGAGCATTTGCCTTAAGCTATGCAATATTTGCCAATAAACGAGCCGCTGGCGAGCTTTGAGTGATATTTTTTGCGTAAGGTCACTAACATGTAACCCAATTGGATCATCGATCGCCACTGGGCTGGTGTTTTCGAGATAATGATTTAGGACGCTCAACGGCAGATCATCGACCGTAAATTGACTAAAATAAGCTCGCAAAACGCCTAAATTACTTTGCAAAGCGGGCACAGGACATTGTGCAAAATAGGTTGTCAACACGTCGAGGCAAAAGACCCGCGATGCGTTGAGTTGATAGCGATCGATAACGTCTTGGCAGGTAGCGTTTTCGAGAACGGTCAGCAAATCTCGCGTGAGAAGTTGTGCCATATCGCCTTGGCAAAAGCCGTCTGGCGTTTGCTCTACGGACGCTAACAGGTCTAAAAATCGAGGGGATGCTTGCTTTAATTTTGGTGGGTGCTTGGTTAGGGTCAGCAACAAGAATTGTACAGGAATTAATTGTGGTTGATCTTGATATAGTTGCCACAAAGGCCCTGCTAAACGCAGATGCAAGCGCACTTTTAAGATTCTGGCTGCCAACATTTTGTGGTCTGCTTCACTCTCGGGCGAAGCGATCAGGTCAAGCAGTGACTCGAGTTCAGACACCGGCCAACGATAGGCTTGGAGCCGGAAATGGAGTGTCGATAGACCGTCTGCTTTTTTGACCTTGGCTAGGGTTGTATTAATCTCGCTGGCCATCCGATGTGCCACCTGCCTCAATCAAGTCGCGAACACTCGCCACAGCACCCGGTAAATCATCGACCGCGTCACTAATCATCTCGATCGTGCGCGATAAGTGGGCAACAATATTCGTCAAACCTTCGTCAAAGGCCGTAAAGGTATGTTGGGTATTTAGTTGCAACTGCTCGCCAAAGCCTTGAACGGAGTTATCTAAGGTCTTATTCAAGCCGCTGATTTCACCCGAAACATCGCGAACGAGAAAGCTCAACTCGCGGACTTGATCGTCTAGTGTATTCATCAGTGTCGTGGATTGTTCCGACAATGTCGCCATCATCTGCTGGGACTTCTCTTCTGACTGAGTCAACGTCATAGATGTCAAATCTGTAAATTTAGCAAATATATCGATTAGATTGGCTTGCAAATCATCTTGCAGGCGGTTGATCTGGTTGTGCATTTGATCAAAATAACCACTGATTTGCGATTCTGTTGCGACCTGATCTTCACGCAATTTTGCCGCCTCTTGTTGTGCATTGAGTAGCAAATTGCTGATTTCACTTGTCATTTCGCTGCTTCTGACCAAAACGAGATTGAGTTGCTCAGCACCATCGACATACGATTGCTTGAGCTGGTTTGCCCCATCGGTCAACAACTGATTGAGTGAATCTTGGCCACCAAGAAGTGTTTGGTTCAGGCTCGATTGCCCGGATATGAAGGTAGTTTGCAAAGCATCTCGACCGTCTTTTAATGCATTGGCAAGCGATGCCGAACCATCTGCAAAGGATGTAGAAACGAGCGCAAGGCTCTCATCGAAAGTACCAGTCAGCATTTCCGTGCTTTGATCGAAAGCGTCAGTCAGTTTCGCGGCGCTTTGGTCCACTGCAGCGGTTAATTTTGTGGTACTTTGGTCAAACGTATCAGTAAGTTTGTCCGTGCTTTGATCGAAAGCGTCAGTCAGTTTCGTGGCGCTTTGGCTAAAGACGTGGTTGAGTTGCGTCGAGCTATCCATGATACTCTGTCGCGCATCAGCCAGGCTTTTCAGAACCTCGTTTACACGCTTGTCGGTCTCTGTCTGTAGTGCAATGGTCTTGTCAAGATGGGTCAATAGCTCTTGCGTGCGATTCGTACCCTGCTCATGCAAGGTGTTGATCGATTCGATAGACCCGGCCAAAGCAGACAAATGCTCGCCTAAGGATTGATCAAGTTGCCGCGCAAAATGGCCTGCTAACTTCCCCATACCGTGTTGTTGCTGGTCGTTGAGGTGCTTGACGGCCTCTTCTAAAGACTGGCTCATGTTGCGCACGGCCGGAACCCAGTTTTTTTGGATGGATTCAGTCAATGCTGTATTTAACTCAGTTCCTTGTAATTTAAAGTCAGATCTCAATTGCTTTTGACTCATCAATAAGTCATGTTGAAGTTGCGATTCATTGGTGATTTGGAAATTATCGGCTAAAAATTCGATAAAATGGCCAGTTTTAACCTTAATTATCAGTAAAACTAAGGCTTCTAATGCGCAAAAGGCAATGAAAACTAAAAATATTAAAGCAGAGAATATAATTTGCAATGGCATTAGAGCCAATTGCTGATTAAGCAATTGGATAATTAGGGTTAGCGAAATACCAGAAACACCGATTAATACAATTGATGTTTTAATGACTGATGACCAGAACCGACCCCTATATCGTGAAAAGGTCACCTCTGATGTCAGCAATTTGTGAGGATCAGACATAGCGATTGCCTGGTTTGCGGAGTCAACGATGGCCAATGACTGAATCGGTTTTGACAAGACACCGAAAGACCCATTCGTGCACATTTCGAATAAATTTCTGATTTTTTCATTTGGACTACTTGTAATTATCGCCAAAACAGACTTATTAGCTGATTTTATTGCTTTTAACGCCTTCATTAGATATGAAAAATTGTTAAAAATAAAACCGAGCACAGCCACCGTCAATATAATTAGGCATGTTAGTAATAAAACGAAGTTAATTGACCATGTAGCCATACTGTTAAGCCAATAAGCCATGTGTGGCCTCCATTAAGATAATTAACTACTGATTAAGATTTAAAAGGATTCGATTTCCCTGTATTTGCTGGCAATGTCCAATCATAATATTGGGCATCATCTTGTTCAGATAATTTAGGTATCGAACGGAAAACAAGTTCAATCGTCCCTGATAATTCAGTTTCGGATGGAGCTAAAACAACTACATTTCCTGCTTCGTCATAGATCGATGGTCCATCCGTTGGTGCATTCAAATCCAGATAGTTTATCTGAATCTTTTTTTGAAGCTTTTCAAGTCCTTCTACAAACATTAATGTGTTCTCATAAGTCGCATTGAAAGAAATTGTTACTGTAAACCCGTTGAGCGATTTCACACTTGCTTCATACGCTTTCAGTTGCTCTTCAGACATTTCAGCGCTTTGAGCAATAACCTGTGAATCAGAATTCTGTTCTAATGCTGCATACGCTTGAACAGCTTTAAGTAACGTTGGAGGAAGTTCACTTTCAATCGATGTATTCATATTTACATTAAAATCTTCTGAAGTATTAAATGCAAATGATTCATTGACCACATTAAGTTGGCTTTGTTGATAAAGCTCATTCAGACTTAATATGATTTGTTCTTGGATAATAGAAGGATAATATGGCATAGTACGTTTATTTACGAGAACTAATTTTTCGGAAGCTTCAGCCTTTAATTGATCAAGATTATTCAATTCGCTCGAAATTTGGTCAAATTCCATTTGAAGTTGAGAGTTTTTTTCTTGCAGAATAGCAATCTGACTAAGCATCGGTTTGGCAATTAAGTAATATCCACCTGCTAAAATGCCAAATATCAATAAGACAGCAAGCAATATTTGTTCACGCTTTGTTAAACTCATTTTGCCTCCACCTCCTTAAAAGTACAGTTGACGACCAATATCCGATTGTTTGGGTCTGCTGCATCGTCTTCAATCAGTGAAGAACTTTGCATTTCCACGTTGCTAAATAAATCGGTAGCCTTTAAATTATGAAGTAGTTGTGCCTTAGCTTGATCTTCAATCGAAATCACTTCTAATGTCATTTCTGAATTTGTGGCAGATATTAGATTGTAAGTGACCGTAGTAGGAATAGATTCAGTAATTAAATTAATTGTCTTTAAATCAAGGCGTGTTTTATTAAGCAAATATGCATCAATTTCATTTAGCGATTGATCATATTGATCAATAATCGCAATTTTTTGTTTGATGAGATCGAGTTCTGCTCGTGCAACTACAAAACTCGATTCTGATAGTTTTGCCTCTAACTCACCTATGACTTTCGATAATTTGATAGTCTGATCAAATAGATAATATGTTATTCCAGCAATAATGACAATCGTAACTGCGATTGAAATTAGCATGATCCGGGCAATAGGTGTTTGTTGCCTTTTGGCATGAGGGTTGATAAAGAAATTCAAATCGCGCATCTTTTTTCCCCCTCAGTCTATTCTGAATAATGCCGCACAGGCATTCACATAATGTGTTAAATTCAATGTGTCGTGCTTTAATTTGCTATTTATGGCAGGGCTCTCATCGAGAATTCGAACTGGAATATTGAGAGCAGTTTCGATCGTTGCGGCAATACCCTTTAACAGCGCATTTCCACCATAAATATATATAATATTGGGGCGTTTCTCTTCGGATCGACCGGAATAAAATTGAAGAACAGTTTGAATTTCATTAGTTACTCGACTAATATAAAGCCTCAAAATGTCATTAAATCGTTTTGCTTCTTCGGAATCGTAGGTCTGTTTTGTTAAATCACCTAGATCCATTTTCTTTAATGGCAATGTATTATCTGGAATATTAAGTTGTCGCATTAATTCTGCGTCTAAAAAGCTACTACCGTATGGAATTAGACGATTAAATAGTAGCTTTTCTGAATTCATCACGCTGACCTCGGTTAATTCATATCCTAAATCAACAACAGCCGCGATATTCCAATCCCATTTATCTGCTTGATTATTGCCGGCCTGATAGCTTGCTGCCATCATTTTTTGAACAGCATTTGCATGTGCATCAAGAGCAACTGGTTTAAGATTGCATTCTTTTAGCAGACCCGCGTAGTTGTCTGCCATCGTGTTAGTCATTGCAAACAATCGAACTTTTTGTAGACCATTATTTCCATTAGGTTTGTCTAAAATAGTTAGTCCCAATCGATAATCATTTGCAATATTGGGAACATATTGTTCCATATCTAAAAGTACAAGAGGCACTAGGTCCTTTTCAGGTACTTCAGGAATAGTCAATTCTCGCGTAATAACTGCATTACTTTTGACTGATATAATCGCTTTTTTAACATTGATTTTATATTCTTTAATTGCATTGTTTATCACAAAGGCAACAGCAGAGCGATCTATCAGGTTCCCTTCTTTGACGGCACCCTCTGGAGTAGTAAGTGAATAAACATCTTCAACTTCTACACTATTGTTTTTTTGATGCCCAACGACTAAATGAATATTATGTCGTCCAATATCGATGGAAATTACTTTACCTAAACTCACTTGCGTCACCTTCTTTTTTTGTGGTGG
>JAQUDJ010000016.1:15898-32237 GCA_028685755.1 Eubacteriales bacterium | reverse complement strand
CTCGGAATTGCTATCGCTGCTAAAATTGCCAGGATGGCGATGACGACGATAAGTTCGATTAGGGTAAAACCTTTGCGTTTACGGAGTGATGGATTTTGAAGTTTCATAATATTCCTCCTTATAGGAAACCATTGAGACTATTTGTGAATTGATACGTTGACATACTAGAACTTTTTTTACGGGGGCCGGCAACACTCTTTTCGCATTTGACTTCTCCTCTCAAACGATTTTGAATCACTGAATTGTTTCAAACATTTTGAACATAGGGCTTGCAATCGCGATAACAATCGAACCAACTACTAGCGCCATGATTACAATCATTAAGGGCTCTAGCATTGATGTCATTTTTTGAATTGACATTTCAACTTCTTCATCGTAAAAATCAGCTGTTCGTTTCAGTACATCATCGAGCGAACCGGACTCTTCACCTATATGAATCATGCTGTCGACCATTGGTGGAAATAATTTTGAACGACGAATCGGTCCGGCTAAGTCGAAGCCTTTGCGGACATCTTCGCGAATACTCAAGATCGTTTGTTCAACAACTTTATTGCCAACAACACGCGCCGTAATTTCCATCCCATTTAATAATGGAATACCGCTAGCTAAGAGTGTCGACAGAGTTCGCGCAAATCGAGCTGTTGCGACACGAATCGTGACGTGTTTAACAATTGGTAAACTCAGCTTAATTGAATCAAAGAAATGTTTCCCTTGCTCCGTTTTATTGAATCGGCGAATTAAATATGCTGATAGTAAAATGACACCAAGCACGACATACCAATAACTTGTTAGAAACTCACTTGCTCCAAGCAAAATGCGAGTTGGCAATGGCAGTTCAACGCCACTAGATGTAAACATCTCTATAAAGGTCGGTAAGACAAATGTTAACAAAAACACAACGACTAAGGTTGTAATGACACTCAAGACGATTGGGTAAACCATTGCGCCTTGTATCTTGCGGCGAATGCGGGTGTCCTTTTCATAATGTTCTGCCATGCGTTGTAATACTGCATCCAAGTTGCCGCTAGCTTCACCGGCTTCAATCATATTGATCAGTAGTTCAGGAAATACTCGCTTGTATTGTTTCATAGAGTCCGAAAGACTAGAGCCTTTTTGGACAGATTCGTATAATTCATTAATAATTTCTCGCAAATGCTTATTGTCAAATTGCTGCCGAAGTATGTCGAGGCACTGAATAATGCTAATACCTGAATTCAACATCGTATAAAATTGGCGGGCAAAAACAGCTATGTCTTTTATTTTGACACGATTGGTTATTGCCATGATATCAATGTCTTTTGCCTCTACCTTTTGGGACACGGCTATTGGTCGATATCCTTTTTCGCGGAGCAAAACTAAAGCATCCGTACGATCTTTCGCGTTAATTGAACCTCGTAGGGTTTCATTAGTTGGTGTCATAACCTTATATGCAAATTTAGCCATTATTATGCCCCCTCGAAGCTAGATCGACAAAAACTTCTGCAATAATGACTTGTCTATTGCGACTCGATAGGCTTCATCGACGGTTATTTGGTTATACCGCACCATCTCAGCAAGCGATTGATCAAGTGATTTCATACCTAAACGTGAATTAGTCTGAATGATAGATGCAATTTGATTGGTTTTGTCATCTCGAATCAAATTACGAACTGCTGGAATTGTAACTAATATTTCTTGCACGGCATTCATATGTTGACCGTCTGGTGTGGGTAATAATAGTTGCGAAACCACGGCTTCAAGTACAGAGGAAAGTTGGATTCTCACCTGTTGTTGTTGGTGTGCTGGGAAAACATCAATAACACGGTCAATCGTTGCTTCAGCCCCAGTCGTATGTAATGTCGATAACACTAAATGTCCAGTTTCTGCTGCAGTGATTGCTGTTGAAATTGTTTCAAGGTCGCGCATTTCACCAACTAATATTACGTCAGGATCTTCACGCAATGCGGATCTTAGACCGCTACCAAAGGTCGCCGTATCTGTGCCGATTTCGCGTTGGTTGATCATACTATTGCCGTGTCGGTGTAAGTATTCGATCGGCTCTTCTAGGGTAATAATATGACAATTACGTTCAGAATTGATGTAGTCAACCATTGCTGCTAAGGTCGTTGATTTACCACTGCCAGTTGGGCCTGTCACTAGAATCAGCCCACGTGTTTTCATGGCTAAATTCTTGATAACCTCAGGAAAATGGAGTGAATCAAGTGTTGGTATTTTGATTGATATGACACGGAAAGCTAATCCATAGCTTCCACGTTGCTTGTATGCATTAACACGAAAGCGGCTTAGACCAGGAACTGTGTATGAAAAATCAAGCTCACCTGTGATCGATAAAGCTTCGAACTGTTCATCAGAAAGCACAAATCGTACCATTTCTTCTGTGTCAGCAGGTTTTAAAATGCAGTCATTAAATGGTCGAAGAGCTGTATTCGTCCGAATCATTGGTGGCAAACCAACTGTGATGTGCAAGTCAGAACTAACAGTATCAACAGTCTGTGTTAAGGCATCAATCAGAATCTTCATCTGGACCCCCTTACTCTACGCTGTACGTAACTTTTAGTAATTCTTCGGTTGTTGTAACACCTTTCAATACAAGTGATGTGCTATTATCCCTTAATGTTGTCATCCCCTGCCTAATTGCGATACCTCTGACATGATCAATACTTGCTTTTTTGTCTATGAGTTCTCTGATTTGGGCATTTACTGGCATGATTTCGTGAATGGCAATTCGGCTTCGGTAACCAGTATAATTGCATGCACTGCAGCCTGAACCTCGATATAAGGTAATTGGCTCACGGATTTTTAGAATTTCCATCTCAACACGGTCAGGTATATAAGCTGTTTTACAATTACTACAGATTCGTCTGACGAGACGTTGTGCGGTTATACCGACAATTGACGAGGAAACTAAGTAAGGTTCGATACCCATGTCAATTAGTCGGGTGATTGTCGAGGCAGTATCATTGGTATGGACGGTCGCAAGGACAAGATGCCCAGTGATCGCGGCACGGACGGCGATTTGGGCAGTTTCGGCATCACGGATTTCACCGATCATGATGATGTCAGGGTCTTGGCGGAGGATCGAGCGCAAGCCATTGGCGAAGGTGAGTCCCGCTTTGACATTGACTTGGACTTGATTGATGCCTTCGAGGCGATACTCAACGGGGTCTTCTACGGTGATGACATTGCGATTGATTTTGTTGAGTTCACGGAGGACGGCGTAAAGTGTCGTTGTTTTGCCACTACCGGTCGGTCCGGTGACAAGGATTATCCCATTGCTACTACGAATGATCCTGTCGAACAAAACAACATTTTCATCTGAAAACCCAAGCTGCGTTTTCGACATGAGCATATCGCTTCGTCCAAGAATTCGCATGACTATTTTTTCACCGTAGACGGTGGGTAACACGGAAACGCGAAGGTCGACATCTTTACCTTCGACCGACATTTCGATTCGACCATCTTGGGGCAAACGTTTTTCAGCAATATCGAGCTTGGACATGATTTTAATACGTGTGACGATCGCCGGATGGGCTGCTTTCGATGTTTTCATGATTTCTTGAAGTTCACCGTCAACCCGAAAGCGAATTCGTAGGCTAGCTTCAAAAGGTTCGATATGAATATCACTGGCACGGACACGTACGGCGTGTTGGATCACAGAATTGACTAAACGAACAACCGGGGCGTTATTGATTTCACTGAGTTGCTCAAGGTCTTGTTCGGTAATCTGTTCAATGCCAATTTCTTTGCCTATGTCCTCTACAGCACGTTCAGCGCCTTCTTTGCTGTAAAAACGATCAATTTGGCTATTGATCTCCGAATTAAGTGCAAGTACGGGTTTAACACCCATACCAGTAAACAGTCGAACATCATCAATGGCTTGGAGATTGAGTGGATCGGTCATTGCGAGGACAAGCTGGTTGTTTTCCCGATTAATTGGAATAATTTGATAACGTCTAGCCATTGCTTCATTGATCAAGAGCGGCGCTTCATTATCAAATTCAAATTGACCTAGTTCAACTAATGGGACCTGCAATTGAAATTCTAAAACTTCAAGTATTTTTCTTTCGGAAACTAAATTGGACTCTGTAAGAATTTCCCCGAGTTTGCGACCTGTAAGCTTTTGTTGTAATAGCGCGTCATCAAGCTGGTCTTTGGTGACCAGTTCAGCCTCAATTAACAGTTCGCCTAGTGATTTTCGTTCGTTTGTCAGCATTATGGCTGGCCTCGCGCTCTTCTGTCAAATGTAATTATTAATATGATTTTGAGGTATTTTTGTTAACTTTTATAGTTTTGTTATATCATAGATTTAACTATTGTTCAAACTAATTTTCCATTTTTATGTATCTTTTATTACATATGGCCAAAATAATATGAGTATTTTAAGATTAGCAAACGTAAAGCACCGTCTCATGTAAAAAGTAGCGGTGCTTTTAGCTATATAAATTTGCGAACAATCAAGCTGTATTCAGTGCTCCATCATTATATCATAGTATTGTTTAATTATTTCAATTCGTATACTTCATACGGATTGTCTTTATTAGACCGGAAAATATTCATCTAGGTCGGCGCGTTGTTGCTCAGTCAATTGAATCATTTTGTCGAGTGAAGGCAGCTCCAAATAGGCTCGGGCGGTGAACTCGGCGACCTCTAGTCGGTCATAAGCTTGGGCAACATCGCGCCCCGTCACAATGATTCCGTCGTTTTCGAGTAAAATCGAGGGGGTCGTCGCGGAAAACAAAGCCGCCGTCTGTTGGGGCTCGGTGTAATTGAAGCCATATGTCGCACGGGGCATGTCATGGAGCATAATGTAGGGTTCCGGCAGGGATTTGAAGTCGAGTGTTTGATCTGTCAACGTAAAAGCCATAATGTGCGGGGGCTGGGCATTGATTATCGCTTGAATGCCCGGATTGCGGTGATAAATCATTTCGTGAATAAAAACCGCGCGGCTTGGAACTTTGCCACTTTCTTTGAGACCACGGCGAACTAAGACGAGATCTTCAGCATCGATTTCACGTCGGTCTCGGCCAAACGGGGAAATCAAGAACGAGCCATCGGACATCCGAGCGGAAATTGTGCCTTGGCTCGCGGCGAATAATTTCTGATCCACAGCCCGTTGGAGCATCCGGGTCAAGTCACGGCGCAAACCGAGTTCTTCGGGGGAACGGGCGCGTTGCGAAAGCTCTGACATGCGGGTGTGTTCTTTCGTCCGGGCAATATCGATCTGATCTTCGGTCAAAGCCCGGGGCTTCCCAAGTCGGTTAGCCATGAGTTCGATGCGCGCTGATGTTTCGAGCGTTTCAAAAATTGCATAAGCCTTTTGTAGCGATTCAGCGGCGACTACCACCCCATGATTTTCCATCAAAACGACAGCAACACCCTTTTTGAATTCTTCAGCTAAGACCTCGCCGAGTTCATTGCTACCCATCCGGGCGTAGGGTGCCATCGTGATCGGGCCGCAAACAATGCGGGTCACGGGAATCAAATGGACATTGGGTAATTTGCGCATTAAGCAAAAAGCGATCAAGGCTGGGGAATGGGCGTGCAGAACGGCTTTGATATTGGACCTTGACTTGTAGATAGCCTGATGAAAGGGCAATTCGGAGGATGGTGCAACATGATGCGTCACCGGCCCATTTTCAGTGATTTGGACCATATCGATGCGGTTCAAGATCCCCTTATCCATGCGGGTGGGGGTGATCCAGATATGGCCATTGGAGTCGAGAATCGATAGATTGCCACCTGATGCAGTCGTCAACCCATTGTTGTAGATGCGAGTCATGTAAGCGACTAACTGGTCTGCGGGATGCATAAAGTCTAAGCGCATCTGATTTACCCCCATTTGAAGTTCTGCGTTATTTTCAGCATACCATAGTGCATAAAATCTTCGATAGCCAGAAGCCAAAATCGCCACGATTTTTTTGCTATTTTGTGATTTGGAGTCTTAATGTGTGACTATGTCACAGTAAGCCGTAAACGCTTGCGGTTAAACTCATCTCAAGATCCGTAATCGTTTGCGTTACGATATGCAAATCAAATCACGAAATTATATGAGGTGAAACATGAAAGTTCTAATCGTAGGTGGTGTCGCCGGTGGCGCATCTGCAGCTGCTCGTTTGCGACGTGTCGATGAACATGCTGAGATTATTCTCTTTGAAAAAGGTGAATACATTTCTTATGCTAATTGTGGTCTTCCCTATTATATCGGGGATGTAATCAAGACCAAAGACAAATTGCTGGTTCAGACTCCCGAAGCGATGCACAAGCGCTTTAACATGGACGTTCGGGTCATGCAAGAGGTCACAAAAATAAATCGTGACAACAAAACTGTTGCGGTCAAAAATCATAAAACCGGCGAAACGTATCACGAATCCTACGACAAATTAATTCTGTCGCCTGGTGCCGAACCGAAACGCCCACCCATGGAAGGCATCGATCTGCCAGGCGTTTACACCCTTCGCACCGTGCCAGACACCCATATCATTCGCGATTTTGTCGATCAGCGATTGCCCAAAAAAGCGGTGGTCATCGGCGGTGGGTTTATCGGTGTTGAAATGGCCGAAAACCTCATGGAACGTGGTATTGATGTCACATTAGTTGAATTTACCGAACAGGTCGTTGCCTCGATCGATCCCGATATGGCAGCCTTCTTACATCAGCATATGCGGCAAAAAGGGCTGAAAATGCTCTTTCACACCGGTGCGACCGCTTTTACTCGCAATGAAAAGGGCGGCCTTACCGTCAAATTAACCTCCGGACAGGCCATTGACACAGATCTCGTGATTTTCTCGATCGGGATTAACCCGGACAGCCGCTTAGCCAAAGATGCCGGCCTCGATTTAGGGATCGCCAATAGCATCAAGGTCAACCGCTACCTACAAACGAGTGATCCGGATATTTTCGCCGTCGGTGATGCGATTGAAGTTGAAAACTTTGTCACCCACCATGCATCGTTAATTCCACTTGCGGGTCCTGCCAACAAGCAAGGCCGTATCGCTGCCGACAACGTCTGTGGCCGACAAGTTGAATTTGAAGGCGTGCAGGGCAGCGCCGTCTTAAAAGTCTTTGATATGACTGCCGCTTCGACTGGGATGAATGAAAAGCAACTCAAACGCGACAAAATCGCTTACGAAAAAATCTACATTCATCCACTCAACCACGCTGGGTATTATCCCGGCGGCACCCAAATGTCCCTCAAAATGCTTTTTGACCCGAGTAACGGCAAGATTCTCGGTGCTCAGGGCGTCGGTTTTAATGGTGTTGAGAAGCGCATTGATGTCCTTGCGACAGCACAACGCTTAGGGGCAACCACCGCGCAGCTCGAATCCTTGGAATTAACCTATGCCCCGCCCTTCTCTTCCGCTAAAGATCCGGTCAACATGCTGGGCTTCACCGCGCAAAACATCATCAAAGGCGAGATGAAAATCTTCCAGTATCACGATATCTCAGAAATTGATACGGCAGAAGATTTCCTCGTCGATGTCCGGACCCCCGATGAATTTGAACTTGGATCGATTCAGGGCGCGATCAATATCCCCGTCGACGATCTCCGTCAGCGCCTTGCCGAATTTCCCAAAAATGCCAAAATATATGTCTTTTGCCAGGTCGGTCTACGTGGATACATTGCCTCACGCATTTTGACCCAGAATGGGTATCACGATGTTTATAACTTGACCGGTGGTTACAAGCTGTATCACACGGTCAGCATGGATCAGTCCGCGGAAGTCCCACAAGGTGCCTTTGATAATGAAGTGGTCGAAGGCGAAGGTGACATGCTCGTTGTCGCGGCTCCGAAAAAAATCACTGTCGGCCCGGTCAACATCTTGCGCGTTGATGCTTGTGGCTTGCAGTGCCCTGGCCCGATCCTCAAGGTGGCTGAAGGGGTCAAGCAGATACAGCCCGGTGATCAGCTAGTTGTCGAAGCAACTGACCCAGGGTTTGCTTCAGATATCGGTGTTTGGTGTGAACGCACCGGTCATCGTCTCGATGGCATCGATACCAAAGCGGGAATCTTGACTGTCAAAATTACCAAAAATGAACATCAGGAAAAACCGCCAGTTGCTGCCACGGCATCTGACAAAACGATGGTTGTCTTTAGCGGGGATCTCGATAAAGCACTGGCATCCTTTATTATCGCCACTGGAGCTGCCTCCATGGATCGTAAAGTGACGATGTTCTTTACCTTCTGGGGCTTGACGGTTCTCCGCAAGAGCAAGAAAAGTGCTGCCAAGAAAAAGCGTTATGATCGACTGTTTGATATAATGCTGCCTCGCGGTTCGAGAGCACTCGGCCTGTCCCGTATGAACATGGGTGGTGCCGGTACCAAAATGATGCGGGCGATCATGAAAGAAAAGAACGTCTCATCGCTCGAAGAACTGATTCAAACAGCGCTCGATAACGGGGTCAAAATGGTCGCCTGCCAAATGTCGATGGATGTCATGGGCATCCGGGCCGATGAGCTGATCGATGGTGTCGAGATCGGCGGCGTCGCAACCATGCTCGGGGCTGCAGAATTGTCGGATACGAGCTTCTTTATCTAAAACGTTTAATTAAATAACTTAAATCAGCCATCTTGCGATTTTAACAAAAAGCAAGATGGCTGATTTTATTCGTGTATAATTTATATTCCAATGTTATTGAACAGTAAATTTAATAGTAACTACAACTAATTAATCTTTGGAATGGATACATTCAAATCAACACCAGAATATCTTATGCTTACACCCCCGGTTGTATCCCCGTTTCTTTGCTTTGCTTGAATTGTAAATGTGTAAACCCCATTTGAACGGTTATCATCATTAAAAACAATATTATATAAGTCACCATTGTTATTCGCGTCCTGATCCCATGCAAGGAGCGATTTTGTTGAACCTCCCAATTTGACATAGAAATCGCCGATAGTTAATTCTTTAATAAATGTATTATTATCACCTTTTATCGTAGCAATATAGGTAGAGGTCGAATTATTTGTTGTTCGCGTATGAGAGCTATAAGTTGTCGAGGCTTTTAAGATCTTAACCGGAAACATCGGATCGTTACTAATATCATCATATGTTGCACGAATGTCAAAATCATCATTCCTAAAAGATGACGGGATTGTGATCACGACTACATTGCCATTTATACTTATATAGCTATTAGTCAATTGACTGTTTTCATTTTGAATATCCCATGTGACAATTGCATCATTAATCGTGTTTCCAATACCATCCTTTACTTCAGCATTGAAGAATATTGGCTTAGAACCTGACGTCGGAATCTCGATCAATGCTGTCCCGTTTACGGTAACAGAATCTACATCTTGGGTTATGATGTTATCTGTCATAACTAAATGAAGAGTGACGCCAGCAGGATATCCTATTACAGAGCCGGTATGAATGTCCTCTGTTCGTCCAGAATTTATTGGGTCATTTGGATCCCAAAGTTCTACAACAGGTTCATCCCAAGTTACGTTAACATTCAAATTATTATTGTCCAACATATTTGCTTCGACTAAAGAATAGCTGTCCCGAAGATCCATTTCATCGGTACTGCCGTCCCATTCAACAGATAAGAAAATCGGGTTGATATTTAATATTTTATTTGTAGAAATTGGATTTTCGCAAAAAACTTCTTCTCCTATTCTACCGATTACGGAATAAGGCGTCACAGAATAGACAAATGTTCTACCGGCAAAATGTTCAGAGACTTCTTCATCTGACATCTCAAATTCAGTTGCTAAATCCAAAACGTTAAAGTTGTCTCCAATGTTCATATTGGGAATAGCTGAAAAGGTCTTCGTTGATTTGTCATATACATCTGATATTAATACTTCAGGTCTTGTTTCATTCCATTCCTTAACAATCGTCCAATTTCTATAGTCGGGGAGTGGGTTTAATTCTACAGGCGACATATACCATCTATAAACATTGAGCAAAAAATTGCTATCATCTTCAATACTTGTGTCGGTATAACTGCCTTCGAATGTAACCTCATTATTTAACGGGAAAAGATAAGTCGAAGTAGTCAGACTCTCATCTCGAAATGCGGACAAAGTAACTGAATCTACTACGGGAACATCATAAACAACTTTAGGTTCAGAAATAAATACATTGATTTCACCATGTGATAAGCCATCTGATTCGATATTTCTACTAATTAGGTGGCCTGTAACAACATTGCCAAAAACGTCCACATCGACCGCATTTAATGATGCTTCAGCAATACGGGCACTTTCCATATCAACTTCAACAAGTTGCTGTGCAACATATGCATCCTCTGCAAATTTTCTTGTCCGGAAGAGCATTGTGTAGCCCGTCGTCAACATACTTAATAGCGCCATAGCAATTAATCCTAATATCCCAATTGACAACACTAATTCCGCAAGCGTGAAGCCTCTCTTATTCATTTTAAATACTCCAATCTCTTTCTCAGAAGCAATTCAAATTACTCCCAAACAATGTTTCTCTGATCATTCGGGTCTATGTAAAGTACCCGACTTTTAGTAAAGCTTCCATTGTCCAAGGTTGCTATTGAAGATATTTTAATCCATCCTGCATATGCTTGCGGATCACCAGCTGTTTGACTAGCTTGCCTGACTGCAATATCAATGGTTCCATTACCAAATGAAATATCATTTTCAACCAATGTATTTGCGGCATTCTGTTTGATCTGTTCAAACAAAAGATTATCATTTGCTTTCAGAGATGAAAAAGCCATCTCAACTCCTGAATACGCCAAATAATATGCTTCAATAGACGATTCTTGCCTTTTTGATTCAAGTAAGTTTTGATTTGCTATCGTAATAACAATTGTTCCAAAAAGTGCAACAATTAAAAACATGATCAATGTGGTAGCAAGTGCGCTCCCTTTTTTGTGCCTGAAATTAATATGCACAAGACTACCTCCTCATATGCAAAATATCAACGTTTAGTTTGGCCCACTGACATGCCAAAGTGATGCAATAATTTCGCTCTGAATACTTGTGAAAATTTCATCGAGTTCTACAGCAGATCCAGCTTGTTCAACTGAAGATGCAGCAGTTGCAGTTGCGATATTATTTAGCCCCGTTGTACTTATATCATTTGCAAATCCGATCACATATACGCTAATTGGTTGACGATCAATAAACTCTGTCACTCCATATTTTATTACTTTTTCTGTTCCAATTTTTGTGACATATGTTCTTGCATTGGTACTGTTATCGTTTGTAGTAATTGCATTCCCATCTGCTGTCTGATATTCCCAAGTCCATCTGCCTGTTGGATAATAACTATAATAATTAGATTCACCATCCACTAAAATAATCATATAATTCATAATTTCATCATATTCGGGATAATCTTCACCAAACGCTTCAAGCGCATAATATCCGCGTCTTATTCCATCTCCAGTATTCGTATAACCGCTTGCGGATAAACCATCAATTATACTTGTTAAGGATGCTTCTGGACCACCGCTTGAATTGTTACGAACTTGAACCATCTCATAATTTCCATTGGCATCATAATCAAATGGCACAATTGTTGCGAACGTATTTGCACTAGATGCAAGGTCATTGATCAGGTTCAAGGCTTGCTCTTTTAAAATGGCAATGCGAGTACTTCCGTCTAAATTTGAGCTCATACTGCCCGATTTATCAAGAACAATGGAAATGGCTGCCTTCTTGTTCGCAACCTCTTGGATAATACGTGAATCAGAACGATATGCCAGCGTGTTTGCCAAATTTGAACCACTGCTTCGATCAATGACTTGCAATGAATTTAACGCCTCTACTTCTGACTGCACACTACGAGTTTCACCATTAATCGTGGCTACAATTTCATATTCAAGCAATCGGTCGGCCGAGGATGGATTGATTTTTTTGAATCTGAGCGAATAGGTTACCCCGGGCAAACTCTCAACAACTATTTGGTCAGGGTCTCTACTGCTAGTCGTAAAATTCCAATTTGACTTAATAACTGACGTTCCCTCGTCATTTACATAAATGTAGTTCCAACCGTCTGTTTTTGCACTTGTTTCAGTCACACCAAAAATCGCAAACGTCGCTGTCGCGTCTCGAATAATTTGTGTAATATTTGTCGTCACAATTCGCATATTGGACTGAATACTGTATTCATTTTGCGTTTTATTGGGAATTTTGTATGTATTTAAAAAGAAATCCCCGGCTAATCCAAAAACAAGCCCAACAATAGATATGGAAATGATCAACTCAACTAAGGTAAATCCCTTTCTATTTCGCATGACCTGTCACCACCCATAAATTTGTTTAGAATATTCGCCGTGAGCAGAATCCTAAACCGCTCCAAAATCAATTTATAAATATACATTTTCAGTGGTTTATAAAATGAGATTTATGTAATTTACAACCACTTCAATTGTAATTATTATACCACATTGAGAATAAGATGTTTATAACGAATAAGTATAAACCAGTTTATTTAAAAGCAGACAATATCTGTTTCAGATTATTGGTATTATTTGTAACATTAATTTCAATTTTGTCGTTTTTATTTGAATTAAGATGATTTGGATGTGATATTATTACGGATTATTTTAAGGCAAATGTCCATAATTCAATCAAGTTAACTGAAATCGTGAACGCAAACATTTATGTGATGCGTCCGAATGGAGAATACCATGAAGAAATTTTTCCTTTACCCTTCTAGCAATTTAGTTGTTGTTATCCCGATCGTTCTGGTTCTAGGCTTTTTGACTGGTTTAGTTGCAAACACCGCGTTTTTCAAAGATTATATTCTCGTCATGACGTTTTTGATGATTTACCCGACAATGATCGGTTTCAAAATCAAAGAAGCGGTTGATCTCTCGCACATGAAGCCGCTCTTGATTTCCCTGGCGGCCAACTTTGTGATTATTCCGGTCGTCGCCTATTTGCTTGGCACGTTATTATTGGGAAATAGCCCGGAAATGTTTGTTGGGCTTGTGATGATTTCACTTTTTCCAACAAGCGGCATGACAATCTCTTGGACGATGTTGAACAAAGGCAATGTCGCCGCCGCAATCAAAATCACGGCGGTTAGCTTGTTGCTTGGTTCATTCTTAGCCCCTTGGTATCTCTACTTAATGGTCGGTAAATTGATCCAAATCGACGTGGCTCAGACGTTTTTAACGATTTTGCTCGTCGTGATCCTGCCCATGATCGCAGGCAGTTTGACCTTCCAGGTACTGCGCAAAAAATCCACACCCGAACAATTTAACAAGACAATTAAGCCGTATTTCCCTGCCGCAAGCACCTGGTTCTTGATGCTTTTGATCTTCGCTAGCATCAGTATGAAGGCTAAAAGCATCATGGCAAATCCGGCAAATCTCGTGAAAATTCTACTGATTCTCATCGTATTTTATGGGTTTAACTTTGTTTTCAGCACGATTGTTGCCCGCAAAACGTTAAACGTGGCTGATGGTTACGCTTACTTGTATGGCACCGTGATGCGCAACCTTTCAATTGCTCTCGGGATCGCAGTTTCGGCTTTTGGTCCGGAAACTGCACTCGTCGTGACGTTAGCCTTTATTCTTCAAGTCCAAGGCGCGGCTTGGTACGGCAAGCTTGCAAGCAAGTACGGCTGGCTCAATTCACGCCATGCGAGCGTTGTAGCTGCGACAACTGTCAACGGCTAATTGCGTCGAGGTAAATTAAATATATCTGATTAAAATATATCTGAACTTGAGAACTGGGAGGACGCTGCAGGTGAGTCATCATTTATTGAATATTACCCGTGAAAATTACACCCTAGAAGTGCTCGGTTCAAAACTGCCGGTTCTTCTCAGTTTTTGGGCTGACTGGTGTGTGCCCTGTCAAGTTGTTGTGCCAAAACTTGAAGACTTGGCCGAAGAATTCAAAGATCTCGTCAAATGTGGCGTCGTCAATGTGGATGAACAACCTGAAATTGTCGCTGATCTGAACATTATCAGCTTACCGACACTCACCTTGTCACGAAACGGTGTAATTGTCGGCGAGATTTACGGGGTCAATTCACGTGAAAAGTTACGTCGGCTAATCAAAGCGAAATTGAAGTAAAGCGCGACACACATCGTTGCCAACATGGCGTGCCAAAAAAATTACCTCCAGAGCAACAGTGGCTCTGGAGGTTTTATTTTTTTGATCTTAGGTCATTGGCAATCGCAACGCCTGTGTCGCTGACAGGACTTAAAAGTTACGCTTAGTAATTGGCGGCGTGAACTTCAAAGTAGCTCTGGGCGTACTTGCAGACAGGGCAGACTTCCGGTGCTTTTTTGCCCATGACGAGATGACCGCAAATCCGGCATTCCCACATAGTCATTTCACCTTTTTCAAAGACTTGCTGCATTTCCACATTCTTCAGCAAGGCGCGATAACGTTCTTCGTGTGCTTTTTCGATGGCAGCGACACTGCGGAAGCGAGCGGCGAGATCAGCGAAGCCTTCAGCTTCGGCATCTTTCGCAAAACCGGCATACATATCAGTCCATTCGTAATTTTCGCCTTCTGCGGCATGTAACAAGTTGGCTGCTGTGCCACCTAAGTGACCAAGTTCTTCAAACCAGATCCGGGCGTGTTCTTGTTCGTTACGAGCTGTCTTTAAGAAAAGTTCTGAGAGCTGATCATAACCTTCACGTTGCGCAATTGTCGCAAAATAGGTGTACTTATTGCGAGCCTGGCTTTCACCAGCAAAAGCATCTTGCAAATTTTTCGCCGTTTTGGTGCCTGTGTATTTGTTCGCGACAGGCGCAGCTTCTTCAATTTTCACAAATGCGGATGCGGGTTGTTTGCAAACTGGGCATTCGAAAAATTCCGGCAATGGACCCTCGTGAATGTAACCACAGACTGAACAACGATACTTAACCATGTTATTAACCGTTTTAACCTTTCCTTGATTTAATAATGCTTTTAATTTGACAACAGATTCAATGGGAAAGCCCTTTGGCTGAGGGGAATCACTGATTGCTTGTAATAAGTCCAGAACGTCGTCACTTTGTGGCAACATATAGCCCGCTTCACGGACAAGGTCTTCAGCCATCAGGTGATTCGATAGTGATACGGCTTTTGCAAATTGCTGGGTGATTGGGTCGACTGCTGCCTGTGCCATTTGCGTTGCTTTTTGCGCTTGCGTGACTTTGCTCTCAGCCAAATCAAGCAAGGCGTGGCAAACACTATTTTGCTTTGCTTGCTGTGGGGGGTATTCATCCGGCACGAGCGAAATCGCGTGTGACGGACAGGCGTCGACACAGAGCCGGCAACCGCTGATGCATTTATTGGCATCAATTTGGCCAGTTTCGGTGTCCGTAGCGCCGGTCGGGCAAACGTATAAGCATAAACAATCTTTGGTACAGAGCCTGATATTGCGTACTGCGTGCATCTGCTTACCTCCGCCCAATCGCTGATATTTTTAAGTTTGGAACTTTGCAGACTGGGCAGATATCCGGAGCCTCGTCGCCCAGATAAATGAAGCCACAAATCTCACAAACAAAGATGTTCGTGTCCTGTAGCATCGCGGTCTGCTCGATTTCGAAACGGCGCAAAAGTGAGCTTAACATGCGTGAGACTTTCTCGCCCCACGTCAGCGCCCGTTGTGTCCCGCGGTCTTTTGCAGCAACAGCAAGTTGATTGATCTCGGTATATGCAGAGCCTAAATCAGCTTGTAATTGATCGGACAGGTCGCGCATCGATGGATTGGAAATAGTGCCAACTTGCGTCTGATAGAAATCTGATAATTCCTGAAAAAGTGCTGTTTCTACGGGACGATATTGTTTCTCACAACCTTTAGCTAAATTTGAAAAAACGACGCTGAGTTGACCCGGGGTAAAATCACCTAGGCGGACCGCGTTGTCATTCAGCCTTGCTCCCGATTCAATGGCAGCTGCAGTTGCCTGTTTCTCGATGAAGTCGGATTTAGCCGCGCGACATAGCGGACATACCCAGGTGCTCGGCAAATCGGCAAACGCCGTGCCGGCAGCGATACCAGAAATTGGGATACCGGCTGCTTCGTCATAAATAAAGCCACAAATTGTACAGACAAAAATCTTCATGACGCCTCCTTATTAATAAGTATTATTAATATGATAAGCGTTATTATGGGCATTAGTCAACAATTATTCGTGAACTTTCTATTTCCAGATCATTAATAAAGTTCCCTCAGAAATAAGAAAGCCTGCTGGTGATTGCATTTAAAAAATATGTCAGGACAAGCCGGTCGCTAGCCCTGACAAAATTAAGAAAGTCCAATTGTTGCTAGTTAGATCTTTTTAAATGGGATCTGGCACCAGTGGCTTTAAAAGTCGGATGTCCCAAATTTTCCATTGTTAAAATCGACATTTGCCTGCCAGATTTCTTCACGAGTATTCATGACAAATGGCCCGCCAGTCGCGATTG
>JAQUDJ010000016.1:0-15798 GCA_028685755.1 Eubacteriales bacterium | reverse complement strand
TTAAATGGGATCTGGCACCAGTGGCTTTAAAAGTCGGATGTCCCAAATTTTCCATTGTTAAAATCGACATTTGCCTGCCAGATTTCTTCACGAGTATTCATGACAAATGGCCCGCCAGTCGCGATTGTCGTGATGTTCAACCGCGCCGGCAAAAGCGAAAGTCACAGTTTCAAAGCCACGATGGGGGTGTTGGCCGACACCGCGCGGGGTCACACTCGGCGGGAACTTTGCGGGCGAATTGTAATCCATTAAAATAAATGGTGAAAAGCGTTCGAGCAAATTGCGGCCTGATGGAAAATAGTTGCTCACTGAGAAACCATCGCCGACCCAATGTTTTGGCGGTCCATTAAAAATAGTTTCGATTGATCTGTAAGTTGTCATGGTATTACTCCTAGCGACTCATTTTTTAAGTAGTTTTTGTAAAGTCAGCTTTTCTTCTGTGGTTAATCCTGAAAAACAATCATCGAGGTCAAGAAGATGTTCGGGAAATATGGCTTCGACCTTTTGGCGCCCTAATTCCGAAATGGTGATTAGGCTTGAGCGGCCGTCATCAGGGTTGACGCAGCGCGCAACCAAGCGATCTCGCTCCAAATTAGCCACGACGACTGTAATGAAAAAGTCCCCGCCAGTTTGACAACTGTGGGGACTTTCATTGTGGTGCGCCTTCACGGATTCGAACCGGGGACCCACTGATTAAGAGTCAGTTGCTCTACCAACTGAGCTAAAGGCGCATGTTCGTTGAAGAACATTGCTAATTATAATGATCCACAGGGGGTGTGTCAATTCAAGAATTCGTCAAAAAGGCGATTAATTGATATATACCAAGTGCCAAGATCGATCCGAGTAAAATAGCGAGGCCAACGCGCACGACACTGATCGGTGTTTGCCCAAAAACCCGCCCCGTCTGGCCATTAACAAGAAATTGATAGGTCTTGCTGCGGAAACGAAAACTTGACGTCCAGATCGGTAAAAGTAATTGCTTGGTCTTCAGTTCAAAGTACCGCGTTTCTTGCGATGTTAAGCGAAGTTCGTCAGCATGGACTTGGGCACGGATGCCCGATTCGATCGCCCGTCCGATTGATTGTTTAGCTAGGTCAAAACCTTCGCGGACGGACACGGAATAACTATTTGCTCCAAAGCCAGCTAAAAAGGCTTCTTGATACGGTTTGGCAGCGCGTAAATCAAAGGGTTCGATTTTACTGAGATTTTTGGGTTCTAGGGTTGATCCACCTTGGATCAGTACGTCGTCAAAATATTCACGGTATGTGCCGGAAATGGGAAACCAGCGGGTCCGTTGAACTTGGCGGCTACGTCGGACTGAACGCCCATTTTCAATAGCGGTGTAACTTTCGGTGACGTAATAGTGCTCACCGGCCATGCCGGCATATGTGGTTTCGGTAGCGGTATCATACGTCCAATATGGTAAATAAACGCCATGTAAACGATCTGGCAAGTATTCGCGATGGACAGCAGCCGGCGCAAAAATGTGCCGTCCGAGCCATTTTTTAAAGGATTTTGAAGCTTGCTCGCGATTCGTTGCAAATGGTACGACTGCTTCGGGTGGGATCGCAGGGGATGTCGCTAGATCTGTAACCTGTGCGGAGCCACAAAATGCACATCGCACGGCAATCGCAAAGGCCTCTAATTCTACTTGGGCGCCACAGCTGTCGCAACGGGTAGTTCGAATCTGGCGATAAAATGCTCGGCCATCTTGATTGGCGATGGACTCAAAGTCGTATTCGACGAGTTCAGTTTTGGCAATAGTCGGAACTGCTACAGTTGTCTGGCATTGTTCACAGCGCAATTGCTGACTGGCGGGGTCAAATTGCTGATGACCACCACACGATGGGCACTTAAAATCTTGGCTCGTTTGTTCGAGCACTTGGCTAGAAGTTGTTTCGGAATTTGGCAGATTGTCAGCCATCAAGCTTGTGCTTGGCCACATTCAGGGCAGAATTTCGCCTCACGTGGGATGGGTTTACCACAGTGCATGCAGAAGCGGTTTGCTTGGTTCATTGCGGGCGCGGGCGCTGTCGTGGCTGCTCCTTGTATTGTCGTGGCTGATTCTTGCGATACAGCGGCAGTTGCTTGCGGTGCATTAGCCTGTGCCATCGATTGAGCCATTGTTGCCGCGATCGTCTGACCTACACCTAGGCCGACACCTAAACCAGCCATATCAACCCCTCCGGCAGATCCGGATGCTGGTTTGTCGGCGATTTTGCCGATGGCTTCGGCGGTCTGCAATTGCGCATATTTATTGAGATCACCAAGGACGCCCATTTTGGAGCGAGCATCAATCGCTTTTTCGACGTCTTCTGGCAAAGAGATGTTCTGAATAAAAAGGCTTGCGAGTTGAAAGCCAAGATTGCCAAAGAGCGGTTGCATTTTGTCCGTCAATTGACTGCTCAGTTCATCGTATTGAGCGGCTAAGTCGAGGGCTGGGATTTTTATCTCACCGAGGAGGTCTGACAAGCTCGAAACAATCGAATTGCGCAGTTGGCCAGATATTGCATCGACTGAAAATTCACTTTGAGTGCCAAACACTTCACGCAGGAAAATGGTCGGATCCGCGACTCGGAACGCATATATTCCGAATGCCCTTAGACGCAGCATCCCAAATTCAGCATCGCGCATCATGACGGGATTGGTCGTACCCCACTTCTGATCGGTGTATTGGCGCGTATTAACAAAATATACTTCCGACTTAAAAGGTGAATTGAAACCGTATTTCCAGCTCTGAAGTTTGGTCAACAGTGGCATGTTCTCGGTCGACAGGGTGTATAACCCGGCAGAAAAGACATCGGCGATTTTGCCTTCATTGACGAAAATCGCGGCTTGCGATTCGCGAACAGTGAGTTTGGCCCCCATCATAATTTCTTTACCATTCATCGGATAGCGGTAAACAAGGACATTTTCACCCGGGTCTTTCCATTCGATGACATCGATCAGTTGTGATTTGATGAAATTAAAAAGTCCCATCTGTGTTTTCCTTTCAAAATGCCTAGATTAGGCAACAGTTGCGATGAGCACTTCCTTCGCCAAGGTGGCAGGTATGATGATCAGCCTATCGAAACGAGTAAGCCCCTTATCCGACCACGAAAGCTTAGACGCGATCGAGGATGCAGCGAGCGGCAATAACGCCACTTGCGCCTGCTTGTGATAACCCGCGGGTGATGCCCGCGCCGTCGCCGACTGCAAAAAAGTTTGGCAGTGTCGTTTCGAGATCGCGATTGAGGTGCAAACGGGAGCTGTAAAATTTGACTTCGACACCGTACAGCAAGGTATCGTAATTGGCTGTCCCGGGAGCAATTTTGTCTAAGGTGTAAATCATTTCGATGATATTGTCGAGGTGACGTTTCGGCAAAACGAGACTGAGATCACCCGGAGTGGCTTCTAATGTCGGTTTGACAAAGCTTTGATTCATGCGATTCTCATTCGTCCGCTGTCCTGCGACGAGATCACCAAAGCGTTGCACGATGACACCGCCACCAAGCATGTTCGACAAGGAGGCAATGCGCTTCCCGTATTGGTAGGGTTCTTTGAAGGGCGAAGTGAATTTACTGCTGACCAGCAGCGCAAAATTTGTGTTTTCACTGCGCAAAGCCGGATCGGTATAGCTGTGGCCGTTGACCGTAATGATCCCATCGGTATTTTCAGTGACGACATAGCCGTAGGGGTTCATGCAAAAGGTGCGGACTGCGTCCTTGTACTGCTTGGTATGGTATAGCAATTTGGCTTCATATACGGCATCCGTAATGTCTTTAAAAACGATAGCAGGTACTTCTACGCGCACACCGAGATCGACCTGATTGTTGAGCATTGGCAACTTGAGACGACGGCATTGGTCGCTGAACCATTCAGCGCCCGAGCGACCAGGGCCAGCGATCAGATAGGTCGCAGTCATTTCACCTTGGTTGGTTTCGAGGCGATAACCTTTTTCTGGATCGGGATCAAAACAGACGACTCGAGTATTGCAAAGTAGCGCTAATTTGTCTGTTAAATATTCAGCTTGAGCGGCCAGTATTTCGCGGTTGCGTTCGGTACCGAGGTGTTTGCACCTGGCATCTAACAAATGGAGATCATTGGCAACCGCTTTGAGTCGGATTTGATCGGCGGCTGGCGTCGAAGTTGAATAAACATCCTGTGTTGCACCGAAATTTTGATTAATTGAATCGACATATTCGATTAGGTCCATGACGTCTTTGTCAGAGCGATAATCATTGAGCCAGCCACCAAATTGGGTCGTAAAATTAAACTTGCCATCTGAAAAAGCACCAGCTCCGCCAAAGCCACGCATGATGGCACATGATTTGCAATTAATGCAATGATCGACTTTTTTGTCGACAATCGGGCAGCTGCGGCGGGCGATGGTTTCACCCTGTTCTAGCAATGCGATTTTGAGGTCGGGGCGTTTGGTTACGAGTTCATAGCCAGCAAAAATGCCAGCCAGTCCACCGCCAATAATAATGACGTCATAGTGATGGCTCATGTCTGATCTTCCTCCGGGGTTTTGAGTTTTAGGTTTTCAAATAGTTGGGGTATTACTCGGCATCGGTTTCAATCGAATTGATCGATTCGTCTGGTGCAGGTTGTTTAGTTTGCACGGATGTAACATCAGTCGCTTCGGCCGTCACGGCTCGGAATCCAAATTCTTCCATCGTGGCTAAGCCCTGATCAACCATATTCTTGCGCAATACCGCATAGAGTTCTGCTACGGTTGCAAGATGGTATGGTCGCACAAACCACGTACCGACGACTAGGGCAATCAATCCGAGAATATACCAACCGATAAAGGAGATGTCGAGGACGAACAGGTCAAACTTATTGCCGCGCATCATTTGTCTGGAAAGCTTTAAGGCCCGGCGATAACCGATGTGTGGGTTGTCGCCAAGAATCCAAGGCGTCATACGATAGGAATAAGTCTTAATCAGTGCAGGTATGGCAAGTAAAGCACTGAGTAAAACGGTCCCTAAGACGATTGCTAAAATCAAGAGTAAGGTGTTTTGGTTGTCGACAAAAAACTGTGGCGCATCTGTCTGAAAATGTTGGAAAGGTATCGAGCGATTGCTCCAGTCCCAGTCCCGTGGGAGTTGGTTGAAATCCCAATTCGCTGGCCAATAGATAGGCTGCACGAATACAAGGTATAAAACAACCGAAACCACGCCGACAATCACAGGAATGAGCGGCAAGAGAGACCAGATAGCCAGCCAAATACTCATCCAAAGCATAGCACCAACAGTTTTGAGCCATGCATCGCCCCGAAACAGGCTAAACAGCTGACCAATTGATGGATTGGCGTGCGCTTCACGGTTGCGGGAAAACCATCTTTTTTCGCCGACTAGAATCGTCGAGGAAACGAAAATTTTGAAAAATACACCAACGATCATGGCGAGGCCGATCGAAATCATCAAAAGTTGGATCCAAAAATTATTTAAGAGTGAACCCCACGCGATGTTGAAGCCTCTCATGTTCGAAAAATCATTGTGATCGACGCGGCGGCTGAGGATACTGCCGCCGCCATTGAGCAGCAAGGTGATGATTGAAACCAACAGAGCTGGCCAATAGCTTGTTTTTAAAATACGTTTTGCACTGAGTTTTAATTCACTTCTGATCCACATCGTCAAACCTCCCTGTGATACCTCAGATGACGAGCGATATTTGCACGATCGTCTTCTCTTTATTGCACTTGACTGACTATCAAACGATTCAATCCAACGTTATTATATCGAAATAACTGAACCGGTAACAGCTTTTCACTGACGCATATTGGCATCCGGCGTCATGTTCACCCTGAGATGCGCCCAAGTTCTTGAAGGTGTTACCTTTTAATGGTATTTTTTGATCAGATCAATAAGTTGCGAACCCGATTTACCCCCTGTTGCAGGCCATGCGATCATATGGATTTGATCCTATGAATTTGATCCTATTAATAAGATGACGAGGTACTTTTGATGAAAATTGAAACTGGCTCAATTACTGCTCCACAAGGATTTGCTGCTGCGGGCGTGGCTTGTGGTTTGAAGAAAAATAATAATCGCGATCTAGCTCTGATCGTCAGTGAAGTCCCTGCCACTGCTGTTGGGGTTTTTACGCGTAATGTCGTCAAAGGTCACTCCTTGCAGCGGACCATGGAAACCATCCGCAGTGGCCTTGCCAGTGCTGTTGTGATTAATAGTGGCAACGCCAACGCCTGTGTCGGCCAAGCCGGTTACCAAGATGCTGAAACGATGGCGGCGCGGGTGGCGGCGGAGCTGGGCTGCCCTGTCGAACAGGTTATGACAGGATCAACCGGTGTCATTGGTAAACGACTCGATATGGAAGCCGTCCACCGGGGAATAGTCGAAGCGGCAGCCAATCTGGCTTCGTCTGAAGCAGCTGGAAACCAGGCAGAGCAAGCGATTATGACCACGGATCTTGTCCCGAAAGAATGTGTTGTGCGCATTGAATTAGACGGTTATCCGGTCGTTGTCGCTGGTATGGCGAAAGGTTCAGGTATGATCCATCCCAATATGGCGACTATGATTGGAATTATCACGACGGATTGCGCAGTCGACCATGACGTGTTGCAGGCCATGCTCAAGCAAACAACAGGTCAAACTTTCAATCGTGTTTCAGTCGATGGCGATACGAGCGTTTGTGACATGGTTGTCGCCCTCGCTAACGGTCGTTCGGGAGCCGCGAAAATCACGGACCAAAACTCCGTTGCCGGCCAAGTATTGCAAGAGGCAATCACAATGGTCAGCACCTATCTCTCACGGTTGATCGCACAAGATGGCGAAGGTGCAACCAAGCTCATTGAAGTCCAATGTCAAGGCGCCGCGACCGCAGACGATGCTTATCAAATAGTTTTAGCAGTCGGCAAATCACCGCTTGTTAAAACAGCGATTTTTGGTGAAGACGCCAACTGGGGCCGCATCCTAACAGCAGCTGGCTATTCCGGCGCGCACTTCGATCCTGACTTGTGCGATATTTATCTTGGTGATTTGAAAGTCTGTGAAAATGGCACCGCCCTCCTCTTTGATGAAGCGGTTGCCAAACAAATCCTCCAACAAAAGGAAGTTCTCATCCGCATCCAATTACGCGAGGGCCACGCCTTCGATCGCCTTTGGACCTGCGACTTCTCCTACGATTATGTCAAAATTAATGGTAGCTATCGCACTTAAATGAAATGGTGACTGGCATCTGCCAGTCACCATTTTGATTACAACCAGTCGAGTTGGATGGTGCCGTCTTTGAGATCGGCGGAGACACCGGTGGCTTCTTTCAGTTGGCCGGAAAGGACAAGGTCGGCGAGTGGGTCTTCTAGTAGCCGTTGGATGGTTTTGCGCAGGGGGCGGGCGCCGTATTTGGGATCGTAGCCTTTTTCGGCGAGGTAGTCTTTGACTGGATCGGTGACGATAAATTTAAGGTTTTTAGTGCCGAGATGGTCTATGACTTCTGCAAGCATCAGATCGACAATTTGGCGGATTTCTTCGCGCGAGAGTTCTGCAAAGACGACAATTTCATCGACGCGATTCAAAAATTCTGGACGGAACATTTCTTTGAGGACGGAATGTACGCGGCTTTCTAAAGCGACATAACCTTCCGATCCAAAGCCGAAGGCGTTTGCTTTTAATGTCGTGCCGGCATTGCTCGTCATGACGATCACGGTATTCTCAAAGCTAACGAGACGACCGTGGCTGTCAGTTAGACGGCCATCATCGAGAATCTGCAGCAAAATGTTGAAAACATCGGCATGGGCTTTTTCGATTTCGTCGAGCAAAATGACACTGTACGGCTTACGGCGAATTTTCTCCGTCAATTGGCCACCATCGTCGTAGCCGACATAACCAGGCGGCGAACCGATCAGCTTGCTGACGGTATGCGGTTCCATAAATTCGGACATATCCAAACGAACCATTGCATCTTCGGTCTCAAACATCGCTTCAGCTAAGGCTTTGACGAGTTCGGTCTTGCCGACGCCGGTAGGGCCAACAAAGATAAAGGATGCAGGTTTGCGCTTCTTGCCAAAGCCGGCACGGTTGCGACGAATCGCACGTGCGAGGGCTGAAACGGCTGGTTTTTGGCCGATGACCCGTTGGTGCAAGCGGTCTTCTAGTTTCAAGAGTTTTTCAGATTCGCTTTCGGTGATCCGCTGGACGGGAATACCGGTCCACATTTCAACGACTCGGGCGATATCTTCTAAGGTGATCGGGGTCGGTGCGGCTGATATTTCTAATTGCACGAGCTCATCTTCGAGACGAATCTGGCGAGACTTAAGCTCAGCCTGATGTTCATACAAGTGGACATCTTCAGGACTATTGGCAATCTGATTGTCGAGTGCTTCCTGTTCTTTCTTGACCGCAGCAAGGGCGCGGCGATCATCTTCGAGTTTGATTAGATCTTCATTATGCAAGTTGCAATGTGAGCCCGCTTCATCAAGCAGATCAATCGCCTTATCAGGCAGAAAGCGGTCTGTGATGTAGCGATCGGCCATATTGACTGCTAGTTCGATCACAGCATCTGAGTAGGTGACGTGGTGATGGACCTCATAATAATCGCGTACACCTTTGAGAATCTCAATGGAATCGGCCGCACTCGGCTCTTCGACGATGACCTTTTGGAAGCGCCGTTCGAGTGCTGAATCTTTCTCTATAAAACGCCGATATTCGTCAAGGGTCGTCGAACCGATGACCCGGATTTCACCCTTGGCTAAGGCAGGTTTGAGAATATTAGCAGCGTTCATTGCCCCTTCGGCATCACCGGCACCCATAATATTGTGCAGCTCATCAATGACGAGAATGATGTTGCCAGCTTTGCGGGCTTCATCGACGACGCCCTTCATCCGGCTTTCAAATTGACCGCGAAATTGTGTTCCGGCGACCATGGCGGTCATATCAAGGAGGTAAACCTCCTGATGCAGGAGCTTCGCTGGCACTTCGCGTTGAGCGATTTTGACTGCTAACCCTTCAGCAATCGCGGTCTTCCCTACGCCAGGCTCACCTAACAGAACGGGGTTGTTTTTATTGCGCCGATTCAGGATCTGAATCACGCGAGCGAGTTCTTTCTGGCGGCCGATGACCCGATCAATGCGACCTTCTAAAGCTTTACTTGTCAAATTCGTGCCGAACTGATCAAGGAATTTGCGTTTCTTTTCAGGGGGTTTGCCAGATGTGCTAGGCGGGTCTCCCTCGCGGGCTTGCTTTAAGACATCACCGACTTCACCGGATTCTTGGCCGACTGCGGCAGGGAGTAATTCGTTGCTGCCTTTGGTCTCGTCATCTGACCCAATATCGAGCATATCCGGATCAAAGGAACCCGTCATCTGAGACAGATCAAAGTTGCCTGATAGCAAGGACTGGAAAAGGCTTTCCGGGCTCTGTCCGTCCATTTGAGACATGACCTGATTCATCCGTTCAGTCAGGTCATCGATATTTGCTTCATTGATTCCGGCTTTATTGAACAATTCGTCCATTCCGCCGAGACCGGTCTTGTAAGCGCACTTGAGGCAGAGGCCTTCGTTGATCCGTTGTCCATTTTCAAAGCGAGTTGTAAAAACAACCGCGACATTTTTTTTGCAGAGCATGCATTTAGCCATGTGATTTTAATTTCCTTTGTTTGCCGTGGGCAAATGCCTGAGCGGGGACGACGCCCGGCTCTAGCAGTCTGGCAAGATATTGACCTGTATATGAGCGAGGGACTGTTGCCACTTCTTCTGGTGTACCGATTGCGACGATTTCTCCACCGGCTTCGCCCCCTTCGGGACCGAGGTCGATCAAGTAATCGGCCGTCTTGATGACATCTAAGTTATGCTCGATGACCAAGACAGTATTCCCATTTTCCTTCAGGCGAAACAGGATGTCAACCAACTTATGCACGTCGGCAATATGTAAGCCCGTTGTCGGCTCGTCCAAAATGTAGAACGTATTGCCGGTGTCGCGGCGTGCAAGTTCGGTCGCCAGCTTGACGCGTTGGGCTTCGCCACCTGAAAGTTGCGTCGATGGTTGGCCGAGGCGAATATAGCCAAGCCCAACGTCTTGCAACGTCTGCAACTTGCGGGCGATCCGTGGGATGCTCGCAAAGTATCCGATACTATCGTCGACGGTCATATCGAGCACATCGGCTATGTTTTTGCCTTTAAAGTAGACATCTAACGTTTCACGGTTATAGCGCTTGCCTTTGCATACATCACAGGTAACGTAAACATCGGGGAGAAAATGCATTTCAATGCGATTCACGCCATCACCACTACAAGCTTCGCAACGACCGCCTTTGACATTAAAGCTGAAACGCCCATTTTTGTATCCTCTGGCGCGCGCATCTTGGGTACTCGCGAACAACTCGCGCACATGATCGAACACACCAGTATACGTGGCAGGATTGGAACGGGGTGTGCGGCCGATCGGCGACTGATCGATCGAGATGACTTTGTCGAGATGCTGAAGGCCTTCGATCCGGTCATAAGCACCGGGAAAACGACGGGCTCCATTCAATTCACTGGCAAGTTTTTTGAGCAGAATACCGTTGACGAGTGAACTTTTGCCGGATCCTGAAACACCGGTAATGCAAGTCATGAGGCCAATCGGAATGTGAATATCGATCGCTTTAAGATTATTTTCCCGCGCGCCGATCACCGATAACCAACGGCCATCTGGGCTGCGACGACTGGCTGGGACCTCGATTTTCTTTTTGCCCGACAAATACTGGCCGGTGATGGATGCTTCGACTTGCATAATCTCTTCGGCGGTACCTTGAGCCACGACATAGCCACCGAGCTCACCTGCACCAGGACCCATGTCAACAATTGTATCGGCCTCAAACATCGTCTCTTCGTCATGTTCGACAACTAAAACCGTATTGCCCAAATTGCGCAGACGCCTTAATGTCGATAGCAGGCGGGTGTTGTCACGCTGGTGCAGTCCGATGCTCGGTTCGTCAAGAATATAGAGCACACCCATCAGCCCGGAACCAATCTGGGTTGCGAGGCGAATGCGTTGCGCTTCTCCACCTGAAAGCGTGGCAGAAGCGCGGGCGAGGGTCAAATAGTCGAGTCCGACATCGACGAGAAAGCCCAAACGGGCATCGAGTTCTTTTTGAATCTGCTCGGCGATTTTCATGTGGCGCGGCGACAACTGCAAGGTTGTGACAAAATCACGCGCTTTGCGAATCGGCAGGGTCGTCAATTGGTTGATATTCAAATCACTGACTGTGACCGCCAAGCTATCTTTTTTGAGGCGAGCCCCATTACAAGCAGGACATGGCGTGACTGACATAAATTGCTGATAATAGTCCTTCATATCGTCTGATGAGGTCTCTTTGTAGCGCTTTTCTAAGCTATTGACGACCCCGATCCAATCCGAGCGGTACAAACCGTGCGAATATTTGCTATTGGTGGTGTCAACGGTCAGCACTTCACCTTTGTTGCCAAAAAGCAAAATCTGCTGTATGTCGGTGGGCAATTTTTCATAAGGTACATCGAGTGAGAATTTGTAGCGCTTTGACAGAGCTTCAGCAAAGGCCCGTGCCCAGCTCGTTTTCTCTGCAAAATTCCAACCACCAGCGGCGATCGCGCCTTGATTGATTGTCAATTTGGGGTCAGCAACAACGAGTTCTGGATCAATTTTGGACATTTGACCGAGTCCAGTACATTCCGGGCAAGCGCCATAGGGATTGTTGAATGAAAACATTCGCGGCGCGATTTCTTCGAGGCTGACGTTGCAAGTCGGGCACGAGAAGTTCTGTGAGAATAGCTGTTCGATTGGCTGGGTTTGACTTTCACCCATTTCACCTAAATCACCAGCACCGGAGGGTGGCATAATTTGTACCAGCAGTAAGCCATCAGACAAATGAACGGCGGTCTCGATCGAATCATTCAGGCGGGAGCGAATACCCTCACGCATCACGAGGCGATCAATGACCACCTCGATCGTATGCTTGTGGGTTTTTTCTAAGGGGATTTCTTCGTCAAGATCAAAGGTCTCCCCATCGACGCGGACTCGCGCATAACCAGCTTTACGAAAGTCATCAAAAAGCTTGGTGAATTCGCCTTTGCGGCCACGGACCACCGGCGACATCAAGATCAATTTCGTGCCGTTGCCAAAGCCTTCAAGAATCTCAATGATCTGATCAACCGTTTGCCGTTCGATGACGCGACCACAAGACGGGCAATGTGGCGTCCCCACGCGGGCGTAAAGCAGACGAAGATAGTCATAGATCTCCGTGACGGTACCAACCGTTGAACGTGGATTTTTGCTCGTTGTCTTTTGGTCGATGGCAATCGCTGGGGACAACCCTTCGATATGATCGACGTCTGGCTTCTCCATTTGACCAAGAAATTGGCGCGCATAGGAGGACAATGATTCGACGTAGCGCCGTTGTCCTTCCGCATAAATGGTGTCAAAGGCCAATGAGGATTTACCAGATCCCGAAAGACCGGTCAAGACAACAATCTGGTCACGGGGAATTTCGAGGCTGACATTTTTTAAATTGTGCTCGCGAGCGCCTTGAATTTTGATGGTGTTTTTCATGAATTCCTTAATGTTTTTCGGTCCAGGACTTACGGTATTTACCCGGGGCCATCCCGACGATTTTGACAAATATACTATGGAAATGATTGATGTTATTATAACCGACCAACGAGGCAATTTTCGTAACACCGTAATTGGTATTTAGCAAAAGGGACTGAGCTTCTCCGATTCGGCGTCGAATTACATACTGCATCGGCGAGTAACCAGAATATTCCTTAAAGATATGGGACAGATAAAACTGATTGATGTGCAATGCATGGGCGACAAGACCAAGATTGAGATCATCCAAAAAATTGGTGTCGAGGTAGTTTTTAATTTCTTGACCGAGCGCCTTATCATCCGAAACTATGCTCTTGGTCTGTTGACGGATCAGGTTGTCCAGCATGACGATCATCGCCCGCAGAAGGTAGTTTGCGGTTTCTGTCGATCGTGCGGTATTAAGACTTGTTTGCCTATATATGATTTCAAACAACGCTTGAAGGTCGGCAAACATCGGCCCACTCGGGAAAACCGCGCTGAAATAATCAGGAATTATTTGATTTTGCATTCGTCCTTCCAACTTGATGTTAGTAGCTGCCAAGCTATACACAAGCATCTCGGCTTCCGGACTAGCACATTCGTCATGAATTGCGCCTCGGTTATAAACTAAAATGTCGCCACTTTTGGCAGAATAGGACACACCGTCGATACTGTATTGGCCTTCCCCACTAAAAACCAAGAGAATTTCAACGCGATCACTATGTTGATGCATGACCCGCGGCATTTTTGAAAATACCCCTTCGGCAACACATACAGACAACAATTGCGGCTGAAATTCCACTGAAAAACTCGATTGAAAGCTTTTTTCATTAGTAAAAAATGACATTAATTATCCCAATCTATTTGGCTCATTACATTTATTTTAACTGAACAAGGGTCAAAAGCAAGAAAACATAAACCCATCCATCCCATTGCAATTTGGATCACGATAATGGTGTCAACATCCGCAAGATTCTTGATTATTTTGAAACCACATCTTTCTATACTAAGAGTATTAAGGGAGGACTTCCAATATGTTGAAAAGAGATATCCACATTGAATCACTTTATACTGAATTAGCTTTTGAAGATCGCTTTGCTGCTGCTAAAAACGACGGATTTGACTGTGTCGAATTTTGGGGCTGGGACAACAAGGACCTAACATCCGTCAAATATCTACTTCACAAAAACAACTTGAAAATGGCCACGATGTCAGGTGATGGACCCTTATCGATGTGCGATCCGATCAACAAAGGTCCATACATTGAATATATCAAACGTGCCATCGAAGCCGCCATATTTCTTGACTGTCCGACGTTGGTCATTCATTCAGATTCACTGCTCGATTGGCCGCAATATGCCAAGCCAATGTCCGGTGACTATTCCGACGAAACAAGATACCTGGCGATGTTTGATGTATTAAAAGTAATTACACCAATGGCAGAAACTGCCGGAATCACCTTTGTTCTTGAAGCACTCAACATCGAAAAGGATCACTGCGGCAATTTTCTAAACACGACGAAGCAATCGGCGGACTTGGTGGCAGCAGTCAATTCTCCCAACCTCAAAATCCTCTATGACGCCTACCACATGTATCTCGATGAAGGCAAAATCTGCGAGGTTACCGAAAAGTATCTACCCTTGATTGGGCATATTCACATAGCCGATGCGCCTGGCCGAAATGAACCAGGCACCGGCGTGATTAATTTTAAAAACTTCATGAAACATTTGGCCAAAATCGGATATAAACAGTCAGTCGGCTTTGAACTCTATGCAAAATCCGATACGGTGACAGCCGTCAAAGCGATCCGAGAATGTTCTGACGGAATCTAAAATACCACTGTCCCCAAAAGGTGGCTTGCACCGTTTGGGGACAGTTTCAATTTAGGGACACTCTCGCCCTTTATCTAAATAGAAAAAGTCCCGGGGCTGATTCCGGGACCTCTTCTAAGGAGAAAAAAACAGCGGAAGCCGTTAGGCAAAGTTAGGTTTGTGATCAGCCTAAAGTAAAGTGACGGCTGACGACAGCTTCGGATTTCTGTTTAGCAATGGTTAAGCATTCTTCGGCTGGCAGATTGTAATATTCTGGACGGAAGAGTTCAACAGAGATTTCATTGGAATAGCCCTTTTTGGCTAATGTGCCGAGGATTCCGTCGAGATCGACTGCCCCGTCACCAGGCCAGAGACGATTTTCATCGCTGCCTTGACCCACTGGCAGATCTTCCGCGTCATCGAGATGGACGATGAAAACTTTGTTGACATCGCAGGCTTCGAGCGCGGACATTTTGGAGTTCATCGCATGGAAGTGGTAGCAGTCAAGCGTGACGCCAACATTGTCACGGCCGGTGGCGACCGCGATATCCATGGCTTGTTCGAAGGTATTGACGGTGTGCACAGGCGCACCGCAGAATTCGATGCAAAGCTTGAAACCATGGGGCTGTGCGATATCAGCTAATTTTTGATACATCCGGACAGTTTCAGCTTGGATTTCTGCTTTAGTTTTAATGCCCTGATCCCAGTTACAAACGCCAATGACGATTTTGCAGTCAATTTTGTTGCCAACTTCAATCATGTATTTCAGATCGTCAACTATTTTCTGTTCGCCAGCGGCATCATTGAAAGTAACCGGATAAAGTGTGTTGAAAGCGAGCGGTTTGATTTTGCTGGTCTTGAAAAAATTAGCCAGATCATCAACGGTATGTGTTTTGAGGTATTCTGGTAATTTATCCATGGTGCGAATTTCAATGTAGTCATAGCCGAGTTTTTCGCCGATGGCGAGGTCCTTTTCGAGGGTCGAGTTGCCGATAGTGGTGGCTTCGTTAAAACCAATTTTCATTTGATAATCTCCTTGTTTTAATTCACGTCGTTTTAATTCACGCCGTTTTATTTTACGCCGAGTTCGCGTTTGATACGTTCGAGGGCTTCAGGGGCTTGTTTGTTCATGCGTTCCGGGTAACCGAAGTAGGATACACAAGCGATCGATTCACCGCCAACTTTGTACTTGCGATCAGCAAACTTCATATCGCGCAGGGTTTCGAAAATACCGTCAAAGTCGACTTCCCCTTCGCCCATCGCGGTGTGTTGATGGATCGCCATGCTGACTCCCGGTGGATTGACGATGTAGCGGCAGTCCACCGTCTGGTTCATTGTATCGGCGAGCAGGATGTGGGACAGATCATCGCCTGCATATTTGAGCATATGGCGCACGTCGCCTTTGCCGTTGTCATAAAAGAAGCCGTGGGAGGCGGAGTAGCAATACTTTAACGCGTCACTGC
>JAQUDJ010000040.1 GCA_028685755.1 Eubacteriales bacterium | reverse complement strand
AATATGCCCAATACAGGTGAATCGCGTACCACTAGCATAATTACTTATCTGATCTGTGCCGCGATTATCATCGGAGCATATGGAATCTTCCAATCACAACGCAACGCATAGCCAAAGCGGCGATGGTCTCCAATCTACTGGTCGTCTGCTGTGGCAACCACAATGCCTAGCCTATCGTCAATTCGGGCAACCTGTACTGATCATGGCTGAAGAATTGATCTATCCCTAAATCAGTTGTACACTAGCAGTACGGGGAGTCGCCGTCAAAGTGATCCTCCGGCGGTTGAGTATTGAACTCGAACGCCTTGTAGGGATCTTACGTCTACAAGGCGTTCACCTTTTCTTTAGCTATTTCCGTTCATCACGGCACAACTTAAGAATCAGCAGCAAGATCGTGCTAAAAGCAGCGATTAGCTGGATGGAATCGTCCATCGGCATCACCTCCTTATGCTAGGTCTCGGAGGTTTGAACACCTTGTACGGAACTCCCCGCACGTGTTATTAGCTTACTTTTTTATTTTTTAATAGTAAGAGGTTATCGCACGACAAATTACGCGGTTTTCGACAATTTTAAGATGCCAATCAGCAGCAAACGCATTGCTTACGTGAATTATTTTCGACAAAAACGCCTCGTTGCTTTTTATGCGACGAGGCGTTTTAACGATTCGAATTTAAGCACCAATCAGAATTACCTATGTATATCAAGAAATTATTAAAGAAGCTAACAATTAGGCAAGTCGTTTAATCACTATGTGACTTATCGAGTGTAGACTCATCGGCAACAACATCCTGACAATGAAATTGTTGAGGTGTTGTTTATTATGGACTTAATTCAGATTCTCGCTACCAACCTAAAGCGCATTCGTGCTGAACGCGGGCTCTCGCAAGAAAAGCTCGCTGAGATTGTCGATTTGCATCGCACCTATATCAGCGGCATCGAACGCGGCACGCGGAATGTTTCAATTCGCAACATCGAAAAAATCGCCGCAGCGCTAGGTGTTAGAGCTTCTTCGTTACTTGAAGAAGCCGATAATGCTAACGGTCAGTTCAGTCAATGAATAACATATATAATTCACTTGAACTAGGAAAGAGCTACAATCGTGAAGCGGTTCACGATATATTTGATTCTGACACAAAATTCACGCCGCAGACTGGATCATGGGGACTACATGGTATCGTCAGGATCAAACCCAACCATGCATCCGGATCCACAAAGAGTTATGTTTTCTTCGTGACCTATGGCAAAGCACAGGGCGATCACCAATTTGACGAAGGTATCACATCCGATGGAACGCTAACCTGGCAATCACAGCCACGGCAAGACTTTGAAAATTCCACAATTAAGGACTTTATCTCACATCAACCAGATCAGAATTCAATCCATCTCTTCCTAAGAGCAAAAGGTGGTCTTCCCTATCAATACCTTGGCCGTCTTGGGTATGTCACTCATGATCCCGCCCGGGAAAAGCCAGTATATTTCCAATGGAAGTTGTTAGACTGGGAAAACGGACTTAAAGAGAAAGTTGATCTAAAACTTCTCAGCGGTAAATCTTCCCATGAATATCATTTCCCGCCGCCTAAGCCTTCCATCTTAAGGCAAAATCAAACCCCAAAAAACGCAAAGAAAATCGTGTTTCCGCTGACAAGCCATTCATCCACCTGGTTTTCTGAGACTGTGCTGGTGAAAGGGCTTGATAAGTCAGCTTTTCTCCATCACGGAACTGCTGTGCCCATGGAAATGCTTGCGTTCTGGGGCGGTCCAATCAACGAGAGCGATGACCGCAAAATCGAATTAAGCTACCGTGGAATAATCTATGAAGCACATTTCGAAAAAGATGCACACGGTAGAACTCGCTTGTTTTGGCAAGTAGATTTCGCTAATACTTTGCATGGCGTATTTCCGAAGGTTTATGACGCTCATCTTATTGATCAAAGTATCGACGATATACCACAAATTAGATTTGAAAAAACAGGCGACAATACTTACCATGTCGAATTTATAAATGATCGCATCATTGACCAAGATACCGATCTGATCAATTCACAGGATCAAAATCAATATCGCGACGGCCGTATTGTAAAAAGTAACGGGACCCGATATGAACGCGATCCCAGGAATAGACGACTGGCGATCAAAATACATGGTACCGTTTGTGCGGTCTGTGGCTTTGATTTTGGCAAGACCTACGGTTTAATGGGCGATGGATTTATTGAAATCCACCATAAAAATCCACTGTATCAAAACGATGCTGAAATAAATATTGATCCGGCTATGGATTTGATTCCACTTTGTCCGAATTGTCATCGGATGATTCATCGGGATCGATCGAGAGTGATAACGGTGGATGATTTGAAGAGGATATATAACTCAAAAGCTGAACAATCAGAATATTTTATCTAGTATCCTATCTAGTAACCTATTTAGTATCCTTGTGCTCATAATCCTATGCAGAAGCGCCCTGCTAGGCTATGATTAAAAAGACTCTTCAACATTACAAAGATTGCTGTTTATTTTCTTTCACAGCGCGGTGAGCAATGCATCTTTTTCAGGTCGTTCCTGATGGGTTTTTTAAACCATTATCAAGCAAATATAAGGCGACCTATGTCGACTGCCTGATGTTGATTTACAACACTTACCGGGCGGAACTTTCATTTGGGGTAGATAAAGAAGTCATTATCGAAGTACTGGAGCGTTATTTTGACGACCAATCAACTTCAGATCTAGTGTTTGATGAGGAGAATGCTGAAATTGCCAGGGATTCGCGAGCGAAGGCTAACGTAATCATCCGCAACCTAATTGAGAGTGGCTGGCTCTATCTTGAGACTGTCAACAATTTCAAAATCAAAGTTAATTTGTTCGATTATTCCGCAACTATGATTGAAACCTTTGACAGGGTAACCCGTAGTGATGAAATGGAGTACCAGAGCCTGGTATCCCAGATCCATGCTACTTTGGTTAACCAGGAAGGATATGTAAAGCCTTATGAGTACATCATCAAGCGGGTGCATGAAAATACGGAGGAACTGATAGCAGGGCTCAAAAAACTAAATACTAGCATTCGAAAGTACATTGAAGCCATCACTCACGACAAATCAGCTGCCGAGATTGTGCAAGATTTCTTTATCTATAACAAAGATATTGGCTCAAAATCTTATCATCGTATCAAAACTAGCGACAATATTTCTCATTTCAGAAACGCGATCCTGGAACGACTCGGCCATATCCTCCATGATGAAGTCATCTTCAACAGAGCTGTCTTGGGTTGTCGCGTAGTCGAACAGCTGCCAGATGACCTTGAAGCGAGTCGTTTCCTGCGGGGGCGGATTCTGGATGTGATGACTGCATTTCGCAACTATGATGAAATCATTGCCGAGATCGATTACAAACACTCTCGCTACATGGGCAGCGCGGTCGCCCGGGCCAAATTCCTCTTGACCAATACTAATAATGCTGAAGGTAAAATATCTAGAATTTTGGCTGATTTAGCTAAAGCATTCAATGAAACCGAGGATCTTGATTTAAAATCGAACGCCGATCTGGATCTTGTCCGGATCTTCAATATCTTTCCGCAGACATTTATTGATAATGAATCTTTGCACACCATGCCTATCAGTCGCAAAATCACCTTGCCGGAAATTCTTGGGGATTCGCTTGGTTTATCAGTCGAAGAACGGGCTTTGCGCAACCTAGCAATCCAGGAGAAAAGTCGCAGCCGTTTTTCTCACAAAAACATCAATCAGGAAGTCAAGACTCGGCTCGAATCCAACCCAAGGTATTTAGCTTCTGCGTGGCCACTAGAAACACGACACGACTTGATCAGGCTAATCTTCATTAATCTCTATGGGCGGGACCACAAGTCCTACTATAAAATTACCCCACTTGAAGGAATTGTAGCTGTTAATGGTTTTCAATTTCGCGATTTTCTGATTGAAAAAAGGGAGTGAAACCAAATGGATATTTTTAATGAAAGTCCAACTCAACAGGAAAAATTTAGGCTGGCAGCTAACAAACTGCTCAATCATTGCTTTGTCCTGAAAAAGAAAGAAGATACACGCAACGACTATTTGTTCATCGTTCAACACCGGGACATGTTTTCCGCATATTTTGATTTACTTGGGTACAGGATTGATATCAATGAGACACAAGGTGTAGCGGGGCTAGTCAATCTTCATGGCACTGGCCGATTTCGCCTGAAGAAAATCGAAAGCATTATTTTATTAATTTTGCGCTTGCTTTATGTTGAGAAGCGTAAAGAGCTGAGTCTAAATGAAGAAGTTATTGTTCTCAGCGACGAAATACAACAAAAATACAGCATGCTCAAGCTTGAGAGCAAGCCTAGCCTGGACAAAACGACATTACGGGACGCCTTGAAACTTTTTCGTCGCTTCAATTTAGTGGCGCTAATTGACCGCGATGTAACCTTATCAGATGCCAGGATCCTGACCTACCCATCGATCCTATTTGCAGTACCGAACGAAAACATTAACCAGATATATGAAGCTATCAATAATAAACTCGAGTCCTATACGATGGGAGGTGAATCTACAGACCATGAAGAAATTGACGCGGATTAGACTGGTCAACTGGCATTATTTCGTCAACGAGACTATCACTGTGAAAGGTTCGTTTCTGATTAGCGGTGAAAACACCTCAGGGAAATCAACCTTACTCGACGCCATCCAGCTCGTATTGACAACCAATACAAAAAAGTTCAACACAGCGGCCAATGAAAAGAGTAATCGCGACCTCAAGGGCTATGTCCGTTGCAAGACTGGTAATGAAGATATTGCTTACGCCCGTCAAGGCGGCGTTATTACCTATGTTGCTTTAGAATTCTATGAGGAGAAAGCCGCTCGATATTTTACACTCGGGATTAAAATCGATTCTCCCGACGAAGAAAGCTCCTTGACCATCCGCTGGTTTCGTGAGGAATTCCGGTTGGAAGATCTTACATTCCTGACCGGCAATCGTCCATCGACAACTGAAGAATTCTATAATCCCAGCACGAAGGTCCGGCTGATCCAACAGCACTATGAAGCGCGAGCTCAGTTTAAACAACGATTGGGCAATCTTGAGGATCGTTTTTTCGAAATGGTGCCAAAATCTCTGGCTTTTAAACCGATGGACAACGTCAAGGATTTTATCAACCGTTTTATTTTATCTGAAAAGCAAATTGAGGTTGCAACCTTGCGCAACAATATTGCAACGCTCAAGGAACTCGAAGACCTAATGATCCTAACGCGCCGTAAAATTGATAGTCTGGAAGCTATTTTAACCAAACACGACGAAATTCAGCTAAAGGAACGTGAAATCAAAACCCATGAAATCCTGATTGGCAAGGCCAAACTTGAGAAAGCAAAAAATGAAGGCGAGGAATTAGCTAGAAAACTTCATCAATCCCGCCAGAATATGCAAAGTGAAATTGATAATAAATCCTTAATTACCAAAGACCTCAGGCGCGAGCAAGATCGTTTGACAGGATTGAACATTGCATTGGGGCAAAATACGACCACTTTGTTGATCAATGACACCAAACACCGGATTGAAATGCTGGAGAAAGATCGAAATTCTGCGCAAGATGATCTTTCCAAACTAAATCGACAGCTGACCCTTATAACTGAAGCCGCTACCCTACTGGCCAAAGATCAGATTAAGTTGCTTTCGCGCGAGGATTTAGTTACTCTTGGTCCGATTTCAGAGGATTCCGAAGCCAAATCTGGAGTCTTATTTCGCCTGAAAAAAGATCTTCCCAGGCAGTTGAAGATTCACCAAGACGATTCAGTCAGACAATCCGACTTGCTAGAAAAATACAAAAAGCAAAAAACTGAACTCGAACAGGAAATTCACAACCTTAGAAATCGTAAGCTCAAATATCCTGAAAATACGACTAAGCTCAAAACAGCGATCGAGCAAGAATTTCTCAATCGAAGGATCCATAGCGAACCAAGAATTTTATCCGACCTTCTTGAAATCATTGATCCGATCTGGCAGAACGCGGTTGAAGGCTATCTGAATACCCAGCGCTTCGATATCATCATTGAACCACAGCATTATCAAATTGCTTTGGATGTATACAACCTGATTAAGAAAGAGATCCATACAGTAGGTCTAGTCAATACAACTTGGGAGCAATTTCGCAAGCCAGTTGAACCGCATGTTGACTCCTTGGCCTACGTGGTCACTAGCGACAACCGTTGGGCTTTAGCATATACGAATTTTCTCCTTGATCGCGTTAACCGCTGTCCCTCCGTGGATTCGCTAAAAGAGCACAAAGTTGCTGTCACTAATGACTGCATGCTTTATCAAAATCATGCAATTCGAAAAATTAACGACGAAGTCTTTAAAACACCGTTTATCGGCGCTAATGCCTATGAAGTCCAGTTGGCCAGCCGATTGGAAGCCTTGGCACAAATCGAATCCGAAATTGAAACTACACAGCAAAACATTGGACAACTTGACTCATTGGTTCAAGCATTATCAGCCTGCAATCTGGAACTGGTTGAAGAGAATCTTCATGCTTCGCAACGCTTCAAAGCTTTGAATGAGCGGCTTGTTTCAGAAAAAATCGAACTAAAAAAGGCAACCAGTGACCCTAGTTTGATCCAGCTTCATATGCAGATTGAGAGTTGCAAAGAGCAAGTTCAACGCTTGCAAAAAGATTCCGACAAATCCGGCAGAGCGATCGGCATACTTGAGCAGACCATCAACTCTGATCAATCGCTGTTCGACAATAGCCTCAGCCAGATAGACGAACTCAAAAACGCATTACAGATTCTTTGTGATAAAGACTTAGGTATTGCCGAATTGGGCCTTGCCAAATTCAATGAACAGATTCGACAAAAATCCCCCGATGTCATTGTGCAAAACTTTTCCCCGCAGATGACAGGTCTACAGAACAAAAAGCATGATCTGATTTGGAAACTAAAAGAATCTCAACTTGCATTTTGTATTGCTTTTGACAGCGATCTAGGTGACGGTCTGGATCAAATGCCGGTATATGTTGACGAGCATTATAAACTGATTTCTGCAGACATCATTAAATATGAGTCTGATCTGCAGAAGGCTAAGGAGAACTGCCAGCTCGAGTTTAAAGAATCCTTCCTGGCTCGTCTCAAAGAGAACATTGAAACCGCCAACTTGGAGTTTAAGAATCTGAATCAGGCGCTTAGGGGCATCTACTATGGCGATGATAGTTACAAATTCGTCCTATCATATAATAAGCAAAAGGAAAGCCTCTACCGGATGATCACCGCCAAGAACAACGAGGTCGGATTTAATCTCTGGTCTCAAACGTTCGAAACTGAATATCATGACGAAATGGAGGACCTTTTCGCCAAGCTGACTGCGTATGACGACATTGGAGAAAACGTCCTCAAGGAATACACAGACTATCGTAGTTATCTGGATTACGATATTCAGATAGAAAAGCAAGATGGAACTGTCCAACGCTTTTCTCGTATCTATGGCGAAAAGAGTGGCGGGGAAACTCAGACGCCATACTACGTCGCTATTGCCGCGTCCTTTGTCCAACTTTACAAATCTGGCGATACTATTCGGACAATCTTATTTGATGAAGCGTTCGACAAAATGGACGACAATCGAATTGGTTCCATGATGGATTTTCTAAATCGCCAGAATTTCCAAATTATTCTAGCTACCCCACCATCCAAAATCGAAGTGATCGGTGAAAAAGTAGACACGATTCTAATAGCTTTGCGCGATGGACAGACCAGCATTATTGAGGAATATGACTTATGATCGTTCAAGCAGACCAAACCATACTTAATTCGCTGCTGGACAAATATGAAGCAAGCAAGCGCTTCTCTGGCCAGAACAAAATTGAAAGAAAGATCCTAGTCAAAGTGGCTACACTCTTTCCCCAATACCAGGATCATGCTAACTTCGAGGATTTTTCGGCAATAAATGATGCGGTTGATCATCTGAGCAGAGCAAGATTGGTCGAGGCAAAAAGGAATCGAGCTAATAACTATTCCGAAATTCAACTCTCTTTGGATTCACTTGCCGAAGCTTACCAGTATTTGGATCGGACCCCCAAAAGCGATATCCATGCTGCAATCATGGAATTATTGGTCCGTTATCAGGGCCGAAACGAAGTGCTTGATCGATTCTGCCTTTCCCAGATCGAGCGCATTCAGACCAATAAGACTGTCTCCTATTACAATGATGATTTACTTGAGTTTGAACACAGCCTGATGGCTGTAGTCGCTCTGTTTCAAATCCCAAAGGAGACATTTGCACGTGACTTTTCAGTTCAAGTTTTCAAGGATTCCAAAGTTTTCGATCGAATCAGCAGCAAGGTTGTGAGTTTGTTATTCGAATATGGTGATTTTCCAGAGAAAGAACAGGTTCTAAGCAGTCTGAATTTAATCAAAAATCCGACTTACGTCAATTTTAAGGGATCCGGCGTTATTATCCTCAAGGGTCAGCTAATTGATTTATCCGTTTTGCCAGGTGACATCGCCATTTCATCTGAGTTGCTACCAGATATTGAGGTCATCAAAGTAAAAGGAAACATTGTCATGACGATTGAAAACCTGACGAGTTTTCACATTGCTAATGGCAGCGACCACTTCTTGATTTATCTGGGGGGATTCCATAACCAGGTCCGTCGTGATTTCATCCAAAAACTTCATACTCAAAACCCAGCTGCCAACTATTTTCACTTTGGCGACATAGATGCCGGTGGGTTCCAGATCCTCCAACACTTGCGGCGCCAAACCGGTATCGATTTTAACCCTTGGAGAATGGATCTTGAAACCCTGGTGCAATATAAATCATTTTGCAGAGAATTAACGGAAAATGACCGGCATAGATTAAGTCAACTATTAGGTCAGGGATTTGACGACATCATCTTTTATATGCTCGAACATAATGTCAAACTTGAACAAGAAGCAGTTAGATAATAAACATTTCGAATTACCTTTTTCTCCCGGGTAATAGCAGGCATACATTGTCGAAATTTCCATTTATGTTATCTGGTACGCACAATATCCGAAAAATGGCCATTGACGGTTATGTGGTTCGGCTGGACCTCTCTGATATTTCTGAGCTGGTCTCTCTCCTTCGAAGAAGCAGCAACAACCTGAATCAATATGCCAAGCGGGCACATGAGACTGGCCGTATCTACGAGGCCGATATTGAGGATATCCAGAGCAGCTTGAAGAGTGTATGGGAAAAGGCGGATCAGATCATGACCCGCCTCTCCACAATCGATTAAAATTCTTATCGACAACATGGACGACATTTGGATTTCTTGCTACGATCATGGCAGAAAAAATCTCGCATGGATGGAGGTGTGCAGCATGAGATTTCTGATCAAGCTGTTTTTATTCCCAATTACACTGGCTTTAACGATCCTTGTTGCAGCCTGCCATTTGCTGTGTCAGCTGTCTACTATGGTGCTGGGGATCGTGGCTTTTGTCTGCTTCGCTATTGCGCTGGGAACCATGGTACTGCTGCAGGATTTTCCGGAAGGGCTACGATTGATGGGCCTGGCTTGGCTGATCAGTCCCTTCGGACTGCCGTTGATTGCAGCATTCCTAGTTGAGCTGCTTGGCGTATTTAATGATTCCCTGAAAGCTATTTAAGAAGAGAAAATATAATCCTGTGAAGGGCGCGGTGGAGCAATCTGCTGCGCCTTTTTCTTTTGGAAGGAGGTGTCCGCTGTGGCAACCACGAGATTAATCCCCATGCATGTCATCAAGGGTCAAACCGTGTGTCTAAAGTAGTATAGAAACACCGTTAAAAATCATCTCCAAGTCCGGAAAAAATCATGAATGATTCCCGGGAAAAATCATGATAAAAAGAGGGACAGTTGAACGACTGTCCCCAAAACCATTATCC
>JAQUDJ010000015.1 GCA_028685755.1 Eubacteriales bacterium | reverse complement strand
GATAACATCGATCCTTAACAAAGACCTGAAGGGCATTTAAATGCCCTTCAGGTCTTTTAAAAGACTTTTTGGAAAGCGTAAGCTTAAATGGAAGGATGCGCATAGTAAATGTATTGGGCTAGTCAATGAGCAGCCCTTTTCGAATGTTCTTGACAAAGAGTACACAATAATTAGCATAAAATGGAATAAAATAGCGATATTATTGTACAATACAATTATTTATAATCATTTCATTTCAAGTCACACGATAAAATCAGTTCCGCACAATTAAAAATCAGCGCCGCATAATTAAAAATCAGGACAGCAGGTGTAAAACGATGCAAAATCGATCTGATCAGCGAAATGATGGGTTTTCTCAACGGATCAACGACCCTGCTTTTGCAAAATATGTCAAAAACGCCAACCGCTGGTCAGGAATGTTCTCGTTGATATTGGCTGTAATCGCTATAGTTGGCTTTACGATCGCCGGTGAAACCGGTGCTGACGGTATGGAGAATCCACAAGCGTTCTATATCGGCCTGGGTATTGGAGGGATGTTCGTTCTCATCGCTTTAGTGCAGATTGTGGGCAGAAATCGTAGCAAGACTTGGGATGGACAGGTCGCAAATAAGACGATTACCAAAAAGGAACACCGAAAAAGTACTGGCAGTGGTGATGATTACTATACCCGCCACTATACCGAGTATGCGCTTATAGTCCGGGAAGATAAAACGGGTAAGACCCACCGATTAACTGCCGAAGATGACGACACGGTATTTAATTATTATCAGATCGGCGATCGAGTGCGATTCCATGCTGGGATTAGGTCTTATGAGAAGTTCGACAAATCCAATGACAAGATCATTTTCTGCGCCGCATGTGGCACTTTGTGCGAGATAAGCGATGATCAATGCTTTCGATGCGGGTGCCCATTGTTAAAATAAGCTGAAAACTATTGACCAAAGAACCGATCATATTGCCAGAAGACCGATCATCCAGAGGATTGGTCAAAAGGAGCGTCAATCATGAACAAAATTGATGTGAAACGTGGACAATTGACCCGAAACATGCTATTTCCTATCATCGCCGGTTTCCTAATCATCGCAGTCGGGGTTATGATCCTACCTCGGCTCTTCAACGGAAGCGATGAGCCATTTGCAAAAGGTTCGACAGTCAAGCAAGTGGTCCGTTCTGACAGGGACACAACTGTCGGTGACAGCGCAAAAACCGGATGGCAGCTGGAAATTCCGGCTCATGCCGTTGAACAGGATCTCTCGCTGACGATGAACGTCCTCTCAGAGTCCGATAGTGAGCAGTATCAAACGAATGCATTTGAGTGGATCGGAACACCGGTGGAGATCACAGCGGGTGATGGGGATGGCGTCTTTCTTGACCGGTCTGTTCGAGTGACCTTGGAAATTCCAGAGTCGCTGCGTACCACAAAAGAAAATGCGGATGACTATCTGGCTGCTTATTTTAATGGTGCGGATTGGGATTATCTGTTTCCCGATCACACAAAGATCAGCGACGGCTTCATCACCTTTGAAACCGACCATTTTTCGCTCTTTTCCGCAGTAAAACCGACTGAAGCAGAAAAAATAAAGCTCTATACCAAAAAAATGGCCGTGCAAACCTGGGAAGATGAGGAACGTGAAACAGTTTTTTCAGCTCAAGTCATGGAAACGTTCAATGAAGCCTTTGAAAAAATGGGCATTTCTGACGAAACTGTCAAAGGCAAATTGTTGCGCTCAGTTGCAAAAGAATATGATTTCGGTACGATCCTCGTATCCACTGAACGAGGGGATGTCGCAGACTTTGGGGTCAAGTGTGGAGAGCTGGCAGCAAACGCCTTGATCCAGCATTTGAAGATGGAAGACGCGCTGATGGAAAATATTACGGGCAAGGGCGCGGCAGTGGCAACAGGACTCGTCAAAGGCGCCCTTCAGCTCAAAGACGGCAATTACACCGATGCGACGAAAGAACTTGCCTCCGCCTTCATAGGCTATTTCCCTGTTGGCCGAGCATACCAAAGCACCGTGGAAATCATCGATGCCAGCATTGCAAGCTGGAAGGACTATGAACTGGACGAGGCCTATAAAAACTATATCAAAGATGCCGGTGATGGTGCCAGCTCAGTCAGTAATGACGACTGGGCTTTAATGTGTTCGACCCAAATGCGAGGTTATCTGATCCGACTTCAAGATGAGGCAAAAAACAATTACTGCGCAGTGAATGGCATCTCGAGAAGCGAGCTCGATTCAGACCCAATTTTAAGCAGTCGCATCGCGAGCCAAACGGAAACGAATTTGCGGAAAACATTTGAAAAGCGCCTTGCCAGCGGGAAGGCTGTCCAAGTGAAAGAAGCGGAGTACGGGAAAATAATTGAGGGATTCAAGCGGGACTTGCTATTGGAACGAGGAACCTTCGGCTTCGACTTTGACATGGATATCGAGAGTCGGCTTCGAACCTTGTTTGCCGCCAGAAAGAACATTCTCGATCTATTTGGCGGGGAAATGCCGGTGCTCAATAGTGGTGACAGTGCTGAAGCGAACCTGAATGAAGCAATCGCGAAATGGATTAGCCTCGGACCAAAAAATCGGGGGGATTTCTTTGCCTGGCTAGAAGAAAAGGGCTATAAAAGCCAGAAGACACTGTCTGATGGCGATCAATTCGCCTGGGTTTTTGTGGAAAGCAAAACCAATGATTGGCAAGCTAAACTCGATGCCCAGAACAAGAAGACAGAGGGATCCTGGCGGCTGGACATCGCGGCAGGCAGTGGCAGTGCGACGTTTGTCCACACCTACACCGGCTCGGGCAGTGGTGATGTGTGGATGAAGCCTGGGATCAGTCAGTCGGGACAGGTCACCTGGACTGCTCCATCTAAAACAATCATCCATCCTGATGAAGAATTTTCAATCGACTTAATTGTCTCGCACCTTTACAATGACCATTCCAATCAGTCAGGCGGCTGGACGGGCTTGGCGCAAGTTTTCTTGATCGACGAGACAGGCGAACAAAAAGGAGGTGCGGGCTATCTGAGTGATCGGGATGGGGAAACTAGCTTTACTTCCAGCTCCAGTAACAACTACCAGACATTCTCCTCCACCGTTTATGGAACCATCGGCGCGGGTGCGCCAGGCGATCGAATGGCTATCCGTGTCGCAGCATCCCCTGGCGTTGTGGGTGTTCAAACGTACTATATTTACGAGTGGAAAGCGACATCCTGACAGGCAAGTGACCAAGAAGAGGTTTAAATGAGCAAATTTTGTAAAAATTGTGGCACACAACTCAATGACGACATCAAATTCTGCGGCTCCTGCGGAACGAACACACAGGCGGGTGTCGCATCGCCATTGATTACACCCCCATCCGTATCAGTGAACAAAACGCCCATGGAAGCAAATCCAAGGCCGTCATCCGGGAAACCACCCAAGAAGCTTTTATTGTCCGCCGTGGCGGTCATTGTGGTGATTGCATTAGTGGCTTTCATTATTCCCAGATTGGGCCAGACGGTGACCAATACAGATGGAATGACCGGTGACCTCAGTTCCTTTGCTTATTCAGAGCAGGACTATGCGGCAAAAGCCCAGACGCGAACAGTCTCACCGGAAAGTCCAACCGCTTCCGCGCATGGGGTGACTATTCAATTCGGTGAGTATGCCCTAGATGGGGATAAAACACTGATGATACGGGAGCTCCCCGAAAAGACAGACCAGGATAACGGCGTCAAAGTAACGGCTTATGATTTTGCACTTGATGACCAAGCCAATTTCGATGATGTGATTACGATTGCCATTCCTTATGACGCTAAATATGCCGAGTCCGGTGTGGAGAATGAGTGCATCGGTGCGAAATATTTCAACCAAGACACCGGCGAATGGGAGGGTGTTTACTACGAGGTGGACACCGAAAATGGCCAGGTGCTGATCTACACCACGCACCTCTCCACTTACGGGGTATTTCAAGTAAAAGACGAAAACACCCGCAAAGCTTACATCACCGATACCTATGCGATAGCAGGTTTGCTGAATTCGGGCAAATCCTTTGAAGTTATCCAAGAACTAGCTGAGCAGGGGCAACCCGGAAATGCTGCCTTTGAAGCGGGTTTTTCTGCGGTCAACTCGGTGACGGGCAACTCCGGCACTGCGCTGACTGCGCTGACACTCGGTGGACAGTATGAAGGGGCACTGGCCGACGCGTTGGGCAAAGGAACGCAGCGCCTGGGGCTGGCTCTGGCCGCCGTGCAGACCTGCTATGACTTCACTTACAACTTCTCAGACGACCAAAGTAAACTCAGCACCCTTGCAAATCTCGTCAAAAATGTTGCCAATAACGCAGTCGGCTATTTCGGCTCCGCTACATTGCAGGTGGGTTTTGCCGCGATTGCCGTGTTCGATGTGGTTTTGTCAGAAGTTCAGAGCGATATGATGGAGCTCAAGCTGGAAAATCTCGGTGGTGTGTACCAGTATTACAACGATGTGGAGGCAATGCGGTCCACTCAGGAATGGCGCAAGATATTGATCGAAATACTCAAGGAAAATGCGGATGACCCCCAAATGGCGCAGCAGCTGATCAATCAGGAAATCGACAGCTACTGCGACCGCTTCTGGACCCTCGATTACGGCAAGGTCAAGGAAATAGCCGGCGTGTCCGGATTAAACTATTCATTCGACGAGAGACAGTGGACAAAAGACCGCGCGGTGCTGACCGCACAGTACCGGGAACATCTTCTGAGTCGCTTGCAGGCACCCATGACTTCAGCGCGGAATTATCTTCTGAGTCAAGCCATGGAGCAAGCGCAACGCGAATTTGAAAAGCAACTTCGCGCCCTGAAAGAAGAGCTGAACAAAACAATTCAGGTACAGATTATTGAACAGCCAGAAGGCGATGCAGACTATCAATATGAGGGCTATACGGTCCGCTTTGCACCCCTTTCGAGCCGTGCAAACACAAAAAACTGGAGCGGTAAAATGCCAGCGGGCGGCGAAATGGACACCTCGTTTACCATCATCGGGCATATGCAGTCAGGCTCCCCCGGTAGCGTGGAACTGTACAAACCCGGCGAGGATACACCAACCCTGACGATACCATTCAAAGTCGCATATCCCACCACCACTATCCTGCTGTCCAGCCACGGCGAGAACGAACCGAAACTAGAACAGCCAGATGTCACAGCGGCAGAATCACAGCAGCCCGAAGACAAAGCCTACGCCTGGGTGCTAGTCGAGACCATACACGAAACACGTCAAGCGGATGTCGACAACACAAACAAGGGCGGAATCTATCAGAAAAGCGCTTCAGCCTCGCCAGGGAGCTATACCTTCAGTTGGAAGTATATCGGCGAAAGTGATGATTATCCCGACCCTGATGTGATCCATGGGGAAAGTTTTGCGACACAACTGTCCATCTCGGTCCCACCTGCGCAGATCAAGGGCGGGGAAACGATCAATCTTAGCTTCGACCTCGCTTTCACCGAGCAAAATCTATCTTATTATGATGGACATGGGAGTTGCAGAGCCGACTGGGGCAATGTGAAATTTACAAATACGGCTGGCAAATCCTTTTTTGAGATTTATTCCTCGGTGAAATACAGCGATAAGAATGTATCTTCAATCAGCGATACCATTTCTGCCGAAATTCCCGCCGGCTATTCCGAGGGCGACCGGGAAGAGCTGTGGGTAGGTGATTACGCGGGCACCTACTACGTCTTTGAATGGCAACAGATTGGATCAGCGGCAAATTAAAGTTTGGCTGTTTTGGTAATTAATGTGGCTAAAAAAGTGCATCTGCAAATGGCGAATTTCCCTATGGATTTGTAAGTTACTTCGAGAAATGCTTTCGATTGGTCTGCTACATCATACTTTTCATGAGTCAGGGTTACACATTCGACCGCGAGACTCATGATCAAAATGAATATTTCGTTAATGGGTGTAATCGATCATGCGGATGGTTTCGCCAACTTCCCGTTCAATCGCAGCTTTCATTTGCGCGGCGTGCGGGCAGGCAAATCCGATTGGGTTCCCCTTGGTGATACAGGAAGCCAGAACGATCGTATCTGCACCTCGCCGGACCATCTCTGCTGAACGGGTCACAGCTTTTTTACCAGGGCATCCGCCACAGGTGTTGACACCGAAAACTTCGATATCTTCTTTTATTCCAGCAAAGGCCAGTTTCTTCAGGTTCATGACCTTGAAACAAGTGGTCGCAGGACACATGTCCTCGGTCTGTAGGCAACGGATCAAGCCAACTTTCATTATTTTCCCTCCAGATAAATTAGGTGCAAGATTCATCATATTTCCAATGCTATTTTATTGACTGTATCTTTATAAAGATGTCGCTCTGGCAACCCTTTGGGTTTCAGATTATCCGCCGACTTTCGCCACACACTGTTCCATCCGTTCGATCATGGCCTCTCGCATCAGAATGCAAGCCTGCAGTGTTTTCGGGTTTGATAGACGATAGTAGACTTTTGTCCCTGCACGGCGAGATTCAACAATCCCTTTGTCGCGCATAATCGCCAAGTGCTGGGAAACATTGGGAATCGGGACGTCCATTTTGTGGGCGAGGTCGTCGACGCAGCGCTCTTCCTCGCCTAAGATGAATAACATTTCGATCCGCTTGGCATTGCCCATAAATTTGCAAAAGTCTGCGTGCAGCTCGTAGAGTTCTTTGCTACTGTCATTACTCATTTCAAGCTCCCTTTTTATTCAATGCAGCGACAATCTGGTTGACGACCAAATTGATCTCTGTCTTTTGCGTGTATCGTCCTAAGCTGAATCGCACAGCGCCACGGCCGGCCTCTATCGATACACCCATTGCGCGAAGTACGGGTGATAAGGCGGTCTCTCCTGTATGACAGGCTGATCCGGTGGAAGCGGCAACGTCTGGCAACAGGTCTAAAATTTCATACCCTGCTTTGCCCATGAAACTGATATTCAGCGTGTTGGGTAGTCGCTCCGTAGGATGACCGTTTAGGTGCACAAGATCACCGAGATTAATCTCTAATTCAGACCAAAAATAGTCAGTTAGTTCTCGGACGATGGGGTTGGCCAATTGAAATCGGGCAATTTCACAGGCTTTACCCAACGCCACGTCAAAAACGACATTTTCTGTCCCTGCCCGTAAGCCTCGTTCATGTGAGGCACCATGAATCAGTGAATCGATCTGAATGCCGCGGCGGATATAGAGCGCTCCAATCCCTTTGGGTGCATAGAGCTTATGACCAGCGATCGTCAGTAAATCAACGCCCATTTGCTGCACATCAGTTGGAATCTTGCCGACAGATTGCGCTGCATCGGTGTGAAAAAGTGCGCCATTGCGATGTGCTATATCAGCCAATTCGCGAATTGGCTGAATCGTTCCGGTCTCATTATTCGCATGCATGATGCTGACTAGGATTGTCTGTTGAGTTATCGCAGCTTCGAGATCGGCTGGATTGACGCGACCAGCCGAATCAACTGGCAAATAGCTGATCTCAAATCCTTGTGTCTTGAGCCATTCACAAACATTCAGGACGGCTGGGTGTTCAATCACAGATGTGATGATGTGGTTGCCCTTGCTACGGTTATGCCAAGCGACACCCTTGATCGCGGTATTATTGGACTCACTGCCACCGCTGGTGAAAATGATTTCGTCAGCACCGACATTGAGTATACCGGCAACCTGAGCCCGAGCCTTTTCGACCGCGACCTTTGCTATACGGCCGTAATCATGACCACTTGAGGGGTTGCCAAAGTGTTCACGGATATATGGCAGCATTGCCTTGGCCACTTCTGCATCGATCGGGGTCGTCGCGTTATAGTCAAAGTAGATCATCTGGACACCTCTTGTTGGCGATATTTCATACTTGCGAAATATCGCAAGTATGAAATAATAATAATCACTAAACAGAAGTGTGTCAAACACAAATCATAGGAAAAAATTCTATGCTTATTAGGGTTTGCATGTACGTTCCAATAGTGGCCAAGTGCGAAAATAACTAATCCACCCAATCGTGTACAACCGAAATCTTGTTACAAAATGTAACTTCCTAAAACTATTTGGATCAATCGTTTTTCTTCTCACCATTCGATGTTACTTCAAATAACTGAACCCGTTTACCCCCGTAGAAGATGCATCAAATATTACAATATGTAATATTTGATGCATCTTCTAGTTGCGAAACTGTCATAAAAGAATCATTATTAAAAAATAATGACGATTTTGAAACGTTACATATTCTCTAGTCCAAATATGACAAAATTAAGGATGCACGGCATGAAGACAGCATCGCAACATTCAAGTAATAACGCCGAACAAGATCGCTTGAATAGTCAACTTAATCAAGTGCCAATTGAAGCTGAACCGCAATTAGAACCTTTAGAAAATTTCTACCAATTTTTCAATACGATATTTGATTTTCTCTTCATTCTCGATATGTTGGGAAATATTATTTATGTCAACAAAACGGTTATTGATCGCTTGGGTTATACATTAGATGAGTTGATTGGCCAGTCCGTATTGAGGGTGCATCCGGAGCATCGCCGCGAAGAAGCGAATCAATATGTTGGCGAAATGCTTCAAAACAAGCGACTGTTTTGTCCAGTTCCATTAGTCACCAAACAAGGTCAGCAAGTTCCAGTTGAAACGCGTGTGACGCTTGGAACATGGAGTGGCCAGCCTGTTTTATTCGGGGTGTCTAAAGATATCAGCGAACTCAAATTGTCCGAAGAGAAGTTTTCAAAAGCGTTTCAATTTAGCGCCGCTGTCATGGCCATCTCGCGTATTGTGTCGGGTCAATATATAGACGTCAACCAGTCATTTTGTGAAAAATATGGTTATACTCGCGAAGAAGCACTCGGTCATTCAGCCAAGGAACTCGATCTCTTTGTGAATTATCAAGACCGTATCGATCTTTTAAATCAACTTGAGAACGTTACACGCGTTCGTGATAAGGAAATTAAGGTCAGAAAAAAAGATGGGACGCTGCTGATTGGATTAATTAATGCTGAGTTTATTTATATCGGCCAAGAAAAATGTCTGATGACGACTTTACTCGATATTACACAAATCAAACGTATGGAATCAGAAATCCGAGCGCACAATTTTGAGTTGGAAAAATTGGTGACCCAAAAAATTGGAGAAATTGAAGAAGCTGAGCTCGTTTTGAAGCGTATCGAATCCGAAAAGCAGGAAGAACTTTTATTTAGCAATCTGCATGATCCACTGACCGGCCTAAAGAATCGCAATGCCCTGCGGATTTTTAAATCGAATGTCGAAGCACAAGCGGTAACAATTCAACCCCATTCGGTGATATGTCTCAATCTCGATAATTTCCGAGTGATCAACGAAGATCTCGGACATCATGCAGGGGATCAATTCATCACGGAAATTGCAGATAAATTATTTGCAATTTCAAAACCGTTGGGCACCGTTTATCGCAATGAAGGGGATGAATTTGTTATTTTAGTTGAATCAATCGATTTGACGATTATTCAAAAAATGGCCAAAAAAATACTTGCTGTGATATCTGAAAAACTCATTATTAACGGCCGCATGTATACGATTACGGCCAGCATTGGTATGTGTTTAGGTAGTCCGTTAGAGACCATTTTTCAGACCATTAAACATGCTGATACCGCGTTATATGTGGCTAAAAAAGTAAAAAACACAACGGTGCTTTATAGTCGCGACATGGAAAAAGCCCGTTCCCGCGAAATTGTGCTCGAAGATGACTTGCGTCGAGCGATAGACGAGAATCAGCTCGAGCTTCATTTTCAACCCATCTATAATGTCAAAACAAAAATGTTTGATCAGGCGGAAGCCTTACTGCGCTGGAATCATCCGACACTTGGCCGCATTTCGCCGGTAGAGTTTATTCCAATTGCCGAGAAGACTAAATTAATCTTACCGATTACGGACTGGGTCATTCGCGAAGCCTGCCAAAAAATTGCAGCATGGAACGCTAATGGATTACAAGGAATTATGGTTAGTGTCAATTTATCATTCATTTCCTTTGAACACCGTAGTGATGAACTCGTTCAATACATTGAAAAGACGATCAAGGAGGCGGAAATTAGCCCCAAAAGCCTCAAATTGGAAATTACGGAAAGCACACTCATGCATGACACTGAAGATGTCATGCTAGCGTTTCAAGCACTCAAAAAAATTGGTGTCAGATTAGCCTTAGACGATTTTGGCACGGGTTATTCGACCTTTGGCTATCTAAAAGATCTGCCTCTGGATATCGTTAAAATTGATCGATCCTTGATCGCCAATATTGCATCAAACGCTAAAGATCAAATGATTCTCGGGTCACTGATCGCCATCATTCAAGGCTTGGCCCTTGAAGTTGTGGTTGAAGGGGTTGAGACAAAAGCACAACTTGATCTGCTGATGCAATTCGGCTGTGATTATATTCAAGGATTTTATTTTAGCAGGCCTTTGCCTACCTCGGAGTTCCTAGCATTCCTGCTGCATTCGCAGCACCATTTTGCAACGGCATTGGTGTAGCATAAATTCATCAAAGCACGAGGTATAACCATGACGGTTATTAGTTTTTTTGAACCGATCGGGATTATTGTTTTTGCCTTGTCCGGAGCACTCGTTGCGCGCGACAGAAAAATGGATCTTTTTGGCATGCTCATGCTGGCAACGCTGACTGCAACGGGTGGGGGCATCATCCGGGATGTTGTGATGGATAATGGCGTCCCAGCCTTTTTTGCCCATCCGTCTTATATGATTTATATTATTCTCGCCTGTTTTGTAGCGATCATGGGTCGCCACCTCGTAAACCAGGTGGCGCGACTGATCGTCTGGTTAGATGCAATTGGCTTAGCCTGTTTTTCCATCGATGCTGGGAGCAAAGTAATTGACCGCCAGCTTGGCTTGCTAGCCTTTTTGTTTGTCGCTGTCATATCCGGGGTCGGAGGAGGTGTCTTGCGTGACTTGCTAAGTCAACAAATTCCAGTCATTTTAAAAAAGGATATTTATGCCATAGCCGCTTTGATTGGATCTTTGGCCTATTATGTGACCGAACAAACTGCACTCAAGCCAGTCGCACCTTACCTAGGGCTTTTAATCATCGTTTTCTTGCGTCTGTTCACTTATTCTAGAAACATCCATCTGACCGTCCCCCAAAAAATAAATACTGCGAAATAACGTTGCGATTGTCATTTAGACGGTATTTCGTATAAAAGAAATGTTTAATGTAAAGATATATGTAATCAACGACTTTTTTTGAGCCACTGGAGGTGCAATTAATGATTTGCCACGACAATCATGTGACGACCTCGATTGATCCCGATTTGTCTGTTGACCAGTCAGTTCGCGTCAATCCTATTGACTTCAAATCGACAATCACACCTCGCACAATTATATTGAGCGTTATGTTTGACAATAGTAAAATATGAGAATTTCAAAACAAAGCGCGCAGCTCATTGTTAACGAAATTGGCGAGGTTGTTCGACAAAACATTAACATGATGGACGAACATGGCTATATTATCGCAAGTACCGATGACAAGCGCATTGGTAATTTTCATGAGGCTGCCCGAAAAATAATAGATGAGCATCTGTCCGAACTCTATATTTCACCTGCTGATGTGACGCCTACAGTACGCGCGGGGTTAAATTTATCAATAAGTTACGAGGGCCAGATTTTTGGTGTGATCGGCATCACGGGTGAATACGAGCAAGTCAAAGGGTATGGCCAAGTCGTCAAAAAGATGACGGAAATTTTAATCAGAGAAAGTATTGATCAAGATGAAATCAAATTGAAACAGCGCATTCTTTCGAGATTTTTAGAAGATTGGATCCTGGGCAATGGACTTTTGCAACATCAAGGCCTTGCTGAGCGAGGACAAACGCTTAATATTGATATCACCTTGCCACGTCGCGTTATGGTTATTAGTGTACAAAATTTAGAGAAACATATTGATACCGCTTTAGGCCAGAAAATGATCGACGAAGTTGAATCGACGGTAAGTCATAACATTGAGGCAGAATATGGTAATTTGATTTTGCGAAATGCCGCTCGCCAGATCGTGCTATTAAGACGAAGAACAGACGTCCAAATGGAGCATTTAGCAATTAAGTTGAGTACCCTTATTTTTGACCGATACGGGGTCCGGCTCTCGGTTGGGATTGATGGCGAGGCTTCGGATCTGCATCAATCCTATATTCAGGCAAATCAAGCCTGGCGTTCAGCAAGATCGGCTAAAGAAGGCATAAGGGCATATGATCAAGTCACCCTCGAGATGTTCACGGGCGAGGTTTCTAGACAAACGAAAGTCGAATATATCCGAAAAATATTCAGGAATTGCGATTACCGAGAAATAAGTCGCTGGATTCAGATTTTAGAGGTTTATTTTTCTGTTGAAGGTTCAATCAATGCCGCTGCTAGTGCTTTGTTTATTCATAAAAACACCTTGCAGTTTAAACTCAAAAAACTAAAAGAAATTTCTGGGTTAGACGTACGCATGCCAAGTAATTTAACTGCATTTTATATTGCGATGCTCTTTTTTGAAGATATCGAAGGGTATTTAAAAATTTAGTTGATTCGCACATGATCGTAGCAGATAATTTGACGACAGTGTTCTGCGTAACAATATAAAACAATTTATATGTTACATAGAATATATTTATTTAGCCCTCCGACTTATACAATATGAACAATGAACATACATAAAAGACGTTGTTTTTTGTGGATGAAGTAGAACAAGGAGGGTAAAATATGTCCGGTATTCCGCTACTTATTGCATTTGTCATCTCCATTGTTGTGATGATTCTGGCCATCTCAAAGTTTAAGGTTCACCCATTTCTTTCGATTATGGGTGTTTCATTGCTGTTGGGTTTTGCGGCCGGGATTCCGCTCGTCAACAAAACTGTCGATGATAAGGTAACATTAGGGTTAGCTAATGTCATCGGCGCTGGCTTTTCCGGGACGTTTACGAGTATTGGTATCGTCATTATTCTCGGTGCGCTAGTTGGTACATTCCTTGAAAAGACAGGTGCAGCCATCAAGTTAGCAGACATGGTCATTAAACTTGTTGGTAAGAAAAATCCTGAATTAGCCATACTTTTGATGGGTTGGGTCGTGTCAATCCCCGTATTTTGTGATTCGGGCTTCGTTATTCTCAACCCGATCCGTAAAGCGCTAGTTAAACGAACAAAAGTCTCCAGTGTAGCCATGACGGTTGCATTAAGCATGGGCCTATATATTTCGCATGTCATGATTCCGCCAACACCGGGTCCAATAGGTGCTGCCAACGCGTTAGGAATTGGCAACAATTTATTGCTTGTCATGGGAATTGGCGTCTTGGCATCGATCTTCCCACTGGTTGCAGCTTACTTCTTTGCAAAGTATATTGGCAAAAAAGTCAAAGCAGCTGACGACGAAGATACCGGTGAGAATGTTAAATCTTATGAAGAATTAGTCAAAGAATTTGGCAAACTTCCGAATGGTTTTCTCGCCATATCTCCGATCCTAGTGCCAATTCTCTTGATGGCTGTTGGTTCAATTTCCAACATGGCCAAATGGTCTGGCTTCACAGGAGATCTCTTTGGTTTTCTTGGTACACCGATTATTGCTTTAACAGTGGGCACATTATTCGGAATTGCACTATTATCTAGTGCAAATAAAATCGGTGAATTCTATAATATTACAAACGATACGTTGAAAATCGTCGGCCCAATCTTGTTTGTCACTGCAGCCGGTGGTGTTTTGGGCAAAGTGATTTCAGTATCCGGCCTTGTAAACTTTATCACCGACAATGCTTCTGTTTTAAAAACAATTGGCATTTTCTTCCCCTTCCTATTAGCCGCAATATTGAAATCTGCACAAGGTTCATCAACCGTCGCAATTACAACGACAGCCGGCATCCTTGCCCCGTTAATGGGCGCCTTAGGCTTAGACACCCCGATTTTAGCAGCCTTGACGGTTATGGCTATTGGTTCAGGTTCGATGGTCGTATCGCACGCGAATGATTCTTACTTCTGGGTCGTGACAAATTTTGGTGAAATGACACCTGAAAAAGGCTACAAAACGCACTCACTTGCAACACTGGTTCTAGGCCTTGCTTCGATCATTGGAATCTTTATCATGACCCTGATATTTTAAGCAACCTCCTCAAAATAAAATGGGGGCGGTGATTCGAAATTACCGTCCCCATTTTTATAAGGAAGATATCTTATGAAAAAAATTATTCTTATGCCAGATTCCTTCAAAGGCACCATGACTTCAGCCGAGATCTGTGCAATTATGGCCCAATCTATTAAGACATTTTTCCCAACTACTGAAATTATCAGTGTTCCCGTTGCTGACGGAGGAGAAGGGAGTGTTGATGCCTTTCTTCAAGCTGTTGGTGGTGAAAAAATTCATCTTAAAGTTCTCGGTCCATATTTTGAAGAAATCGATTCGTTTTATGGCATGCTTCCAGATGGAGTTGCAGTTATCGAAATGGCCGCCGCAGCAGGGTTGCCACTCGTTGGTGAAAATAAGTATGCTGAGCAAACAACTACTTACGGGGTAGGCCAGCTCATGCTCCATGCGCTTCAAAGTGGTTGTAAAAAAATGATTGTCGGACTAGGTGGCAGTGCGACAAACGATGGTGGGTGTGGCGCAGCTGCCGCATTAGGCGTAGTGTTTAGAAATCAGGCGGGCGAGTCATTTATTCCCGTTGGAAAATCACTTAAAGATATTTCATCTATCAACACAACAAATTTACCGCTTGCATTAAGTCATGTTGAACTCGTTTCAATGTGTGATATTGATAATCCACTGTGCGGACCTTTGGGTGCGGCACAAGTGTTTTCCCCACAAAAGGGTGCTGACGATAAAACGGTCGCGTTGCTCGATGCTGGATTAGCGCATTTAGCAGAGATTGTATATAAAGATTTACATAAGGAAATTTTATATTTACATGGTGCTGGTGCGGCGGGTGGTATGGGTGGTGGCATGGTGGCATTTTTTAATAGCAGTCTGCAAATGGGCATCGAAACCGTTCTCGATGCAGTTAATTTTTCCCAATTACTTGAAGGTGCAGATCTCGTTTTTACCGGAGAGGGGAAAATTGATTTTCAAAGTCTTTTAGGTAAAGTTGTGATCGGCATTGCAAATCGCACACACAAATTGAAGATTCCGCTGATTGCCATTGTTGGAGATATCGGTGACAACATCGAAGGGGCTTACGATGTTGGAATTACCGCCATATTTAGCATCAATCGAACGGCAATTCCTTTTAGCGAGGCTAAATTACGTAGCCGAGAAGATTTATCGTTAACAATGGATAATTTGATGCGTTTTATCAAGTATTCTCAATCGTTTGCATAAAACTCCCCCTAAATATTCAAATAATCTTTATTGCATTTACACAAATCATGGGTGACAATATTCTGGGAGCATTTTTTAGCTGCCGCTATTGTCATCTTAATCATGCAATCGGTTCACACCCATCAATATTGGCTTGGAGGACACTTAATGAAAATCAATTTCACAGAAACTGTCCTGCGCGATGCAAACCAATCCCTGGTTGCCACGCGGATGCCCCAAGAGGATTTTATCAATATCCTCGACACAATCAACAAAGCCGGGTACCATTCCGTCGAATGTTGGGGTGGAGCCACGTTTGACTCTTGCTTACGCTATCTCGATGAGGATCCATGGGAACGATTACGCCTCATTAAAAAACATATTCCCAATACCAAATTACAAATGCTTTTGCGCGGCCAAAACATCTTAGGCTATCGCCATTATTCGGATGATGTCGTCCGCAAATTTGTCCAACATTCGATTGAGAATGGCATCGATATTCTGCGCATTTTTGACGCGTTGAATGACTTGCGCAACATCGAAGTTGCCGTCGACGAAACCCTTAAACGTGGTGGTCATGCTCAGGGGACTATTTGCTATACAATCAGCCCGATTCATAACCTTGAAAACTACATCCAATTAGGAAAAAACCTCGAAAAAATGGGCGTACATTCGATCTGTATCAAAGACATGGCTGGTATCATGAGCCCCCAAGAAGCCTTTGATCTGGTGACCGCCCTCAAGGCGAATGTCAGTCTTCCAATCTATGTCCACACTCACTCGACCACCGGTTTGGGTCCGATGACCTATTTAAAAGCTGTTGAAGCCGGTGCGGATGGCATCGACACGGCGATTTCATCCTTCTCCGGAGGCACCTCGCAACCAGCAACTGAATCACTCAACTATGCACTCAAACAAATGGGTTACGAGTCTGGTCTCGATGATGCCGTTGTCAAGTTGATAAATGACCATTTCAAGCCGGTCAAAGAGAAATACGTCGCATCAGGTCTACTCGATCCTTATGTGCTGAGCACTGAAACCGACGCCCTGATTTACCAGATTCCAGGTGGAATGTTGTCAAATTTAGTGTCTCAGCTCAAGTCGCAAAATGCCCTCGATCGTCTCCCTGAAGTTTTGGCCGAAACACCTCGAGTCCGTGAAGATCTAGGCTATCCGCCACTCGTCACGCCAATGAGCCAAATGGTTGGGGTTCAAGCAGCGACCAATGTGCTGGTTGGCACACGTTACAAGAACATTTCCAAGGAAATCAAAGCCTATGTTCGTGGCGAATATGGCCAGGCACCGGGTAAAGTCAGTGACGAGCTCATCAAAACCGTCCTCGGTGACGAAAAACCAATCACCGGTCGTTATGCGGAGACGCTACCCCCAGAGTTTGAAAATGCCAAGATCAAACTCGCTGGCATTGCACAAAACGATGAAGATGTCTTGAGTTATCTAGCTTTCCCGCAAATTGCTGAAAAATTCTTTGAATCGCGCGAAGCGAAGCAGAGCAATCGGGTTACCTATTCGATCCGTCAGATTTGACGTGGAGGGTTAGAGATATGGACATCATCAATAGTCTTTTGACCTCCATTTTTGGCATGAGTGTCGTTTTTTTAGTGCTCGTCAGCTTGATTCTCTTGATCTACCTCCAGTCTTATCTTTTGAAAAAATTTCACGTCAATTCAGCCGTGCCAAAGGCTAATCAAGCCCAAGTCGCGTCGTCAACGCAACAGACAGCCACACCTGCCGTGACTACCGCTGTGACGCCTGATTCGGGCATTGCGAGCATCGCTCGTCCGCAACTCAAGCTGTTCAATATCGATGACAAAACAGCTGCAATGGTCATGGCCATTGTTTGCGCCGAAAGTGATATACCCGCACCGGAACTCGTTTTCAAATCGATACGCTTACTTGAGGACACCCCTGCAGTTACGTCATGATCACAAGCGATTATCCTGCCGATCTTGAACAGCTTGTTCAAATCTAAGAATGTGGAGAATGCGTCGATGAAATATCAGATCACAATTAACCAAAAAACATATGAAGTAGAAGTCGAGCGCGGTGTCGCACAAGTGACGGCCGAATATGAAGCCGTTGCTGCACCTGTCACTGTTGCACCTGCCATAGCATCACTTGCCACACCGACTGCTGCCGTTGCCCCTACATCCGGGCCTGCGTCGACTGAACTCAAACACGCGCCGGTTCATGCCGTTTCAGGGGATGCATTGACCGCGCCGATGCCAGGCACCATCCTCAATGTTCTCAAAAAGGAAGGGGATAAAGTTGCCGAAGGCGAAGTGGTCTGTGTCCTCGAGGCCATGAAAATGGAGAATGAAATCGTGGCCGCTAAAGCAGGGACAATTGGCCAAGTGCTTGTCAGCAAAGGCTCTATCGTCAAGACCGGCGATCCGCTGGTCATGATTCATTGATAGGGGTAGCGCGATGTTTTTAGAAACTTTACAAAAACTCTGGGCAGATTCCGGTTTTTATGCCCTTGATTTCAAGCATCTGATCATGATCATCGTCGCTTGTGTTTTAATTTACCTGGCTGTCGTCAAAAAGTTCGAACCTCTCCTCTTGCTGCCCATCGCCTTTGGCATGCTTTTAGCCAATTTGCCAATCACTGGCCTAATGGATGCTCCGATCGACCACGCCCCCGGTGGTCTTTTGTACTACCTTTACCAAGGCGTCAAGCTTGGGATTTATCCATCATTGATTTTCCTAGGCATCGGGGCGATGACTGACTTTGGCCCCTTGATTGCGCGCCCCTCCAGCTTACTACTCGGTGCTGCTGCACAGTTCGGTATTTATGTGGCTTTTACCGTCGCGCGAATGCTTGGCTTTACTGTTCAAGAGGCTGCATCTATCGGTATCATCGGTGGTGCCGACGGCCCGACCGCCATTTTTCTAACTACCCGCCTCGCCCCGGAACTCTTGCCCGCAATTGCTATTGCCGCCTATTCATATATGGCCTTGATTCCGTTGATTCAGCCACCGCTGATGCGCGCGTTGACAACTGAAAAGGAACGCAAGACCCAGATGGCGCAATTGCGTGATGTTTCCAAGGCTGAAAAAATCATTTTCCCAATTGTGGTGACGATCGTTTCCACGCTGCTATTGCCCTCTGTTGCGCCGCTGATTGGCATGCTGATGCTCGGTAATTTGTTCCGTGAATCCGGCGTCGTCGATCGCATCTCCCAGACTGCCCAGAATGAACTGATCAACATCGTGACCATTTTCTTAGGTGTCACCGTTGGCGCAACAGCAAATGCTGATCGCTTTCTCCAAGTAGAAACATTAAAAATTATCGCTTTGGGGTTATTTGCTTTCATGTTCAGCACGGTTGGTGGTTTGCTATTCGGCAAACTAATGTACGTCCTGACCGGCGGCAAAGTCAACCCATTGATTGGCTCAGCAGGGGTTTCCGCCGTGCCCATGGCTGCGCGTGTCTCGCAAGTTGAAGGACAGCGTGCCAATCCGAAAAACTATTTGCTGATGCATGCGATGGGGCCAAATGTTGCCGGGGTCATCGGTTCTGCTGTCGCCGCAGGCTTTTTGTTAGCCATGTTTGGCAACTAGTGACCTGCTAAACCATGGAAACGTATAGCTGATCAACGCTTACTAGTCAACGCTTAATAGTCCAAATTTTCGACAGACTTTTCGGACAGTTTGATGTAAAATGAAATAAATACATATAGTTTCGGTCAAAGTCTGACAAGCGAAAGATTGTCTGACGAGACAAGGTAACCTAAGTCATCAGATAAGGTTGCCACGTTATGAGAAGCCGGCTTACTGGGGTGGGTAGCCTGTTGCAGGTCACCCACCTCTTGCCATTTTAAAGGAGGGATTCAGTTGAATCTTCTTGGCTTATTCCTATCAATCTTTAGTTTTGTTGAGGCCATCGAAACGGCCCAAATCATCGTCTTCTCGGCAGGCCTGTTGTTGATTTTTGCTGAAATGTTCACACCTGGCATCGGTTTTGCCGGAATCGGCGGTTTTGTCATGTTGATCATCGGGATCATCATGACCGCAAGGACGCCGCTCGAAGCCTTAACGATGGTGATCATCCTCATTTTGCTGATGGCAGCGCTCGTTGCCATTCTCCTTCGCTCGGCCAAAAAGGGCAAACTTGCGAAAAAATTGATCCTTTGGTCGGCTGCCAAACACGAGGATGGATTTAGCACCAACGAGGATAACAGTCAATTGGTTGGGCAAGTGGGAGTCGCCAACACCGTACTTCGTCCTGCAGGCATGGGCGAATTTTCTGGCCGCCGCATGGATGTCGTCTCCGAAGGGAGCTTCATCGAAGCAGGAGCCGCGATCACAATCGTGCGTGTCGAAGGCCGCCGGATTGTTGTCGCTTTATCGAGACCCTCTAATTAAACGCCAACTCGGTTATCTAAATTTCCAAGCTTAAAACAAAAAATACAATTAAATCAAAGGAGAAAATATTTTATGAGCGGATTATTACTATCATACGGATTACTTTTTGCCGCGATTCTGATTTTTTTATCGATGTTCTTTAGCTTCGTCCCAGTCGGCTTGTGGATTTCTGCCGCCGCCGCAGGTGTCAAAGTCGGTATCTTCAATCTAATCGGCATGCGCTTGCGACGTGTCGTGCCGACCCGCGTCGTTAATCCGTTAATCAAAGCCACAAAAGCGGGTCTCCTCGTCAACATCAATCAACTCGAAGCACATTTTCTCGCTGGTGGTAATGTCGACAAAGTCGTCAATGCCTTGATCGCTGCACAGCGTGCCGAAATTCCACTCGTTTTTGAACGTGCTGCAGCCATTGATTTGGCTGGCCGTGATGTCTTAGAAGCGGTTCAAATGAGCGTCAACCCGAAAGTGATTGAAACGCCCTTAGTCGCAGCAATCGCCAAAGATGGTATCGAACTCAAAGCGAAAGCCCGAGTAACGGTCCGTGCCAATATTGAACGATTAGTCGGTGGTGCCGGCGAACAAACCATCATCGCCCGTGTCGGTGAAGGCATCGTCACAACCATCGGGTCTGCTAATACCCACAAAGAAGTACTCGAAAACCCTGACCGTATATCTAAGACCGTCTTAAGCAAAGGACTCGACTCCGGGACCGCATTCGAAATTCTCTCCATCGATATCGCGGATGTCGACGTCGGCCGTAACATCGGTGCGCAACTGCAGACCGATCAAGCTGAAGCTGACAAACGGATTGCACAGGCCAAAGCGGAAGAACGTCGTGCGATGGCTGTGGCCCGTGAACAGGAAATGAAAGCTGCTGTTGTCGAAATGCGGGCGCGCGTTGTCGAAGCAGAAGCCGAAGTACCGAAAGCCCTCGCCCAAGCACTGCGCGAAGGAAAACTGGGCGTGATGGATTATTACAATATGCAAAATGTGATTTCGGATACCCAAATGCGCGGCTCAATCGCCAATACAGGTAAACCAGAAGCTGCAACGGGTGAATCTAAATAATCGCCACGTTTTAGTTTGATCAACCAATTGAGCTAATTCAAGCCATTACGCATCAGCGGATTAAAGAAGGTGAATGATCCATGTTTGATCTTGTCGGTCAAATCAATGACCTCATTGGCATCTTAGAAGTTGTTGATCCCGAGGCTGCCAAAGCATTTCGCAATGGCGCGCAACGGAACACGCCGGCTGAGTTTGTGCCAGCAGCCGAAGTGGTACCAACCCCAATGCCCAAACCAGTTTTCGTGCAGCCAACGGTACAACATACGGTATCGCTGTCATCTGATACTTCCCAGACCAATCAGCTTTTTGCACCAATGCTTGGCACCCTTGGGCTGAATCTCCCCCTGACGCCCGACCGATTAGTTGAAGGAATCATTTTGGCAGAGATACTGGGCAAACCAGTATCGAAAAGAGCCCGCAAAGGTTAAACGTTAGCCGGATACTTTTGTCAACGTTTACCCGTTCAGATTTAATTCGATATGACTGTTAAAGGACGTTATGGCGATCACAATTAAAGATCTTGCCGATCAACTCAATTTATCCCAGGCCACCATTTCGTTGGCACTCAATAATCGCCCTGGGGTCAATGCCAATACGCGGACGCAAGTACTCGAGCTCGCCGAACGACTCGGTTATGACACGCGCTTGATGACCCGCCGTAACCAACAATCGGGCGGGAACATCCGCCTAGTTGTTTACAAAAAATCCGGCCGCGTGGTTGCTGACACACCATTTTTTCTCGCGCTGACGGAGGGCATCGAAGCTGCTGCTCGCACGAATGGCCGGCAACTGATGATTTCACATATCAGTGACCTCGAAAGTCAAAATCAAGTCATGCAGATTGTGTATGATAACCCGCAAGAAGGGATCATTTTACTGGCTACCGAGTTATCACTTTCCGAATTTCTGCCATTTTTCCGCGCCAACCATCCCCTTGTTGTGCTTGATGGCAGTCTTTCTGACACTCAAAGTGACGCTGTATTAATCAACAACTTTCAGGGCGCGTATGACGCCGTCCAAGAGCTGAGACGAAACGGTCACAGACTAATTGGTTACCTTAAGAGTAATGTGCCCATTTACAACTTTAGCCAACGCCACCTTGGGGTTATCCAAGCCATGATCGATGAAAACAGCTTTCTTGATTCGCAATTCATTTGTGCTGTCGAGCCATCTGCTGATGGCGCTTATCGCGAAACCCTTGCGTGGCTCGATACAAATCCACCTCTACCAACAGCCTTTTTTGCCGACAACGACATCATCGCCTTTGGTGCTATGCGCGCTTTTAAAGAGAAGGGGCTACAGATTCCGAGAGACCTCTCAATAATCGGATTTGACGATTTGCCCTATTGTGAAATGATCGACCCACCACTCACAACCGTCAGAGTTTTTAAGCATAGCCTTGGTCGCTTGGCTGTTGAACGCTTGTTAGAACGGATGAACGGCAAAGTGGCAGAAAACGTGCGGATCGAAGTCGCAACCGAGCTCGTCCGACGTCAAAGCGTCGCAACAATCTAATTCATTAAACAGAAGAACTGAACGAGCTGAACGGCCGAGTGATCGGCCGTTTTTTAATTTGCCGTTTAAAAATATTTAAATTTATTTAAAAATATTTAAAATTACAGTTAAATTTAATTTAAAATCTATTGAATTTTCTTTAAATTAGTTTAAGCTAAACGTATAGCGCAGATTGGCATACGTGTGGGTAGATGCTCACAGTTAAACAGGAGTAACGCGTGGATAATTTAACTGCGACCGCATTTAAGATTCGACAAGATATTCTCGATACTGTCGTCAATTGTAAAGCCGGCCACATCGGTGGTGATTTCAGTGTCACCGACATCCTCACAACTTTGTATTTTCAACAGATGCGGATTGATCCGTTGCAACCGAAGGATCCAAACCGTGACCGCTTGATTCTGTCAAAAGGACACTCCGTTGAAGCCCTGTATGCCGTGCTTGCGAATCGTGGCTTTTTTCCGCTCGAGGATCTTAAACTCGTTTCGGCTTATGGGTCAAAATACATCGGACACCCGACGACGAAAGTGAATGGCATCGAAGCCAATTCCGGTTCGTTGGGCCACGGCTTATCAGTCGGTGTGGGCATGGCGTTAGCCGGCCAGATGGACCAAGCACCTTATCGCGTTTACATTGTCATGGGTGATGGGGAACTTGCCGAGGGTTCGGTTTGGGAAGGAGCGATGGCCGCATCTCACTACCAGCTCGACAACCTGTGTGCCGTTATCGACCGCAACGGCCTGCAAATTTCCGGCCCGACCGAAGATGTTATGGGCCATGAGAATTTGGAAGCCCGTTGGACAGCTTTTGGCTGGCATGTGATCAAAGCGGCAGGTAATTCGACCGAAGCAATGAACACCGCTTTTGAACTCGCCAAAACGATCAAAGGTCAACCGACGGTGATCATCGCCGAGACCATCAAAGGCTACGGTGTCTCCTTCATGGAGAACGCCGCACCCTGGCATCATAAAGTTCCCAATGCTGAGGAATATCACTTGGCTACCGCAGAATTGGCTGCGAAACGAGGTGCTGCTTTATGAACACCATTCACAATCGTCAAGTCATTAACGATGTCCTTGTTGAAAAGGCCTTTCAAGATAAGCAAATTGTCGTTCTCTGCAGTGATTCACGCGGCTCAGCTTCATTAGCTGAATTTGCCAAAGTCCATCCTCGCCAATTTGTCGAAACCGGGATTGCGGAACAAAATATTGTTTCGATTGCCGCAGGCCTAGCTTCCTGTGGGAAGAAAGCCTTTGTCGCATCACCAGCCTGCTTTTTATCGACCCGCAGCATGGAGCAAGCCAAAGTCGATGTTGCCTATTCCAATACCAACGTCAAGCTAATCGGTATTTCTGGTGGAGTCAGTTATGGTGCCCTCGGGATGACCCATCATTCAACAAATGATATCGCGACGATGGCCTCGATCCCGAATATGCGCGTCTATTTTCCGAGCGACCGCCATCAGACCAAACGCTTGATCGAAGCCCTACTCACAGACCAAAAACCGGCGTATGTCCGCGTGGGGCGCAACCCAGTCGCCGATGTTTACACCGAATCCGCGTGCCCGTTTGTCATGGATCATGCGTCTCTCGCCCGCGCGGGTTCCGATGTCACCTTAATCGCGACCGGAGAACTGGTTGACCCTGCCATCCAAGCTGCTCAAATTCTCGAAAAACAAGGAATTTCCTGCCGCGTGATCGACATGTACTGCATCAAACCCCTAGATCGCGAAGCCGTATTACAAGCCGCCCGCGAAACCCAAGGACTTGTTGTCCTGGAAGAACATGTAGCGATCGGTGGTCTCGGGTCCATGATCAGCCAACTCATCGCAAGCGAGTACCCTGTCAAATTCAAGTCGCTTTGCCTACCTGATGAACCGGCCATTGCCGGCAAATCACCGGAAGTCTTTGCACATTATGGGCTAACCCCCGAAAACATCGCAGTTCAAGCTGCCGAGCTAATCGGCCGATGAACGCGCCGTATATTTTAGCGATTGACCAAAGCACGTCCGGCACCAAAGCGTTGCTATTTTCGCAAACTGGTACGTTGTTAGCGCGCACCGATCGTTCCCACCGCCAAATCATCAACGAACTTGGCTGGGTCGAACACGATCCCGTAGAAATTTATCAAAACACTGTGGCAGTTGCTCAGGATTTGATTACCGAATCCGGAATTGATCCATGTGAAATTGCCGGACTTGGCATCAGCAACCAGCGCGAAACCGCAATGGCCTGGGATGCACAGACTGGTAAACCCCTATATAACGCCATTGTCTGGCAGTGCGCTCGGGGTGAAGCGATTTGCAACCGCCTAGCACAAGATGGCCATGCTGAAGCTGTGCGCCAAACGACCGGCTTACAATTGTCACCCTATTTTTCTGCTGCCAAACTAGCTTGGCTAATCGAAAATATCCCGGCAGTCCAGACCGCCGCTCACCAAAAAACCTTGCGCTGCGGGACCATGGATAGTTGGTTGATCTGGCAATTAACCGACGGCCAATCATTTAAAACGGATTATTCCAATGCCTCACGGACCCAATTGTTCAATTTAACGACCTTGCAGTGGGATGCCAAAATATGCAACCTTTTTGGCTTGGACATGAGCATGCTCGCAACCGTGTGCGAATCAAATTCGTTATTTGGCATGACCACGATTGGCGATATCTTACCGCAATTGATTCCGATTCACAGTGCCATGGGCGACTCCCACAGCGCTCTGTTCGGCCAAGGCTGCCACGAAAAAGGTTTGATCAAAGCGACGTATGGCACCGGTTCGTCCGTGATGCTCAACATCGGACAACAGCCAATTTTGACGAATGCAGGAATCGTCACATCGATTGCTTGGGGCATGAACGGGATCGTTGATTATGTCCTCGAAGGCAATATTAATTACACCGGGGCCGTTATCAAATGGGTCGTTGAGGAACTCGGATTACTTGCTTCATCCAAAGATGCGGGTGTACTCGCGGCGACGGCCAATCTCCATGATGAAACTTATCTCGTCCCAGCCTTTTCCGGACTCGGCGCACCCTATTGGGAGAGCCGGGCTAGTGCGGTCATTTGCAACATGACCCGCCAAACAGGTAAGGCGGAAATCGTTCGGGCTGCAGAAGATTGCATCGCGCACCAGATTACCGACATTATCAACCTCATGAAAACCGTCGCCGCGCTCGATCTCAAAGCGTTGCGGGTCGATGGTGGACCGACCCGCGATGCTTACCTCATGCAAACGCAAAGTGATTTGTTAGACCTTCCCTTGAGTGTATCTGAAACAGCAGAATTGTCCGGCGTCGGTGCAGCTTTTGCAGCCGGAATCGCGTTAGGCATCTATCCCAATACTATTTTCGATCAGATCAAACGCCGTACTTATCAACCCAGACTCGAAGCATCGACCCGTGCGAAACGCCGCCAAGGCTGGAAAAATGCTGTGGAGATGGTTCTCCACAGCGCAAAACAAAAAAGTGAGGACACCATATGAAGCCAACCACACTCGGAATTATCGTCACAAACCGCAGTTTTTTCCCGGATCATCTCGTCACTGAAGAACGCAACAAAGTCCTTAACTTATGTCATGGCAAAGGCATTGAGACGATTATTTTGACCGAACAACAGACCCGGCTCGGTGCTGTCGAGACCTATGATGATGCCAAAACCTGCGCCTCCCTTTTCCAAACAAACCGTGACCGCATTGATGGGATTCTCGTCATTTTGCCAAATTTTGGCGATGAAGTCGGAGTGGCTACAGCGATCGATCTAGCCAAACTAAACGTTCCCATTTTAATTCAAGCATGTGATGACGAACTCAACAAAATGCAACTTGAGAACCGACGCGACGCATTCTGCGGCAAAATCTCACTCTGCAATAATCTATACCAGCGCGATATCAAATACACGACTACCCGCCAACACACCAGTGACTTAAACAGCGCAGAATTCAGCCGCGAACTCGATGATTTCACTGCGGTTTGTCGCGTCGTAAATGGAGTGCGCACCGCTCGGATCGCTGCAATTGGCGCACGACCAGACGCCTTCCACACCGTCCGTTTTTCCGAAAAATTGCTGCAAAAATCCGGAATTACAACTTCCGTAGTCGACCTCTCAGAAATCATCGTTGCGGCGCAAGGACTGCCAATGTCGGATCTGGTTAAAACCAAAATTGACGAAATTAAAGCATATGGCACAATCCCAAACTACATTGAGGCAGAAAAAATCATCCTCCAGGCCAAACTCAACATCGTACTCGAAAATTACGTCACAGATCATGATTGCCAAGCGAGCGCCATCCAGTGCTGGGAATCAATCCAGAAAAATTATGGTGTCGCAACTTGCCTAGCCATGAGCATGATGGGAGAAAAAGGCATGCCAAGTGCCTGCGAAATGGATGTCACCGGCGCCCTTTCGATGTATGCCCTGTATTTAGCGTCTGGATCGCCGTCAGCATATTTTGACTGGAATAATAATTTCGCCAACGAACGCAACAAATGTGTTAATTTGCATTGTTCGAATTTCCCAGCCAGTTTTTTTGGCCGCGAATTTGAAATCGAAAACTTAGACGTCCTCGGCACGACACTCGGTGCCTCAGCTTGCTTTGGGGCTTGCAAAGCCCAAATTGTCGGTGGTCCAATGACCTTCTGCAAAATCACAACTGATGACAAAAACGGCAAAATCAAACTATACGTGGGTGAAGGTGAATTCCTCGATGATCCGGTCGATACCAAAGGCGGCGTTTCGGTTTGCAACGTCAACGATCTTCAAGGTCTCCTGCAGCACATCACACGCAATGGTTTTGAACACCACGTCGCGATGAACCGGGCAAACGTCGCTGGCGTTTTGGAAGAAGCCCTTGGTAATTATTTGGGCTGGGACGTTCACCGCCATAATTGAATTTGTTATATTGAAAATTGGCAAGATGACCGGTCAGCAATGGCCGGTCTTTTTTTGAATTTGTCATTATAATTTGTTCTCGGGTTAACATTTTGTTTATATCTAGGACAAGAGTTTTGATTAGAATAGAAAAAGGAAACACCCTTACTCGAGTGGGTAGACTTACAAGGCCTATCCACTTTTTAAACTATAAAGATCGCGAGATGAGGGGTTGCAATGAATTATTTGCTCTTAATCGCTGGATTTATCTTACTTATAATCGGTGTTGACTGGTTTGTTGATTCAGCAGCTCAATTTGCAAAAAAAATGCGGATTCCTGCATTTGTAATTGGATTATCAATTGTTGCATTTGGAACAAGTGCTCCGGAAGCTGCAATCGGCATTGTCTCTGGATTACAGAAGGTGAACCAGATCACTTTAGGTGATGTGATTGGTAGTTCAATCGTTAACATCACACTGATTATTGGACTTACCGCTATTATTCGACCATTACGCGTTTCACCACTAATTATCAAGCGTGAAATACCACTAGCGCTAATAATTGGACTTGTCTTGACGATCATGCTTTGGACAGGTTTTCAAATATCGCGATTTGAAGCGACTATTCTTTTGATAGGCTTTATAGTGTTTGTGATTTTTTTGGGTCGGGAATCTCGACATATTGCTCGACGCCTCAAACCTTCAGCTGATCCTGAATATCAAATTCAGTCAATGCTTAAATCAGAACGTATTTTCGAAAAAGGGTTATTCGATGAAATTGATTATCAACGTGCCAATGTTCGACAAAAACACCCGGTAATTTTACTCATCGGAAAATTGTTGCTCGGTCTTATTGCCTTAATCGCTGGCAGCCAATTGATAGTTAATAGCAGTGTTGATATTGCGCGACAATTTGGGCTGTCTGAGCGGTTTATAGGTTTGACAATCATTGCACTTGGGACATCTCTGCCAGAATTAACGACATGCTTGGTTGCAACCTTTAGAAAAGAAGATGATATTGCAGTTGGTAATATTGTCGGCAGTAATATCTTCAATGTGTTGTTTGTTCTTGGCATGAGCGCTTTGATTTATCCAATTTCAAGCCGTAGCGATGCCCTGCTTGACCTTGGATTTATGCTCTTTTCAACAATCTTGTTATTAGGAACAGCTTATTTTTTTAAACGCATCTCACGGCGCACTGGTTTATTTTTAACCGGAACATATTTAATTTTCATTGCTTATAAATTATCGGAACTCGGATAACACGAGTATTAATAGGAGGATCACAACCATGGATACAACGCCTCGTAGCCAACACCTTCACGAAAAAATAGATGACTATCTGCAAGCATTGCCCCATATTCGCACGGGTCTCAATCACGCAGATCAAATCCAAGTGCGTCAAACTAGTTTACGGCAAAAAATGAACGCTTCGCAGGCACAATGGGATGACTATCGCTGGCAATTAGCTAATCGCATCGACAATGTTCAAGATCTACGGAAGTATCTGCCACTTGACCAAACGACACTTGACGAGATCGCCAAGGTCAGTCAACAGTATCGATTTGCTATTTCACCATATTACCTGTCGCTCATTGATCCTGAAGATCCACATTGTCCGATACGTCGGCAAGCTGTCCCTTCGATTGAAGAAATGAATCCAGAAGGTGTGCTTGATCCGATGGATGAGGAGCACTCCTCGCCAGTTCCGGGAGTGACGCGCCGCTACCCTGATCGACTGATCATCAAGGTGACCAATCTTTGCGGTATGTACTGCCGCTTCTGCCAACGCCGTCGATTGATCGGTGAGGTTGATCAATCTGAGTCAGACCAGGTTTTGCAACAAGCAATTCAATATATCCGCGAACAGCCAGAAATCCGCGACGTACTGATCACTGGCGGTGATGCCTTAATGCTCTCAGACCGTGTATTGGATAAGCTTTTAACCGAATTGCACGCGATTCCCCATGTTGAGATTGTCCGGCTTGGTACTCGCACGCCAGTGACTTTACCGCAACGCATTACCCCTGAATTGGTTGCAATGCTCAAACGTCATCATCCATTGTATGTAAATACACACTTTAATTCGCCCGCTGAGATTACGCACGAAGCAAAGCTAGCCTGTGATCGTTTAGCGGATGCCGGCATCCCGCTTGGCAATCAAATGGTGTTGTTAAACGGCGTCAATAACCACAAATTTACGGTTCGCCGCCTCAACCAATTACTTCTAACATTGCGTGTCAAACCATACTACATTTTTCACCCAAAAACCGTTCGCGGGACATCTCATTTCTGGGTCAGACTTGAAGAAGGACTGGAGATCATGGAAAGTTTACGTGGTTATACATCCGGAATGGCGATCCCGACCTACATCGTCAACGGTCCAGGTGGCCTTGGCAAAACACCCTTGATCCCGAATTATTTACTCTATATTGGTAAGGATAAAGCGGTTTTCCGCAATTGGGAAAATGAAAATTTTGAGATTGAAAACAACGCAGATCGAGGCATCTAATATAATCAAAATTAAGGGCATATTGAATGCGAGTTCTTTTGATCAATTAGTTAAATAATCTAATTAGAGTTGTTTATCTCAAGTCAGAAACTGCGATATACTTGTTTTAAGTTAGTCGCAGTTTGTTCTAGTAACGCTCATTTACATTATTTTGAGCACATATGAATCGTTCATTTCAATATTTACTGAGGAGCACAAATTGATGTCTGAAAAAATCGACACACCAATCTATGCTCAAATTGCACTAGATATTGCAAAAAGAATTGCTTCGGGCGAATTTGCTGAAGGATCAAAATTAGCTGGACGGTCGTTGCTTAGTAGCACCTACCGTGTGTCGCCCGAAACGATTCGGCGATCGATGCACCTACTAGAAGACATGGGGATTGCCCGCTCAGAAACAAAAAGTGGCTTTATCATTTTATCGCGCAAAGAAGCGCGCCACTATGTCAATCGCTTCAAAACAAAAATCGAAATTCAAGCGGTGCGCCAGGAAATTAAAACGCTTTTTGATCAGCGCGATGTAATCGATGAAAAAATTAATAAACTGATTGATTTTTTAACACGGCAAGCCGATCGACTGAATAGTGTCATTCCACTGTATCCATATGAATTTCAAATTGAAAACCAATCACCACTTATTGGGCTTACAATAAGTCAGTCGAAATTTTGGCAAAATACTGGTGGTACTATAGTTGCGATACGTCGCCAAGGAAGTACAATTTTTTCGCCAGGTCCGTATGCCCTTTTTGAGCTAGATGACATATTTTTAATTACAGGCGATGCCGGGTTAGAGGAACGTATAAATCAATTTCTAAATCAAATTGGCCAAGCACAATGCGAATAACAAGCGATTGATGATACAGAATACCAAATGCGTCTCAATAAATCTGATTCTTAATCGTTAGCCCAAAGTGCTTAAAATCGCAACTTTTGTCACAATCCCCAGTAAACGACCTTCTTCAGTAACTGCGATTGGGTAAGCAGATTGTGCGGCTAAGGGGACTAAATCACTAACTGTTGTTGAGGGCTCAACCTGAATAACTTCCCGATTTATAATTTCTGCAAGCGATAGTTTTTCTGCGATTGCTTTTAGTGCATCTTGCAAAGTAACTAACCCCGATAGTTTAAGATCATGATCTATGACGAAGGCACTTGAAACGCCGTTACGCTTCATTTCCTGTATCGCCATGTTCGGACCAGATCGCATTTGTATTAGGCAACTTGGCACAACCATAATGCTGCGGACGGTCAATATTTGTGTGCGATCGACCCCCGTGATGAAGCGTTCAACATACTCGTCAGCCGGTTTGGTTAAAATTTCTTCAGGACTGCCAATTTGTACAATCTTCGAATCCTTCATGATCGCTACACGATCACCAATTTTAAAGGCCTCTTGAATATCATGGGTTATAAATACAATGGTTTTCCGCAATTGTTGCTGTAGTTTCAATAATTCAAATTGCATTTCGCGGCGGACGATGGGATCAAGCGCTGAAAATGCCTCGTCCATTAGGAGAATTTCGGGGTCGTTTGCTAAAGCTCTTGCGAGGCCAACACGTTGTTTCATCCCGCCGCTTAACGCAGATATCGGCTCATTTTCATATCCATCAAGACCGACCATCAAAAGCATTTGTCGAGCTTTAAATTGGCTAGCAGCTTTCACTTCGCCACGAATAGTTAATCCATAACTAACATTTTCTAATACACTCTTATGGGAAAGCAGGGCGAAATTTTGAAATACCATCGCGATCTGGTGACGTCGAAGCTCGCGCAGTTTTTTGGGCGAAAAATCACAAATGTTTTGACCATCGATTAGTATTTCGCCACCAGTTGGCCGATGAAGCAAATTCAAACATCGAATCAAAGTTGATTTTCCACTTCCAGATAAACCAATTATGACAAAAATTTCACCCTCATTGACTTCAAATGTCGCATCATGAACACCAACGACGTGTTGCGTTTCTTTCATAACGAGACTTTTATCAAAATGCGCGGTGAGATCTTGAAGGATCTTTAAAGGTTTTGAACCGAATATTTTACTGACATGTTGTACGGATATTTTTACTGCCATTCAATTAGGCCTTCGCTTTCCGGTCCATGCTACGGGCGACCCCTTGCGACAATCTATCCATCACAATAGCTATGAACACAATTGAAATCCCTGCTTCAAAGCCACGTCCGACCTCTAGACGATTAATTGCAATTAGGACCTCAGAACCTAATCCTTTCGCGCCAATCATCGAGCAGGTGACAACCATCGCAACCGCCATCATGGTGGTTTGATTGATACCCGCCATGATCGTGCCAGCAGCTTGAGGGATTTTGACTTGGAATAAAGCCTGTATTTTGGTTGAGCCAAACGCTCGCGCAGCTTCTAACGTTTCACTATCCACATTTGAAATGGCATGACTTGTTAGTCGGATGACCGGCGGCAAGGCATAGATCATTGTTGCCATAACCGCCGGCATTCGACCTAATCCAAAGAAGGAGACCGCTGGAATCAAATAGACCCAGCTAGGCATGGTTTGCATGGCATCCAAAACAGACGTCGAATAGCGGGCAAGTCTTGGATTCTCAGCCATTAGAATGCCATACGGCAAGCCAATGAAGAGTGAAAAAAGTACCGATACAAATACAATTGCCAACGTATATATCATCAAGTTCCAGTAACCAAACAATCCGATTACAAAAATCATGACAGTGAACATGAGCGCCGAAAGGACCCTTTTAGTCGCAAAATAGCCACCAACAAGTACCATAAGTAGGAGAACCCACCAAGGCAAGAAGAATAAAAATCCCTCGACGCTATTGAGAAAAAATGAAACAAAGGCTTTGATTCCGTCAAAAATCGCTTCATAACGAATGCCAAGGGTTCGTATCGCCTGATCGATGCTTTCAGCAATATCTATTGACCAGTTTTCCGGAAACGACATCATATCTTAATCGCTTTCAAATAATAAAATGGTTGCATAGTTAGCCAGAAAATTCCAATTTCATTTTTCTGCGGCAAGTGCTTTGGTGATTTTTTGATAGACCTTATCATCTGTGACCCAAGCTTTGAGTAAATCATCATGGTTTTTCAAAAACCATATTGCTGCTTGTGAAGCATCAATTTTTTCACTGTTCATAACGGAGAGGGCTTCTGCAGTCAGGGCACTACTTGTCTGATATTTTGATAGGAAAGTCACAACGTCAGGATTTTCTTCAGCGAATTTTGGATTAACGCAAATTGTCACGCGATTTGCTGGGAACTCTGTCAATCCTGCGTTCATATCTTCTACGCTTGTATACGGTTTGTCTTCAAGCAGAACAAGTTCATATTGACCACTGATCCAAGTTGGCTCCCAGTAATAACCGACCCAAGGTTCTCCTTTTTCATAGGCAGCGACAAGTGACGATGCTAATGCGGCATCCGATCCTGGCTGAAAATAATTGAATGTTTTATCTAAACCATAAGCATAATATTTGTTGTTAAGTATTTTATCGACTTCCCAGCCCGAAACTGCACCGTACATGCGACCCTTTGCAGGTTCTTCTGAATCAGCAAAAACGTCACTATATTTTGCTAAATCTTCAACTGTTTTTAGGTCTGGGGCTAACGCTGGTATGCCGCGTTCTGCATCTCCCTCGATTACATACCGTGGGACATACAAACCTTGTGCGTTGTCATCAAAATTAACAGAAACTTCCTTGATCAGCCCACTAGTAACATCGTCTTGATAGCTCGAGATGTTCTCGCTCCAAACTTCCATATAAATTTGCAACTCATTTTCAGTAAGTGCTTTCCAAGTTATAGGTGTCGTGCCAGTGATTTGTTCAGTCTGCAGCCCATACCCATTTTGCACAACATAGGCAGCAATTGCGTTGTGGAGTTGAATGCTATCCCAACCTGCATCGGCAAATTTGACGACAGTTTCAGGTTTTGTATTAGCTGTACAACCAGCTAATGCGAGGGTGCTAATTAGTAGGGCAATCGCAATCACAATAGCCAAATTTCGAGAAATAAACTGTTTATTCATTTTAGAACTCCTTTTCATGTAACTTCGTAATGGCTAACACGTTTTGCCAACCATTTACCATCTGACAACTTGATAATAAAATAGAGGTTGTTACAAAATATAGCATAAAAGGCGGTATTCAGCAAGTAACGTATTTAAAGTCAGATCTTAATCAATGACTTCGACTGGCCATCCCAATTGACTATGACATTCGAATGACATATGATGAAAAGTGCATTGGCTAGTCACAAAATAGCATCACATGCTGTGTGAACGCCCGATGTCAATCCACATCATATTGGAGGCATTTGGATGTCTGGCGAATTAAATTTCAAACAAATTGACACAGTTGGCTCTTGGTCAGCACCTCAAATAATGGACTACGATGCTATCCCCAAGGGCGACATGCCGGGTGATAAAATCAGCATCAACGAAAAGCATGTAAAAAAAGCTCAAATGATCTTCCCACATCTCCTCGCACAGCTTGTACCGCTTATAAACAATCAGGCGAATCATCGCGCCGTGATTTCGGTGCATGGTGGCTCTGGTGTTGGCAAATCCGAAATCGGTTCGCTCCTTGCATTTTATTTGAATACAATGGGTATCGGCAGCTACATTTTGTCTGGTGACAACTACCCGCATCGGATCCCGCGCACGAATGATGCAGAACGTATGCGCGTTTTTCGTGAAGCTGGAATCAAGGGCCTCGTTGCCCACCATGAATTCACTAAAGATCGCAATCAAAAAATACAGGACTTGCAAGACCAGGATCAGGATGCCAACAGCGAACTGTGTAGCGAATGGCCCTGGCTTGCAATTTATCAGGAAGCTGGCCGTATCGCATTGGCGAACTATCTAGGCACATCACTTGAAATTGATTTTGCCGAAGTCTCAGGGCTCCTCACGGCATTCAAAAATGGCGCAAGCAAGCTGCTATTAAAGCGGATGGGCCGCGATGACAAAGATCTCTGGTACGACGCGGTTGATCTGAGCAAGATTCAAGTGCTTGTCATCGAGTGGACACACGGCAACAATGATAACTTGATCGGTGTCGATATCCCGATTCTTTTAAATAGCACCCCCCAAGAAACCCTCGAACACCGCCGCTCCCGCAATCGTGACGGCGGTGTCGATCGTCCGTTTACGACCATGGTCCTTGCGATTGAGCAAGCGCTCTTACATGCACAGGCGAAAAAAGCCAAAATCATCGTCACCAAATCCGGTGCTATCGTCACCTATGCGGATTATTTAAAGTCGATGGCTTAGGCACTGACATCCAGATCTCGATTTAGCCTTGACAGGCTTAGTTTTCCGTGAAGCGGGTAAAAAGAAGTGGGTGAAGATATGAATCAAGCAACAGCGCCTAAAATGATCCAAGCTGGTCCGATGCTTAATGCTTATCCAGATAGCATTGGCGGCACCTTAAAAGACATGGTTACTTTTTTGCAAAAACCAGAGCTAGCGGACGTATTTCAAGCATTTTATATTTTGCCGAGCTTGTTCAACACCGATCTTGATCGTGGCTTTTCAGTCATCGACTATAATCTCAACGATATGCTCGCAACCCCTGATGATCTGCAAGCGCTTAAAGCCCAAAACATCGCGTTTAAGTTCGACTTCATCTTAAATCACGCATCGGTGCTATCTAGCCAATTCCAAGACATCCTAAAAAAGGGTGAAAAATCGGAATACAAAGACTTTTTCATCGACTGGAACAAATTTTGGGCTGGTCACGGCACCATGACTGCCGCAGGCTATATTCAGCCCAATCCGGACCTAATCAAAGATATGTTTTTTCGTAAGCCCGGACTTCCGATTTTAAATGTGCGGATGCCGGATGGTAAAGAAATCCCATATTGGAATACGTTCTACCAAGAAGTGCGCTACGGCAAGCTCGACGCGCAAGACATCATGGGCGTCTGTGCGATCCAATACGCGGCTGCCGAACATGTAGCCGAAATCGTCAATGCCGGACTTGCTGCCGGACAGCAGCCTAGTGACATCGACTTCGGCCATTTGGCTGATTATCGCGAATTCGTAATCGAGCTGCTCGAATCACGCCGTAAATATCTCGGCCAAATGGATCTCAACATCAAGTCCCCGCTTGTCTGGGCATTTTACGAAGAAACTCTCCAAAAATTAGCCCGTTACGGCGCGGAAATCGTCCGTCTCGATGCCTTTGCTTACGCCCCGAAAGAACCCGGCGAGAAGAATTTCTTAAATGATCCGGGCACGTGGGATCTCCTCGAAAAAGTCCGCGTGCTAGCTGAAAAATACGGCCTGACTTTACTGCCGGAAATCCATTCCAAGTATGAAGAAAAAATCCACGAAAAGATTTCTGATAAGGGTTATCTGACCTACGACTTTTTCCTGCCAGGACTCGTGATTGACGCTTTTGAACGGCAGACCAACGAGAAATTATTGTGCTGGATTGGCGATATTCAACAAAAAGGCATCCGCACCGTGAACATGCTCGGCTGTCACGATGGAATTCCCTTACTCGATTTGAAAGGTCTTTTATCCGATGAACAAATTGAAAATCTGATCAAAACCGTTGTCAATCGCGGCGGCTATGTCAAAGATCTTCACGGCCAGAAAAACATGTATTACCAAGTCAACGCAACCTATTACAGTGCCCTCGGCGCAGACGATCAAAAAATGCTTTTAGCCCGCGCCATCCAACTCTTCATGCCAGGCAAACCACAAATCTGGTACCTTGATCTGATGGCAGGTAAAAACAACCATGCCGCTGTTGAAAAAGCAGGCTCTGGCGGTCACAAAGAAATCAACCGCACGAATTTGAGCCTTACACAGGTCGACGTCGATTTGGGGAAAAAAGTCGTACAAGAACAAATCGCCTTACTCAAATTCCGCAACACCTGCCCAGCCTTCGGCTTCGACGCCAAACTGACTGTCCTGCCGAGCGAACTCCATCAACTGAAGCTGCGCTGGGCAAACAACGGTGTCACCGCGACCCTCGAAGCAAACCTAAAGACCTACGAATACACGATTAAATAAAAGTATCTGGCAGGTGCCTAGCACCCATCTATATGATCGTTGAGATGACCAAATAAGTCGTGTAACCAATATAGGTGAGGAGCAGAAGGGCGCCTTCGATTCGGTTTATCCGACCATGACGCCTAGTCTGGTTGAACCGGTAGCCAATAATGAATAGCGCAATTGTTAAAGCCAAGAGAACCATCATGTCGCGACTGAAAACTTCCGGCGCAGCAGTGATTGGATGTATTATTCCGGCCAATCCAGTGACAGCAAGTGTATTAAATAAATTTGATCCTAAGACATTTCCCAAGGCAATATCATGTTCGCCACGTTTGGTCGCAATAAGTGACGAAGCTAATTCCGGCAATGATGTACCGACTGCCACAATGGTCAAACCGACAATCAAATCGTTAATGCCAAGCTTGGTTGCAATATCGACAGCTCCCCAAACAAGAAGTCGTGAGCTGGCGATGAGAAGGCCAAGACCAATCACAGTCCACATCAGAGCGATACCAAAGGGCTTCTTATGCCGCTTAAATTCGCCTTCAAATTCATCGACTAGAACATCCTGCGACTTGGTTTTCCCTTGCCAAATTGACCACGCAATTAATAAGCCGAAAAATATTAAGAGAATGATTGCATCGAGGCGAGATACAAGTCCGTCAAAAACCATATACGTGGCTAAAATGGTGATTCCAGTTAAAATTGGCAATTCATTGACTAACACACGCGATTGAACCGTAATCGGTTTGATCAATGCGGTTAATCCTAAAATCAAAGCAATATTGACGATATTCGAGCCAAAAGCATTTCCAAGTGCAATTCCTGGATTCCCTTCGAGCGCTGACTGTACAGATACGACCATTTCTGGCATTGAAGTACCAAAGCCAACAACTAACATCCCAACCATCAGAGGTGGCATACCAAAGTAACGGGCAACACAAGCCGCACCTTCAACAAAACGATCAGCACTCCAAACCAAGAGAATTAGCCCGGCCACAATAGCCAAAATTGCAAACGTCATAAAAATCCTTTCAACGGAAAATGGTGCCTGGCACGTGTGAACTGCACCATTCTACCATTTTTAGACACAAAAAATCCCCTCGCATAATTTCGCTGGGGTTTTCCGGATAGGGGCTCTATATGAAATGGGGCTCTATCGGGCTGCTTCCTGCAACCCACGTCACCATCATACCGCGCGAATGTTAAGCCAAGATGAACTTTTCGAGTATTTTTGCAAAAATTTGTTAAATCGGTGTAATTTTTAAACGTGGTGCCTGGCACGACCCCTGCACCACATTAAAATATGGATAGTAATGCGCCTGCAATACCGGCAAGTAGCGTTAGCAGAATTGGGCTGACTTTATATCGAATGTTGAGTACGGCTGCGATGACGAATACAGCTGTTGCAAACCAAGAGATTGTTGTCAGTGGATTGGCAAGTACTGTGAGAAAATGTGCTCCATCGCGGAACAGTATGCCGGAGGCGATCGTCATTGAGGCAGCGACGATCAAACCGACGGCTGCAGGTTTAACCCCGGTGAGAAATCCCGCCATGATCTGATTATGGCGGTAACGTTCAATTGACTGCATGACCAACGTGACGATGATCAATGATGGTACTGAAATGCCGATCGTTGCTGCCAAAGCCCCCCAGAAGCCGGCGTGCAAATAGCCGACATATGTTGCAGCATTGATCGCAATCGGTCCCGGAACAACCATATCGAGCGCATTTAAGTCAGCCAATTGCGGTAACGTGATACCGAATTTCAGTGACTCTGTCATGATCATTGAGATCATTGCGTACCCACCACCGAAGCCAACGACGCCAATTTTGAAAAAAACGTACAATAACTTGAGGCATTCAAGCACAAGAACACCGAGTGTCATTTCGCCCAGCATTATTTTGCCCTCCGTCTTGCACCCGATTGGATTCGTTGGTAAAAATATCCCGCAAAACCAGCTGCTAAAATCACAATTGGGGCACTCACGTGGGCAAATAAGATCAGCATAAACGTTGCCAACATCACGACAATTGCGAATGTACTTTTCAAATTATGACGTCCCAGAGTAAAGGCAGCAGACAAAATCATCGCAGCCGAAGCCGCGCGGATGCCGACGAAAGCCCCTGCCATGAACCCGCCTTGTGGGACAATTTGCAACAAAATAGTTGCAAGCAACATCAAAAAGAACGCCGAGATGGTTGCGCCGAGACCTGCAATCAACATCCCGAGTGTTCCGGCGACGCGCCGCCCCACGAAGACCGCACAATTGAGCGCAATGACACCTGGCAGTGTTTGGGCCAATGTCGCATATTCTAAAAATTCATCCCGTGGCATCATCTGATATTTTTCAACGACATCCTTTTCGATGACAGGCAACATCGCTAGCCCACCAGCAAACGTGAACGTACCAGCTTTGAAAAAAATCACAAATAATGCACGAAGCATTTGAGAATTTGTCTGTTTCAAC
>JAQUDJ010000039.1 GCA_028685755.1 Eubacteriales bacterium | reverse complement strand
AGGGTGAAGCATTCATGACGAAAGCGCATCCTTTAGGCGATCTCGCGTCCCGTGATGTCGTATCGCAAGCGATTTTTCGGCAAATGATGGCCGATCGCACCGACTATGTATATTTGGATATTACGCACCACACTGCCGAATTTTTGAAAAATCGGTTCCCGATGATATATGAAACGTGCCTGCAACGTGGCTTTGATATGGCCAACGATTTTTTACCGGTCGCGCCTGTGCAGCATTATTTTATGGGTGGGATTTCAACTGACTTACACGCTCGCACAACACTTGGTAACCTTTATGCCTGTGGCGAGGCTGCGCATACTGGAATCTATGGCGCGAATCGACTTGCAAGTAATTCTTTACTCGAGTGCCTTGTTTACGGCCGGCGTGCGGCGCAAACGATCAACCAAGCATTGCGCCGGCAAGCCAGCGATCCCGTCCACTATCTTGATCTCGAAACCCTTAGCGCCCTGCTTGCGCGAGCACGAGCTTCGACATCCGCTGATCGTGCGGTTGCCCTAGCCGCAAATATGCGAATCCCGGCCGCTGAAACAACTGTCGATGAGGATCGCCAACAAATTCGCACCCTTATGACCCGTTATTGTGGGATTTTGCGCAGTAAAGATGGTTTGCTGACAGCGCAGCACGGGCTTGACGCCATCCATGAACGGCGCGAACAGCAGCCCGTTCATAACTTGGTCGAATTAGAAGCTGCACAGATGACGATTGCAGCTCGTGCGATCGTCCAGGCCGCCTTGCACCGTCGCCACAGTGTTGGGGCACACTATCGGACTGATGACCATCGTCCAAATGCTGTACCGGTGAAAAACAGTCGCGAAACCTCGGCTAGATAACCTAGCCCATCATGCCGAGCAACAATCAGGTTTAGTATCATTTTTGAAAGATTTAATTCTTAAACTTGCAGGAGGCGCCCCAAATGCTCACACCGTTTCTGATGGATGACTTATTACGCCGTTCCCTAGCTGAGGATATCGGAACAGGGGACATCACGACGCTATCGACCATTCCAGCTGACAGGCAAACCCGTGCGGTGTTGATTGCCAAAGAAGACGGCGTGATCTGCGGTTTGCCCGTTTTTGCTCGCACGTATGAGTTACTCGACCCGCAAGTCATTGTTCGCTTCTTAGTCAGCGAAGGCCAACAAATTCAGAAGGGTGACCGACTAGCTGAAATCGAAGGTTCCGCTCGGAGCGTGTTGACTGGCGAACGCGTGGCTCTGAATTTTCTGCAACGCTTGTCAGCAATTGCCACCAAAACGGCTTGGGCCGTAAATCAAATCAAAGGGACAAAGGCGTCAATCGCCGACACGCGGAAGACGACACCCGGTTTACGGGTTTTTGAAAAATATGCCGTTCGCACCGGCGGTGGGTCAAATCATCGATTCAATTTGGCCGACGGGATTTTGATCAAGGATAATCATATTCAAGCTGCCGGCGGGATCACCGCTGCCGTGACAAAAGCCCGCCAAGTGGCGCCCCATACCTTGAAAATCGAAGTTGAAGTTGAGAATCTGGCGATGGTTGATGAAGCGTTGGCCTGTGGCGCAGATATCATTATGCTTGACAATATGGACAAGGCTGCCATTGAAGCGGCGGTCGCCCGAATCGCTGGTCGTGCGATCGTCGAAATCTCCGGAAACATGGGCGAGAAAGATCTCGCTTCACTTGCATCAACCGGCATTGATTTGATTTCGATTGGGGCCTTAACCCACACGGTCAAAGCCTTGGATATTAGCCTCCGGTTTGATCTCGCTTAATTAAAACCTCGCTTTTTAACACATCAGGTTAAAAAGTGTTCAAAAAAATAATTATGCAAGAACTTTCCTTTCGAATTGCAAAAATACCACCTAAACCGATTGATCGAACAAGCCCCTAGTGATATAATGCGAACCGACTAGCCCCATTTTTACGGGCAGTCGGTTTTTTGCTTGACCAACTGCATATTGCTACTCACTTTTCTGATTTTGGACCTGTGCAAGGGCGCGCCGGTCGGCGATATCGGTTTGCTCACACAGGAGGATAAATAATGGACCACCAAAACCTCGGGTTGCCTCAGCGACAGGGGCTCTATGACCCGCAGTTTGAGCATGATGCCTGTGGCATCGGCTTTGTCGTCAATATCAAAGGTCAAAAATCACATGCTATCGTGCGTCAAGCTTTGACCGTTCTGGCTAATTTAGCCCATCGCGGTGGTGCCGGCAGCGAAGATAACACAGGCGATGGCGCCGGTATTTTGCTGCAGATACCAGATAAGTTTTTCCGTAGTGTTTGCCCACGCGTCGATATCGAACTGCCAGATGCAGGTGACTATGGTGTCGGTATGACATTCCTGCCACTTGAAAAAGGCAACCGCAAGGAACTTCAGACCAAAATTGAAGCGATTGTTGGCGAAGAAGGTCAAAAGTTTCTCGGTTGGCGCTATCTGCCGGTCAATGAGTCGTCTCTCGGGTATACCGCGCGCATCAATCGCCCCCATATCAGCCAACTCTTTATCGGCAAGGCCGAAGGTCTCTCCAACATTGAATTTGAACGTGCGCTTTACGTTATCCGTAAGCGTTGCGAAAAAATGGTTATCGGCAAAGGTGAAGCCGATCCGGATTATTTTTATTTTGCCAGCTTGTCTAGCCGTACGATCGTCTATAAAGGCATGCTCACAGCTGAGCAAGTCGATGCATTTTACCTCGATCTGACAAGCCTTGATTTTGAATCAGCGATCGCACTCGTGCACTCGCGTTATAGCACGAACACGTTCCCGAGCTGGGAACGTGCCCATCCCTATCGCTATTTGATCCACAACGGCGAAATCAACACGTTGCGCGGCAATATCAACCGTATGAATGCCCGCGAACCGGGTCTGACGAGTGATTTGTATAGTGACGATATCAAAAAAGTCTTCCCGATTATCAATAATAACGGGTCTGACTCCGCGATGTTTGATAATACGCTGGAATTTCTCGTCTTATCAGGACGTTCAATTGCCCATGCCGGGATGATGATGGTGCCCGAGCCGTGGCAGAACCACGAGTCCATGAGCGATAATAAAAAATCCTTCTATGAGTTTCATTCCATGATGATGGAACCTTGGGATGGCCCTGCGGCAATGGCCTTTACTGATGGCACACGAGTCGCCGCCATCCTTGACCGCAACGGCTTGCGTCCTTCGCGTTACTATGTCACCAAGGACGATATGATCGTCTTGTCATCGGAGGCGGGTGTTCTCGATATTCCGCCGGAAAATATCGTCCGCAAAGAACGTCTGCGTCCAGGTCGTTTGTTGCTGATCGATACTGAAGAAGGTCGCATCATATCTGACGATGAGGTCAAAGAAAAAATCGCCGGGGAAAAACCATACCGCACGTGGATTGACGAACACATGCTGACGTTGAAGGATCTCCCAGAAGCGCCAGAAGCACCGTTGCCACCGCAAGACGAACTCGAACGACTCGAAAAAGTCTTCGGTTATACTTATGAAGATTTAAAAACGATCATTTTGCCGATGGCCCGTGATGGCATTGAGCCACTCGGCGCGATGGGTATCGATACCCCAATCGCCGTTCTTTCTGAAAAGAATCAGATCCTCTACAACTACTTCAAACAATTGTTCGCCCAGGTCACTAATCCGCCGATCGACGCCCTGCGCGAAGAACTCATTACCGCAACCGAGACCTATCTAGGCTCCTCCGGTTGCCTCATCGATCCAAAGCCAAGTGACGCACTCCGTCTTAAGCTCAAATATCCTGTTCTATCGAATCAGGATCTCGAGCGGATTCGTCAACTTGATCGTCCCGGCTTCAAATCTGCAACTCTGCCGATGTTCTTTGTCGCCGGTGGCGACGGCCGTTCGCTCGAAAGTGCCATTGAAGCGCTCTTTACAGCAGCCGACCAAGCGATCGCCAATGGTGCCAATATCATCATTTTGTCCGACCGTGATGTCAGCGCTGCCTTGACCCCTATTCCTGCATTGCTAGCCACTTCAGCATTACATCATCACCTCAATCGTCTCGGTACTCGCCCCAAAATCAGCCTAATTGTCGAGTCCGGCGAGCCCCGCGAAGTCCATCATTTTGCCCTCCTTCTCGGCTACGGTGCGTCCGCTGTCAATCCGTTCCTCGCTTTTGAAGCGGTCGATGGCCTGATCCGCGATGGCTTCCTAACCGACGTTTCTCGCGAAGATGCAATCGCCCACTATGTCAAAGCTGGCATCAAAGGTATCGTCAAAGTGCTTTCAAAAATGGGGATTTCAACCATTCAATCGTATCAAGGCGCTCAGATCTTTGAGGCACTTGGCGTCAGTCAGGCCGTCGTTGACCGTTATTTCACCGCAACCCCCAGTCGGGTAGGCGGTATCGGCCTCGAAGAAATCGCCCGTGAAGCCAACGATCGCCACAAAGCCGCGTTTGATCCCAATGTCGTTGATGCTGGTCTCGAAGCCGGTGGTCAATACCATTGGCGCAGCAACGGGGAATATCATCTGTTCAATCCGATGACCATTCATCTGCTCCAGCAAGCTTGCCGCAAAGGCGACTACACAACCTTTAAAGAATATTCACGGTTGCTGAATCTCGAAACGCAAAAGCGCAGTACCTTGCGCGGTCTTTTGGATCTGTTGCCCGCGCGCCATGCGGTGCCGATCGAAGAAGTTGAATCCGTCGATTCGATTGTCCGTCGTTTCAAAACCGGCGCGATGTCCTATGGTTCAATCTCACAAGAAGCACACGAAGCGATGGCAATTGCCATGAACCGCCTTGGTGGTCGTAGCAATACGGGCGAAGGTGGCGAAGATCCGGCACGATACAAGGCATTGCCGACTGGCGACTCCAAAAACTCAGCGATCAAACAGGTTGCCTCTGGACGTTTCGGTGTCACTAGCGAATATCTTGTCAACGCTCGCGAGCTTCAGATCAAAATGGCACAGGGCGCAAAACCAGGCGAAGGTGGTCAGCTCCCGGGTAAGAAAGTTTACCCCTGGGTTGCCGCAACTCGACACACCACCCCCGGGGTTGGTTTGATCTCGCCACCGCCCCATCATGACATTTACTCGATCGAAGATCTTGCCGAATTGATCCATGACTTAAAAAATGCCAACAAATATGCGCGAATCAACGTCAAGCTTGTTTCTGAAGTCGGCGTTGGGACGATTGCCGCAGGTGTTGCCAAAGGCCGTGCGGACGTTGTCCTCATCAGCGGCTATGATGGCGGCACTGGTGCCTCACCGATCACGTCAATTCGTCACGCTGGCCTGCCTTGGGAACTCGGCCTCGCTGAAGCTCACCAGACGCTCGTGCTCAATGATCTGCGTAGCCGCATCGTCGTCGAGACAGACGGCAAGCTCTTAACCGGTCGCGATGTCGTCATCGCTGCCCTACTCGGTGCTGAAGAATTCGGTTTTGCAACTGGCCCACTCGTCACGCTAGGCTGTGTCATGATGCGCGTCTGCAATCTCGACACGTGCCCTGTCGGTGTCGCCACCCAGAATCCGGCACTTCGTGCCAAATTCGCCGGCAAACCAGACTATGTCGTCAATTTTATGCGCTTCATTGCTCAAGAAATGCGCGAACATATGGCCGAACTGGGTTTCCGGACAATCACTGAGATGATCGGCCGTACGGACAAATTGGCACCGAAAAAGGCCCTCAATGCTTGGAAAGCTTCCGGTCTCGATCTTTCCTGCCTACTCTGGCAGCCACAGGTCAGCGAATCAGTTGGCCGCTACTGCACCATGAAGCAGGATCACGGTCTGGAAAAGACCCTCGACCAACAAATCCTGATCCCGTTCTGTCGCTCCTCGATTGAACATGGCAGCAAAATTTCTGCAACATTCCCGATCCGCAATATCAATCGCGTTGTTGGGACCCAGCTCGGTTCAGAAGTGACCCGCCGCCACGGTGCAGCAGGCCTGCCAACAGATACAATCGACTTGACCTTCCGTGGCTCAGCCGGCCAAAGCTTTGGCGCCTTCGTCCCGAAGGGAATCACGCTGCGTTTGGAAGGCGATGCTAACGACTACGTCGGCAAAGGGCTTTCCGGCGGTAAAATTGCCGTTTTCCCCGATGCAAAAGCAACCTTGATCCCTGAAGAAAATATCATCATTGGCAACGTCGCATTATTTGGTGCGACAAGCGGTGATGCCTACATCCGCGGTGTCGCTGGCGAACGGTTCTGCGTCCGCAACAGCGGGGTCAACGCGGTCGTTGAAGGCGTCGGCGATCATGGCTGCGAATACATGACCGGCGGTCGTGTCGTCGTTCTCGGCTCAACAGGCCGTAACTTTGCTGCCGGGATGTCCGGCGGTGTCGCCTATGTTCTGGACTCAGCAGGTGATTTTGCATCCCGCTGCAACAAAGACATGGTTTCTCAACAAAAATTAACTGATCCGGCTGAAATCGCAGAAGTCAAAGCGATGATTGAAAATCATGTGGCGCACACCGGCAGTGACCACGCAGCGCGCTATTTGGCTGACTGGGACAAGACCGTTGCCACTTTCGTCAAGGTCATGCCCAAGGATTACGAACGTATGTTAAAAGCCATCAAAGAAGTCGAAGCCAGCGGTTTGTCTGGCGAAGCAGCTCTGATGGCAGCCTTTGAAGCCAATAACCGCGACCTGTCACGGGTCGGCGGTAACTAACGGCTACCAGAAAACGGAGGAACACCCATGGGTAAACCCACTGGCTTTATGGATTTTAAACGCGAGCTGCCGCCCGATCGTCAGCCGCTCGACCGGATTAATGATTGGAATGAGTTCCACGAACATTTTTCCGATGACAAGCAACAGACTCAGGGCGCTCGATGCATGGATTGCGGAATTCCGTTCTGTCATACGGGCCTATTGATCAAAGGCGCCGCTTCCGGTTGCCCCATCAATAACCTAATTCCAGAATGGAATGACCTAATTTATCGCGGTCGTTGGAAAGAAGCGTGGGAACGTCTAAAAAAGACGAACAACTTCCCAGAATTCACCGGTCGTGTCTGTCCCGCCCCCTGTGAAGGTGCCTGCACCGTCGGCATCAATGAGCCGCAAGTCACAATCAAGAACAATGAAGTCTACATCATCGACAAAGCTTGGGAAGAAGGCTGGGTCAATCCGCAGCCGCCTAAAGTTCGCTCGGGCAAAAAGGTCGCAGTCATTGGTTCTGGTCCGTCCGGTCTGGCCTGTGCTGATCAGCTGAATAAGGCTGGTCATACTGTCACCGTTTATGAGCGCGCAGATCGCACCGGCGGTTTGTTGATGTACGGTATTCCTAACATGAAGCTCGACAAAAATGTCGTGCAACGCCGCGTCGATTTGATGGCTGCAGAAGGTGTCACCTTTGTCACCTCCTGCGAAGTCGGCAAAGACTTGCCAGCAGCAAAGGTCAAAGCTGAAAACGATGCGATCGTCCTCTGTGGCGGCGCTACGAAACCCCGTGATCTGCCAATCGAAGGTCGAGCCTTGCCTGGTGTTTATTTCGCGATGGAATTCCTCAAGGCGAATACCAAGAGCCTGCTCGATTCCCAACTCGCAGACGGAAATGCGATCTCGGCGAAGGGTAAAGATGTATTAGTCATCGGCGGGGGTGACACCGGAACTGACTGCGTCGGCACCAGTATTCGGCACGGCTGCAAATCCGTCAATCAGATTGAAATCATGCCCCGACCTGTCGAGCAACGTGCTGCCACAAATCCATGGCCAGAATGGCCATTCGTCCTCAAAACCGATTATGGTCAAGAAGAGTCCATCGCGCTATATGGCAAAGATCCCCGTACCTATCTGACAACCGCCAAGAAATTTGTCAGCGATGAACAGGGCAACCTCAAGGAAGTTCACACGATCGAAGTAAAATGGGAAAAGAACGATAAAGGTGCGATGATTCCCGTCGAACAGCCCGGCACCGAAAAGGTCTGGCCGGCGCAGCTCGTGCTTCTTGCGATGGGCTTCCTCGGCCCGGAAGACACAGTTCTAGCCGATCTTGGTGTCGCCCGTGATCCGCGCTCCAATGCCCAAGCCGAACACGATAAGCACACCACCAACCTCTCAGGCATCTTCGCCGCTGGCGACATGCGCCGTGGGCAGTCCCTCGTCGTCTGGGCTATCAATGAAGGCCGCGCTGCCGCCCGTGAATGCGATCGCTTCCTAATGGGCGAAACACAGCTACCGTAAGGGCAATCACTTGGCTGATTCATACACATAAAAAAGGACGACCGAAAAGGCCGTCCTTTTTTTATAGAAGCAAATTTCTGTTGTGTTTTTGTGGCTTTTTTTGTGTTGGAACTGGTGGATTTCAAGGTCAGTGCCAGATGTTGTGATTACAGCACGCTTAGCGAACGTATTTCGCGAAGAAGACCTCGTCCGTTGATGTTAAATAGATAATTCCTTCGATCAAACCAATAATGGATGGAATGCCAGTCCAGCAGAACAGAACGTAAACAATTCCTAAGCCAATTTGATTCAGATAAAACTTATGGACACCGATGCCACCGAGCACAATCGCTAGAACGCCCGCAGCTATGCGATTTTTATCCGAGTTATAGGCGGCAGATGAAGGGTTGTTTGTATAGGTGAATGTCGGGGCAACCGTTGGTGTTCCACATTGGGTGCAGAAGGCAGCAGATGCGTCAAGCTGTGTACCACATTTAGAACAATATTTGATATCTGGCATGATCGACTCCTCTCGAGTGAAAGCTCATTTGTACTAGGGCTCTCGGTTAAACAAAGGACCGACACGCGAGTGCCAGTCCTCTATACTTTATCAGATTGCGTAGGTTTTTGAAAAATTGTTAACTTACTTCTTGGCTTTCGGAGCTTTAGTGGCTGCAACTTTTGGAGCTTTGACAGCCGGTGTTGCTTTTGCGACCTTAGCATCTTTAGCAGCAGGGGCTTTCTTTTCAGCAACCGGAGCCGTTTTCTTAGCAGCAGGTGTTTTCGGCGCTTTAGCGACCGGTGTTTTTGCTGTTTCTACGGCCGGCGCAGCTTTGACAGCCGCTGTTTTTTCTGCTTTTACGGCCGGCGCCTTGCGGGTCGTGCCTTTGACGATGCCGAGTTCTTTGTTGGCGAATTCTTCTCCGACTACGCGCAGCATCCAGGAACGTGCATCTTCAACGGCGAGCACATATAATGCCGGTTGCGGATAAGGGGACAATTCACCACCGTGACCATATAGAAAATAATCTGCCGGGCCTCTTTTGTACAGTTTTTCTTCAAATCCCGTGCTGTCACCGTAAGCGCCTTGTGCAGTTTCTGCAACCAATTCAGCGGTTTCGGTATTGTAGATTTTGCGATCGATCTTAATGTTCATTCGAGCCTCCATGGTTCTATCCATCCTGAACTAACTGAAATTATTAACATTGTGTTAACAATTTTCAATTTGGGAACATTTTATCGAACAATTTTATTTCTTGCAACACTCCAATGATTAAATATATGTTTATCACAACAAACGATAATTCACACTCACTTTTTTGTTATAATCAACGGAACAATCATCTCTTCCGCACACAATCCGGCGTGATGGCCATGAAAAACATGATGCGGTCTTTCAAATCGGCCGTGGTAACGAATGATTGTATCACCAATAGCACAAGCTAAAAAATCACCTAGGAAGTCGTCAATTTTGGGATTTGGGACACCTGGTCCAAACAGCTTACGCGCGAGAACTTCATCGCGATCCATTAATTGATAAGACGTGCCAAACGATTGTTGGAAGCGCTCCACAAATTCGGCGCGTCGATGGTTTTTGACAAAGAAGGAGACCGCTCGCGTTTCTAAGCTGGGGGGCACAACAAGACAGTCAAGGATGTCGGGATAGTCATCTAAATAAGCTTCGTGTGTAATGGTCACTTGACCATGGTCGGCGGTTAGTACGAGTAATGAGTCAGTTAACTCGCTCATTAGTTTTTCAAGGGCCATTTCATAGCCTTTGACTTCATGTTGCACGAGGTCACTATAAGGACCTTCATTGTGCATATGCGAATCCGGTTGATTCCAATATGCGAGGATGAGTTGCGGGCCAGGAAGTGCCGCGTATTGCTGTATTTTGGCAATCACTTCATCAAAGCTCGAGACCCCGTCCGTCGCATAATTGGGCTGAATGCGATGCAAGCCCACCGCGCCTTTTGTGACCGCGTAGATCTGACTTCCCATATCGACAAAAGGGAGTAATTCGCCGGCTGAGGGTTTGATCTCTTGGCCAGATAAGCTGTCGCGATCAAGAAACACATCAATGATTCGTCCATATTCTCGAAACCACGGACTCCAACCGAGCCAACCATGCTCAGCCGGTGACAGACCTGTGAGCATGGTAGTCGTCGCAGCTGTCGTCGTGCAGGGATACACCGATGATATTTCGTCAACGACGTGCCTGTTAAAAAAGCCTTCCGGCGCGAGTTGGCGACGAATGAATTCGGCACCCATTCCATCTAAAATTAGAAATATCCGATTTTTCTGCGGCTCGGCAAGAGCCTGATCGAGTACGGGTAATGAGGGGTGTGCACACGCGACCCCATAGGCTTGTAAAATCGATGACGCTAAGTTCAAAATACTATGGTCATAATCTGGATAGAAGATCTGTGGATTGCTCATGGACGAAACCTCCAAGTGGGATTAATCTAATTATATCGAAATGAATCCGGCAGAACTATTCAAATGATAACGTCTTCT
>JAQUDJ010000038.1:5470-10672 GCA_028685755.1 Eubacteriales bacterium | reverse complement strand
GCCACGTATAATGTATCGCATCGTCTTCGAGTTCGAGTTCATTGGTTTCGCCAAGCCAGTCGATGGTAACCTCATCCGGCGGGGCGGAAAAATCAAGCTGTAACATCAGGTTTTCTAAACCCAAAAATCGGTTTTCATCACGAATCTGCAAGTGATCCGGGGATTGACGCTGGCGAAAATAATTTAAACTGCCCGTTAATTCGAGGTCAAGTGTAAATGCTTCGTCTTGATAGGCATTAATTCTCAGGGTTTTGGCAAAGGGCTCGATGCGAATGTCACCCATTTGACTGACTGCCCAAACTTGCCCTTCAATCGTCAAATCTCGCGCATCGGCGCCATCAAGAAAGCCGAGGTCGATCGTTTTGTCGAGTTCAATGGACCACGGCCCGTCCCCTGCTCCGGAGATCTCACCATCTTCAGTTGAGATCCCAGAAAACGCGAGATCGGCAGATGTTGCAAGGCCAAGATACTTATCTACACCGCCTTCAAGCGTGTAGTGTAAAGTGATTGCATCTTCGTCATGATCAAAATAGAGTTGGCCATTATCGGCAAGGTCTGTATCCCATCGAATATCACCTGCCAGGGAAATGTCGCCGGAACCGTGGCCTGTTAGGCTCGCGTACCGAATTTGCTCAGTTCCTGGCAGGAAATGTTGTGTATAAAGGCCAAATCCCAACTGCCACGAGGGCTGGGCGAGCACTTGTGAATTGCCGGTGTTTAAGCCAAGTCCGCCAAAAGTGATCCCCCCGTAAGTGCGGCGACGATAGTAGATTGCGGCATTGCTGATCATGTCCTGCTGACGTGGATTGAGCCTTGCCCACGAAATCTCCGCAATTGCTCCGAGCTGAAGTTCTTGCCATTGCCATGGTGTTGAGTAGGTCTCGCCTGTCGACGAGGTGTCTGGAAAATCTGAATTGGTGACGAGGGTCTCATCGTAGGAATAGCCTAGAAACATAAATTCGCCATAACGACTGTCGAAACGATTGCTAGGTACCAGTTGGGGTGTCCCATAAACGAGCAAATGGTATCGCATAAATGTCGCAAAATTCGCTGTATAGCCATGCAAGCGGCTGACAACGGGACGCCCAATTGCAGTGAGATAGCTTTCAAAAGTGGCCTGATTTTCAGGGGGAATCGGCACGCCCTGACTGCCAGGAAATGTTGCAGCAAGCACGGGGGGGCTTTGTGCCATGATCAGCGTCAAAATGATTAAAAGGCTACAGATCAGGAGTAATAATTCATAGCCAGTTGAACGTACAGTAGCTTTCCCGATCTGCAAAATACGTCACCTCCAACTCGCCAAACTGCTTGCTGACCTGATAAAGTTGTGAATCTTCTGGTGCCATTAGCCGCTGCTGAAAGTCTTTGCGATAGCAATCGAGTATGAATCCTTGGAGATTTTGGCCTTGCAAGGGATCGATCAGGACATTCAACCAGTGTTGTAATTCAACTTCAATCCGCGGTGAGCTATAGGTTTCATTGGAAAGCGCTGCGGTTCGCTGGTTTTCGGAAAATAGGCGATCCAAAATGAGCGTGGGGAAAATGTTCTCGGGATTCGTCCAATCATAATAGAAATTAAAATAGCTATTAAAGGCCAATGCCGCTTGTTCTGACTCTGACACGAGCAAAAACACCCGGTTTGTAGTTGGATCGGGTTGCAATGTAATAGCAACTGGCCATGCTTCGTCTGCAAGGCTTTGCGTAGCTGGTGTGCCCTGCTCAGATTTTAAGCTTTGTCCTGATGTCCCACTTGCTTGATGATGGGTAGCAATGAGTTGTTTGAGATCAGCAAGCGTCTGCGGTGGACGTTGAAAAGTTCGCAAAACAGGTTGAGACAGCGGTGTTTCCTGTGCCTCGGCCGTCAAGGTTTGATTTGAAGATATATCGGTTTGTGCAAGGTGGGTCTGTTCACTTGATCCAGTTTGCGGATTTTGCATAACAGGTTGGTTATCTAGCACGTTCAGCCCAATGAGTAGAAGTAAACAAATCAAAACAATGCTCAATAAAATGATTTGGACAATGTTAAAAAACCGTGGGTGTTCCTGAAAAAATCGGGCAAGGGCCTTGGCAATTTTTGACTGTTTCATATGGCCTCCTCAAAAATTTTTGTAAAGTCAGCTTAGCAAAATCAACGGCTGATTTGAGGGGCATTCGTACGACAAAAAGCGCGGTTTTCGACAAAAAAACAGGCGTTTCCAGCAAGGGAAACGCCTGTAAGGAATGCGAAGAGACTGCAATGATGGATTTTGAGGATTCTGTCAGATTTGATTACTTTAAAAAATAGGCGACACCCGCTTCGAAAATACGTTGGTCTTTTTCGCCGGGGATATTGCGAGCTACAAGACTGCCTTGCCGTTCGGAATGGCCCATTTTGCCGAGGATCCGGCCGTCCAAGCTGGTAATGCCTTCAATCGCGGCAACTGAACCATTCGGATTATAAGCCGTCAAATCGGTCGGTTTACCAGCTAGATCGACATATTGGGTCGCGATCTGGCGCTGGTCGATCAGCTTTTGCAAGACCTCGGGAGTCGCAGTGAACCGACCTTCGCCGTGGGAAACTGGGATTTGATGAATGTCGCCGGGTTGCGTATACATCAGCCAAGGCGAACGGTTGTCCGCGATTTTGGTCGACACATACGATGACACGTGGCGGCCGATCCGGTTGAAGGTCAAGGTCGGGCTATCTGTGGAGAGTTCAACAATATCGCCGTATGGCAACAGTCCCAATTTAACAAGCGCTTGGAAGCCATTGCAGATGCCGATCATCAAACCGTCACGGTAATGGAGCAGATTGCGAAGTTGTTCGGTGATTGCCGGGTTGCGCAAGGCAGCGGCGATAAATTTACCGGAGCCTTCAGGTTCGTCACCGCCAGAAAAACCACCCGGGAGCATGACAATCTGCGCTTTCGCGATCGCTTTTTCCATCGCACTTAGGGTCATTGCAATATCCTGCGGGGTCCGATTACGGACAACGAGAATTTCGACCTCGGCACCAGCTTTTTCGAAGGCTTTGCTGGAGTCATATTCGCAATTTGTGCCCGGAAAGACTGGGATAAAAACACGTGGTTTCGGCTTGCTGGTATTGATTTTGATGTGTGACCAATCGGTCGGTTCAAAGACTTGCAAGTTCGGACAGGTGATCTCTTTTTCTGCTTGGGTCGGGAAAACTTTTTCGAGTTTGCCCGTCCAAGAGGCAAGTGCTTGGGACAAGGTCAGCGTTTCACCGTGATAAAGGAAGGCATCTGTGTGGGTTGAGCATCCGACGACATGACCACCTAAATCGAGGAGTTCTTGCAAACTCGCGGCAGTCGTCGGGGCGACGAGCAAGGCTGCAGGTTGCGGCGCAAAAAGATCGGCAAACGTGAGGGTGTCTGAGAATACAAAGCCTACGTGTTCGCCAAAGCACATCTTGGCGACGGCGACGGCAAGTCCACTCCCGTGAACGGTGGCAGCGGCGGCAAGTGCACCTTGGAGATGGAGACGCCGCACGAGGTCGAGCTGTGCCAGATATGTGGCTGGAATTGGCAGCTGTTGGCTGTCTGTCGGAACCGGTAAAAGAACGACAGTCTGATCAGCTTTGCGCAGGCTCGCCGATAGGACGTTTGCCGCTTTTTCAACGGCGACAGCAAATGACACGAGTGTCGGTGGTACGTGGAGATCCATGAAACTGCCGGACATGCTGTCTTTGCCACCGATGGCGGCGACGCCAAAGTCGAGTTGGGCTTTGAAAGCACCAAGTAAGGCGGCAAGGGGTTTGCCCCACTTTGTTGTGCTGGTTAAGCGTTCAAAATATTCCTGAAAAGTCAGGTAAGCCTGGCGATGGTCACCGCCAAGGGCCGTGATTTTGGCCAATGAATGAGCGACGGCGTAATAGGCGCCGTGGAAAGGGCTCCATTGCGAGAGATCGGCGTCAAAGCCGTAGGTCATCAGGGTCGCGGTGTCGGTCTGACCTTGAAGGGTCGGGATCAGTGCGGCCATCCCTTCTTCTGGGGTCAGCTGATGCTTGCCACCGAAGGGCATGAGGACAGTTCCGGCACCGATTGAGCTGTCAAAACGTTCGATCAGGCCTTTGCGCGAGCAGGCATTCAGGGCGCTGAGTCGGCGCGCGAGTTGGTCGGCAAAGCCAGCGATATCTTCGGTGACGGTTGCTGATGCAAAAGGCTGCTGGACCTGATAACTCCCAACTTGCGGTTGGTTGAAATAGGATTGACTGTCATCCGGGAGTTCAATGTGCACGGTCGCTGACTGGGGAGCCCCGTTTGAATCGATAAATGCGCGGGCTAAATCGACGATCGTCTGACCACGCCATTGCATGACCATGCGAGGTTCAGTCGTGATTTCGGCGACGACGACAGCATCTAAGTTTTCGCGGGTGGCGGCGGCGATCATGGCCGGGGCATCTGCTGCGGCAACGACAACGGCCATCCGTTCTTGGGATTCGGAAATGGCGAGTTCCGTGCCATCGAGCCCTTCGTATTTTTTCGGGACGCGGTCGAGATCGATACGCAAGCCAGCTGCTAATTCGCCGATGGCGACGGATACACCGCCAGCGCCAAAGTCATTGCAGCGTTTGATCAAGTTCGAAACAATCGGGTCGCGGAACAAGCGTTGGATTTTGCGCTCGGTCGGTGGATTACCTTTTTGGACTTCTGAACCGCATTGCATGATCGATTCTTGGGTGTGCGCTTTAGATGAGCCCGTTGCCCCGCCGCAACCATCGCGACCGGTTGCGCCGCCGAGGAGCACAACCACGTCACCCGGCGTCGGGACCTCACGGCGGACATTTGCCGCTGGGGCAGCGGCGATGACGGCGCCAATTTCCATGCGTTTGGCGATATAGCCTGGGTGGTAAATTTCGTCGACCTGGCCAGTTGCTAAACCAATCTGGTTGCCATAGGCGCTGTAGCCAGCGGCGGCCGTGGTTGTGATTTTGCGTTGAGGTAATTTGCCGGGCAAGGTCTGGCTGACAGGCACGGTGGGATCGCCACTGCCGGTGACGCGCATTGCCTGGTAGACATAAGAACGGCCAGACAGTGGATCGCGGATCGCGCCGCCGAGGCAGGTTGCGGCGCCACCAAAGGGTTCGATTTCCGTCGGGTGATTGTGCGTTTCGTTTTTAAACATGACGAGATAGTCGTGGTCCTCGCCGTTGACGGGGATTGTCACCCGGATGCTACAGGCGTTGATTTCTTCGGATTCGTC
>JAQUDJ010000038.1:0-5370 GCA_028685755.1 Eubacteriales bacterium | reverse complement strand
ACGTCAAATTCTTCGTCGGTTAGTCCTGTGACATCGTAGCGGTTGTAAATCCGGACCGCCTTCAGGGCGGTCAACCCAAGATTTCGCTTGAGGTCACTGAGGAGATGGGACGCTTCAATATCAAAACCTTCCCGTTTAACGACATGGACGCGACGGACTAAATTGTTTTTGCTCATGGTTCCACCATTTCTTACGCAAAATTGAGGGGTTGGGATTGGAAATTGGTGCCTAGCACGTGCCAGGCACCAATTTAATTTGCGAGGTCTGTCAAGAGGGTTGCACTGCGTTTGAGGAAAGCAGCGAGTTCTTCAGCGGTTAACGAGCCGTGGCCGAGGCGAGCGAGATCGTAAACGTGGCGGGTGAGTTCTTCGGCGCGTTCTTTTTGCTGGGGTAGGTCGGCCATCGCTTTGAGGCGGGCGACGAGGGGTTGATCTTGATTGATGACGAGGCTCAACTCGATTGGGAACATGCTGTCAAAATCCATTTTATCATCGCCGTTGCCCATTCGTTCAAATTGTTTGCGCATTTCCTGCATGCGTCTGGCTTCTTCGGATTCGACGATCATGGCCGGCAAGGCATCTGCGCCGAGTGCCATCATTTTGACGGTTAGTTTTTCATTAGCGGTCGCTGCTCTAAAAAGGGTTTCGACGGCTTCCTTTTGGGTCTCATCGCCGGTTTCGCCACCGAGGTCAGCGTCGACACGTTTGAATTTGACTTTGCTATTTTTGTATTCAAGGAAAGACATGTAGTGATTGTCGAGTTCGTGATCCATCACGACAACGGTCAACCCTCGGGCTTTGGCGCGTTCGACATAAGCGACCTGCTTCTTGTCGTCCGGTGTGTAATGGATTTCTTCGCCAAGTTCTTCCTGGGTTTTATAGGTTTTGTCGACTGTTTTGTAGAGGGCGATTTCTTTGACTTTTTCGTAGAATTTGTCGTCGCGCATCATGCCATAACGAACGAAAACCCCAATATCCTGCCAGTATTTTTCGAATTGTTCGCGGTCATTCTTGGAAAGCGTATTGAGTTTGTCAGCGACTTTGCGAATGATGTGGCTCGAGAGTTTGGATACATATTCATCATTTTGCAAGAAGCTGCGCGAGACGTTGAGTGGTAGATCGGGGCAATCGAGTGTGCCTTTGAGCAGGAAGAGAAATTCCGGGATGATTTCCTTGATGTTATCGGCGACAAAAACCTGATTGTAGTAAATTTTGATCCGGCCTTCGAGACTTTCGTAGACATTGTCGGATTTTGGGAAATAGAGTATGCCTTTGAGATTGAATGGGTAGTCAATGTTGAGGTGGATCCAGAAAAGTGGATCGCGGTAATCGTTGAAGGTCTTGCGGAAAAAGGCTTTGTATTCTTCGTCGGTGCAATCTTTCGGATCCTTTTGCCACAGGGGTGTGGTGTCGTTAATCGGTTGCGGTGTGTGATCCTCATGGATGGCTTCGCCTGTGGCTTCATCCGCTGCATCGATATCCGCAGCATCAACGTGATCTTTAGTTGGCTTCAGTTCGTTAGCCTTTTGAGCTGCCTCTGCAACATCGGTCAAATAGATCGGGAAAGGCATGAAATTACAATATTTGTTGAGAATTTCTTTGATTTTAGCTGTTGAAAGGAATTTCTGGCCTTCTTCAGACAAGGTCAGGGTGATCGAGGTCCCGCGGTCGGTTCGGTCTGACGGACCCATGTCATAGGCCATGCCATCTTCGCTCGTCCAACTGGCGGCTTCGGAGCCAGATTTATAAGACAGTGTATCGATCCGGACTAGATCTGCGACCATAAACGCAGAATAAAAGCCGAGGCCAAAGTGACCAATGATGCCGGTCGTTTCCGCACCCTTTTCTTTATATTTTTCGACAAAATCCATCGCGCCAGAAAACGCGATTTGGTTGATGTAGGTACGAATTTCTTCAGCGGTCATGCCAATGCCGTTATCTTGGATGGTCAAAGTCTGCGCAATGTTGTCGTAGATGACATCGATGCGGTAGTTTTCATTATCAAGTCCATCAGCTTCGCCGAGTTGGCTGAGCCGTTTGAGTTTAGCGATCGCATCAGTCGCATTAGAGACGAGTTCGCGCAGGAAAATATCCTGATCGGAATAAAGCCATTTGCGGATGATTGGGAAGATATTCTCCGTGTTGACAGATACAGTACCGTGTTCGGTGTTCATGGTTGGTTCCTCCTGGTTTAGTGATTTTCGAGATAGGATGTGACAATTTTTTGATAGGCATTGTTGATTTGAATAAACAATTGATTTGCCGCTGAGGGGATTTTGAGGGCTTCGATTGAGGCGATTGGTAACAGATCAATTGGTGATCCGGATAGGAAAGCTGCATCAATTTCACCGTTTTTGAGATCTTCGAGGGTAATTTGGCGGATGACTAATTGAGCACCTGCAGTTTCGATCGCATTGGCCACATAATGACGAGTGATTCCTTTAAGAATGCAATGATCAGGGGCTGTGTATACCATGTTGCCGCGAATGAAGAACAAATTTGAGCGGGAGCCTTCGGTGAAAAGGCCCTCATGATCGACAAGTAACAGCTCAAAGGGGGGCCCAAAAGGACCACCGGTTGCAAAACGTGACGCGACTGCGGTTTTGTAATCGCTGTTGATAATTTTGATATTGGGGTCATGGCGCTCCCAATGCAAAATACCCGTCGGGACACCGCGTTGCATCTGCGCATTACTAGGATAATAAGAGGGTATTTCGTGGATGATTGTATGGTGTGCCGTTAAGACAAGCCGTAAATTAACCTGATTGAGGCCGTTAGCCTGAATGAGTGCGAGGCTGTCGGAGTAAAGTTTTTCTGAAACGGAAAAGCGGCCATCAATGGAACGCATAAGGCGCTGAAAATGGTCTTCCCAAAACAGGGGAATCTGCTGTTCAATGCGAATGACCTCATAGTACATGAGGTCGTCAATCGGTTCGAAACAAAACCGCGCCTCAAAGCATTGTGGATCCAATAATTGGCCGTCGATTGAAACATGATTACCAATTAAACCGTCGATCATCGGGTATGCCAACGCGTCGAACCTCCTTGAGCAAATAGATAATTATGCGCAGAACATTATATCATAATCAATTCATCGACTGTACGGACTTTGGTCGCATAAGTCCTTATGCAATTCGCCGAAATCGTGTGACTACTAGGTGAAAGCTATCGATTTTTATGACAAATTGGGCTTTCGGCGATATAATAATTTGAGCTGATTTGGCCGGGCATTCATCGACTGGTCAGAATCTGCATAATTATGCATTACCTTTGGAGGTACCCGATGGCTAAAGAAAGAATTCTCCTCGCTTATTCAGGCGGACTCGATACGTCGATTATTATTCCATGGCTCCTCGAAAATTACGACTGTGAAGTCATAGCCATGGCCGGCGAAGTGGGTCTTGGACTCGACCACGACGCGTTGCGCGCCAAAGCTTTAACATGCGGCGCAATCAAATGCTATATTGAAGATATTGCTGAAGAATTTATCACCGATTATGTCTATCCGACTCTCAAGGCCGGTGCGATATACGAAGGGAAATATCTCCTCGGCACCTCGTTTGCCCGTCCAGTCATCGCCAAGCGGATGGTCGAAGTGGCCCGCAACGAAAATTGCACCGCGATTGCCCATGGCGCAACTGGCAAAGGAAATGACCAGGTTCGCTTTGAACTGACAGTCAAAGCCCTCGCTCCTGACCTTAAAATCATCGCGCCTTGGCGTATTTGGGATATCAAATCCCGCGACGAAGAAATTGATTACGCTAATGCCCGCAATATTCCGGTGCCAGTCACCAAGGCCAACAACTATTCGATGGATCAGAACCTCTGGCATTTGAGCCATGAAGGTATGGATCTCGAAGATCCGGCGAACGAACCCCTATACGAAAAAATCCTTGAATTGTGCGTGACCCCAGAGAAAGCGCCGGACAAAGCCACCTATGTTGAAATTAATTTCGAACAAGGTGTGCCGGTTGCCGTTGATGGTATCAAACTCAGCCCTGTCGATTTACTGAAGAAACTCAATGAAATCGGTGGCGCAAATGGGGTTGGGATCGTCGATATGGTTGAAAACCGACTCGTCGGGATGAAATCTCGTGGCGTCTACGAGACACCCGGTGGCACCTTGATGTATGCCGCCCATCGCGAACTCGAATTACTCTGCCTCGACCGCGATACCCTCCACTACAAAGATACGATGGCACAAAAATATGCCGATCTTGTCTATTTTGGCCAGTGGTTCCACCCTTTACGTGAAGCCATGGATGCTTTTGTCAACACCACCCAAGAACGGGTCACCGGCAAAGTCCGACTCAAACTTTACAAAGGCAATGTTTTCCCAGCTGGGTCAACATCCCCCTTCTCCCTCTACCAAGAAGCCCTTTCAACGTTTGCCGAAGACGATGTCTACGACCAGAAAGACGCCGGAGGCTTCATCAACTGCTTCGGACTACCGATGAAAGTCGTCGCCCAGATGAAACAACGCAACGGTCTTCTCTGATTGGTAATTTTTAATTTGGTACCTGGCACGTGCCAGGTACCAAATTTATTAAAAGGTGATGTGAATGTCTAAAAAGATGTGGGATGGCCGGTTTGCTAAGTCTACTGATTCGGCTGTTAATGCTTATAACTCGTCGATTGCTTTTGATGCGCGGATGTTCCGTCAAGATATTCGGGGCAGCCTCGCGCATGCTAAGATGCTTGGCAGCATCGGGCTGCTTACTGCGGCCGATGTATCAGCGATTGTGGCGGGTTTAGCTGAGATTGGGCAGGACATCGAAAATGGTGCTTTGCCTTTTGATCCGGTCGCTGAAGATATTCATATGTTTATTGAAGCAGAGTTGACTAAGCGAATCGGGGAAGCTGGCAAGCGTCTCCACACGGGGCGTAGCCGCAATGATCAGGTAGCGCTCGATATTCGTCTCTACCTCAAAGATGAGTCGGTTGTGATTCGCCAAGCCATGCTTGAGCTGTATCAGGTTTTACTCGACCTTGCTACCGTGCACACCGAAACAATTATGCCCGGCTATACACATCTGCAACGGGCTCAACCGATCACTTTTGCCCATCACTTGATGGCTTATGTGGAGATGTTAGCCCGCGATGTCAGTCGATTAGATGACTGCGTCAAACGGATGGATGTGATGCCCCTCGGTTCCGGCGCACTAGCTGGTACGACCTATCCGCTCGACCGTGAAATGGTCGCGAAGGATCTTGGTTTCGCCGCGATCACGCAAAACAGCCTCGACGGTGTTTCCGATCGCGATTTCGCGATTGAACTGGCCAGTGTGTTATCGATTTTTATGATGCATCTGTCCCGCTTGAGCGAAGAAGTGATCCTTTGGTCAAGTCAGGAATTTGCCTTCATTGAACT
>JAQUDJ010000004.1:75440-124941 GCA_028685755.1 Eubacteriales bacterium | reverse complement strand
TTGACGATTTCAACGGATTTAATTGTTGGATTTCCAGGTGAGACTGAAGCTGATTTTCAGGCGACACTTGATACGATGGATGCGGTGCGATTCGATGGTGCATTTACCTTTCAATATAGTCGCCGCAATGGCACGCCTGCAGCTGACTATCCCGATCAAATCGATGACCAGACGGTCAAAGAACGTTTCCAACGCTTGTTGGCCAAGCAAAATGAACACAGTTTAGCTTCAAACCTTTCGATTGATTCAACATACCAAGAAGTCTTAATTGAAGGGCGCAGTGAAAATGATCCATCGATTTTATCAGGTCGTACAGCCCATAATCGATTAATTAATATTCGGTTGTCTGAAAATATCAATTTGCCAAGTGAATACTATCATGAAGATGGCTCAGTCAATACCGAAGCATTAGAAGGCCAAATCGCACGTGTGATCATCACAAAAGCCAAGACGTTCTCACTTGAGGGTCGATGGGAGAAGCTTATTCCATGGGATTAACGACTTCAGATCTTGATTTGACCAGAATCACCCCTATGATGCAACAATATCTGGAACAGAAGAAAAACTGGCCGGATTGTTTATTGTTCTTTCGTTTAGGTGATTTCTACGAATTATTTTTTGAAGATGCGATGTTGGCATCCCGCGAACTCGAGCTTGCCTTAACAGGTCGCGATTGTGGTCAAGTTGAACGTGCGCCGATGTGTGGGGTTCCTTATCATGCCGCTGAAAATTATCTAAATAGACTTGTTTCTCGTGGTCACAAGGTCGCAATTTGTGAACAAGTTGAAGATCCGGCGCTCGCAAAAGGTATTGTCCGCCGCGAAGTTATCCGGGTTGTGACACCAGGGACTATTTTAGAACCGAGTGCATTAGATGAAAAGCGCAATAATTATATCGTAGCCATCTATCAACTCAATCAATATTATGGTTTAGCCGCGTGTGATCTATCGACAGGTATCTTCGAGACAACACAAATGATCGTCGGTCAAACCGCTGCAAAATTGAACGATGAATTATCCCGTTACAATCCATCAGAAATTGTTCACAACAGTTATTTTGCCGAACAGCTTATACATTTTCCGGCTATTAGCCGCAATAACATTGCGTTGTCCTGTCGTCCTGATAATGAATTTACAGCTGAATTTGCCAAAAACATGCTGCCCCAAGCCGATGATCATGCGTTATGGGCAAGAGCATCCGCCGCGTTAGTTCATTATCTTTCAGAAACCCAACATCAAAAGCCTGCCCATCTCTCAACAATTGCGCCCTATCAAATCACCGATTATATGACACTTGATCAAAACGCCCGCAGAAATCTCGAACTGACGGAAACACTTAGAGATAAACAGCGGAAGGGTAGCCTTTTATGGGCAATTGATCGGACCCAAACCAGTATGGGTTCAAGGCTATTAAGGCGTTGGCTAGAACAACCATTGCTGAGCTACCATGACATCAATGCGCGACAAGAATCCGTGGCTGCATTTAAAGATGCATATTTAATACGTCAGGAAATTCGTGAAAGACTTCATGGGCTGCATGATTTAGAACGTTTGAGTAGCAAGCTCGCCCTAAAATCTGTCAATGCACGCGATTTGATTGCACTCAAGCGTTCGCTTTTTAAATTGCCTGGATTGCTTAAGAATATACAATCGATCAATAGTACGATATTTGCGCAATTGATTCGTGATTTTGATCCCCTACCTGATTTAGCTGAAAAACTTGAAGCCGCTTTAACTGATGAACCACCCTTATCAATTCGTGAAGGTGAGATCATTAAACCAGGCTACCATTCACAAGTTGATTTGCTGCGGGTGGCTGCCCAAGACGGTAAACAATGGATTGTCGATTTAGAAATGAGAGAGCGCGAAAGAACAGGTATTCGCAGCCTCAAAGTCGGTTACAACAAAGTTTTTGGGTTTTATTTAGACGTTACAAAATCAAATATGAGTCAAGTCCCTGATGATTATATCCGTAAGCAAACGTTGGCTAATGGCGAACGCTACGTGACGACCGAACTCAAAGAAATGGAAGATGTCATTCTCGGTGCGGAGCAGAAATCAGTCGCCTTAGAATACGACATATTTTGTCAAATCCGTGACCAAGTTGCTTCTGAATTAGCTAAGATTCAGCGAACAGCTACAGCGCTAGCAACCATTGATTGTTTAACAGGGTTAGCTGAATTGGCTGATCGCGAGCGATATTGTCGGCCGCTTATCGATTTAGGCGATCGACTTGAAATTAATCAAGGTCGCCACCCAGTTGTCGAAAAAATGCTCCAATCAAGTCAGTTTGTTCCGAACGACACGTCGCTGAATTTGAGTGATCATCGCCTAATGATCCTGACTGGCCCGAATATGGCAGGTAAGTCAACTTACATGCGTCAAGTTGCCCAGATAGTCCTGTTAGCGCAGATTGGGAGTTTTGTTCCAGCCACTTCAGCGCAGATTGGCATTGTTGACAGAGTCTTCACGCGCGTTGGCGCTTCGGATGATTTGGGTGGTGGCCAATCCACCTTCATGGTCGAAATGAGTGAAGTTGCTGCGATTTTACACCATGCAACACAACGCAGTTTGTTAATCCTTGACGAAATCGGACGCGGTACTAGCACCTATGACGGTTTATCAATTGCTTGGTCAGTCATCGAACATGTATCTGACTTAGAAGCGTTAGGGTGCCGGACCCTTTTCGCAACCCATTACCATGAATTGACAGATCTCGAAGCTACACTGCCGGGCGTTTTTAATGCACATGTCGCTGTCGATGAAAATGAAGGCGAAGTTGTTTTTCTCCATCAAATTCGAGCCGGTGGCTCCGATGATAGTTATGGGATTGAAGTCGCAAAAATTGCAGGTGTCCCTGATTCGGTCGTTCGCCGCGCTCGAGAATTGCTGTTTCAACTTGAATCGGAAAATGACGTGCGCAACAAGAAAAAAGTTGCGCGTTTAGGCAGGCCGATGGATGGTCAAATCGATCTATTTGCGTCAGCAATGGCCGGACGTGGCGCAGATGTTTTGTTGGAAAAACTTAAAAGTTTAGAAATTCATCAGCTCACACCCTTAGATGCGCTCAACATCTTGCATGACTTGCATCAGAAAGCCAAGGGCAGTGGAGGAAACCACTCATGACCAGAATTTCTGTTTTAGATGCCCTCACGGCTAATAGTATCGCTGCTGGTGAAGTCGTTGAAAGACCAGCTTCTGTCGTCAAAGAACTCGTTGAAAATGCGCTAGATGCAGGTTCCTCCGTCATTTTAGTCGAAATTCGACAAGGTGGCATCGCCTATTTACGGGTGTCTGATAATGGCTGTGGCATGGATGAAGAGGATGCTCAATTATCATTTTCACGACACGCGACGAGTAAAATTCGAACAATAGATGATTTGGAAGCGCTGCGAACCATGGGCTTCCGCGGTGAAGCTTTGGCCAGTATTGCTGCTGTTGCAAAAGTTCGTTTAGAAACAAGGTTATTAGGAACAGACATCGGCACGTTGATAGACATCGCCGCGGGTGAATTTCAATCTATTCGACCGGTCGGTTGCCCAGAAGGTACTTCGATTACGATTGAAAACCTGTTTTTCAATACACCAGCGCGCTTTAAATTCTTGAAAAAGGACAGTACAGAAGCGGCAGCTGTCGCTGATGTCCTCGAACGCATTGCGCTTGCTCGGCCGGATGTTTCATTCCGCTTGATCAGCCAAGGTGCAGAATTACTCCATACGCCGGGTAACAATGATCTCAAAAGTGCAATATTTGCTGTATTTGGTAAGCAAGCTGCTCAGGAAAGTCTATATATTGATTACGAACAATCGCCGGTCAAGCTTACAGGCTTTGTCGGAACACCTGAATCCGCGCGCAACAGCCGTTCTCAGCAGTGCTTTTACATCAATGGCCGGTTGGTTCGATCAAAAGCGATCAGTGCAGCGATCGACGAAGCATATGCGACGCATCTGATGAAACGAAAATTTCCTTTAGCTGTTTTACTAATTGACGTACCGACACCTTTAGTCGACGTCAATGTACATCCTCAAAAGATGGAAGTTCGTTTTTGGGACGAACAAGCTATTTTCAGGTCTGTTTATCATGCAATCAAAAATGCGATACAAGAACAAACTACAGTTGTTGAAAGTGATCATCTGAAAACTGTTGAACAGCCACTTGTGAATCCTTATATTCAGTCGGAATTGCCCTTTAATGCGCCTCAAGTTCGTGAATCGATGCAGGTTGAGAACCAACTATCGTCATCAAATCAGACGACTGAACCAGAGCCTTCCAATCAGCCAGCTTTTTCTAGCTTGCCAATTCAATCGGTGGAGTCAAACCTACCTGTTCAATCGACTAAAAAAACGATTAATAGTCTGAGATCGGCGCGAATTATTGGTCAATTACTATCAACATATCTGATATTAGAACATGAAAAAGATTTACTCCTCGTCGATCAACATGCTGCACATGAGCGAATATTATTTGAACAATTAGTCGGACGTCATCGAGCACGTGGTCCAGCAGCGATACAGCCTTTGCTAGTACCACAAACCATGACAGTTACAGCTAGTGAACAAGCCGTCTTAATGGCCGAGCAAGACCGCTTGATGGCGATTGGGTTTGAATATGAAGCTTTTGGACCACAAACGATTTTAATTCGAAGCATTCCAGACGGCGGTAGATATCAGCTCGTGCCACAAGCAGCATTTCGAATTGCCCTTGATAGTCTTCTAAACGACAAAATAACATCTGAAGAACAAATTAGTGATGTGTATTATTCGATGTCTTGTAAAGCTGCGATCAAAGCTCACGACTTGCTTCATCAAGATGAAATGAATCGCTTGATCAATGACTTGCTTGAACTTGAAGACCCTTATCACTGCCCGCATGGGCGACCTGTGATCATTCGCATTAGCCAATACGAAATTGAAAAACAGTTCAAGCGGATTGTATAACATGCAGATGGCATCGCCGCACACGCAAATCGAGAAAAAGCCGCTTGTGATAGTTATTTGTGGCCCTACTGCATCTGGTAAATCAGCAGTCGCGATTGGGGTGGCAAAGCAAATTCATGGCGAAATTATCTCAGCCGATTCGATGCAAATCTATCGTAGCCTAGATATCGGAACCGCGAAAGTGACGAAAGAAGAACAGGCCGAAATTCCGCATCATTTAATTGACTGCTGCAATCCAGATGAAACTTATAGCGTCGCTCAATTTTTACGTGATGCGACTCGTAAGATAACCGAAATTTTACAGCGCGGCCATGTACCAATTATTTGTGGTGGAACAGGACTATACATTAGTTCGTTACTTGATCGAGTCGATTTTGTTGAAACAAATACCGATATATCGATACGGGAGGCGTTCAATCAGCTCGCCGAAAATGAAGGCTTAGCTGCTTTGTACACAAAATTACAACAGGTTGATCCGGATTCAGCAAATCGGATTCATCCCCATGATCAAAAAAGGATTATCCGCGCGCTAGAACTCTTTACCCAAACCGGGAAAACGCAAACAGAACATATTGCTGTTTCACGACTTCAAGAACCACAGTTTGATTTTCGTGTTTTTGTTTTATCACACGATCGAGAAATTCTCTATCAACGTATCAATGACCGCGTAGACGATATGTTTAATCACGGCTTGATCGAAGAAGCTAAAATGTTTTACGAAAATTATCCTATTGCTACAACAGCCGGTCAAGCAATCGGCTACAAAGAAACTTTAAAATATTTAAACGGCGAAGCTACGATCGAAGAAGCAAAAGCAATTATCAAACAGTCAACACGCCGATATGCGAAACGTCAGTTGACCTGGTTTCGCAGATATCAAACAGCTGAATGGCTCAATAACATGACGCCATTTCGGGCAATAACCCAAATAGTTACAGCATGTAACTATTTATATCTATTATAGTTAAATTTTAAGATTATTTTGTCGAAAATATTATGATTTAGTCAATGTTCAAATGATTCTGTATAAGGTATGATGCATCTATTCTATTATTTTAGGAGGATTTATGTATCAATCAACTTCAAATTCCAGACATCAAGAAAGAGGGATTCATGACATCAGATTACAAGATGTATTTTTGAATTTCTGCCGACGCGAAAAGGTGCTTGTCAATTTGCATTTTGTTGATCAGAGTGCTCGTTCAGGACGAATTATTGGTTTTGATTATCATTCAATTATTGTCGAATCGAACGGTAGACAACTTTTGGTTTACAAATCAGGTGTAACAGCAATTGATCCACAGGAAGGTTTTGATTACATTTTCAACGATCAGCACCGGTTTGAAAACCCTCGAGCAACAGCTGAAGGATTGCCAGAGAATTTCGATTTTTCAGATGTTATGGTATAAGGTAATATTAAGATTATATGTTGATTTAAGTGTGACATCAGCAATCGAATAAATATGACAATATAGCATGACATAAAAAGGAGTGGTACTAAAAACCACTCCTTTAATTATTTTCAAATGAACAAGTGCGGCGAGGTAAATTAACTCAGAAAATCAGTAATATTTGAATTAATGATTTCGGAATAATCCACAAACCTTACCAAGAATCTGACAATCCTCATGATCGAAAGGAATTAATGGATAAGCTTCGTTTTGTGGTTTTAAAACTATTCGGCCATCAATATTAGCTAGGGTTTTGACAGTTGCTTCATCGCCAATTCGCGCGACAACAATATCTCCTGTACGGGCGTTGCTTTGCTTTTTGACTAAAACGAAATCACCATCTAAAATCGCAGCATTAATCATACTGTCGCCCTTGACCCGCAAAATAAAGACATCACTATCATGTGGTAGAAAATCAGCGGGAAAGGGGAGATGACCCTCGATGTTCTCTACGGCGAGTATTGGTGAACCGGCGGTAACAGTACCCACTAAAGGTAAATGAATCACACGAGTCATCAGATCGTTCTCATTTTCGGGAATTGAGATGGCGCGGCGCTTGCCGGCAGAGTAGACGATCTTACCTTGCTGTTGTAAGCGCTGTAAATGGCTATGGATCGTCGAGGTTGACTTAATTCCAATTCCGACACAAATATCCCGTACTGCGGGTGGATAACCGTATTTTTGCAAGTAATCAACAATGAATTCGTAGATCCGATTAACAGTCTGATCGACATTTGCGCGAGTGAACGGATAGGTTGTCATAGGCCCTCCCGAAATAACAAAAAACAAACACATGTTCAGATTTATCTTAACAAGCGCTTTTCTAATTGTCAAACTTATGTTCGTTTTAGCCATTAAATGAGACGTGCGTGCATTCTGAGTAAGGTTTCGGTATAATGGCGGTGATCATTTCTCAAAATCATTCGACAGGAAACGTTGAATAATAGTGAAAAATAGCAAAGTCACCTTTAAACAGAAAATTACACCCGTCCTAGTCGTTATCAATAAAAATCTCCGTTCGTTTGGAGCCTATATTCGTGCGGAGTTGAATATTGTCATCGCCTACATTAAGAAGCACGGACCATTTTGGATCCGTCAAATTCGTCAAGATGTCAAAAGGGAAGGCCGCCAAACGGTTCAAGCAATCAAACGCGTTGGTCAAGAACGTGTCTATCGTTTAAAAGGATATACAACGGTGGCAAAAATTAATCGCAAACGGCAATCTGAAAGACAGCAACGTTTTTTACGTCGAATATTATTAATTCTTTTTGGGTTTTTACTGATTATCTTGCTTGCTAATGTCTATAATCCCATCAAGGATTTCTCAGAATGGTATCGGATTATTGGTGTCAAACATATTACCGATTTGCAAACGACCACAACGTCAATTGCTGAGACATTGGGTAATTAAATCGATCTACTATAGGGTGGTGCAGAAGTGTGTAAATCTTTTGTACCGCCCTTTCTCTTTTGATTTGGTATTAGACAAAATAATAATTTTGTCTATAAAGAAGGGGCAGTTATTGAAAAAAGCCCGGTCAAAGCTGTTTTAGCCTCTTCCGAGCTTTTATCCTGGATTTAAGGTGACAAGGTTGATCAGCAGTATGTTTTGCGTGGCTGGACTTTAATTTGTTCTTGATAGTGCGCTAGATCAATTTGCATGAGAATTAAACTGAGCCATGCATTATTTTTGAATCCAATTTCCTTTAACTCACCACACTTAGCAAAATTAAATTTTTCATGAAATCTGACACTGGATTCATTACTACCATCAATTGCGGCAATAATATTTTTGAGTTTTGAATGACTGGCTAATTCGAGCAGTTCAACCATGAGACGTGTGCCAATTTGCTGATTGCTGTATTCAGGCATGACATAAATGCTGTTTTCAGCACAAGGCCAATATCCCTCATAGCTTCGAAAGTCAGATAAACAGGCATACCCAACGATTAACCCGGATAATTCGGCCACAAGGACCGGCCTTTCAGGTGTCTGATGTGCTTGTTCAAAATCAGCTAACCAATTATCTCCTGGCACATGATAACGCCAACTTGCTGTGGTATTTTCAATATAGTAGCCAAGGATACGCAATATTGCCGGATAGTCAGCATGAACGGCTTTGCGAATATATACGCGGTTCATTTAGCTAACGATACTGTCTATTTGATTAACTGCAGACAAGATCGCTCGTAGCGAAGATTTACTGACGCTACTACTAATTCCAGCACCAATATAGGTTTTATGGCCTCCATTTTGGATGATCACATACGTGATGGCTTGTGATGTTGTGCCACGTTCTAATGCGTGTTCATGATAGGCTGTGATTTCAAATTTGCCACTGATTTTGGTTTGCAGCGCCTGACAGAAGGCATCGAGTAACCCATTACCTGAACCGTTGATTTCAACTTCTTTCCCACTGATCATCACATGGGCGCTCATTTGCACAATCTGATCATCTAGCATTTCTTCGCGATAGCTAATTAAATCAATGGGTTGTTTGCGATTGACGTAAGTATCGAGGAATAGATTATGGAGATCATCCGGCGTCAAATCGCTTTGGCGTTGGTCAGAAACTTTGGTGACAACAGCCGAAAATGCTTGTTGTATTTGTTTAGGCAATTGGTAACCAAAGTGTTGTTCGAGAATATAGGCGACGCCACCTTTCCCGGATTGGCTGTTAATCCGAATAATTGGATCATACGAGCGGCCAACGTCCATTGGATCGATCGGCAGGTAGGGGACTTCCCAGATGCCTCCTCCCTGCTTCATCCGCGCCATTCCCTTATTGATGGCATCTTGATGCGATCCAGAGAAAGCCGTATATACTAATTTGCCTGCATAAGGATGTCGTTGGGGTACATTCATGCGGGTGCTGTCTTCGTAAACATCAATGATTTCGTTGATTTTACTGAAATCAATTTCGGGGTCAACACCTTGCGAAAATAGATTCAGACCAACCGTTAAAAGGTCACAATTGCCTGTTCGCTCACCATTGCCAAACAAGGTGCCTTCAACACGGTCGGCGCCAGCCATCAAGGCCATTTCAGTAGCAGCGACGGCAGTGCCACGATCGTTATGGGCGTGGAGGCTGACCCAAATTCGATCTCTAAATTGCGTGTGGCGACAAAAGTATTCAATCTGGTCTGCATAAATATTTGGCGTAGACATTTCAACTGTCGCCGGTAAATTGATAATTGCTCGGTGTTCAGATGTCGGTTGCCAAATATTTAGAACTGCATCACTGATCTTTACAGCAAAATCCATTTCAGTGCCGGTAAAGCTTTCGGGTGAGTATTCAAAGGTAAAATCACTACCAAATGTATCCTTTTCAGCGATTTCCTTTACAAGTTGTGCCCCAAATATCGCTAAATCTAAGCACTGTTTTTGATCCATGCGGAAAACCACATCACGTTGTAAAGTCGACGTCGAGTTGTACAAGTGAACAACAGCTTTTTTAACCCCTCGTAAGGCCTCAAATGTTTTTTCAATGATATGTTGGCGTGACTGCGTCAGAACCTGAATCGTGACATCTTCTGGGATCAATTGATGCTCGATTAAATGGCGAGCGAATTCAAATTCAGTGTCAGATGCTGCCGGAAAACCGATTTCAATTGTTTTGAAACCCATTTCTACAAGATGTTTAAAAAAGTTTAGTTTTTGTGAAAGGTTCATCGGAATTTCTAATGCTTGATTACCATCGCGCAAATCAACACTACACCAAATAGGTGCTTTTGTAATAACCTGGTTGGGCCAGGTCCGATCTGGCAGATTGATTGGTGGGAATGCTTGATATTTGTTGACGTTTTCCATGTGAATCTCCTTTGAAAATAAAAAAAATCTTCCATCTCTTTGCGAGACGAAAGATTTATTAGTTAAAAATCAATCGCGGTACCACTGCGCTTCGCCGACAAGTCGGCGCTCTTTGTAAATACAGGCTTAAAGCCGATATTTATTCTCGATAACGGGAGATCCCGATGCCGCTTACTTGTGATGTACAGGTTCAGCGCATACACTCGAAGGTGAGTTCAGTTTAGTTTAAGGTACTGCCTCACACCAAACGGCAGTTCTCTGAATCCTGTTCCTAGACTTACTGGTCCTTTTCATCGTGTGGAAAATGAAATTTTATAGGTTCGTGCTTTAAAATTTAGCATACCCGATTAGAAAACGTCAAGTGGTTGAACGAACCTTTAATTCCGGTGCAACCAGAATCCGTTGACGGGTTCGTTCTGGAAAAGACTCCATTTCGTGGATTAAGGCGTTTAAAGCTTGTTCGCCAAGCTTATCACGGGGCTGAGAAACCGTGCTGAGATTGATTTGCGGTAACGAGGCGTAGTTGATGTCATCAAAGCCAATGATCCCGAGTTTTGCTGGAACGGGTATTTCGTGTTCACGAGCATATTGCAAAACACCTAATGCGATAATATCGTTGCTACAGAATACTGCATCCGGTGGCTGTTGCAGCTTAGTCATTTGTCCAAAACGTTCATAACCACTTTCCAAACTAAAACCACCAAAACTGATCAATTTGGGATCAGCTTTTAGGCCGTTTTCTTGAAGCGTCTGTTGATAGGCAAGCAATCTAATTTGATTGGCAGGCGATGTTTCCTGACCACCAATATAAGCAATTCGCTTGTATCCACGATCAACAAGGTGTTTGACAGCCATCCGGCTACCCGCTTCATGGTCAACTTCGATATATGATAGATCATCTTCGCCAGCATGCCACAGGACAATAATCGGTACATTATAGGCTTCGAGAATTTCTGGTTTAAAAAATCCAGTTGGTTTAAGGATAATGCCGTCGACACGCTGTTCAACCATGATGCGGAGTTTTTCTTGTTCTTTTTGTGGATCCCAACCCGTATTACAGACCATGGTCGTATATCCGGCCTTTTCGGCAGCAGAATTAACGGCCATTGTAATATCTGCAAAAAAGGGATTGGATACATCGGGTACGACGAGCGCAATATTCATCGATTTGCGTTTGACTAAACTGCGGGCGATTGCGTTGGGCTGGTAGCCCATTTCGACTGCCAGATCCATGATAAGTTTACGGGTGTTGCTGCTGACATCGGAGCGGTTGTTTAAAGCTCGAGAAACCGTTGCATAGGATACTCCAGCTCGATCGGCAATGTCTTTGATGGTGATCATGGAATCCTCCCGAATCAAAGCGATTTTCATCGCCGATTGCTGATATTTAAAATGACGCTTTTTTTATTTTAGCACAGACTGAAAGATCCAATCACGCAAATCTTGATAGACCGTTTCACGGTTTACTTCATTCAAAATTTCATGACGAGCATTTTCATAGAGTTTAAACTCGACGAGTCTACCTGCTTGTTCGATGCGATCTGCAATCGTTCTTATACCAAGACCATATTGACCGACGGGATCGTCTGATCCAGAGGCGATCATTATCGGTAATTCAAGGGGAATAAGATTAGCCCAATTAGGCTGACTCACGCGATCAGTCCATGCCATGAGGTCAAGGAGTGCTGATGTTGTAAATAAATATCCGCATAATGGATCAGCGATATAGTGATTAACGATCGACTGATCCCGTGTTAACCAATCAAATGCGGATTGCGGCTGCTTGATACGACCTAAAAATCCAGCGTGCAACAGATGATCTAATTGTTTTGAACGAAAATACGGCCCTTTGAATTTTAATAGAAAGAGAGCGATGAGACGACCTATCGGCAATGCTGGATTAGGTCCAGATGTGCCAGTTAATATGACACCTGCTAGACGTGGGATTCCGTCCTGGGTTAAATAATCGCGCACGATTAGCGAGCCCATGCTATGGCCCATTAAAATGGTTGGGATATTAGGTGATTTATCGATAAGTAGTCGCAGCATCTGATCAAGGTCTTGCAGCACGACTTGATCGCCGTTAATTGCACTAAAAAAGCCCAGTTGAGCTTCATTTTGAGCGGTTTGGCCGTGGCCCGCTTGATCATATAGGAGTATCTGAGCACCTTGTAAGGTCATCCAATTAGCAAACTCATGATACCGCAATCGATGTTCAGCCATGCCATGGACGATGAGCATATTAAAAGCCGGCTCAGACTCAGGGCGGAATAAGTCCGCCCATAGTTGTCCGGTACCGGCTTTCGAAAATGTTGTAAATGTTTCGACCAAATTATGATCGACTGTTAACATGTTAATCTATTCACCTTATTTCCTTATTTCCTTGTAATGTAGCCGAGATGCGTCAGAAGCTCTGCAGTTAAGATCGCGCCGCCTGCCGCACCACGAATCGTATTGTGAGATAAGCATGTGAATTTGTAATCAAATAATGAATCTTCCCGTAGGCGCCCAACAGCAATGCCCATGCCATGGCCAACTTCACGATCAAGTAACGGCTGTGGGCGATTATCATCAGAAAAATAAGTTAAAAATGGCTGTGGTGCTGATGGTAAATTTTCGAGTTGCGGAATGCCAGAGTACGTCGCCCAAAGATTGAGAATTTCTTCTTCACTCGGTTTATTTTTGAATTTGACGGCAACAGATGCAGTATGGCCTTCTTGAACGGCAACACGATAACATTGCGCTGATATCACGGGTTCTTGTGCTTTGACAAATGCCCCTGATTCGACAGAACCCCATATTTTCAAGGGTTCTTGCTCGCTCTTCTCTTCTTCGCCGCCAATAAATGGAATTAAATTATTGACCATCTCCGGCCAATCTTGGAATGTTTTTCCAGCACCCGAAATGGCTTGGTATGTGCTAACCATCACCTTTTCTAATCCAAATGCTTTTAATGCATGTAGCGCAGGCACATAACTTTGGATTGAACAATTTGGTTTTGCCGTTATGAAACCACGGTTTGTGCCAAGCCTTTTACGTTGAATGTCGATCAGCGCCGCATGTTCGGGATTAATTTCAGGAATAATCACTGGCACGTCAGCAGTCCACCTATGAGCTGAATTATTAGAAACAACCGGCGTTTCATATTTAGCTATTTGCTCTTCAAGTGCTTTAATTTCTTCCTTTTTCATGTCAACAGCACAAAAAACAAAATCGACTTGCTCGCAAAAATTCGCCATGTCATCCGTGCTTTGCACGATCATGTTTGCAACAGCCTTTGGCATAGCGGCATCAATTTTCCATCGCCCCTCAACTGCTTGGGCAAATGTTTTACCAGCTGAACGCGGTGATGCCGCGATCGCGACAGTTTCAAACCACGGGTGTTGATCTAATAGCGTTAAAAAGCGCTGACCAACATAGCCAGTACCGCCGATTACACCAATTCTTAATTTATGATTCATCTGAATGCTCCTTGTGCGATGTCCGTGTGATGCGGACAAATGTCTTTATCGCGTGAATTTTATCATAGGCAGTTCGGTTTGACAAGTCCTTATACGACGGAGATCGGGATAAGCTGCACTTCGTGCGATCACATCGTTGATTTACGCCGCACCCGGCTGAGGGGGTTACTTTCTACCGCTTGATGCAAACTGTCAGCGTCAATATGCGTGTAAATTTCCGTTGTTGCGATACTTTTATGACCAAGAATCGCTTGTAAGGCACGAATATCCACTTTTCCATATTTATACATCAAAGTGGCTGCCGTATGGCGCAACTTATGCGTTGAATATGTCCTAGTGTCTAAACCGGCTGCGGCAATATATTTTTTGATTAATACTTGGACCATTTTTGCGCTAATTCGTTGATTTTTGCGGCTAATAAACAATGCATCGAAATCACGTTTAAGATGACTCGGTCGTACGGCTTGGTAGGCCTCAAGTGACTCTAAACAAGCTGAGTTGAGGTAAATCGTTCGTTCTTTACCCCCTTTACCGAGAACGATCAGGGTATCACCCCGGATATGCTTGAGATCAATCCCGCACAACTCAGACAATCGCATGCCACAGTTTAAAAAAAGTGTCAGAATGCAATAATCGCGTGCGGACCATTGACCTTGACTTTCAGCAGCGACATCTAGTAATTTTTCGCTTTCTTCGAGGGACAAGTGCCGCGGTAAACGACGCAAAAGCTTAGGGGATTCTAGCTCAAGCGCGACATTTTCTTCAAGGATGCGAGCTTTGTTTTTGAGATAGTTAAAAAATGATTTGATGGCTGATACACGACGAGCCCGAATCGACGGACCGTTTTTGCGCTCAATGGATAAGAATGAGATGAAGGCATATAGGTCTGATAACGAAATGTCACGAATGAACTGTTCATCCACTTTTGCGATTGATGTCTCTTCAAAAGGCACGTGCGCTTGACTTTTACTACGGCGTAGAACCATAAACCGAAAAAACATCACCAGATCATAACGATATTCTTTCATCGTTAAGACCGAACGTTCTTTAATTGCTTGCATATAGGCAAAATATTGCTCAAGCCAAATGAAACTGTCGTTTTTGGGGTCGTGCGGTTTGCTAGCCACGTCATCCTTTCTGTTTGGTTAAAAGGCATGATATTTATTGAGATAGTTTTACCATACTTAATTTTAAAGCATTCGCGACATTTATGCGATGTGGATTAATTTTGCTGCCTTTTTCGATAAATAACGAAACCTGCGACCAAAAAAAAGATTGCAATAAACACGAATTGGACGCCCATCGCCGAAAATATGACCTGTAAATTAGCTTTCGATAGATTTGTTAATGTGCCGATTTCATTATTTGCCAACACGTACCAATACGTTGGCGTCAAGCGAGCAAACCGCAATACAGTTTGTCCAATAATTGCTTGTGGTACAAAAACGCCCGCGATAAAACTCATCCCAAGTGCTAAAACATTAGAAACTGCAGATTGTGCATTGCGGTTTTTGAGCGATATTCCGATTAAAAAACTTAAAGCAAGGCTAACGAACATAAAACAAAGTGAATTCAATCCATAAAGCAATCCATTTATCGAAAACATCTTTGTAGCATATATCAACAAGCTGATGACGATGAAGACAAACCAACTAAAAAGTGAAAAAACCAAATTTCCAGCGATCAGTTGAAGATTCATGCTTTTAAGAGTCATCGGCGAACACAGATTTCGACGTTTTAGGTCGAGGTTATTGAAGGTCAACATGCAGGTGCTAATGCCAATTATTAAAATTGACAGTAAAGCATATGCTAAATAATTAAAATAATAAGATACATTTTCATATGATCCACGGATCGACGGTTTGTTTTGGACTACAACGGGTGTGTTTAACCGTAAATTTGCCAATGTTAAATGAGCAAGTTCTATTTGTGATTTGTTCGGATATCCCATCTGATAAAATTTGAATGTATTTAAATATTTATTAACTTGCATATTAAGATAAATGGAAGCCATTGAACCTGGATTCGACATGGTTTCAAGCTGTGCCGAGTTCTTCTGATCGAACTCGTTTTGAAATGTTTCGGGAATAATCAGTGCATATTCAATTTTGCCGTAAAATAAGGCATCCTTGAGGGCTTGATTGTCGTCTTCGATCATGACAATGGTGTTTTTATCTGCAAGATAGTCGTGTAAACCATTTATCAATGCGTGATTGGACTGAGTTGTACGATCAACTAAAGCGATATTGACTCGACTCGAAACGAACCCCATTTGCTGATTAGGTTGGTTTAATTGCGACATCATAATGGCCAAAGCAACGACAATGCCCAAATACATAATTAATAAGCCTGAGTTTTTTCGAATGATTTGCAAATAGGCTTTAAATACTTGCATATTTTTGCCTCCGCAACACAACATAAGTTAAAAGGCAAAAGATTAGACTAAATGCAAATAGAATCGATAGATTGATAAAATATCGCTGATACGTGTCGTAATAATACAGTGCATAAAAAGCATCAGTCAGGACATTTGCCGGATTAAGCCAGGCGAGCGCGGGGATTGCTTGTGTTACGGTATATTTAATTCCGTGGTACATCATCCCGGATAAAAAAGACATGATCATGGTCGAACTAATCAAAACGCCTATTTTCATGCCCTCCCCTTTTTTGACCAAAGCAGCAATGCAAGCGCCAAATGAAACCCCCATCAAACTGCCGGCAAACGCGGCTAAAATGACATAAATCCACTGTGAACCAAAAGATATGTGAAGTACTCCGAACATATACAGAATCACGACTAAAACAATAGCAAAATGAACCACCAAGGCTGCTACGATTTCTATGATTAGCCGTTTCAATTTGTGCACAGGGGCAATACTCGCGCGTGCACCTTGCGGTGATAAATCTGCCTGCAATTCAGTCACAACTCGCAATCCCCAAAAACCACCATATAGTGCCGTCATTGCAATCAATGAATAAAAATAGATTACTGCTGGATTAGTGTTTGCTTGATTAGATGAACTGTCAGCAAGATAATCGCGTCGAACTTGCGCCAATTCGATCATATCTTCGTCTACAGATTGAGGATTATTCTGGATCAGTTCAGTCAGAACAGTTTCTGTTTGCACAAAATCATCGAGAAAGCCCTTAATGATGGTTTGCTTAAAACCTGATTCATATACAACCAATTGGATTTTGGGATTGAGTTCAATATAGCCATCGATCGACTTATTTAACAAGAGCGTTTGTGCGGATTTTGCATCTGTGAACGTTACATCAAAAAGCTTTGTAGTAAGTGGTTCGCTCGTCCCTGACACAAATTCGATCACGGATTGGAATGGCAAATTTTGTTGATATGCAAGATTATCGACGACCGCGATTTTCGCTTGGACATACTGATCAATTTGACCGAGATTCGCAAAAGCAAAATTGAATAGTGTTGCTAAAAGAAGCGGAAATAATAATGTCCAAAAGACCATTTGACGATCTCGCAAAAAACATTTGAGACGATATTTCAAGATATGTGCAATCATGAAATTCTCCCTAATCTCTTAATTCTTTACCGGTTAATTCAAGGAAGACATCATTTAATGTTGGTAGCTCAGAATAGACTCTGCCAAGTTGTAGATGACTGCTATTCATCAATTCAAGTAAATCTACTAAACCGTTCTCCCCTCTTATAAACCGCGCGACTAATACGTGATCATCATAATCGAAAGTCGCAATGTGGGGATTTGTTTTAATATTTTCAAGAATATGGCTTGGCAGATTTTCGACTTCAATGGTTATTTTTTCGCCCAAGCTGATTGTCGCTTTGAGTTCTTCTTTGGTACCAGTTCGGATAACTCGACCCTTGTCGAGAATCATTATCCGACTGCAAATTTGTTCGACCTCTTCCATGTAGTGCGATGTATAAAGAATGGTCGCGCCAGCTTGATTGAGTTTTTTGATGCCTTCGAGAATATTGTTCCGGCTTTGTGGATCGACTGCGACTGTCGGTTCGTCCATGATAATCAACCGTGGCTGATGTGCGATCCCACAAGCGATATTTAATCGTCTAAGCAATCCACCGCTGAGTTTTTTAGGATAAAATTTAACAAAATCATTAAGGGCGACTAAATCAATCGCTTCTTGAACAAGTTGTTTGCGCTTTGCTTTGTCAGAAATATAAAGTCCACAAAAATAATCAATATTATCGTAAACTGTTAATTCATCAAATACTGCGACATTTTGCATGACGACACCAATATTTTGCTTAAGTTCATAAGCATCGGGTGTCATTTCACAATCAAAAACGTCAATGGTGCCTTGTTCGAATGTTAAGAGTGAAAGTATACAATGAATGGCTGTGGTTTTGCCGGACCCGTTCGGTCCAAGCAAACCGAAAATTTCGCCCGCTTGCACATCTAGATCAAGATGATCCAAGGCAGTCAAATTCCCGTATCGCTTGACGAGATCTCGTACACGGATAACCATTAATTAAATCCCCCTCACACAACATCCTTACATTTTAACATGTTATAAATGTCAAACAGTAACGAGACCTGTAAGATCATACAGGTCTCGTGCAAGGAATTATGTAAAATCTGGGGTCATGGTCGCAGTTGCCGCTGTGCGTTGTTGCGTCATTACTTGAGTCAGCCCGCGTTGTAAGGCATAATCGACAACTTTTTGATATTCATACGTTGTTAATTTGCGGGAGAGTTCAGGAAAATCCGACAATCGAGACAAGTTTTCTGCGAATGGTGTGAATTGGCTCATTAAGGATATTGCGATATCGGCTGGTAAATGTTCAACAATCCAATCGATGATTCGCAACGAATCACGATAATGACCAGGTAATATCAGATGTCGTAAGACAAAACCAGATATCATATGGCCATCACGATCGAAAACATTCAGCGGTTGTTGGCGATGCATTTCGAGAATGGCGCGTTGTGCGATAGCTGGATAATTGCGAACGGATGTTAGACCAGCACTCAAGCTATCGTCAAAGAATTTAAAATCAGGTAAATAGATTTGAATCTTGCCGTCAAGTTGGCGCATCGTTTCAACTCGTTCATAAGCGCTCGTATTCCAAATCATGGGTAATCGATGGCCACGCATCCGGAGTTGGTCTATGACTTTAATAACATCAAGCGAGTAATGACTGGCCGTGACCCAGTTGATATTGTGGACACCTTGCGAAATGAGGGCTTCAATCGAATTAATTATTTCAGATTCTGAATAAATTCGCCCACGAAAAACGCCTTCTGTCGCTTGACTGATCGGGTAATTTTGGCAGAATCGACAACCTAAGGCACAACCGCTAAAAAACAACGTGCCAGATCCAGATTGGCCACTGATAAACGGTTCTTCGCCAAAGTGAGCCATCACCTTGCCAATACGAAAGAAACCGAGCTGTGTGTTTACGCCACACAGTCCCGGTTCGTCAGCGGTTCGTTTTGCACCACATAGTCGTGGGCACAACCTACAAGCAGTCATCGAGCCATTTTTTGGAAGAATACTTTGTAGGCGAGGAACGTGTGATAGAGATCAATTTTGCTGATGATTTCAAAAGGTGAATGCATGGATAAAACAGGCACACCACAATCAATGACTTCAATACCCAGATTGGCCATGTATCCGGCAATGGTACCACCGCCACCTGCGTCGACTTTACCCAATTCACCCGTTTGCCATGCAATCTTATTTTCTTCCATCAAGTTGATGATTGACGCATAAAATTCGCTATTAGCATCAGATGTGCCAGCTTTGCCGCGTGATCCGCCAAATTTCATATAGTTAATCCCACGACCCATATAAGCGTTGTTCCGTGGATCAGATACTGAAGCGAAGGTCGGATCAAACGCATTCGTGACATCTCCAGAGAGCATGCGACTATTTTCTAGCAAACGATAGAAATCGAGCTGATTCGGCTGGTCTTCTTGTTTGGCATACAACTCATAAATGAAATGCTCATAGACTTTAGATTTGGCTCCGGTATTACCTTCGCTGCCGATTTCCTCTTTGTCGAATAAGAAGGTCACACCCGTTTGTTCAAGACGATCAACGCTTGTCAGCGCGACTAACGCAGGAAAAGAACAGGATCGATCATCGTGGGCATAAGCGCCAATCATGCTGCGATCAAGGCCAACATCGCGCGCAGGGAAAGCCGGAACAATTTCCAATTCGGCGGTCACGAGGTCAGCTTCTGTCAGGTCGTATTTTTCCTTGAGGAGGTTGAGTAGTCCAAGCTTGAAACGGCCACCCGTTTCCGTGTCTGAAAATGGAATCCCAGAAATTAGGACATTTAAGTCTTCACCACGGATCACTTCGGTGGCTTTTTTACTCATCTGCTCAGAACCTAAATGGGGCAGCAAGTCGGTAATTGTCAATACCGGTTCATCTGCACGGTCACCGATGCTGATCGTTAGAAGCGAGCCATCGGCACGATGAACGACCCCGTGCAGAGACAGTGGGATGGCAGTCCATTGATATTTCTTGATTCCGCCATAATAGTGGGTTTTAAAGTAGACTAAATCACCATCTTCATAAACAGGGTTGGCTTTGAGGTCAATCCGTGGCGCATCGATATGGGCACCTATTAAATTGAAACCAGTTACGGCCGGTTGCCGACCAATGACGGCAATCGCCAATCCTTTATTGCGAATGTTCTTATACACTTTATCGCCAGGGACGAGCTTTGCTTTGCTTTGCAGCGGTTCAAAACCCATATTTTCTAATGTTTCAACAGACAACGTGACAAATTCGCGTTCTGTTCGGGCTTGATCTAAGAAAGCCATGTATTCTTCAGCAAAAGCGAACGCGAAGTCATGTTCATCAGCAGGGTTGAGATCCCAAGCGTTTTTATATTCTTTAAGCAGTTGTTTCTTGAGTTCTTTTGTTGCCGCTGATTGCGCAGTTGTCTCTTTTTTACTTTTCAAGTCACGACTTGTGCTCGTTTTACGGGGAGTAGGAATGGCCATAGTAACCTCCACAGTTTTTTTATAGTCTGTTTCATATTATAATCGATTCGACCAAACAATCCTGTAAGATGAGTTACTAGTAGGAGCTTTATGCGAGTAGTCGATTGTCATTCCCACTCCTTACATTATTCTTTTGACGCAACTCAAACGGTCGATGATTTGTTAGCCGATGCACAAGCCCATCAATTAGCTGGCATTTGCCTAACCGATCATTACGATAAAGACATTGTCTATGATGGTCTCGAAAATATTTTTAATATCGATCAATATTTTCGCCATTTATCGCCGCTCAAGCAAGCCTCGGCACAGCTAAGTACAAAACTACTGATTGGTATTGAATTAGGATGGATGCCTAATTTAACTGCTTTGTATAATCAAATCATCGCCGGATGGTCTTTTGACAGTATTGTCCTTTCGTTACACGTCATGGATGACGGGCTCGATATGTATTTGCACAAGCAAATCTTTAATGAGGGTGTCCTACCAGCTTTTTCGCGTGCGCTTAAGCAAATGAATGATATGGTCCAAGCCGTTCCCGATTTTACTATTCTCGGTCACTTTGACTATATTAGCCGTTACGTACCTCGTCAGACAGTACGAATGGATTATCAACCATTAGCGGATGAATTTGATACGTTGTTTCGCACACTCATCATGAACGGCAAATCCCTTGAATTAAATACACGAACAACGCAAAAACTCATCCATAATGGCTTAAAAGGTCAAGCAGCTTGGCCTGACCAGCAGATATTTAAACGCTATCTTGAACTAGGTGGCGAATTAATCTCCTTGAGCTCTGATAGCCATCAACTTGGTCAAGTCGCAACCTTGTTTCCTGAAGCCATCGATTATTTGCGGAGTTTGGGCGTTTTATACGTAACGCACTTTGAAGATCTTAAGCCCATTTTAACGAAAATTTAGCAGGATATCGATGATTTATCAGATGAAACGGTATAAGCCAAGTGAAACACCAGCATGGCACGCTCAAAAAAATGACCTCACACGACGTTCGTAGCGTGAGGTCATTCGTGATATGCGTCTTGTAATTAGTGCTGATCTTCCCCGTGGTCATGGGCATCGTCTTCCAACATGTCAAACAAGTGCTTATTTGACTCGTTCATCAAACCATTTTTGTCATAATATTGCTTAAGCGCTGCTTTGACCGCTTGTTCAGCTAACAAAGAACAGTGCATTTTAATCGGCGGTAAGCCATCGAGTGCTTCAGCAACGGCTTTATTGGTCAGTTCCAAGGCTTCATCCAAGGTCTTACCTTTGATCATTTCAGTTGCCATGCTTGATGTGGCAATCGCTGAACCGCAACCAAACGTTTTAAATTTGGCATCAACAATGATCCCGTTTTCAATTTTGAGATCAACTTTCATGATGTCGCCACATTTGGCATTGCCAACCATACCCGACGCACTTGCATCGGTGATTTCGCCAACATTACGGGGATTCATGAAATGGTCCATAACTTTATCGCTGTATTCCATAAGTGTGCCTCACTTTCAATTCGAACAGTTTTTGCAAAATATATTATTTGTTTTCTTTTAAAAATGCTTCCCAGAGTGGTGATATTTCGCGCAAGCGAGCAACAATTTTCACAAGCGCATCGACCATTCGATCGATATCTTCGGCTTCGCTACTTTTGCCAAATGTCACACGCAATGAGCCATGTGCTTTTTCATGTGGTAATCCGATCGCCAGTAAAACATGGGAGGGGTCAAGCGATCCTGACGTGCAGGCAGAGCCGGAGGAACATTCAAATCCCATATAATCAAGCATAATTAGAATCGATTCGCCTTCAATAAATTCGAAAGAGAAATTCGCATTATTAGGCAACCGGAGCGTGCGGTGTCCATTTAATCGAGTATAGGGGACTGCTTTCAGCACTTTTTCAATTAAATCGTCACGCAAAGCTTGGAGCGCAGTCGTGCTTTCGGCCATCTCTGCCATTGCAAGCTCAAAAGCTTTGGCAAACCCAACGATATAAGGCACATTTTCAGTGCCACCACGGCGATTGCGTTCCTGGGCGCCGCCATCCATAAAGGTTGCAATTCGCACGCCTTTGCGGATATATAAGGCGCCAACACCTTTTGGAGCATAGAATTTGTGACCTGAAATGGACAGTAAATCAACAGGTAATTGGCTGAGATCAATTGGAATAGCACCAGCCGCTTGCACAGCATCCGTATGAAAAATAATTTTGTTTTCACGGCAAATCTGGCCAATTTTTTCAATGGGTTGAATTGTCCCGATTTCATTATTAGCCATCATGATCGTTACAAGGATCGTATCCGGTCTGATAGCAGCGCGAACCGCTTCAGGATCGACTAAGCCATCGCCGTCGACGTCAAGATAGGTAATTTCATAGCCTTGGCCTGCTAACGCTTCACAAGCATGTAGCACGGCATGGTGCTCAATTTTACTCGTAATAATGTGTTTACCTTTTTTTTCAAGCGCTTTGGCGACACCTTTGATCGCCCAATTGTCTGACTCTGTTCCGCATGATGTGAAATAAATTTCACTCGCGTGGGCATTTAAACAATTTGCGACAGTTTCCCTCGCTTCTTCTAAGATCTTCTTGGCAACTTGTCCGCGATGATAAAACGATGACGGATTGCCAAATTGATCTTTTAAAATCGGCAGCATCACATCGAGGACCTCGGGTCTAACCGGCGTGGTGGCTGCATGATCGAGATAAACACGTTTAACAGTACTCATGATGGACTCCCTTAATTGCTGATACGTCTACACTTTAGGCTATTCACCTATCCTTCGTTGTAACTTAAGTTACTGGAAAAGCGTTAATCCTATCTTTTCACTCGGAATTGATGGTTGAATATCGGACCTATTTTTTTTGAAAAGGTGTTCAGCTTTATTTTTTTCGACGCTTGGTGAGCCATTCGGAGATCTTGCTTTCATACCCGAGCTGAGTTGGTTCATAATAAACCGTACCACGAATCGCTTGTGGTAAATAATCTTGGTCGACAATATGCCCTGGAAAATCGTGGGCATATTTGTAGCCGTCGCCATAACCTTGTTCAGACATACCCTTAACAGGGGCATTGCGTAGATGCATCGGCACATCACCCGTTCGCCGGTTATTCACATCGGAAAGTGCTTTATCGATGGCTAAATAGGCTGCGTTCGATTTAGGGCTAGTGGCGACTGCCAAAGCCGCTTCAGAAAGTAAAATCCGGGCTTCAGGCATGCCAACTGCCATGGCGCCTTGATATGCTGCCAAGGCGATTTGAATCATCTGAGGATTGGCGAGTCCAACATCTTCTGCTGCACAAATTAAAATACGGCGACCTAAGAACTCAATGTCTTCTCCACCATGTAAGGCCCGAGCGAGGTAGAAAACCGTGGCGTCCGGATCACTGCCACGCATGGATTTGATAAAAGCACTGATGTTGTCGTAGTGACTTTCGCCACCGGCGTCGTAAGCGATACTGCGTTTTTGCAAACAGTCTTCAAGAATAGTTTTATCCAGGTGAATTAATCCAGTCTGATCAGGGGGTGTCGTGACTACGGCCAACTCCAACGCATTCAAAGCGATTCGCGCATCACCATTGGATAGATCACAAATAAAGGCCATCGCGTTCTCCACCCAATCGATCGCGTACTGACCTAACCCGCGCGTCGGATCAGTTAAAGCCTGTTCGATGATTTGTTGAATTTGATTATCATTTAGTGGCTTTAAATTAAATACGGTTGATCGTGAGATCAAGGCTTTGTTAACTTCAAAGTAAGGGTTCTCAGTTGTTGCCCCAATCAAAATCAACGTTCCATCTTCAACTGACGGTAGCAACGCATCTTGCTGGGATTTGTTAAACCGATGAATTTCGTCAACAAACAAAACGGTACGTCCCGTTGGTGTCAAAATCGGGTTGAGACTGTCGGCAATCACCCGCTTAATATCTGCAACACCTGAGGTGACTGCATTGAGCATAACAAAGCTGGCCACTGTGGTCTTGGCGATCACTCGGGCCAGCGATGTTTTTCCAGTGCCTGGCGGTCCATAAAGGATGATTGAACTCAGACGATCAGCTTCGATCATCCGGCGCAACATTTTTCCAGGACCAAGCATGTGTTCTTGTCCAACATACTCGGACAACGAACGGGGTGCCATGCGATAAGCCAAGGGCTCTTTAGTATGTTGCTGTATCATCTTAAAACTTTCCGATAATTTTGCTTATAAACTAGGATATAACGGATATTTGACAACCAATTCAGCAACTCGCGTCCGAATCAATTCATGGTTGCCTTCATAATTTTTTAACGTTATCGTGATCAAGTCAGCAATAACATCCATGTCAGCAGGTGTCATGCCGCGAGCGGTCACAGCAGGTGTACCTAATCGAATACCACTTGTGATGGTAGGCTTTTCGGGATCATATGGTATCCCATTTTTATTACATGTGATATTGACCTCATCGAGACGCAGCTGTAATTCTTTACCACTGACACCTGTGCCGCGCAAATCAACTAACATCAAATGATTGTCCGTGCCACCTGAGACGAGATTAACGCCCCGTTTCATCAAACCCTCAGCGAGTGCTTTCGCATTATCGAGAATATGTTGTTGATAAACTTTAAATGACGGCTCAAGCGCTTCTTTAAAGGCAACTGCTTTACCCGCGATAACGTGCATCAAAGGGCCACCTTGTTGACCTGGAAAAACCGCCGAATCAATCGCTTTAGCATATTGTGCTTTACACATGATCATGCCACCACGTGGGCCGCGTAACGTTTTGTGGGTTGTTGTTGTCACAAAATCTGCATAAGGAACTGGACTTGGATGTAGTCCAGCTGCGACGAGGCCGGCAATGTGTGCCATATCGACAAAAAGCAAGGCGCCAACTTCATCGGCAATTTCACGGAATTTTTTGAAATCAATGATTCGAGGATACGCGCTCGCACCTGCAACGATCATTTTGGGTTTGCAGGCAATTGCTTTCTCTCTAATTTGATCATAATCGAGTAGGCAGCTGCCTTCAGTGACTTTGTAAGATTCGGCATGGTAGGTACGGCCAGAGACGTTTTTGAGCATCCCGTGGGTCAAATGACCGCCGTGGGCAAGATCCATCCCAAGAATGGTATCGCCCGGTTCGAGCATTGCAAAATAGACTGCCGTATTCGCTTGCGCGCCAGAATGCGGTTGAACATTGACATGTTCTGCCCCAAAAAGTTGCTTGGCGCGTTCGATAGCTAGTGATTCAGCGATATCAACATATTCACAGCCACCATAATAACGTTTGCCAGGATAACCTTCGGCATATTTGTTCGTCAAAGGTGTGCCAACTGCTTCGAGAACGGCTTCACTGACAAAGTTCTCCGAAGCAATCAGTTCAATTTTCTCGCGCTGGCGGCCAATTTCTAATTGGACAGCCGTGTAAATTTCGGGGTCGACCTGGGCTAAATGCTGATAATTCATAGATACCTCCCTGGGAATTTCAAATCCATTGTATACGATCAGTTTATTTTGTAAAGTTCATCTGGTCCGGGTGGATCAAGTGGTGACACAACATCATTCAACGTTTGGGTGAATGTCTGCTCATGAGTGAGTTCGCCAATTACTGTACAAAGGATCCCATTTTCAGCGAGTGCGGCAATCATTTCATCTGGGGTATTTGTCGCGATTAAAAGGCTGCCACTGCTGATTAAGCGATGTGGATTGAGACCTAATTCGGTTGTAATTTTCTGTGTAATTGGATGAATCGGAATCTGATCAAGATGAATGCTTAAGCCTAGCCCGCATGCTTCGGCCATTTCCCATGCCGCGCCAAGAATACCACCTTCGGTTGCATCGTGCATCGCATGGGCACCCAGGCGGCCCCCGATAATACCTTCAGGAACGACGCTGATCTGATTGATTAACGCACGCGCAGTAAGCAATTCATCAGCTGTAATACAAAAGCGTAAGCGATCACTTTGATCAGCTGCCAAAATTGCCGTGCCTTCTAAACCACCAGTTTTCGTCATTAAAAGCGTATCACCGGCTTGGCCACCATCACTCCGCACCATGTGGCCGCTTTCTGCAAAGCCGATGGCCGTTGTCGTCACAATAAATCGATTCACTGCGTCACTAACTTCAGTATGTCCGCCAACAATGCTGACATCTAATGCTTTGGCAGTAATACTCGCTTGATCAATAACGAGTGCAACTTCTTCAGTCGTTGCGGAAGGCGGAGCAATTAATACCAGCAAGAGGCCTTTGGGTTTAATGCCAAAGGCTGCTAAATCATTACACGAGACATGGACGGCTAAACTGCCAATATCAGCTGCAGCCCCAGTGATAGGGTCTGTAGATAAGATGGCCAACCCATCTTTGAAACGAATTGCAGCACAATCTAGGCCTGTTGCCGGACCACAAACAATATCGTCAGATAGAATCGGTAAACGGTGCAAAACGAGCTTTTCTAAATTGACCGGATCTAATTTACCAACTTTCATAACGCCTCGGGAGAACTTGTGCTGAATGCATCAATAGTGAGGGTTTCAATTTTGCTTAAGCCATCCTTGACGAGGGCTTCGATATCAAGATGTATTTCCGATTCAATGGCGATGCGTAAGGATGGATGCGTTTTAGGGTGTTTGGCGACAAAAACCGTACAACAATCTTCATACGGCAGGATTGAGGTTTCAAATGTGCCAATTTTGCGGGCAATTGTCACGGTATCGTCTTTGTCGAGGCCAATTAAAGGCCTAAAAACAGGACGTGTGGCGATTTGGTCAGTTGTCACTAAGGCTTCGAGTGTTTGGCTTGCAACTTGGCCGAGGCTTTCACCGGTTATCAGGGCTTTAAGGCCCCGTTGCTCAGCCAATTGATCTGATATCCGCATCATCATCCGGCGCATTACGATCGTCATCATGTCGGGGGGACACTGATCACGCAACGTGATTTGAATGTCCGTGAAATTGACAATATGAAGCTGAATCCGACCAGAAAAGCGCGCAATTAAATGTGCTAAATCAATAACCTTTTGCTTAGCTTGATCACTCGTAAACGGGAAAGCATGAAAATATATAGCTTCCAGTTTCATGCCACGGGATGCCATCATATAGCCTGCGACAGGACTATCGATGCCTCCAGACAATAAGAGGAGTCCTCCCCCACCCGTCCCACTCGGTAAACCACGATGGGCTTTGATGATCGAACTATACAGATAAATATGATCGCGTATTTCAATATAAAGTGTAAAATCAGGATTTTTAACCTGAACGGTTAACAGATCACTGAATTGTGAAGCCAATAATCCACCGATGTGATTGGAAATTTCCATCGAATCCATTGGAAAGCGTTTATCGCCACGGCGGGTCTCGATTTTAAATGTGCGAGAATGGCCATCAGCGAGCAGTTGTTTGGTGTAAGCGATCGCTTGATTTTCGATCGTTTTAATATCACCAGAAAATCGTCGCACTGGACTTACCGAAACCACACCGAAAACGGCCTTGATCCGTTCAATTACAGCCAATTGGCGAGTTGAATTTTCTTTAAATCCCGATTCTGTGTCGTCAGTATCCAACTCAACCCAAATGCGTGACTGGCTAGGGGTAATATTAAAGTGGCCCAAATCACGTAAACGAAAACGCATATTTGAAACGACTTGCTGCTCGAATTTATGGCGATTCATGCCTTTTAAGGTGATTTCACCAATCCGGACAAGCAATATTTGATCATATTCCAGCTTTTCCGGTGATTTTAGCTGATCTAGGGTCATGATTTGGGGCTCCTTCTATATTTCGTGCAGGCATCATGAATAGCCCGTGCGGTCGCAATCATTTCCGCTTGTGTATTATTATCGTCAAGACTAATCCGAATCGAACATTCAGCAACCGCTTTGGTCATACCCATTGCCATCAAGACATCACTCGGACCTTTGTGGCGTGAAGAGCATGCTGAGCCCGTTGAAATCATCACATCAGATCGTTCTAAAGCATGTTGTAAGGTTTCGCCACGCAATCCCGGAAATGCTAAATTTAAAATCTGGGGCGCACCAGCTGGCGGTGAAATAATAACATATTCAGTCTGACTTTGTTGCAAATCGCTGAGCAGGTGTTCGCGCAAGTTCTGGCAATGGTTAATTTTCTGAAGAATGTTTTGATTCGCTCGATTCAGTGCAAAAACCGCCGTAGCAACTAAGGGGGCATTTTCGGTGCCCGACCTCAACCCACTTTGTTGTCCACCGCCGTGAATGAGTGGTGTTAATCGAATTTTTTGCTTTTTAATTAAAAAGCCAATCCCTTTCGGTGTACCAAATTTATGCCCACTGCCTGAAATAAAATCTACACCCGTTGAGGAAAATTGCAGTGGTATTTTACCAAATGCTTGAACCGCATCTAGATGAATTGCAGCAAGTGGGCGCTTCCGATTTTTAATTTCAACAATTTTCTCGATCGGCAAAATGGCACCTGTTTCGTTATTGACAGCTAAAAATGTCATGAGAATGGTGTTATCATCAAGGACCTTTTCAAGCGTGTCGAGATCAAGCTGACCTGTCCGATCAATGGGAATCGTCACAACGCAATAGCCTTCACGAGTCAAAGCGGCGAGGGTCTCTTGAGTTGCCCGGTGTTCACCTGCCGCTGTGATGATCGTGCGGCCCCGTTTTGGATTGGCCGCGACATAGCCTTTGAGCGCTAAGTTAATCGATTCCGAGCCACCAGAGGTCCAGATGATTTCGTTAGGTTGACATCCAATTAGGCTAGCCATTTGTTTGTTGCTTGACATAATGGATGCGGCGGCAAGCTGGCCCAAGCGATGCAAAGAAGCTGGATTACCCGAATGCTCTCGCAATTGTTCAAGATAATACGTTAATGTTATTTCATCAGGCAAGGTGGTTGCACAATGGTCTAAATAGATTAGGGACACTTAAGATCTCCCGGCTTCAAGATTCAATGCAACGCGATCCGGGCGCCAAATAACGTGGACAATTTCACACAGATGTTCACTGCGAGAGGCTAGTCGACAATCTGCAAAAAGGATGGGCGAACGTCTTGTGACATCGAGTAATGCGGCTTCGTCATTAGATGCTGGCCGAACTGCTAATTGACATTGGCCTTTGCTCGGCAAATAGGCGTATTTGTTGGCCAAAATATCTAACATGGTTTTGCTTGATTTGATTTGATCGCCAAAGTCAGGAAATAAACTAACAGGAATTAAGGAACGACATTGACCGACTTCTAGCCCGCGATTGCGAATAATCCAAGTCATTGCCCAAAAGCCGGCCTGTGATTCAAGGTAAGGTAAACCTAACGAACTAGCTAAAGCCTCACTGTTTTTTAGCTTTTCGACAGTAGAAAATTCAATATCAGCGATCGATTTTGAAGCTAACAACGAATAGGTAAACGGATTAAAATTGCGAATTTCTAATCGTTCAGGTTCGGCAGCAACAAAAGTTCCTTTGCCTTTCTGAATCACAAGCACACCTTCAGAAACAAGTTCGGCGATAGCTTGACGGACTGTCGGACGGCTGAGTGTCAACTCCTCACAAAGTGTCAGTTCGGAGGGGATCTGCTGCCCAGCTGGATAGATATCCGAAGCAATCCGCTCCAAAATTAAATCTTTTAATTGGGAATAAAGTGGGATATTGCTACGTTTATCTAGTTTCATCATAAAGCCTCCATCAAAATTAAAAGGACAGACAAATTAGGTTGTTTGCCTGTCCTTACATCTTAGCATTCAAAGGGAAAATGGATCAATCGATATCTTAGACTTTTAAGTCTGCGGTCATGGTTTTGGCATCACCGGAGGCTTTGAGAATCGGTTCGACCCATTGTTCAATAAACTCGGTGACCTGTTCTGGAGAGCGTCCGATATACAGGTCGGCGTCAAGCAAGCTTGCTAAATCGGATTGACCGAGGGCAAAAGCGGGATCTTTGGCAATGCGATCTAATAAATCATTCGATTCGCCGTCAATTTTGACACGGGCACCGGCAGCCATACTGTGTTGACGAATTTTCTCATGTAAATCCTGGCGATCGCCACCCCGTTTGACGGCTTCCATCATGATGTTTTCGGTTGCCATAAATGGCAATTCTTCACGTAAATGTTTTGCAATCACGGCTGGATAGACAACAAGACCACTGCTGACATTGAGGAGCAACATCAGTATTGCATCAACGGCTAAAAAACCTTCAGGAATTGCGATTCGTTTATTAGCAGAATCATCAAGCGTCCGTTCAAACCATTGTTCAGCAGCAGTTAAGGCTGGATTTGTTGCATTGACAATGACATAACGCGACAGGGCGGCCATACGTTCACTGCGCATAGGGTTGCGTTTATAAGCCATCGCCGATGAGCCTATCTGACTCTTTTCAAAAGGCTCTTCGATTTCCTTTAAATGTTGGAGCAAGCGGATGTCATTACTGAATTTGTGCGCCGTTTGTGCAATCCCTGAAAGGATATTCATGACGCGGGTATCGACTTTGCGCGAATAAGTTTGACCGCTAACTGGATAAACCCCGGTAAAACCAAATTTTTGGGCGATCAACTCATCGACTTTTTTAACCTTTTGATGGTCATTGTCAAACAAGCTCATAAAACTAGCTTGCGTGCCCGTTGTGCCTTTGCTCCCGAGCAGTTTTAACGTTCCTAGGACATAATCCAAATCCTCAAGGTCAATCAAGAGTTCAGCGATCCACAGTGTTGCTCGTTTACCGACAGTGACCAACTGTGCTGGTTGAAAGTGGGTAAAACCGAGTGTTGGCAGGGCTTTGTATTGCTCAGCAAATGTTGAAAGACGTGAAATAACGGCAACTAACTTGGAACGAACGAGCTGGAGCGCTTCGGCCATGATGATTAGGTCGGTATTATCCCCAACATAACAAGACGTTGCGCCGAGATGGATGATTCCTTTTGCATGGGGACATTGCTCACCATATGCATGGACATGCGCCATGACATCGTGGCGCACCAGGGCCTCTTCCCGAGCTGCGACATCATAATTGATCGTATCTTGAGCTGCTTTTAATTCAGCAATCTGCTCATCTGTAATTGGTAAGCCGAGTGACTGTTCTGCTTCGGCAAGTGCAATCCAAAGTTTGCGCCACGTCTTAAATTTATGATCTGGCGAAAATATTGCCTGCATGTGTTCACTTGCATAGCGAGAATTGAAAGGTGACTCATAGGCATTTTTCATCAATATCGACTCCTTGGACAGCTTTAATTTTAAGCGCCAATTAAATGACGGATTGCAGCCAGTTTAACACAGGTACAAAATATTTCCATGGCAGGACGCAATTCAGAAAGGGGCGGAAATGAAGGAGCTAGCCGAATGTTGCTGTCCTGTGGATCTAAGCCGTAGGGGTAAGTCGCGCCAGCTGGGGTTAATTCAACACCACATGCTTTTGCTAAACGTACGACTTCTTTCGCCGTCCCATTCGGAACATTGATGCTGACAAAATAACCACCCTTGGGCTTTTTCCATGTGCATAAGCCAGTTGCAGATAATTCGGAATCTAAACGCGCTAAAACGAGGTCAAATTTGGGTTGCAGCACATACGCATGTTCACGCATGATTTTTTCAACGCCGCCTGCTTGTTCAATAAATTTGACATGGCGAAGTTGGTTGATTTTATCGGGTCCGATCGTCTGAATGGTCAGTTGTTTTTTAATCCAGCCGATATTGGCAGTGCTCGTCGCAATACAGCCCAAACCTGCGCCGGCATAGGTGATTTTAGAAGTTGACGAAAACTCAAACACCCGATCCGGGTGGCCAGCCTCAGCACAAAGTGAAAGGATATCCGGCACGCTATCTTGGTCTTCGGCATACAAATGATGAACAACATACGCGTTATCCCACCAAATGCGGAAGTCAGGTGCGGCGGTTTTCATACTGGCTAACCGGCTACACGTTGCAGCTGAATAAGTAAACCCGTCTGGATTACTATAAACCGGGACAGACCACATCCCCTTAATCGAGGCATCTTCGGCGACTAATTTCTCGATGAGATCCATGTCAGGACCTTCCGCGTTCATCGGGATATTGATCATTTCAATTCCCAAAGATTGCGTCACAGCGAAATGTCGGTCATATCCAGGTACAGGGCATAAAAATTTAATTTTATCTTCTTTAGACCATGGCTTTTCACCACCGGGCAGCGTATGAAGCATGGCTCGAGCCATCGTGTCATACATCAAATTAAGGCTCGAATTACCCAAAACTAAAACTTGAGCAGCTGATACGCCTAGCATATCGGCGAACAGCTGACGGGCTTCTGGTAATCCTTCCAGACCGCCATAATTGCGGCAATCCGTGCCATCAACCGCTTTAAAATCATTTTCTGATAAAACGGTTAGCATTTGATTAGATAAATCTAGTTGTTCGGAACAGGGTTTGCCGCGGGTCATGTTCAGGTTAAGTTTGAGATCTGCAAAAGCCTGATATCGGTCTTCTGAAACGTTAAGTTCAGCCTGTAATTGTTCGCGAGACATTTGTGAATATGAAAGCATGTTGTATCCTCCTTGCACAACTGACGGATTGTCGACAATATTATATCGAAACCACAATGCCAGAGCAAGACCGTAAAAATGACTGATATAGGCGGTTTGTCGGACTATTCTATCGGTTCATAACGAATTGGTAGACTCGGTAAACCGTCAATTAACAGAACTTCAGCTGCAAGAAGTCGTATCTCATTATTCATAAGTTCTTTTGCTTGCATAAAATAAAGAGCAGTTTTTCGGATCCGCCTAATCTTGGCAGGCGTGATCGCAGCTAAAGCCCCGCCAAAGCTTGTGCGATTTGAACGCGCTTTGACTTCAACAACATACAGACGATTGTCACGACAAAGTACAAGGTCCAATTCACCGAGCCTTGGTACTGAAAATTGATGGGCTAATAGAATTAGTCCGCGATTTTGTAGATCACGCGCAACTGCAAGTTCAGCGGCTGTGCCCATGGTTTGGTTTTTTGTCTTTTCCATCAAGTCCTACAGGATGTTTTTTAAGAATGTCTTCCTGTGAATGGGGGTAATTCCAAGTTTATGAATACTTTCATAATGGGCAGTTGTTCCATAGCCTTTGTGCTTTGCAAATCCGTATCCAGGAAATTGTCGATCATAGTTGATCATCAGGCGATCTCGCGATACTTTCGCCAAAATTGAAGCGGCTGCTATCGAATTGGATAATGTGTCACCTTTAATAATCGGCCAAAAGGGGATCGGCTGTTTGTCGAGTTTGACAGCATCAATCAGAAGTAAATCTGGGGTGATTTGGAGATGTGAAATCGCTTCTCGCATGGCACTTTTTGTGGCTTCCAAGATATTAATCTGATCGATTGTTGGAGCGTCAATCAATATAACTGAAAAAGCGAGTGCCTCCTTAACGATTTGCTCGAATAGGATTTCGCGTTTGACTTCACTGAGCTTTTTGGAATCATTAAGTCCTAGAATGGGGATGTGCGGATTAAGAATGACAGCCGCGGCTGCAACTGGTCCTGCTAAAGGTCCTCTTCCCGCTTCATCGATTCCAGCAATAGTAAGATAACCTTGAGATAAGGCTTTTAATTCAAATTGATTCAACTTGGCAAATAATTCTGCTTCGCTGATTCTGGCCATTTAGCGTTCAGGCCTTTCAAGGGTGATGCGGCCAATTTTGCCACCGCGTAATTCATCGAGAAAAAGCACGGCAAATCGTGTGAGGTCTAAGCGATTGCCAGACAAAATACAGCCTCGCTTCCGACAGGCATCTTCCATTAATGTCAAAGGTTCAATTGCAAGCTGTTCCAGTTTATATCGGTTCATGATTAATTCGGGGTAATCATGACTTAAATCAAAAAGGACTTCCATGGCGATTTCTTCTAAGGGCAAAACATCGTCCTTGATCGCACCACTTGCTGCTAAACGACGTTGACTCGACGGACTGCCGAGTTTAGGCCAAAGGACCCCTGGGGTATCGAGCAATTCGAGCTCTGTGCCTGATTTGGCCCATTTCGCCGTTCGCGTGACACCTGGACGATCGGCGGTAATTGCTGCTTTTTTGCCAGTTAAGGCATTGATTATAGTTGATTTGCCCGTGTTAGGGATTCCGGCAACCATTACGCGGATCGGGCGGATCAAACGACCTTTAGCTTTCGCATTGTCAATTTTATGTTGATTCATCGCGATAATCAGCTTGCGCAAAGGATCGAGCGATGCTCGGCGATTCCCTTCGGCTGCCAAAACCGGAATGTTTTTTTGCTGATAATAATTGAGCCATTTTGCCGTTTGATTAGGGTCGGCCAAGTCGGCTTTGTTTAGGACAAGTATCCGTGGTTTTTGACCAAGCAGTCGGTCGAGTTCTGGATTACGGCTACTTTCAGGTATACGAGCGTCACAGGTTTCGATGACCAGATCGACCAATTTGACCTGATCACGCATTTCGCGCAAGGTTTTGGCCATGTGGCCGGGGAACCAATTGACGTCCATTGTGACCTCCTCGTTTGTTGTAGTTTAGCATATCGTGAAATCGGGTGAAAAGAAAAGAGACCTTTTGCAAGGTCTCCTTCGCTTAACATTGCTGTGCAATTACTTCTTAAGATTAACGAGTCTTTCTTTGACTTTCGCGGCTTTGCCGACACGATCACGAAGATAATAGAGCTTGGCGCGTCTAACTTTACCTTTGCGAACAATCTCGATCTTGTCAATTTTCGGCGAATGTACGGGTAGAATACGTTCTACGCCAACACCGTATGACACACGACGGACAGTCATTGTTTCTGTCAGACCTGAACCCTTGCGGGCAATTACAGTTCCTTCAAAAATCTGGATGCGTTCGCGATTGCCTTCTTTGATTTTCAGGTGAACCTTGACGTAATCGCCAATTTCAACGTTAGCAAAATCATTGCGAAGCAAATCTTTTTCAACTACTTGAACTAAATCCATATTGCGTTCCTCCTCTCATATCCAGGATGTTCATGCACGCAATTGGCAGCGGACCATCCGTAATAGCCTTGTGGATTATAGCAGACCCACGAGTTACTGACAAGCATTTGAACGATAGAATTCGATCAAATCACGATAATCAGCAGGGTCTAGCTGTAATTGGTTAAAAAGATCCGGTCTTTTGCGCATTGTCTCGGCTAAACTCGCTAAATATTGATGTCGATCAATTTTTGCCTGATGACCAGACGTCAGCACGTCGGGAACTGTCCTGCCTTGCCAATTGGCCGGTCGTGTATAATGCGGTTGTTCTAAGCGGCCTAAACTATGGGATTCAAGCTCATGCGCTTCGTCGCGGGGCAAGACCCCAGGAACTAACCGCGAAACGGCATCAATCAATACGATCGCAGCAATTTCGCCCCCGGTTAAGACATAATCCCCGATCGAAATTTCCAAATCAACGACTTCGTCGAGCACACGTTGATCAATACCCTCGTAATGACCACAAATTAAAACCAATTGGTCTTCCTTTGCTAGTTCTTCAACGCGTTTTTGATTAAGAACCTGACCTTTTGGCGATAAAAGAATGGTTTTGATTTTAGGTGAATGATCATTGGCAAGAATCTGCTCGACAGGGTTTGAATTTTTATCTACTTGTGCATCTTGCCAAGCGGCATAAATCGGTTCAGGTCTTAAAAGCATCCCCGTACCGCCACCATAAAGTGCATCATCAACTTGGCCGTAATCATTCACTGCATAATCGCGAATTTGAATGGTTTGCAATTCAATCAACCCAGCGCGTAAAGCGCGTCCCGTGATACTGGTCTGAACAGCATCTTGAATAAGGTCAGGGAAAAGTGTCAAAACCGAAAAACGAAGCATGCTAATTCTCGCGGTAGATTTCGTATAAGCCATCTGGCAAAACGACATCGATTCGCTTGGCGATTATGTCAACATGACGCAGTATGCTTTTGATGGCGGGAAAAAGCAGATCTTTTTGCTTGGGTTGTGTAACCACGTAGACATCTTGTGCCGCGTTCGGCTGGATATCCGTCAGCACACCTAATAAGCCGTGTGCTTCATCATAAATGGCACAGCCAAGCAAGTCGCAGACAAACCAGGTCTCAGGTGGTAAAACAACGGCATTTTCACGGGTGACGCTGATTAATTTGCCTTTAAGCAATTCAGCTGTAGTTCGATCGTGAACGCCTTTGATGCGCAAAATAACTTGTGTATTGAAAAACCGGGCACCCACAGCCTGTGCGGGCACCCGTTCCTTTTCATCTGACGAGACGATCAAACAATCATTCAACACATTGAAACGATTGAGATCATCAGTCAAAGCCATGATTTTCAATTCACCTTGCAAACCATGGGCGCCGGTTATTACGCCAATGTGCAAAATGTCTCGTGCTTGGGAATTGGTTGGTTTAGCGGTCGTATTCACAGTCAAACGATATCGACAATAACGCGTTTACCCAAACGAGCAGCGCGGGCTTTGACAATCGCACGGATAGCCTGTGCGCGTCGGCCTTGTTTGCCGATAATCTTGCCCATGTCACTCGGCGCGACATGGAGTTCAAGAACAATCGTGTGGCCGCGATCGACCTGCTTGATGCTGATTGCGTCCGGGTCAGTGACGAGCGGGCGTACAATCGTACTCAGCAGTTCTTTCATAGCCTTATCCTCCAGCTAATTAGCCGATGATACCGTTGTTCTTCAACAGTTTACGAACGATGTCGGTCGGTTGAGCGCCATTTGCAATCCATTTTTTGGCGGCTTCGCCGTCGATCTTAACTTCTGACGGTTCAGTCAGTGGATTGTAAGTGCCAATTTCTTCGATGAAGCGGCCATCACGTGGATAACGTGAATCAGCGACGACAACACGGTAGAAAGGGGATTTCTTTGCGCCCATTCGTTTTAATCTGATTTTAACTGCCATGATTGGTTCCTCCTGTGTTTTGAAACATATATTTTTGCTTTATCGATGCATGAACGGATTTCATAAAATCACACGGGCGACAGCCGATGTCCTTTAAAATGGAAAACCGCGTTTGCCTAGGCCAAGGTTGGGCATTTTTTTGCCCTTGAACATACCAGAGAATTGTTTCATCATTTTTTGGGTTTCTTCAAATTGCTTAATAAGTTGATTGACGTTCTGAACTGTGGTCCCAGAACCTGCTGCAATACGCTTGCGGCGACTTGCATTGAGCAAGCCAGGATTCTGGCGTTCCTTGATCGTCATCGAGCGGATGATCGCTTGACTCCGATCGATTGCCGATTCGTCGACATTCGCATCAGGAACTGCTTTGCCACCCATACCCGGTAACATCGCTAAAACATCTTTGATCGATCCCATTTTTTTCACTTCTTCAAACTGGGATAACATATCTTCCAATGTGAATTGGTTTTTCTTTAATCGGTCGAGTGCATCAGCGGCCTTCTTCTCATCTAAATGAGCAGTAGCCTTTTCGATAAGTGACATGACATCGCCCATACCAAGAATCCGAGATGCCATGCGATCCGGGTAATATTCTTCAATCGCGTCAACTTTTTCCCCAACGCAAATGAGTTTGATCGGTTTGCCGGTGATCTTGCGGATTGAAAGCGCTGCACCGCCACGGGCGTCGCCATCGAGTTTGGTCATGATAAAGCCATCGAGTCCAATTTCTTTGTCGAAGCCTAAAGCGACATTGACTGCCTCTTGACCAATCATCGCATCGACGATTAAAAGCTTTTCGGTTGGATTGACCACTTTGCCGATTTGTTTGAGCTCGGTCATCATTAATTCATCGATTGTCATGCGACCAGCGGTATCAACAATCAAAGTATCACAAAGTAAATATTTTGCTCGGTCAACCGCACGCTTCGCAATGGCTACGGCGTCAGATTCTTCAGGCTGTATAAAGCAGGGCACATCGATTTGTTTCGCTAATACGTCGAGCTGACGAGCGGCTGCCGGACGATGCACGTCAACAGACGTCAACATCGGCTTCTTACCCTTTTTCTTGAGCATCAATGCAAGTTTGGCTGCGGTTGTGGTTTTACCAGCACCTTGCAAACCATAAAGCATGATAACCGTAAAACCTGAAGGCGAAACAAGGAGTTTGCTATTGGTTTGGCCGAGTATGTCGACAAGTGAATCATGGACAATTTTGACAACTTGTTGCCCAGGTGTCAGACTTTCCATAACTTCAACGCCACGGCATTTATCGGATATTTCGGCAACTAATTCTTTTACAACGGTAAAATTAACGTCAGCTTCAAGGAGGGCCAGGCGGATTTCCCGCATCATGTCCTTGATATCTTGTTCAGTGACGCGAGATTTTCCGCGCATTTTTGCGGTGATATCCGCTAATTTGGCGGAAAGTCCTTCAAAAAGAGCCATTAAAATCCTCCATCAGGATTTGGGTGTTTAAAGGGTCTCGTGTAGTTGACTCAGAATGTCACGAGCTATTTGAGGCTCGGAGGCATCGAGTGCAATCAGGGCATTTTCGATTTGCTTTTTTTGAGCCACATAACGAGTACTTAATCCGAGAAGTTGCTCATACTCTGCCAAATGAACGAGGCCCTGTTTAATCTTATCGTGAACGCCTTGGCGCGAGATGCTGAGGTGCTCTGCAATTTCTGATAAAGACATGTCTTCGTTGTAATGCAATTCGAGAACTTCTCGCGTCCGAGGGGTTAAAAGCTGACTATAAAAATCAAGCCAGAGGACGATTTGACTGTATTCAGGATCAGAAGCACTTTGTTGTTGCATAACATTAACAGCATACAGATTGTCATTTGATCTGTCAAGCAATTATACTTGACATCTATTTAGCGGGTAGTCGAGTTGCGTGACAATTATTGTGGAAGTAATGAATCGACAAAGGCCTCTGGATCAAAATCCATGAGATCTTCTAGCTTCTCACCTAGTCCAGCTAAAGCAATCGGTGTGTGGGTTTCGTATGCAACCGCTAAAGCGACACCACCTTTAGCATTGCCATCCAGTTTTGTGATAGCTAAACTCGTCACTTCTGCAACATCAGTAAACACTTTGGCTTGGCTGACGGCATTTTGACCGGTTGTCGCATCTATCACGAGCAGGGTTTCAACGTGGGCTTCTCCCGCTTCACGTTGGATGATCCGGCGAATTTTTCCAAGTTCATCCATTAAATTCACCTTGTTATGGAGTCGACCGGCAGTATCTAAAATCAACAAATCTGCTTTGCGCGATTTGGCAGCAGCGATGGCATCAAAGACAACAGCCGCTGGATCAGAACCCTCCTGATGGGCGATCACCGGTGTATTCGTCCGTTCGCCCCAAACGGTCAGTTGTTCAATCGCTGCGGCGCGAAATGTATCAGCTGCTCCTAAGAGTATTTTGTAGCCTTGCGCTTGATAACGCGCACAGATTTTACCAGACGTGGTTGTTTTGCCTGTGCCATTCACGCCAACCATTAGTAATATATTTAAACGACCTTTTTGAAAATTGAGTGGTTTGGCTTGGCCAAGAATCACTTTCATTTCCTGGCGCAAGGTCGCTACCACAGCTTCTTTTGATGCATCTCCAGTTTGTTTTATATGACCTCTGACTTTATTCATCAGATGGATGGAACATGCAGCTCCGATATCAGCTTGCACAAGCAACATTTCGAGCTCATCGAGCATATCTTCGTCAAAAATACCGATATTGGCAGCAATTTTGCCAATGCCTTCAGTTACAAAATCACGCGTCTTTTGCAGACCTTTACGAAAAACATCAAATATTCCCATTGCAAGACTCCTCAATTGAGTGGTTCGACCAATATTAAAAGACTATTTTAGCTAATATGTCTTGTTAAGCTTATTCCGCTAATTGCATCGATAAGATTCGCGAAATACCACGTTCTTGCATAGTCACGCCATACAGACGGTCAGCTGATTCCATGGTTCCTTTGCGATGTGTAACTAAAATAAATTGTGATTCTTCAGCATAATGCCGAATGTATTCCGAGAAGCGGACAACGTTAGCATCATCGAGGGCTGCTTCAACTTCATCAAGTACACAAAATGGCGTTGGCCGCAATTTTAGGATTGCAAACAATAAGGCAATGGCAGTTAAACACCGTTCACCACCAGATAAAAGCAACAAACTTTGTAATTTTTTGCCTGGCGGTTGGGCTTTGATTTCAATGCCACAACTCAGAACTTCATCAGGATTTTCGAGATGTAGTTCAGCCATTCCACCACCAAATAATTCAGCAAAAACAGCTTTGAAATTCTCATTGATTAATTGAAAATGCTCAGTAAACTGTCTTTGCATAGCATCGGTAAGCTCTGTAATGACGTTCTGCAACTTATGGCGCGAGTCCTCGATATCATCACGTTGTTTGCCCATAAATTCATAGCGTTCATTTACGGTACTGTATTCATCAATTGCCGCTAAATTTACCGCCCCTAAATTTTTGATGCTATTCCGCAATGTGCTAACTTTGCGCACAGTTTCTTGACGATTCTCAATGGGCTGACGCCACTGACTTGCATCCTGCGCGGTCAATTCATAAGTTTCCCACAACCGATTTTTCGCTTCGTCACCAGCTAACTCAAATCGTTCTAATCGGCCTTGGACGCGGCCCATTTCAGCTTGTAATGTGCTGATGCGACTTGCTTGAGTTTCTAATGTGTCAAAGAAACGGCCTTGTTGTGTTTCTAACGCTTCACGTTCCTCATTTAATTTACGTACAGACTCGGCCAAATCGCCACTTTGCAGATGCGTATGTCGAATCTGATCTTCAATACTTTCGGTTTCAACCGTTAATCGTTCAATCTCGGATTGGAACTCTACCGTTTCGGCAAGTCCACGGGTCTTGCGATCTTCGATCCCAACTCGTTCTGATGTAATTCGATCTAAAATTTCAACCGATGCTTGCAAGGACTCCGTGATGGAGTGCATTGAGACACGCAAATCTGATATTTCCTCACGCAAGTCATCGCGACGTTGTTGTTCAGCCTTATTCGCGCCCTCTTGTTGTGCTATGTATGCTCGCAAATTGGCCAACTGGTTATCTTCAGTGACGATTAGTTGGTCAAGTTCAGTCATCTGACTCTTGAGACCATCTGACTGCTGCTGCAGAGATAAAAATTCAGCATCTAAACGAAGACGCAAGTGCCCAGATTGCGTTATTTGGCCTTCGACAGTTGCTAATTGCGCTTCATCACGGATTTTTTGATGAGATAATTGGAGCATTTGATGTTCAAGAGTTGAAAGCTGGCGTGCATGATTTTGGAGCTCAATTTCTGCCTGGTGTTGCTGTTGAGAGATCGAAGCTGATTCGGTCTCTTGTTCAACAATCCGGATCTTTAATGCCTCGATTTCACGTGCACGGCCCAAAACACCACTGGAACCTTTGCGATTAAAGCCACCGGTCAAAGAACCACCTGGATTCACTACATCACCTTCAAGGGTAACGATCCGGCAGTTATATTGCGTTTTACGGGCCATCGCATTAGCTTGACTTAGGCTTTCGGCAATGACAATTCGGCCGAGTAGCGATTCAAGAATCGCACGTAGCGAAGAATCTGCTGCGACCAAATCACATGCTATCCCTAAATATCCGGGCATTTTGTCAACTTGATTCACCAAGGAATTTTCTAAACGACGACCTTTAATGGTAGCGATAGGTAAAAATGTTGCTCGCCCCGCTCGGTTTTCTTTTAAATAGGTAATCAAGCGAGATGCAGTTGTTTCATTGTCGGTAATGATGTTTGACAAGGCTGGGCCAAGTGCGATTTCGATTGCTAATTCAAATTGAGGATCAACTGTTATCAGTTCTCCTAATGTGCCAATGATCCCCTGTTTAAAATTGACATCTGATTCACCTTGCTGCATGAGACGTCGAACTGAATCGGCATAGCCTTCGTGATTACGTTCTAATTCGGATAATGTTTGTAAACGGTATTGATCATTGCGGGTTTTTTGCAAGATTGCCTCAATCTTTTGTTGGTCTTCTTGCATCAAAGTCCGAGATTTTTCGATAAGTGCTTGAATGTTTGCTTTTGCTTTTTCTTGCTGTGAAAAAGCTATTTTGACTCGATTAAAGTTTTCGAGTGTTTCTTCGTGTTGAATATTGAGTCGATCTAGATCACTAATTTGCGTTTGAATGTCGGTGACTAAGGTCTTTTTCCGTTGCTCGATCATTGGAAGTTGGCTTTTAAGTTGGCCAATCCGATTGCGTTGTTCGTAAATTGCTTCAGTTTTGACTTCGAGCTCACCTTTTTGGGCTTCAATTTGTACTTCAGCCGTACTGAGTTGCTCTAGGATTGCTCGCATGTGTGATTCTGCTTCGACAAGCTGATTTTCGAAATGCGTTTGTTGGCGTCGTAATATATCTGCTTTTTTCTCGCGAGCTGAACGGTCGGATTCTAATATTGCAATTTGGTTTAGCAAGTCTTGTTGGATGTCGCCAGTTTGGGCAATGCGGCGACGCATTTGATCAGCTCGCTCGTTATTGGCCGCCTTTTGGCTGGTTAAAACACCCATCAAACTATTCAATTGATTAAAGTTCGTGCGATGTGATTCAATCTGCTGCTCGATCATGCGGATTGACTCAGTTGCCGTACGGTGGTCATCGCGCAGAACAGCCAACTTGTCTTGTTCGGACATCAAATCTTGATCGACTAAATCTTTTTCAGTGTTTGCTTGGGTAATATTGACTTCATTTTGTTCGATTGTATCGAGAATGAGTGCGATCTCAAGCGTGCGGAGCGATTCAGAAAGTTGTAAAAATTGTTTAGCCGTTTCAGCTTGTTGGCCTAATGGCTCGATTCGTTCTTTTAATTCGTTGATTATATCGTTGATGCGGATTAAATTTTGCTCGGTTTGTAAGAGTTTGCGTTCAGATTCTTCTTTGCGTGTTTTGAACTTGACAATACCAGAAGCTTCTTCAAAAATCCGACGTCGATCTTCTGAGCGATGGCTTAGAATCTCATCAACACGGCCCTGACCGACAATTGAATATCCGTCACGACCTAAGCCAGTATCCATGAATAAAGTTGTAATGTCTTTTAAGCGACAGGCTGTTTTGTTGAGGAAATATTCACTATCGCCTGAGCGATATAGGCGACGAGTAACCTGCAATTCAGTGTATTCAACGGCAAGTCCTTGATCTGAATTGTCAAATGTAATCGAAACTTCGGCATAACTCATTGCCCGGCGCGACTGCGTACCGGTAAAAATGACGTCTTCCATACGGGCGCCACGCAGTGTTTTTACACTTTGCTCGCCTAATACCCAACGAATAGCATCCGTGACATTGGATTTACCACTGCCATTTGGACCGATAATCGCGGTCACACCTGGATGAAAATCAATGACGGTGCGTTCGGGGAATGATTTGAAACCCTGGATTTCCAGTGTTTTCAGATGCATGCCGATTCTCCTGTGTCAGAACTAAGCAAGAATAGTTGGATTTGGTAAACCAATAATCGAACAACCTTCGCGAGTGCAGGAAAGTACGGTTAACGCTTCTCGAGCAGCCTTCTGTTCCGCATCCTTTTTGCTACTGCCACTGCCTTTGGCAATCTGTTTGTCATCAACTACAACGGCAGCGGTAAAAATCCGATCATGAACGGGGCCTTCTTCATTAATTATGGTAAATTTGAGGGTGCTGTTACCACGTGTGCCTTGGACCATTTCAAGCAAACGACTCTTATAATCGTAAACCATTTCGCCAGTCAGTGCCTGTTGAATAAACTCGTCAAGTAAGTGTAGGACAAGGGTTTTCGCATGTTCATAGCCGCCATCGAGATAAACAGCACCAAATATTGCTTCCATTGTGTTAGCAAGATTGGATGACTTATCGCTACCGCCAGTCGTAAGCTCTCCTTTGCCTAAGCGAAGCAGCAAGCCGATTTCCAACTTGCGTGCAACACGCGCTAGGGTACTTTCACACACAATCAGCGCGCGGGTCTTTGTCATCACGCCTTCTGAAAAGGTTGCACCTTCACGGTATAAATAATCACTTATAACAAGATCAAGGACAGCGTCGCCTAAAAACTCAAGGCGTTCGTTGTCCATAATCTTATCAGCGCGATGCTCGTAGGCAAATGTTGAATGGGTCAGTGCTTGTGCGAGGAGATCGGGCTGTTTAAATGTATAGCCGATCGCCTGCGCAAGACGTCGAAACCCTGCTTGAAATTGATCTTGCATATTACCCCGGTTTCGAAAAAAAAGCCCCGAGGAGTCGGGGCTTTTTAAAAGTTTGATTAGGTGTTTGCTTTGATGTATTCGACGGCGTCTCCGACCGATTTGATTTTTTCTGCATCTTCGTCTGGGATTGAGATGTTGAATTCCTGTTCCATCGCCATGACGAGTTCGACGATGTCGAGTGAGTCAGCATTCAGATCATCGATGAAGTTGGAATTCATATTCACGCTTTCAGCGTCAACACCGAGTTGGTCGACTAGAATGTTCTGAACACTTGCTAAAATGCTATCGGTTGACATGAGATTACCTCCAAAAATTTGTGTTTTTCTATCAGATTGTCGCGAGTGCGATCAAACCTATCCTATTTTTATTTGATCATCCTATAAATGTCAAGTTGAAGTTTGTGACGATTTGCTGTTTGACAAATGATAAGTGATCGGCGTGGTAAAAATTAATGCATCAGCCGTGAAGATATTTAATGTTTTTGGCAATATAGTCATATCCAGAAACGATTGTCATGATAATTGCGACTAGCATCGCGAAGTCACCGAGCCAATGTACGTTTGAAGCAATCATGGTGCTGAGCGGCATAATTATTTGAATCGCCAAATTCTCGACCATCATGATTGAGATCGCGATGATTTGGGTGACTGTTTTGATTTTGCCTAACATATTGGCGGCAATAACGACACCATGGTCTGAGGCAATCAACCTAATACCGGTTACCATAAACTCACGGATAATAATAATAATCGCAACAATTGCATGTATCCGACCAAGTTGAACCAGCGCTATTAATACAGAAATGACGAGCATTTTATCGGCGATTGGATCAAGGAATTTGCCTAAATTGGTAACTAGATTCTGACTACGAGCAATTGCGCCATCGAGCAAGTCAGTTAAAGAAGCGGCAACAAAGATAACAATGGCAAAGATTTGACCATATGTAGATATAAAGTGATTCCAAGAAGCGAAAGCCTGCCATGAACTCGGAAAGGGTAACATGAATACGAGTACAAAAGGAACAAGGATAATCCGAAGAACCGTTAATTTATTCGGTAAGTTCATTCAAGCGTAACTCCAGTCAATTCATATTCGCCAACGTCAACCACTCGTATTTGTACGGTTTGACCAACTTGGATCAGGTCACTACTGGCTGCGACCAAGATGACCGGATCAACCTCAGGGGCTTCAGCGTAGCTGCGACCTTTGTAGAATACACCATCCTCATCAACGCTTTCAAGCGTCACCCAGTTGATCTGGTTGAGTCGCTTTTGATTTGATTTTAAGGATATCTGTTGTTGAATCTTCATGATTTGGTTCATGCGAGCTTGTGCTGTTGATTGTCGAACTTTGGGTTTTAAATCGAAAGCGGGTGTTCCTTCTTCAGCTGAAAAAACAAAACAGCCTAGTCGATCAAATTCTATTTCACGGATGAAATTTTTTAAAATATCAAAATCTGCTGCTGTTTCGCCTGGGAATCCGACTAATACCGTACTTCTTAAGATAAGATCCGGCATAGCTTGACGTAAGCGACTGATGGTCTGTCGGATATTCTCCTGACTGTCCCTTCTATTCATGCTACTTAAAATAGAATCTGAAGCGTGCTGTATGGGCAAATCTAAGTAATGCGCAACTTTGGGTTCTGTCGCCATTGTTTCAATCATTTCATCAGTTAATCCGTCATTATAAACATATAATATCCGCACCATTCGCACAGCGGGGATCAGACATATTTGGCGGATGAGCTCCGGCAATCTGCGAATACCATATAAATCGAGTCCATAACGCGTCGTATCCTGGGCGATCAGGATCAGTTCACCATAGCCAAGCTGACTAAGACGTGTTGCCTCAGCAATTAAATCTTCAAACGGTCGCGAAATGAACGGACCACGAATACCCGGTATGGCGCAATATGTGCAATGATTCGAGCAACCCTCTGCAACCTTGATGTAAGCGTAAGCTTGCGGCGTGGAAGGGATTCGCGGCGTCGAGAGATGATTTAAACTGCCACCAGGCCCAGGTAATGTTGTGAGTTGGCCGGTGCTGCCGATTTTTTCTTGATCGAGCAATTGGATGACGCTAAAAATACGATCATAATCCGCAGTGCCAAGCACCGCATTGACTTCTGGCATTTGCGACAAAATATCTTGTGCATAGCGTTGTGATAAACAGCCAGCTACAATTAAATAATCAGCATGCCCATTGGGTTTTTTAAAGTCAGCCATTCGCAAGATCTGATCAATTGCTTCTTTCTTGGCAGGTTCGATAAATCCACAGGTGTTAACAACTATGACGTTGGCTGTTTCTGGTTTTGCTGTCATGATAAGACCATTATCGCGCAAGATCTGGCTCATGCTTTCAGAATCAACAAGATTCTTCGCACACCCTAAAGATAATAAATAAACTGAGCGAATTGGTCTTTGCGTGGTGATAGATTGTAGCTCGATCTTGGATGAAATGGCGTCAGGAATCGTCATCTTCAAAAAGTCTCCCTTTTAGATACGTCCGAATTGTATCACGAGTGACTTCTGTCGAAAACCCACGACTCATCAAAAAACGTCGCATCTTGAAAGTAAGTTCTGGACTCACCGCATCAAAGCCGGCTTGAAAATGGCGATTAAATTTGGCAGATAGGGCTTGAAGTGCAAAGTCACGATCGTCTGGTAGGTCACTTAACGTACTTGTGATAGCCTCGCGATCTAAACCTAGTTGATTTAGCCGTTGTGCAGTACGTGCTTTAGATTCTGCTTTCGCGCCGGTGCGTGCTTTGATTTTTGTTTGAGCCATTCGAAGATCGTCTAAGTAGCGGTCTTCGATGAGTCCCTGAATAACAAGTTCAATGACTTCAGTAGAATAATCACGGTCCTTTAAAAAACGCTTAACAGCACCTGATGATTTTCGACTTATTCCAATCATCTGAATTGCTGCTGAACGCGCCTGGGCAATTGTAAGTTCAAATACCCGTTCGTCGTCAGTTTTTAAGCGAAAATCGTCTAAGATCAAAGGTCCAATCCGAGGATGTCTTCTTCTTTTTCGTCATCTTTAGAGATATCATCCTCAGATACTGGTCCTGAAGCAATTCTTTCGCGGATGCGGGCATCAATTTCATCACGCATTTCAGGATTGGCCTTGAGGAATTGGCGAGTATTGTCACGGCCTTGACCGATGCGCTGACCCTTGTATGAGAACCAAGCTCCACTCTTATCGATCATTTCCATATTGACGGCAATGTCAATTATACAACCTTCTTTAGAAATTCCTTCGCCGTAAATAATATCAAATTCTGCTTCTTTAAAAGGTGGAGCAACCTTATTCTTGACAACTTTGACTCGTGTTTTTGAACCAACAACGTCAGTGCCATTACGTAACGTTTCGATTTTGCGGACATCTAAACGAACGGATGAATAGAACTTAAGTGCACGACCACCCGGTGTAGTTTCAGGATTGCCAAACATAATCCCTACTTTTTCACGCAATTGATTGATAAAAATTGCGACAGTACTGGATTTTGAAATGACGCCTGCTAATTTGCGCAGCGCTTGTGACATTAGTCGAGCTTGCAAGCCAACATGCGAGTCGCCCATTTCGCCATCTATCTCAGCCTTGGGAACGAGGGCCGCGACGGAATCAACGACAATTACATCAACTGCGCCACTGCGAACTAGGGCTTCTGTAATCTCTAATGCCTGTTCGCCTGTATCGGGTTGTGAAACGATTAAATTGTCGATGTCTACGCCAAGTTTTGCAGCATATGCCGGGTCTAATGCATGCTCAGCATCGATGAAGGCAGCTGTACCACCTCCACGTTGGGCTTCCGCAATGATATGCAATGCTACGGTAGTTTTACCAGAAGATTCTGGTCCAAAAATCTCAACAACTCGACCGCGAGGTACGCCACCGATTCCAAGGGCAAGATCGAGCGATAACGCACCCGTGGAGATCGATTCGATCTGCATCGCGGTACGTTCTCCAAGCTTCATGACAGCGCCTTTGCCAAATTGCTTTTCAATCTGGCCCAAAGCTGCATCAAGCGCGCGAGCGCGTTCTGAGTTCTGCTTTTGTGAAACCTCGTGGGTGGATTTACCTGCGGCTTTATCTGCTCGGGCCATGTGAACCTCCAATAGTGAACATTCGTTCTGATTGATAAATTTAATTATAGGCAAGGCATTTCAGGTCGTCAATGGATTCTGAAATAATTCCCGAACTTTCGTTCGACATTACTCGACAAACTTCGACAATCCAGGCATTTTTCGAAGTTGCTTTTGAATCGCAGCCATTAATTGATGGGCCTCTGGAATGGCAAAGATAGTCGCAATTGCCAAGTAAACAATAATCGCTAAAAAACTACGTGCCCCAAGCCACAGGAGTTGCAAGATCTTATTGCTTGGCGATAAACCAATTTGATTGAGTGCCATGATGAGCACGGTAGCAGCACTCGCTGCAGCCATCAAACGCAAGTTGTAAGACCACAGATGTTTGGGTACCCCATCAGGTTGGAGATGTTTGTAAAGTTGATAAAGAAAAACCGCGCTGACTGCACTTGTTAGCGTATAGGCAAGGGATAATCCACTGATATCGAGTTTGAATCCGCGTAGGAGAATCAAACATAACAAGGGATTTAAAAATAAAGTAATCAGTCCATTGACGAGAGCAATACGAGTCATTTTGCGTGCGTAAAAAGCTTGATTAGTTATAAATACAAAAGTCTGCGCAATCATAGCTAAGGCATACCATCGCAGGACACTCGCTGCTGTAGATATCTGATCCGGCGTATAGCTGCTCGTCCATTGAAAAATTGCCTGAATGACATCTTTTTGCATCGACAAAATTAATGC
>JAQUDJ010000004.1:20034-75340 GCA_028685755.1 Eubacteriales bacterium | reverse complement strand
CCAATTGCTAATGCTGCCAACATCATAAAAAAGGTCTGGGGGAAAAGCGCTCGCGAAACACCCATTGCAAGTTGCGTGATTTCGGGCGATTTGGACTGATTGTAGGCTGAGATCAACTGAGGCGTCAGTAATTCACCAAGCAAAACAGCGACAACCATCGCAATCGCGGCATAATTTATCAAGATACTGACACTGCGCCAACCCGTTCGCTCTTCACCTTTCTCAAGGGCGTGTGAGAGGCTAGGTGTTACTGCGGCTGCGATCGCGCCACCAACCAATAATTGGTAAAAAAGGTCCGGAATTTGGAAGCCAATAATAAAAGCATCCGAATTAATTCCATAACCAAGCATGGGCACGATCAAGATTTCTCGTAAATGGCCACTAACCTTACTAAGTAGTAGCCCGAACATCATCACAAGCGTCGCAAGCTGATGATTATATATTTTCGGTTTTACGATGGTATTCACGATTGGTGTTGACCATCCTCACGGGCTAAGAGTGTCTTGCGCACTAAATCAAACGCGTTTAAGGCGGACACGTTGCGCACGCGTGCACGGTTGCCTGGTATTTGTATTTTCCGAACCGAGAAGCCGCCTTCATAGGCCACTGCCAGGTAAACGAGGCCAACCGGTTTTTCGGGTGTTCCACCTTCAGGACCTGCAATCCCCGTCACTGCAACTGCATAATCTGTTTTAAAGACGTCACGACATCCGGTTGCCATTGCTGACGCCACTGCTTCACTGACTGCGCCAAATTGTTCGAGGCTAGCGGAATCGACATGAAGTTGGTTGATTTTCACGTCATTATCATAAGCGACAAGCGCTCCTTTAAAAACATTCGATACCCCTGGCAATTCGCCAAAGGTCGAACTCACTAAACCTGCCGTGCATGATTCGGCGAAACTAATTGTTAAATGGCGTTCATTGAGGAGATCCTTTACCACGGCAGGCATACTCCGAGTACCTATCTCGTATATATATTCGCCCATCCGAGATTTGATTTCTTCAATTAATTCTGCTGTATTGTCTAGTTCTGCATCCGAATGGACGAGCTGGGTCACACGGAACATTACCTCGCCTTCAGAAGCATATGGGGCAAGAGTTGGGTTTTCTTGACGATCGATCAAATCCTTGAGCTGTGTTTCAGCAGCGGATTCCCCAATCCCAATCAGGCGAACAAAATGGTGGCGAAATCGAGTCGATGTACGCTTTTCTAAGTAAGGAGCGGCTGCTTCTTGAAACATCAAGGTCATTTCAGACGGTGGGCCTGGCAAAAGGATCATAACTTTGGGGCGGCCATTAAATTCAAATTCAATAATTGCGCCTGGTGCTGTGCCATTGTTATTAGGCATTATGAGCCCGTCACGTGGCATCATTGCTTGTTTCCAGTTATTTTCAGTGATATTGGTGCGATTTAAACGTTGAAAAAAATCGGCAATTGCTGCTCGACTCGGCGCGTGTTCGATAAGCGGTTGCCCGGCTACTTCGGCAGCAATCGCCATGGTTAAATCATCAGCAGTCGGACCGAGGCCGCCAGTAATAACAATCAAGTCTGAACGATCGGCTGCCACGCGCATCGCTTGACGCATCCGGTCTGGATTGTCACCGACTACCGTTTGATAATAAGACGAAATACCAAGCAAGGTCAGTTGGCGGGCAAGCCATGACGCATTGGTATTCGTGATCTGGCCGAGTAATAATTCCGTACCAACGCAGAGTATTTCACCGATATGAATTGAACTTTGTTCAGCTGTACGCATTAAATGATACCTTCTATTCTTTGAAATGCGGTAAACGTATTCATCAACAACATGGCGATTGTCATGGGGCCGACGCCACCCGGCACCGGTGAGATCGCTTCAGCGATGGGTGAGACACTCGCGAAATCGACGTCACCAACAACTTTGCCAGCAGCGTTGCGGTTTATTCCAACATCAATGACAACGGCACCGGGCTTGACGTATTCTGCGGTAATCATTTCGGCTTTGCCAATGGCAGCAATTAAAATATCAGCTTGCCGACAAACAGCAGGCAAATTTTTGGTCCGTGAATGGGTAATGGTCACAGTTGCGTGCTCTTTGAGCATGAGTTGGGCGACCGGTTTGCCGACAATATTACTGCGGCCGACAATGACACAATTGGCGCCAACAAGCGGAATTTTGTAAGCTTTGAGCATTTCAATGACGCCGGCAGGGGTACAAGACACAAGGGCATCTTTCCCGATTGTCAGCAAGCCCACATTGACCGGATGAAACCCATCGACATCTTTTGATGGATTGATCGATGATATGATTTTGAATTCATTCATTTGTTTAGGCAAGGGCAATTGGCAGAGAATACCATGAACCGATGGGTCTTGATTGAGCTGTTCAATCAATTCAAGCAAATCATGCTCGTCAGTTTCGATTGGCAAATGGTAACCATAGGACAACATACCTGTTTCTTCGCAGGCCTTTTTCTTGTTATTCACATAAATAGATGATGCTGGATCTTCACCGACCTGAATGACCGCCAAACCGGGTCTTTTTCCCGTCGCCTCGTACGTTTGTTTGATTTTGATTGCTAACGCCTGGCGCATGTCGGCTGCCAGTTCTTTGCCTTTGATCAGTGTTGTCATGTGTTGAATCCTCCCGATATTGACGTACACGTGGTGGTATCAGACAGTTAGGCCCATATCCGATTAGATCGAGACGTCCTGCTTGCCGTAATGCCTGAAGCACGAAGTCGTGGTTTTGTGGCTTGTTGAATTGCAACAGCGCTCGCTGTTGGCGTTTTTCCGACTGATCCGGGACGTGAATCAATTCGCCTGTTAAAGGATCGAGACCAGTATAATACATGGTCGTAGAGACTGTACCTGGAGTTGGATAGAAATCTTGAACTTGTTCGGGCATCACACGATTAGCTTTGATATAGCAAGCCAATTCAATTGCGTCTTCAAGGGTTGTCCCTGGGTGTCCCGAGATTAAATATGGAACTAAAAATTGCTTTTTATTTAACTGTTTGTTGATCGCCTCATATTTTGTTTTAAAAGCTTGGTAGGTTTCAGGGCCTGGTTTGCCCATCGCCCGTAACGTCGTTCTACTGATATGTTCAGGTGCAACTTTAAGTTGCCCACTAATATGATGGGCACAAACCTCATCGAGAAAACCAGATTTTAAATCAAGCATGGCGGTGTCAAAGCGAATCCCCGAACGGATGAAAACCTTTTTAACCCCGTCCAATTGTCGAACTTGCCTCAGTATTTTCAAATAAGATGTGTGATCTGTTCGTAAAGCGGGGCAAATTTCCGGACTCATACACTGTCGATCTTTGCAAACGTGCCCCTTCTCTTGTTTGGCACAACCAGGTTCAAAAAAATTGGCTGTGGGGCCACCTAAATCGTGAATGTAGCCTTTAAAATCAGGATCAGCGATTAGTTGGCGAGCTTCTTGTAAAATCGAGGCTTCACTGCGGTGCGTGACAATTCTACCGTGGTGAAAGGTTATGGCACAAAAATTACAGCCGCCATAACAGCCACGATGGCTATTGATCGAAAAGCGCACTTCTTCAACTGCAGGAACACCACCTTGAGCTTGATACATGGGGTGTGGCACCCGTTCAAAAGGCAAAGCATAGACTCGATCGAGTTCTTTGGTTGCCAAAGGCGATTGTGGTGGATTTTGGACGAGATAGCGATCACTGTGCCGTTGGATTAATGTTTTGCCATCAATTGGCGCTTGTTCGGCATATTGGTGACGAAATGCTAAGGCATAAGCGATTTTATCAGTCGATACCTCATTGAACCCAGGGAGCAAAATATACTGTTCATTATTTGGCAATTCAGTCAAAACACCCTGATTTAACAGCGTTCCATTTGACGATTGCTGAATTTCGGCTTGTTCTGCTAACCAGTTCGCAAGATCTTTAGGTAATCGATCGGTGCGTGCGAGAATACAGGTGCCTTCTATTTTGTTGATTTTATAGATGGGAACATTGCGAGCCAAGAGAACAGCAATTTGGATCAGTGCACGTTCGCCCATGCCATAGACGAGAATATCTGCTTGTGTATCTTGTAAAATCGTCCGTCGCACGGCATTAGCCCAATAATCAAAGTGCGCAAATCGCCTTAAACTTGCCTCAACACCACCTATAATCAATGGGATATCACCGAATTGTTCGCGGACCAAATTACAGTATCGAACGAGTGCCCGGTCTGGTCGCTTGCCACCCTTCCCACCCGGTGAATAGCGATCATCGGAGCGGGGTTTGCGCGAAGCTGTATAATTGTTGACCATGGAGTCGACAACTCCAGAAGAAACGAGAACGCCAAGCCGTGGCCGCCCCATAACATGTAAGGATTTTGAGCTATTTAAATCTGGTTGCGCAATAATCCCAACTTTAAAGCCTTCACTCATTAATAATTTACATAAAAGCGCGGCACCAAAGCTTGGATGATCAACATAGGCATCACCTGAAATAAATAAAAAATCAAGTTCATCCCAACCTAAGTCGGCCATTGTTTCAAAGTTAGTCGGAATAAAGGTCATATCAGGTCATCGTCCTCATCATCGTCAGCATCAGTCGAGCGATCGACAATTTGTGCTTTCATTTGCATTTCAAGTAATTGATTCAGTGTAATTAAAACTTTTCGCGGTTTACTGCCTTCAAAGCCACCGATGTAGCCTAACTCATGCATGCGATCAATCAAGCGTGCCGCCCTAGGATATCCAACAGTCATGCGCCGTTGCAAGAGTGAGACGGAAGCATAGCCGGTTTCTACGCAAATCTGTAGGGCTTGCGGCAGCAATTCATCATTCTCGCCTGGTTCATCTTTCTCTTTACGACCATTGGCCACCGCAGAGGATGAAATAGCTTCGGCTACACGTTGGTCGTAACTCGTCTTATGTAAGCTTTTGACGTGTGCTATAACACGTTCGACCTCTGCATCGGTGATAAATGCACCTTGACCGCGAATCGGTTTGGCAGCACTTTGTGGGTAATATAACATATCACCTTTGCCGAGTAATTTTTCGGCACCAGCCATATCTAGGATAGTCCGTGAATCGATTTGAGAGGCTACAGCAAAAGCGACTCGTGAGGGGATATTCGCTTTGATAACCCCTGTGATGACATCGACCGAGGGACGTTGGGTCGCGATGATCAAATGAATTCCCGCAGCGCGTGCCATCGCTGTCAAGCGAGCAATTGCATCTTCAACTTCCGTAGGTGTCGTCGCCATTAAATCAGATAGTTCATCAATCACGATCAAGATTAAAGGCAGCTTCTCTTCGTCATCATCATCGAGATCAAAGCCAACAGATGCGTTGTAAGATGCAATGTCTCGAACGGATTTCGCTGCAAATAAACTGTAACGGCGTATCATTTCGTTGACTGCCCATTGTAAAGTCCCTGCTGCTTTTTTGGGGTCTGTCACAACCGGATGGATTAAATGTGGAATACCGTTGTAGATATTGAGTTCAACAACTTTCGGATCGATCATCAGCATTTTGACTTCATCCGGACTTGCCTTAAACAAAATACTCATCAAAATTGAATTGATACAGACGGATTTACCCGAGCCTGTCGCGCCGGCAATCAGCATATGCGGCATTTTTGCCAGATCACATAAGAGTGGGTTGCCCTGAATATCGCGCCCGATTGCTGCTGTCAACGGTGATTTAGCATTTTTGAAGTCCGCACTATCCATGAGACTTTTGAGCAAAACAGGCATCGTCTCTTTATTCGGGATTTCAATGCCTATTGCAGCTTTACCAGGGATCGGGGCTTCGATACGTACCCCCATCGCAGCCAAGTTGAGTGCGATATCATCAGCGAGATTGACTATTTTACTGACCTTAACCCCTGGACCAGGTGATAATTCAAATCGCGTGATCGTCGGACCCGTGGTGAAATGCACAACTTTCGCCGATACGCCGAAGCTTTCTAAGGTTTGTTCGAGTTTTCTCCCTAACGCTTCGATTGAACTCTGGCTGTTCTTGACATTTTGCGAGATATTGTCATCACGTAACAAGCTGAGTGGCGGTGCAGCATAAGGCACATCGAGTTCAAGCTGCCCACCCGGTGATACTTTGCGATTGACAGAAGATTTGGAAATGCCATGTGTTACCGATCCAAGTTCAGAACGATCCGTCCAACTCGAACGGTCGTCCCGATCATCATTGTCATCTGCTTGTGCATCAACTGCAGTTTCTAAAGTAAGTCCATCTTTTTTGACTGTTGTTCGGCGCTTTTTAGGTGGTTCTACAATAAAGTCACCGGTTGAGCCATTTTCTGAGTCATCATGTTGATCCATAAACGGATTTTGAATGATCGTTAGAAAACCATTTTCATCTTTGCCCAGTGAGTATGGTAGCTTTGACGTTTTGATAAAATCGGCAACCTTAGCTTCTTCATCCGTAAACCCGTCAAAACTGATTCCGGGATTAGTCGATGAAGTGCCCCCTGTTATGGTAGTAAAGCCACCATCATGAAATGTTTCGTTCGCATCTGGTTCTGCAGTTTTGCGTAAAGTACTCCGCTTTTGCCAAAAATCTGACCACCCTTGCAGCATGGTACGGCGCGTGTCTTCTGCAGTAGAAGCACTCACTTCAATATCAAAAGATTTTGCTTGGGCTTTGGTTTCGTAATGTGAAACGTTTGATTCGGTATCGTGTTGGGCGTCACGTCGTGCTGTTGCTTCACGCTCGCGGGCAGAACGCACTGCGGTGTCGACCATTTTACTGGTGTCACGCATAGCCTTAGCCGTGTTATGGACTGTTTGGGTGTAAGAAATATTGGTTATCAATACTAAAAAGGCAAGCACTAATGCACTAGTTAAAATTTTTGAACCGATCGGTCCAGCTAATGCTAAGAGCGCTTGTCCAATCAAACCTGGAATAAGTCCGCCCGTTAAATGTGTTGCATCCGAAATCAAAGCAGGGTTCACTCCGGTTTTCCAGAGCATGCCAACGGCTTGAATCGCGGAAAAGGTCCCATCATCAGTTTGAAAAAGCTTTTGAAAGAGACTTTGGTCAACTGCAAAAAGATGCACAAGTGATGTTAAAGAGACTAAAAAGCCGACAACAAATATCATCCGCCAATTGGCCTTTTTGACATTTTTGACGAAAAAATACTCAATCGCGATAAACAATAATAGTGCTGGTATGGCATAAGCCCCAATACCAAAAAAGCCTTTTCCAAGCATTAAAGCCGTTTTACCTAGCCAACCGGCTTGAGCGCCTGGCCAATAATAGGCAACACCCATTAAAACAGCAGCTGCCAATGCAAAAACTGCGCTAATTTCCGTTTGATGATTGACTTTTTTCGGGGTGACAGCCTTTTTTCGTGCCACTATTCTCAATCCTCCAAAGGTAATTCGCTGCTATTTTCGCGTCGTTGATCTAATACGCGCCGAGCACGTAATAAGCCAACTTGTGTTTTTGCATCACGAATCTCACCGCGATCAATCATCGCTAACGCTTCATGGAGTGGATAAACATGTACGCTTAGAAATTCACCATCATCTAAATTGTTTTCACCGTAAGTCAATTCAGTCGCTAAATAAATGGATAACGTTTCACTACAATAGCCTGGCGAGGGATAAACCGTCGCTAACCAAGTCATTGATGCAGCTCGTAACCCGGTTTCTTCCATCAATTCGCGCGTCGCACAAACGAGCGGGTCTTCGCCGATTTCAAGTTTACCAGCAGGTAATTCAAGTAATTCCTGCTCATAGGGTTTGCGAAATTGTGAAACAAGATAGACGTTTTCTTGATCATCGACAGCTACAATGCAAGCGCCACCATTATGTCGAACAATTTCACGCATAGCCATTTTGCCATCTGGCAAACGCACCTGATGGACTTCTACTTTAAAAACGCGACCATCAAAATGCTGATCCATCGCCGTTGTTTCTTCATGAAAAGGTGTGGGCAAATCACCCATAAGTTTATCCTCGATTTTTGATTTCTGCGACAGCAATTTTATCACAGCGGTTGTTGTATTCATTGTCAGCATGGCCTTTGACTTTAATCCATTCGACCTCGTGGGCTGAGCTTGCAGCGAGCAAAGCTTGCCAGAGATCAGGATTGCTAACCGGATCATTCGCCGCATTTTTCCAGCCATTACGCTGCCAATTTTTGAGCCAACCTTGATTGAATGCTGAAACGAGATAGGCACTATCACTGAAAACTCGGACTTTACATGGTTTATTTAAGCGCTTCAAGGCTTCAATTGCCGCCGTTAATTCCATGCGATTGTTCGTAGTCGCAACTTCATAACCTGATACAACTTTTTCCGAGCCATTTGCGATTAAGATGCCGGCCCAGCCGCCAGGTCCGGGATTACCTGAACAAGCACCATCTGTATAGATTTCAACTATCGGCATATTAGAAGTCATAGTTAGGATTTTGATCCTTTGGCTAATTCGCGCGACCGTTCAGTGGCAACTGATACGGCATTGATCAAAGCAGCGCGGAGGCCACCGGCCTCAAGCTCATAAACGGCTTCGATCGTAGTTCCGGCCGGTGAGCAGATTTGATCTTTTAAAACACCCGGGTGCTTGCCGGTCTCAAGAACTAGTTTAGCCGAGCCAAGCACGGTCTGGGCAGCCATTTGCAGAGCCATGTCACGCGGCAAGCCCATCCGTACGCCCCCATCAGCCATTGCTTCAATGACGAGCATCACATAAGCAGGACCACTGCCAGACAGGCCGGTTACTGCATCCATCGCGGATTCATTCACTTTAAAAACAAGACCACTCGCTTCTAATAATTTTGTGGTCCATGTTTGCATGTCTTCACTGACAAGATCAAAACAAACTGCGCTCACACCGCTTGCGACCATTGCTGGCATATTAGGCATGACACGCGCAATTGCCACAGACGGGCCTGACCACGCGCGCAATTGAGCAAGCGTCACACCAGCAGCGATTGAAATAATCAATGCTTCTTTGCGGATATCATCGCTGAGATCCTCAACAACAAAACGCATCACTTGCGGTTTGACCGCAAAAAGGATTGCATCTGCGGTGTTCACAGCTTCATGACCGGTCAAAGAAGCTTTACAGCCAAGCTCTTGAGCAAGAGATTGTGCTTTATCGAGAGCCGGGTCATAAAGTGTGATTTTTTCAGGCGCTATGACACCTTGTTTAATAATCGCATAGACTAAGGCTTGACCCATTTGACCCGTACCGATGACTGCCAGCTTCATGTGAAATCCTCCATTAACGGACATTGTTTGCAACGCTTTTGTAGCGGTCAATCATCCAAATCATAACATTCTTTAAGTTGCACTGGCAATTAAAAAAGGGACTATTAACCGGTGAGAAGCCGTTGACATCGGCACAGGGCAATGCTATGATAATTTTCGCGCTTAGGGGAGTGGCTCAATGGTAGAGCAGCGGTCTCCAAAACCGCTGGTTGCGTGTTCGAATCGCGTCTCCCCTGCCAGCCCCAAAAAAGCATCTGGAAACAGATGCTTTTTTGTTGTTTAAACTGGCGGGAAGCCAGTTGACGGCGTCAATGTCAAGAATCCAGCATGTGAAACTGACTTTTCTAACAGCTTTTCTTGATAATTTTCACTAGCTTCGTCCTGATTTTGAACGCTTTTGCCAACTGGTTTGTAATAAAAATCAAGGCAAAGTTCAATTAAATTTTGATGCAGTTGTTTGGTTTCAATTCCCGTTTCAGCGATATCTTCTAAAACGTAATCGCGAACTTGGAAGCTAAACGGCTGACTATTTTCAATCAATAATCCATTGCCTTTCTGATCAATACAACTAAGCCAATTCGTCTCAGCATGTGGGGCATATTCTTTAATTTCTAATGGTGTTGATGACATCATGGAATCAAGTGCTTGGACATATTGACCCGGGAGATTTGTTGATAAATGTCCTGGCCAAGCCGGGTCAGGTCCTAAGCCAGACCAGATGACACGATCATATTGTTTTCGTAGAAATAAGCGAAATCCAAAGCGTGGCAGCCATTCGGGTTGGACCGTGCCGGAATCTAGTAAATCAGCTTGGATCGTCATTTGGCCGTCATCAGCTATTTTATAGATTGTTCGGACCTGTATGAGGGCTTTCTGGCCAATTGGTCCATAGCGACTCTGTACGACTATTTCTGCGACAGCTCCATCACAGGTATGCGTGACCTCATCGACAGTTTGTACAAGCTGGTTGAGGCCAGCATTTAGCCAGCTTTCGAGATAACTTGAATCCTGAGCAAGTGACGGCCGCCAAAAAATAATCGGTTGACCCAGACTTCCACGATGGGCTGCATGGGTAGTTTGGGCGAAAGCAAGCCATTCTTGATCGCCACAGCGCCAACTTTCTAACATGGCAGATATGCGATTGAAGACAATCCAAAAGCGCGGACCTGAAACAACGAGAAGGTGTCGATCTTGATCGAGACGCAGTTTTTGGCGTTGGCCATTGATCAAAGGTCTTATGGCCTGTAAATAGGGATCTCGAAAATCGTTCGCGGCGGTAATTAACCCATCCCAGGTCAAAATAATTGAATCAGCTGTCTGCCACAACGTTGCGTCAATGACGCTAGCTATCACTTGCAAGCGGTAAGTTGCGCCATCACGGAAGTTTACTGGTCCATATTCAATAGTTAATTGAGTGATGTCGCGTGGTTTTAGTTCTGGACAATTCAGTTCACCCGCTTCAGCTAAAATGCCATTGCGGAGGACTTGCCAATGCAAGCGAATATTTTGTAAATTCTGAAACTTTTGCTTGTTTTGTATGGTAATAACACCGTTCGCAAGATCGAGTGCCTGAATACTTAACGCATTGATAGAAGCGCGCAATACACCTAGTGAACCAGCAAAGCGCTTATCCTTGGCAGAATGAGCACCGTTTCGAACCGTCTCCCAATGGCCACAAACGAGGCCTGCGCAAGTCGCATGATTTTGGATTGCTTCAAGCGTTTTGCTCAAATCACCTGGCCCAGCACCTAATAAATCAATCGCTTGATCTAATATGGTGAATTTGGTGGTAAGCGAATCGATTGATCTTTGTTCGATCGATTTAACCCATTCAAAAATTGAATCCGCCATCACATGACCAAGCAAACAGGCTTGATTTTGATCACGGTGTATTTGCGATGTGATCCGATCATCAATTGCGTGTTCCCAAGCCATTTGCAATTGCGTTTCTTTCGGACTGATCGGTTTGGTTGGCTGGATTTGATCCTGTAGCCAGGATTTTGACAACGTGCCGATCCCATTATCTTGAATGACAAATACACCAAAATGATTGCACAGTTCAAAGAACAGTGGATCAATCGCCATGCCTGGTAACACGACAGTATTTAAGTGTTGTTGACGAATCATGCGCAGTTCACGCACGTGATGTGACAGATTTTCACGATTCGGAAAAGCATTGAGCTGAGGTTGATAACGAATCGCGAAGAGTTTTAAAGGTTGGCCATTGAGCTGCCAAACACCTTGAATTTGTTTTAGTTCACGAAACCCGACAGATTGGTGGACACAGCCATATTCTCGACCGGCAGCATCGACACAGGTCAAAAAAAGATCATAAAGTTCTGGTGTTTCATCTGACCAAGGTAGGATGTGGTCGAGTTCGATCGATTTTGAACCGGTGAGAACGCGCTGAACCGCTTTATCGTATGGCTCATCGAGAAGACTCGGAACGGGGTGATCAATCCCATCAGCCTCAGCGACAACTGATAGGGGAATTTCATCGAAAGAAAGGAGTTCGCCATCCTTTTTGAGCGTGATTCTCACATGCAAGGATTCTTTGGCGACGCGATATGAAATAACGTTGATGTCGAGTGCTAGATTCCATGCCTGCACATCAGCTTTTAATTGCGTTGTTTGAATGGCAAGATCAACCAGAGACACTGTCGAAACAGCTTCGATATAAACGTCCCCAACAATCCCTGAACGCAATCCGAACCCAGCATCATCTAAATAACTCGCTGCTGAAAAAGGATAAACAAGGACAAAAAGTTCATTCACGCCATCATGTACAAGACTCGTGACATCAAATTCATGCGTCATCAATCCGTTTTGAGCATAGCCGGCGATCCGGCCGTTGACGACCACGTGATAGGCTGACATCACGCCATGGAATACAAGCCGCTTTCGTAAGTTCCCCCAATTCTGTTCGAATTGGACGCATCGGTGATAAACACCAACCGGAATATCTTCTGGAATATACGGTGGATTGACCGGAAAAGGCCAGTTTAGGACTTGATGATGCTTGCGTTGCACTAAACGGCTGATCGAATAACTCGCAGGGACTTCAATCGCATCAAAGCCAGTGCGATATGCGAATATGTTTTCCGGCATTTGGGCAACGGTCTCAAATAATTTGTAATCCCAAGATCCGTTGAGCAACTGGATATGTGGCGAAAGATAACGCCGATTGTTATCGAGCGCGTTTTCACAGGTCAGTTGATCCGGGTAATGTGTCATATAGGCATGTCGCGGGAAACGATTGCGCTCGCGACAATTAAGATTATTCCAATCCGGCCGGTTCTGGCGCCCGGGAAAAATTCGAGATGGCATGGTGGCTCCGTCGTTTTAATTAAATGAATCTTACTTATTGTAACAGAAGCGAACCGCTAAAAAGCAAAAACCGCTGAGCGTAAATCTCAACGGTCTTTTAGTGGTCGGAGTGACCTGACTCGAACAGGCGACCTCTTGCACCCCAAGCAAGCACTCTAGCCAAACTGAGCTACACCCCGACGACTTGTTGATTTTACTGATATTTACGCACAGTGTCAAGGCAAGAAAAAGCCTGACAGATGGTTTGATCCAACTGCCAGGCTTCTGTTCTATATCGGAATTTGCGATGAAAAGCTAAGGCCTAGAATTCGATTTCACGGCCGCCTGGTTTTTTGGGTTCATCGCGACGTTCGTTAAAACGTGGACGATCCGAAGCATGATCAGGACGCGGGCCACGCGGGCCATTCCGATCACCGCCGGGACGCGGGCCGCGATCGCCACCGTGATCCGGACGGGGACCACGACTGTCGCGATGTTCGCCACGATCACGCATGGGACCACGCGGGCCACCACGATCACCACCATCGTTTTCGACAAAGTCAGCTGGCTTTTCGGAGCAATCACGGATCGACAAATTGATGCGGCCTTGACCGTCTATTTCGAGCACTTTAACGTTGACGAGGTCACCTTCACTGACGACGTCTTCAACGCGTTCTACGCGCTTCCAGGCGAGTTTGGAGATGTGGACAAGTCCTTCTTTACCTGGTAGGAATTCAACAAATGCACCAAAGTTCATCAGACGTGTAACACGGCCTTCAAATACCTGGCCCGGATCTGGATCATTGGCGATCCCTTTGATGATTGAAATCGCTTTGTCAGCAGCTGCGCTATTCGGAGAAGCAACAAAAACGCGCCCATCATCTTCGATATCAATCTCAACGCCGGTTTCTTCAATGATGCGATTGATCACTTTGCCGCCAGAACCGATAACTTCACGAATCTTGTCGACTGGAATTTGGATCTGAACGATTTTGGGAGCAAAAGGTGACAGTTCCGTGCGCGGTGCGCTAATTGCCGGAAGCATGACGTCGTTGATGATCTGGAGACGACCTTTGTGGGTCATCGCAAAGGCATCGCGGATGATGTCATAGGACAGGCCGTCTACTTTAATATCAACCTGGATTGAGGTGATCCCATCGACAGTCCCTGCAACTTTAAAGTCCATGTCGCCAAAGAAGTCTTCGATACCTTGGATATCCATAAATACCAAATAGTCTTTGTCATTTTCTTCATTGACAATTAAACCTGAAGAAATGCCCGCAACTGGCTTTTTGATCGGAACACCAGCATCCATTAGAGCCAATGTACTGGCACAAACAGAGCCTTGGGAAGTCGAACCATTCGACATCATGATTTCCGAGACACAACGGATGGCGTATGGGAATTCAGCTTCGCTCGGCAGGACCGGTACGAGTGAACGTTCAGCTAAGGCACCGTGACCAATTTCACGACGACCTGGGGAGCGTGTTGATTTGGCTTCACCAACTGAAAACGGCGGGAAATTGTAATGGTGCATGTAGCGCTTTTCTTCTTCGTTGTCGAGGCCGTCCAAGTGTTGAACCTTTGATAAAGGCGCTAAGGTGCAAGCGGTCAGAACCTGTGTCTGACCACGCTGGAAGAGCCCGGTACCATGGACACGGGGCAGAATGCCCACATCAGCAGACAAAGCGCGAATCTGATCAAGGCCACGTCCATCGACACGTTTGTGTTCTTTGAACAAATATTCACGGACAACTTTCTTCTCAAGCTTGTACATGGCATCGCCGATGTAAACAGCCCAGTCCGGGTTGATTGTATTGATATGTGCTGCGGTTAGTGCTTTTAGTTCGCCGACTTTTCCGTCGCGAACAGATTTGTCATCTGAGAGTACGGCTTCACGCATACCGGTGTAAGCAAATGCTTTAACGGCAGCAAAGACATCTTCAGGTAATTCTGAAGACACATAGCTGAATTTTGGTTTGCCAATTTCAGCAACAATGCTTTTGATAAAGCGGCAGACATCTTGAATGACCTTATGGCCTTCAATGATGGCATTGAGCATGACGTCATCTGGTACTTCATTAGCACCGGCTTCAATCATGCAGACCTTTTCCTCTGTACCCGCTAATGTAATTTGCATTTGGCTTTCTGCGCGTTGCTTTTCATTCGGATTGATGATGACTTGGCCATCAACTAAACCGATATGAACGCCGGCAATTGGGCCATTCCACGGGATATCCGAGATAGCGATTGCGATTGATGTTCCAATCATCGCCGCGACTTCAGGTGCGTTATCCTGATCAACCGACATAACGATGTTACCAACAGCACAATCGTTGCGCAGATCTTTTGGGAAAAGCGGGCGGATCGGACGGTCGATGACACGGGAAGTCAGGATGGCTTTTTCGGTCGGACGGCCTTCACGTTTAATAAAACCGCCTGGGAATTTGCCAACACTGTACATTTTTTCTTCGTAGTCAACCGACAACGGGAAAAAATCGATACCTGGTCGGGGTGTTGTCGATGCTGTTGCAGTCGACATGATGACGGTTTCACCGTAGCGAATCAAACAAGATCCGTTGGCGAATTGTGCGATGTGGCCGGTCTCTACGACGAGCGGGCGACCAGCGAGTGTAGTTTCGAATTTACGAGCACTCATGGGAATACCTCCATACATTATTTTTTCTGCGTGGCGGTAGTTTGTAGATTCCGCATCTGTCGACATCCACGTTCGATCAGAAGTGCAATCTACCCTCTACAGCGGCGCAAGAAATTTAAAAGTGATTGAAGAAAAATTGGCGGACGGGCAAACCGTCCGCCAATATTCTTTGTTGTTATGACAGTCTTACTTACGGATATTCAGTCTGCTGATTGTCGAACGATAACGTTCAATGTCTAAGCTGGTGAGATAATCGAGAAGACCGCGGCGACGACCAACCATCATCAGGAGACCACGACGGGAATGGTGATCATTCTTATGAGTCTTGAGATGTTCGGTGAGGTGATTGATTCGTTCGGTCAAAAGAGCGATCTGAACTTCCGGTGAACCGGTGTCGCCTTCTTTCAGGCCGTATTCTTTGATCAGTTCTGCTTTACGTTCTTTGTCCATATTTCCTCCAAATTTGTAAATTAGCCTCTGGCAACGTAGGGGGTCGGAGTCGTCCCTCAACCTTGACCACGGCAGACTTCACGGTATATTACCATTTTTTACATATAATGTCTAGACATTACCAGGTGAAGGTCTGGTCACGATCAATAATCACAACCTCGTTCTCTCCTGTTTTGCTTGATTGCTCGGTACGCCCAATGATTTGCGCGCCAAGTTCATAGTCTGCGCATAGCGCAATTATTCCGGCTGCAGTTGCCTCATCACAATAGATTTCTAAACGATGTCCCATGTTGAAGATCTGATACATTTCCTGAGCACCGACTTCACCCGCGTCAAGAATTGCGGCAAAGATGGCGGGTGTTGGGAAAAGATTATCTTTGATGTAACGGATTCCATGGCCGAAGTCTTTGCATTTGACCTGACCGCCGCCTGTGCAATGGATAATGCCACTGATCGATGAACGATACAGCTTTAGCATTTCACGAACAACCGGTAAATAGGTGCGGGTTGGTGATAGCAATGCTTCGCCAGCAGTCAATGAAGAGCCAGGCAGGTGGTCCATCAAATGAAAATGTCCACAATAAGCTTTGTCCTCAGGCAATGTTTCCGAGCAAGACTCCGGGTAACGGGTCAAATAGTCTTTGTGTAATATTAAATGGCGTGCACCGGTCAACCCATTGGATCCAATGCCACTATTTTCGACTGATTCATAGGTTGTTTGACCAGACGATGATAAACCAACGATCACTTGACCAGGTTTGATGTTAGCTGCACTGATCACTTCGGCCCGTGGCAGACGCACAACAACAGTCGAATCGCAGATTATCGTCCGAACTAAATCACCAACGTCTGCTGTTTCCCCACCCGTCATTTCAATGGCAACGCCATATTCAGCGAGCTGGTCGATGACCGCATCATAGCCACCGATGACTTGTGCTAATGCTGCAGCATCGATGCGATGGGCATTGCGGCCGATTGTATTAGAAATTTTGAAATCCGTTGTTGCCCCGATGCAAATCAAATCATCGGTATTCATGACGAGCGAATCTTGCGCGATCCCGCGATACCATTTCGGATTGCCCGTTTCCTGAGCCATCAGATATGCGACTGACGACTTAGTGCCGGCACCATCAGCATGGACTGCACAACAAAAATCAGGATCACCGGCAAGATCGGGGATGATCTTACAAAATGAGCCCGGGTATAGGCCTTTGGATTGGTTGGAAACTGCCTTTTTGACGTCGTCTTTCGTCGGCGAAACGCCACGAGACAAGTAACTTTCTGCTTTCAAATGGACCTCCGAATTAGTTCAAATACACACTATGTTCAAATACACATGATAATCAGATGACTTTCTGAGTAAGCCTATAAGCCGGGTTCTGTCTTGAACAACCATCTATCCAGGCCGACCATTTCTGATCAGCTCCAGCCACCTCCCCGAGACTTGCGGGCCACAAAATGTCTCTCCACGGTGTTGCTCCAGGTGGGGTTTACAGAGCCAGTCTGTCGCCAGACTGCTGGTGAGCTCTTACCTCGCCTTTCCATCCTGACCGATCCGAAGACCGGCGGTCTATTTCTGTTGCACTATCCTTAAAGTCGCCTTCACCGGGAGTTACCCGGCACCTTTGCCCTATGGAGCCCGGACTTTCCTCACGCGCGGCCTTTCGGCACTGCGCCCGCGGTTGTCCAGCTTACTCAGAAAGTCATCTTATTATAATCGAAGCCAAAGTCGACAGCAAAGGCTAAATCCGGTGCCAAAGCATGCAATTGATGCAAAAGCCGTGGCAAAACAACACGTTCACTGACATCATGGCCGGTATCGAGTGCTGCAATATTGCGAGCGGCAAGCATTAGACCGACATGGTGTTTGAGTTCACCCGTGATGATGGCATCTATTTCAAATTCGTTAAGTTGCGTGATCCAGCTTTCATCAAACGATCCAGGGAAAACTGCTATTCGTTGAACAGCTAAATCTCGATCTGTATTGATGCGTACGCCACTGCTTTGCAAGCGTTGCGCTGTCAGTTTTTTGAGATCAATTAGTTGGAGAGGGTCCGTCAGTTCAAGAACACGACCATGCCCATATTCAGGTCGATTGACTAAAGGTGCAAAAACAAACCGAGAAATTTCGGACAGCTCAAGTGCATCGGCCAACGAGTCAGCCGTGCCTCCTGAAACGGCGTCCAAATTGGTATGTAAAGCAATAACAGCGATGTCCTTGTGAATTAATGTGCGAATGAGTGATTGTTCCGCATTATCTTCGCGGAGGGATCCTATTGGTGAAAAAATAATCGGATGATGGGCAATGATCAAATTCGCTTGATTAGCCTCTGCTAATTCGATTGTCTTTTCGGTGATATCGAGCGTCAAAACGATAGCCGTGACTATTGAATCTGGATCACCAATCAATAACCCGACTTTATCCCATGACTCAGCGAAATTCAGTGGGATAATTTGATCGATCTGGTTTAGGTAATCGCCCAATCGAATATCTGTCATCTGTAGACCTCCGTGATTTGATCCAAAACATTTTGCAGGTGGGGTTGGCTGCGCACAGCCTTGCGCAAGTGGTCAATGCGTTCGTCGAGGTAATCGCTAAACAATTCGGGCTCTTTTTGCCGGAGGATTGGTCCGAGATATGCATCAATCGGTGACAGGGTCTTTTGTTGCTCCGGCGTCCTGTGTTTAACAGTAATAATTGCATACATTTTAGCGCGATCACGGACTAAGGCCTCGTGCGTGATGAAATAACCGTTATCGTCCAACCAAATACGCAATTCCATGGCCGATTTTTGCGGCTGCAAAATAAGTTGTGCTTCAAGAGGCCCTGCCGCATGTAAAATATCGATCATTTCCAAGCCGCCTAGCCCCGCCATCACGACTGCATCGTGAGCTTGAGGCTCATGGCCATGTAAGCCAGGCGTCACGGCTGTCATAATTTTATCCGACATGGCAAAACGTTTGATATTGCGATGTGCCGATCGAATGGGTCCTTCACCAATGTCCGATGCGACCGCTCGTTGAGTAACACCGCGGGAAATGGCTTCAATCGGCAAAAAAGCATGATCGGTACCAATATCATACAGACATTGACACGGTCGAACACAATCAAGCACCGCCTGTAGACGGACTGATAAATCTGGCATTCGTCTTCCCGGCTGCTGAGTCATCGTCATCCGTTCCATCTTGAATTGAATCGTAACCTAATCAAGATAATCTTTCAGTTTTTTACTGCGACTTGGATGACGCATTTTGCGCAGTGCCTTTGCTTCAATTTGACGTATGCGTTCACGAGTCACGTTGAATTCTTTGCCAACTTCTTCAAGGGTGCGCGTCCGTCCATCGTCAAGACCAAAACGCAAACGCAAAACTTTTTCTTCGCGCGGAGTCAAGCCTTTGAGGACTTCTAGCAGCTGTTCTTTGAGCAGGGTGAATGCTGCCTGATCAGCCGGTGAGGGGGCATCGTCATCCGGTATAAAATCACCGAGATGACTATCCTCCTCCTCGCCGATTGGTTTTTCGAGTGAAACGGGCTCTTGGGAAATTTTCATGATTTCTCGGACTTTTTCAACAGTCATGCCCATTTCTTTGGCAAGCTCTTCAGCCTCCGGTTCACGGCCGAGTTCTTGAATGAGCTGACGTTGAATGCGAATAAGTTTATTGATCGTTTCAACCATGTGAACGGGAATTCGAATCGTCCGAGCTTGGTCCGCTATGGCTCGAGTGATAGCCTGTCGGATCCACCACGTTGCGTATGTTGAAAATTTGAAGCCCTTTTCATGGTCAAATTTGTCAACGGCTTTGATCAAACCGAGATTACCCTCTTGAATTAAATCAAGGAATTGCATACCACGACCAACATAACGTTTAGCAATACTGACAACCAATCGCAAGTTCGCGTTACAAAGACGCTCTTTTGCATCCATATCGCCATCGAGCATGGCTTGCGCAAGTTGTTTTTCTTCTGCGCCTGTCAACAGCGGGACCTTGCCGATTTCTTTGAGATACATGCGGACTGGATCATCGACACCCACACCATCAATCGAACTGATGTCGAGATCGTTTTCTTGAGTCGTATCTTCTTCAACATTATCTGCGACAACTTCAACACCCATCGCTTCCAAGCGATCGAGGACTTTTTCTGCCTGATCGAGATCAATGTCCGAGGTTTCAATCGCGGTCATGACATCTTTGTAAGAAATTTTGTTGTTGGAAGCATGGGCTTTGTTCAGTAAATCGGTCAACAATCCTTGTTTCTTTTCAGCCATTTCTATTCCTCCATGAAATGATATGAATTTATTTCTACGAAAACGATGTGTTGAATCAGCGTTGTCGCAATTGCTTAATGTGTAAATTGAGATCGAGCAAGCGTTGGCGGGCAAGCGCTGCCTTTTCTGGCTGTGATAAGTCCTCTGCCAACGCTTGGGCTTCGCGAAGTTGACGACGCAGATGGTTAAGACGCATTTCACGCAACAATTCTGTTGCAGTATTTGCAGGTTCTTGGCCTGAAAAATTACCCTCGAGCTTCAGACTAGCCGTTGCAAATAAATCGCTCAACATCCGTTCGTTGACCATCAAAGCCTCGGCACAATTCATCAAAATTGATGTGTCAAATGCTTTTTGCTCACTGAGCAATTTGAACACACGACCCGCCACCTGTTGCATTGCCCCTGGTGAAAAATCATCTATTCCCGGTTGGTCCTTCAAGAGGGCGAGGAGTGACGGCTGATCAGCGAGGAGGCTAAGAAAATAAATTTCTTCACGAATCGCCAAATCATTTGCCGTTTGCGAGTTAGTTTGCGCATCTAGATCAGTGTGATTCAAACGGTCGGATAACTGCTGATGCAAGGTGTCCGTTTTGTTGGTTGGTTGGACAGTCCGACGGCGATCGATCTCACGCATCACACTTTCTGCAGAAGTGTGAATCATCGTCCCAATTTTGCCAGCGTACAACTCACGCACAATGGCATTGTCTTCTTGCGCTAAAATGGTACAAGCGAGATCTTGAAAACTTAAAATATTAAATTGATCTTGATGCGTTGACGTTCGGCGTGCGACTTCAATTTTAAAATCAATTACGGGTAAGGCTTGATCAACCAAGGCGCGAAAACGTTCTGCGCCATGCTTTTTGATAAATTCGTCAGGATCTTTTCCGTCTGGCATTTGTAAAACGAGGACTTTCAGACCACGCGATGTCAAAATATCTAAGCTCTTTAAGGCGGCTGTTTGTCCGGCAGCATCTGCGTCAAAACAAACAATCACGTTTTCGGTATATTTGCGCAGGAGATTTGCTTGAGCCTCCGTCATCGCCGTCCCTAGTGCCGCGACGGCATAATCGACACCAGCTTGGTGCATGGCGATTGTGTCCATGTAGCCTTCCACCAAGATCAAACGTTTTTCGTTGCTTGATTTGGCAATATTTAAGCCATACAAATGACGACCCTTGGTATAAATCGGTGTTTCAGGCGAGTTCATGTATTTAGGTAGGGCTTGGTCGAGATTACGGCCGCCAAATGCGACGATTTTGCCCATTGCATCAAAAATTGGAAACATCAGGCGATTGCGGAAAATATCATAGTAACCGCCTTTGTTGCCACGCTTACACAAGCCAGATTTATCGAGCAAGACGGGATCGGTGATATTTAACTGAGCAAAATGCTTAACGAGGCCATCCCATTCATCCGGTGCAAACCCTAAGCCGAATTTTTTGGCCGTACTATCACTGATTGCCCTATTCTTAAGATAGGCGCGGGCATTTTGGCCAGCAGGTCCAGTTAATTGACGATAGTAATAACGCGCGGCTTCTAAATACAGCGTTGAAATGCGGCTATTGAATTCGAGTTTTTCGCGGTAGGCCTCATCGTCAGATTCGGGTAATTTGATGGAAGCGCGATCGGCCAGTATTTTGAGCGCTTGAGGCCACGTACATTTTTCGAGTTCGCGGACGAACTGAATGACATTGCCACCTTTGTGGCACCCAAAGCAATAAAATATTTGTTTATTAGGGGCGACCGAAAAAGACGGCGTGTCCTCATTATGAAATGGACACAAACCGAAATAATTGGAACCGCTTCGTTTGTCAAGGCGGACATATTGTTCGACGACGGCGACAATATCATTCTTAGCCTTGATTTCTTCGACAAGTTCGTCGGGGATGGGGCGATTATTGCCTGCACTACTCACTAATCTATTATTCGATAACTTAAGCGAAAATTCCTGCTAATCATCATGTGGTCGATCCTTTGCCTGATCAATCAGGTGAACGTGCTTTAGGTGATTTAAATAATGTTCGACCGATGTCTGATTCGCTGCAAGTCGCGCTTGATTTAAATGCTTTTTGAAAACAGCAGGGCTACCTGCGTACATCGCACCGGCTTCAATTTGCGTATTGGCTAAAACGAGTGAACCGGCTGCCACTAAAGCGCCGCGTCCGACAACTGCGCCATCTAATATCGTCGAGCCCATGCCGATCAATGCATCATCTTCAATCGTGCAGCCATGTAAAGTCACATGATGGCCCACTGTTACGCGATGTCCAATCAAAACATGATCATGTAGCATACATAGGTCTTGAATATTGCTCTGATCCCCAATCACAATCGGCGCATCGTCACCGCGAAGGACGGAATTGTACCAAACTGAGCTTTCAGCACCGATCACCACATCCCCGATCAAAACAGCTGTATCAGCTACGAATGATGTGGGATCGACAATGGGTGTTTTACCTTGGTAACTTCGAATCATGGATCAACCTCATTTACGGTTTTATTGGCAAATCATAGATGCATTTTTATAATTACGTTTTGAGCCACAGCGCACATTCAAGTCGCTTTTTCTGCAATTGACAGCTGATTGGATCGACTCCATCAACACGTCCGTTTACATGGAGACTATTGGCCGCACAGCCGCCACTGCAAAAATACTTTGCCCAACAGGTCTGACATTCTGTTTTGTCCGGAACAAGCAAGCTATAAAAAGGACTTTGAACAGTTTGGTTGAGTGTAATCGGCTGATCATGGACATTGCCCATGATATAAGCTTCTTCACCGACAAATTGATGGCACGGATAGATATCGCCGTCAGGCGTAACCGCACAATATTCGATCCCCACACCACAGCCCTTGATCCGCTTAAAGGCACAGGGACCGTGATTTAAGTCAAGCATAAAGTGGAAAAAGTTAAACGATTCGCCCCGCGCTTTCGCCGCCCGCATTTCCAAGGCTAGTTTCTCGTACTCTGCTTCAATCACGGGCAAGTCATTTGGGCTGATTTCGTAACCACTGCCAGGTGGCGCAACAACCGGCTCCATCGATAATTGTTGACCAACCGTTGCCATGTGTAGGACATCTTTCGTGAAATCGAGATTGTAACCGGTAAATGTCCCGCGCAAATAGTATTCACCTGTTCCACGTAGTTTAATAAATTCTTTAAAATGATCAGCGACGCGGGTGTAAGAACCTTTTCCACCAGCATCGGGGCGCATCCGATCGTGCACATCAGGGCGGCCATCTAAGCTTAAAACTACATTTTTAAAATGTTCATTTATATATGTTGATTTTACTTCATCGAGTAGAACTCCATTTGTGGTCATCGTTAACCGGAGGACTTTGCCGGTCTCACGGCCTTTTTGCTCACAGTACTCAACAAGTGAGGTCACGACAGGCCAATTTAAAAGTGGTTCACCGCCAAAAAAATCAATGTCTAAATTCCGGCGTGGTCCAGATGCTTCAATCAGAAAATCGATTGCCTTTTTTCCGGTTGCCAAATCAAGATGGATTCGTCTACCGGTACCAAAATCACCGGTACCAGCAAAGCAGTATTTACATCGCAAATTACAATCATGCGAGATATGAAGGCACATCGATTTGATGCGCGGTTGATCTGGGTAAAGTTGTTCTGGCGTGATATGTTGCGGTGGCGCAAACAATTCGCCACGAGCAATTAACGTCTCAATATCATCACAGCAGTCTGTGACATCCTCGCCAAATTGATTTTTAAGTTCAGCCAAAACGTGATCTGACGGTTTTTGGCCAACGTTATCAATAAATGCTTGTATGACTGCAGCTGAGGTCAGATCTACAACATGTAGGGCTCCGCTCTCTGAATCAAAAGCGAGCTGATCCTGTTGAAAGTTAAACAGATGTACCAAGGTATCTCCTTTTAAGCAGAAAATAGTGAAAAGCCATGTGGCCTTTCACTATCTTGCGGTTGTCATCAATTCAAATAAAAGTGCTTAAAGACCTATGGGATTAGCGTTCGTTGGATTCGCAAGCTTGATTGGCAACGGTGCAGCTGGTCTTGCAAGCAGATTGGCAGGAGGTCTGGCATTCGCCGCAGGCACTCTGGCCTACTGCGCTTTGGATACAGACACCACTGATGGTTTTAATGTGTTTCATAATTAATTCCTCCGCAATCGTCCTTTTTGACGCTAAATTACTGGATTTGTGAAAGCTTCGCGAATGTTGTGGTAATTATTCGCTGACAGGTTTGATTATCGTGCTGATCGAAGATTTTTTGAACGTGATCAAAGTATTCGCCACAGAAGTTGAAACGGTGACTTCATCATCTTTGATATTGACGACTTTGCCGACAACACCGCCGGCAGAAACGACTTTGTCGCCAACGCCCATGGAGTTAATCTGCTCACGCAATTTCTTTTCTTTTTTGCGCTGTGGACGGATTAGCAACAGATACATCAAGCCGAACATCAAGGCCAAAGGTAATAAAGTTCCGAGCATGCTCTGCCAGCTGCTGGCGGTTGCTGTTAAAGTAGCGATTGAATTCATGCGAGTTTCCTCCTAAAAGATCATCTGCTAAGACCGACTATGTGCCGATTGCAGGGCTAAGCTAGTTTAGCACGAGTACAATTGACAGTGCAAGAACTCAAACCGAATGGGTTGCCTTATCTTTTTTATAACCATAATTGGCAAAAAATTCATCACGATAATCTAATAGCCGGTCGTTTTTAATCGCTTCACGAACTTCAACCATGACCTGCAATAAAAAGTGTAAATTATGCCAAGATGCGAGGCGCAGCCCAAACATTTCGCCCGCTTTGATGAGATGCCGAATATAAGCGCGGGAATAATTCTGACAAACATAGCACGTGCAGCCTTCTTCAATCGGGCCAAAATCACGAGCATATTTTGCATCGCGGACGATTAGGCGCCCCTTTTTTGTTAATACCGTGCCATTGCGTCCGATTCGAGTCGGTAAAACACAATCGAACATGTCTATCCCACGAATTGCGCCTTCAATTAAATAATCCGGCGTCCCGACCCCCATCAAATAACGTGGTTTGTGTGACGGCATCAAGTGCACGGTTTCATCAAGCATTTCATAGAGCAAATGTGCCGGTTCACCGACAGAAAGTCCGCCCAAAGCATAACCTGGTAAATCGAAACTTGTAATCTCGCGGGCACTTTGTTGGCGTAATTGGGCATTGGTGCCACCTTGAATGATGCCGAACAACGCCTGTTGATCTGGTTTTTGATGGGCTTTGACACAACGTTCAAGCCAGCGCGTAGTCCGTTCAAGCGATTGCTTGACATAAGCCTCATCGGCTGGCCATGGCGTACATTCGTCAAAGGCCATGATAATGTCAGAACCGAGATCGTTTTGAACTTCCATTGATTTTTCCGGTGTCAAAATATGGCGGGAGCCGTCAATATGGCTTTTGAAATTGACGCCTTCTTCGACAATATGGCGCCGATCACTTAGCGAAAATACTTGAAAACCGCCACTATCAGTCAAAATTGGCCGATCCCAATTCATGAATTTGTGTAAACCCCCAGCGTCGCGAACAATATCGCTACCAGGCCGCATCCACAAATGATAAGTATTTGACAAAATAATTCCGGCATTCATTGCTTTGAGTTCATCAGGTGACATGCCTTTGACTGTCGCTTGTGTGCCAACTGGCATAAAGGCCGGTGTTTCGAACGAACCATGTGGCGTATGGACGACCCCCAAGCGGGCGCCGGATTGTTTGCAGACATGTTTGAGTTCATAAGTGACTGGATAATCGGCTGCCATGGTATTTAGGTGTCCTTCCTGTGGGTGATAAACATTGCATCACCAAAGCTAAAAAATCGATATTTTTCGGTTATGGCAGCCGCATAAGCCGCCATAATATGATCATGTCCAGCCATTGCTGAAACAAGCATCAACAAGGTCGATTCTGGCAAATGAAAATTCGTGATCAGTGCATCGACTACTTTAAATGTGTAACCGGGATAGATAAATATATCTGTGAAGCCAGTCCCGGCAACGAGTTGACCATGATGCGCGCCAGCAACGGTTTCGAGGACGCGATTGCTCGTTGTGCCCACAGCGATAACCCGGCCACCATGTGCTCTAGTCTGTTCAATGATATCGACTGTTGCCTGTGGCAATTCATAATATTCCGCATGCATCTGGTGTTCAAGCACATTATCAACTTTGACCGGCCGAAAAGTCCCTAATCCGACATGTAATGTCACTTCAGCAATGGCGATTCCAGATGCGCGCAATTGCGAGAGCAATTCTGGGGTGAAGTGCAATCCGGCTGTAGGGGCGGCCGCAGAACCGTCAAACTTCGCATAGACAGTCTGATATCGCTCGCGATCGAGGAGTTTTTCATGAATATAAGGTGGCAAGGGCATCGTACCTGCTAAATCAAGCACGGATTCAAATACGCCGGTAAACTCAAAACGAATGATCCGATTGCCATCTGGTAAAACCGCTAATACCTCGGCTTCTAAAACACCTGGGATAAAGGTCAGGCGATGGCCAGTTCTCACCCGGCGACCCGGTCTTACAATCGCTTCCCAATCGGTGTCGCTTTGCCGTTTAAGTAGTAAAACTTCTACGGGCGTTTTTGAATCACTCCGTGCGCCCAGCAGTCTAGCCGGAATCACTCGTGTATTATTGACGACTAAACAATCGCCTGGATTTAAAAGTGTCGGCAAATCAGAAAAGACACGGTGTGCCAAAGCACCCGTGCGGCCGTCTAAAACCAACAAACGCGACTCATCACGCCGTGCCAGCGGATGTTGGGCGATGAGATTTTCCGGCAGAAAATAGTTAAAATCAGCCCGTTTAATCATGGTTTGTCATTATAGCGAGAATTGACGTTAAAGTACAGCCGATGGTATGATGGCACTGTTTGAACCCCCATATTTTCGGGTTTTTACCTTGGAGGACAACATGATGAAAAAACCGATTTTCACAGGTTCCGCCGTTGCGGTTGTCACACCTTTTACGGAGACCGGAGTCAACTTTGAAGTCCTCGCTGAGCTTTGTGAGTTCCACATTGCAAATGGCACCGATGCGATCGTTGTCGCAGGGACAACGGGTGAAGCCTCAACTATGCCTGATCACGAACATTTAGCGACAATTGATTTTGTCGTTAAAACAGTCGCCGGCCGTATTCCGGTAATCGCTGGCACTGGCAGCAATGATACACGGCATGCAGTCGAGCTCAGTAAAAAAGCGGAAGCTTTGGGCGTCGACGGCCTTTTGTGCGTCACGCCCTATTACAACAAAGCCTCACAAGAGGGCCTATATCGCCATTTCAAAGCAGTTGCTGATGCTGTCAACATACCGATGATTCTGTACAATGTTCCCTCACGCACCGGCATGAATATCAACCCCGAAACGATTGCGCGCTTAGCACATTTGCCGAATATCAACGGCTTAAAAGAATGCAAACTCGAACAAGTCCCCGATGTTGTATATCAATGCGCCCATACCATCAATTTGTATAGTGGCGAAGATGCTTTCGTCATGCCAATGCTCTCTTATGGCGGCAAGGGTGTTATATCAGTCATTGCCAACATTGTGCCACAACAAACCCACGATATGGTTGAAGCTTATTTATCCGGCGATACCGCCGAAGCAACTCGCATTCAAACGAGCCTCGTGCCACTGATAAAAGCTATGTTTTCAGATGTGAATCCAATCCCCGTCAAATACGCTCTAGCCCAGATGGGTTTTGGTGTCGGTGACTGTCGGATGCCACTCTGTGAACCCAATGAAGCGACTGCCAAACACATTCTCAAGACCATGGCAGATTTTCAGCTCATCTAAACATCACCTTTGAAGGAGCTTACATGGCATTACGCATTTTAATGAGCGGCTGTAACGGCCGTATGGGGCAAGTTATTGCCCAATTGGCAGCAGATAGTCAGGATATGCAGATTGTTGCGGGTTACGACCAAAACCAAACTGTCAACCAATCCTTCCCAGTTTTTGCCCGGGCAACAGATTGTACCGTTGATTTTGATGTAATTATCGATTTTTCAAATCCCACCGCCTTGCCAAGTTTATTTGAATTAATTCGCCAAGTAAAAAAACCGGCTGTAATTTGTACAACAGGTCTTGATGCCACACTCAAAGCAGAACTCGATCTTCTTTCAAGTAGCAGCGCGATTTTTGTGTCGGCAAATATGTCACTTGGCGTCAATATTTTGATCAGCCTTGCGCAAAAAGCCGCTTCAATCTTATACCCCGATTTTGATATTGAAATAATTGAAGCCCATCACAAACTCAAAGTCGATGCGCCTTCCGGTACGGCTTTGATGATTGCCGATGCGATCAATGAAACGCTCGATCACCAACTCGAATATGTTTACGATCGTTCTCAAGTGCGCCAAAAACGCGATGGCAATGAATTAGGAATTCACGCGGTCCGCGGTGGAACCATTGTCGGCGAACACACTGTACTTTTTGCGGGCGGCGAAGAAACCATCTCGATTCACCACAGCGCTCAATCTCGGTTTGTTTTTGCTAGAGGTGCAGTCGCTGCCGCACGATTTGTCCATGACAAACCTGCCGGACGATACAATATGCAGGATTTAATTAGGTAGTTTGACGTTGAATCATAAACTTATCAAGTGAGCGCCAGACCGTCGACATCGCAAAAAATTGCGGGAACGAAAAGGCGAATAAAGCATACCAAAAGAACGCCAGAATCAGTGAAAATCCAGACTGATAGTACATCATCACACCCGGAATGATAATCACAAAGATAACGTTAATGAAGACCTGCATCACGTTGTATGGAAATCGCAAAAACGCAAACAAAAGCGCATTGCGATAAATCTGTGGCAACGTCAATTTAAATGTGACGATTAGCGGGTAAATATACGCCTGCATCATCACCCATAATAACCCCAACAAAACCATGAGAATCTGAATGATGAACCGAACTTGTTCGTTGAGAAAGGTTGTTGCATTGCGATAAAATGCGATATTAATAACTAAAATGAGCGTTACACCAAAACTTATTAAACTCGCGAGTACAGACTGCTTAAGATTGGCTTTTGTATGATCCCAGAAATCAGACCATGTGAAGACATGTTCGTCGCGAATATAATTTCTTAAGATAAACGAGAAGCCTGCTTGAAACGGACCAATTACAAAGACCATCAAGGAAACTAAGGCTATCGCAATAATCACGTACAGCAATGTTAATTGGGTCATAGCTGCAGTTTCAAGCGCCTGGCTCGTTGCTGCACTGTCAATATTGAGAATGGTTTGTGATATCGATTCAACAGATAACGATGGAAATAGCGAGCTCAATACGATTAATGACGTCCCAAAACCGATGATCAAAGCCGGAAGCTGAAACATAATCATCATGAGATTTACTTTGATTAGTTCCCAAAAGCGCCGCATGAGAATATCCAGCGTTTCTAAAAAGGGTCCTTTATCTGGTTCATTTTTTTGAACGCCAGGACCTTCTTTGGTGAAATCAAAAAAGCCTAAAAAGCCTGCCATTTACTTTCCTCCTGAACATCAAAAACCGCTCAATTGATTATAACAATTTTCCAACTACTTGATCGATTTCTAGCAATGCACGTTCGATTACTGCTTGTTGACGATCTGTTTTTTTGCGAAATTTCCCAACAAGTGGCGCAATCAATCCAAAATTTGCATTCATCGGTTGAAAATGTTTGTTTTCAGCCGAGGCGATATAATGCGCCAGCGATCCGATGACTGTTTCGCGAGTTGGCAAAACGGCTAAGCGCGCTGGAATTGGCAAATCCTGGTACTCAAGTGCTGCTTGAATACCGGCTAACAGGCCTGATGAAGCCGATTCAATATAACCTTCGACCCCGGTCATCTGACCAGCAAAGTAGATCGGTTCATCACGGCGCACGCGATAGGTCGGATCAAGCATTTCAGGTGACGGCAGATAAGTATTGCGGTGCATCACGCCAAAACGAACAAATTCAGCCTGTTGTAAGCCAGGTATCATGCTAAAGACGCGCTTTTGTTCACCAATCTTGAGTCTGGTCTGAAATCCGACCAGATTATATAAACTTGCAGCTTGATTATCTTGGCGCAATTGAACACATGCATAAGGTTCTGCACCGGTACGAGGATCAACTAAACCGACTGGTTTGAGTGGACCAAAACGAATGGTATCAACACCGCGTTTGGCCATCGATTCAACAGGCATGCAACCTTCAAAGACAATTTCCCGGTCAAAATCTTTGACTTCTGCTAATTCTGCTGCGACTAATTCCGTGTAAAATGCCTGATATTCGGCTTCGTTCATCGGACAATTAATGTAATCATCGCCCCCACGACCATAGCGAGACTGGCGAAAAGCAATTGATAAATCAATTGAGTCGATGGTCACGATAGGTGCTGCTGCATCAAAAAAATGCAAGGTAGCGAGTTTTAAGCGATCGCGGATTGAATCGAAAAGCGTACCATCGGTTAATGGCCCGGAGGCTATGATCAGCGGAGCATCGAGTTGTTCAGGCACAACATCGACCCGTTCCGAACGAAATTCGATTAAAGGATGGTTTTTGACTCGATCGGTCACGCATTGTGCAAACAAATCGCGGTCGACCGCTAAGGCGCCACCGGCGGGGATTGCCGTAGCATCTGCACAGGCTAAAATCAGGGAGTCGAGACGCCGCATCTCTTCCTTCAGCAAGCCGACTGCGTTTTCTAAGCGATTGGCCCGCAAGGAATTGCTACAAACGAGTTCCGCCAGATTCGGGTTGTGATGTGCCTCACTCATTTGGCCAGGTTTCATATCAATCAAGACAACAGGGATTCCACGCTTCGCCACTTGCCAAGCTGCTTCACAACCGGCAAGACCAGCGCCAATTATCGTTATTTTTCGCATGAATTAGTCCTTGGTCGTTTCGGTTTTGGTATCTACCTGATCCGACGCTTCTGTTTGTTCAGTTACTTCAGCCGGCTTTTCCTTCTTCTGATTCGATGGGCATTCGCGGCTGCCACATTTGGGATAGGTGCGACCTTTAAAGCGTTTTAAAACCATATAGCTGCCGCAGGTTTTGCATTCGCTGCCATCGATCGGCAAGTCCCAGCTGATGAAATCACAGTTTGGATCTTGGCCCTGTTTATCACAGGTATAAAAGCGACTACCCTTAAATTTCTTAGAAACCCGTTGGACAAGGCCGGAGCCACATTTTGGGCAATGGGCCTTGATCTCAACTTCAATATTTTTTGTGTGTTTGCAAGTGGGATAATTTGAGCAAGCGATGAATTTCCCAAAACGCCCTTCTTTGATGACGAGGTCACCCTCAAGGCACAATGGACATTTTTCACCGGTGGGGACGTCGGCGATTTTTACGCGCTCGACCGTTTTGCCAGCTGCGACAATTTTCTCATGGAATGGCGGATAGAAAACGTTGAGTACTTCGACCCAATTGTTCTCACCGGATTCAACTGTATCGAGATCCTTTTCCATGCCCGCCGTAAATGTTACATCGACAATCGATTCAAAATTTTTCTCAAGTAATTCGGTAACTGCTTTGCCAAGTTCAGTCGGCAAGAGATATTTTTTATCTTTTTCGACGTATTTGCGGTCTAAAATTGTCGATATGGTCGGTGCATAAGTCGATGGACGACCAATCCCCTTCTCTTCCATCGCTTTGATCAAACTCGCTTCGGTATAACGAGCGGGTGGCAGTGTGAATTTTTGTTCACTAGTAAGTTTGTCGAGAAGTAAGGTTTCTCCCTCGGTCAGTTGCGGTAATTTTTGCTTGAGCTCGTCGTCGGTTTCTTTCTCCGGTTCGCTGTCGACAAGCGACACGCCGTATTGTGCGAGGAAACCTGGGAACTTGATCGTTTCACCGCTAACACGGAAAAGATGGCTTTGGCATGTTATATCAGCAACTACGGTGTCAACGGATGCAGCTGCCATTTGAGAAGCCATAAATTTATCCCAGATCAACTGGTAAAGGCGGAATTGGTCTGCTGAGATCATCGCCTTGATCTGGTGGGGTGGCAAATCAAAATGCGCTGGACGTATCGCTTCATGGGCGTCCTGCGTTTTGTTGCGATTTTGAAATTTACGGGGTGATTTGGGTAAGTAGTCTGGCCCGTATTTCTCAAGAATGTAATTTCTGGCCTCTTGTTCGGCTTCAGTCGAAACGCGAACGGAGTCAGTACGTATATAGGTGACTAGCGCCATAGCGCCAACTTTAGGTAATTCAACCCCTTCATAAAGTTGTTGGGCCACACTCATCGTCTTTTTGGCTGTGAAACCAAGATAACGCGATGCTTCCTGTTGTAAGGTGCTAGTTGTAAACGGTGCATAAGGTTGCTTTTGTTTGTTGCCTAGTTTGACTTTAGCGACAGTAAAGGGCTGACCATCGACGGCTTGGTAGACTGCCTCGGTTTGCGCTTGATTGCCTAGTTTTACTTTTTCGACTTTACCTTTGACAAGTTCGCCGTGATAACGCGCTTTGAAGGTTGGGTCTTTGGCCTTTTTATGTAAAAAGGCCGTCAAGAGCCAATATTCTTCAGGTTTGAATTTGCTGATTTCCCGTTCGCGATCGACAACAATTTTCGTTGCGACGGACTGAACACGTCCGGCTGATAAGCCTTTGCGAACTTTTTTCCAAAGGAGCGGGCTCAATTCATAACCAACTAAGCGATCAAGAATCCGGCGTGCTTGTTGAGAATTAACGAGGTTCATATCAATCGAGCGTGGATGGTCAACGGCAGCGGTCACGGCCGGTTCGGTTATTTCATTGAAGGTAATGCGGCAGTTGCTTGTTTCGTCAATCTTTAAAATCTGCGCAATATGCCAAGCAATCGCTTCCCCCTCACGGTCGGGGTCAGTTGCGATAAAAATGCGGTCAGCCGTGGACGCCATATCCTTGAGCTCAGCAATAACTTTCTCTTTGCCCTTCATGGTGATGTATTGCGGTTTAAAATGATCATCGACATCCACGCCTATTTTTGAAGCTGGCAAATCGCGGATGTGACCGACAGAAGCGGTGATGCGATAATTTTGTCCGAGGTAGCGGCCGATGGTTTTGGCCTTGGCCGGTGATTCGACAATTACGAGATTCTTGCCCATTCGTTGCTTCCTTTTATCCATATTCCCCATCAAAAGGGGCGAATTCCGTGTTTCGATACATTATATACTGCAATGTCCAATCGCTGTCAAAGCATATCGGCCACGGTTTTCTGCAACCAGGCGATTCATTTCAAGAAATGAAATAATATGAATCACTTGGCTAATCGGTAATTTGAGATACTGCACCAACTGGTTTATGGATAAAGTTTGACCGCGCAATGCCTGTAAAAAGCGTTGCTGTTCGGTCGTTAAGCGCATCCGGTCGAACGCGATTTGCCCATCTTGAACGGAAGTTGGAATGGCGAGTTGGAGCAGATTTTGCTTTGGAAATAAATCAAATATGTCTTGGGCCGTTTCGAGCAATTTTGCGCCGTCTCGGATTAGTTGATGGCAACCGACACTGGCACGGTCCAAAATATTGCCCGGCACAGCCAAAACATCGCGATTTTGTTCACTCGCAAAATCAGCAGTGATCAACGTGCCACTCTTTTCAGCAGCTTCCATTACGGCAATAGCATCCGCTAAGCCGCTGAGCAACCGATTGCGCGCTGGAAAATATTGTCTTAAAGCTTGAACGCCCGGTGGATGCTCTGAAAACACAACACCTTGTTCGACAATACGCTCGAGTAAATGCTTATTTTCCGGTGGATAAACCAAATCCAGACCACAACTGATGACCGCGACAGTCAGTCCGGCATGCTCTAAGGCGACTTCATGGGCAAGCGTATCTATTCCACGTGCTAAACCACTGACGATCACAACACCTTGAATTGCCAAATCGCGGGTAATTGCCTCGGTCACAAGCTGGCCATATAGAGTTGGAATCCGTGTCCCCACAACGGTAACCCAAAGCGGTTGCGCGAGGAGGCGATCTAACTGGCGACCCCGTGCATATAATACACTCGGGGCAGAATCGACATTTTTCAAACGGTAGGGGTATCGCGGGGAACCACTGAGCAAGGGGAATATTTCAAACGATTCTACCCGCATCGCTTGCTCTCGTTTTTCCTGATAGCGCACTTGATTCTTTATTCCAGCTAGAAATGGCTCGATTGCTTTTTGGTTTGCCAGAAATTGATGCTGATTATGTTCTTCGCCAAAATCTTGCAGGATTCCCAATAGGATCGCCCTCAGATCCTGTTGCGGTGTTTCAATCAAAGCACTAGCGGTTTGAAATTGGTCAGTCAATGTGCGAAACACGCGATGGTGAATGCGATTATCACGCTGACACGCCGTCAAATGCATCGCCGCCGCTAATTCATCGCCAATCATGATGGACCTCCCGTTCGATCATCTAACAATCGCATTCGGTACTGGACAGCTTCATATAAATGATCAGGCAGTACACTCGTTGATTGTTCGAGGTCTGCAATTGATCGGGCAACGCGCAATATTTTCTGATAACTACGGACACTCAGGCGGAGACTTTCAGCGATTGCCTGCGCGATATCAAGAACTTCGGTCGGAATTTCAAAAACAGCGGCTAAATCATCGTGGATTAAACGACCGTTCCAAATCGGTTCAATTTGATGATATGCACACCGTTCTTGTTGCAAAGCCCAGCTCATCGATATTTTTTCCCGAATGCTTGCCGAATCCTCGATAGCTTGTTCTTGATTGGAACATGCATCAGATTTCGTCTGCTTAACAGCCAATTTCGCCGATTTTTCCACCGTTTTACGCAACATGTTAGCCTTAGGTCGTAACACTTCAACGGCTAAATCAATTCGATCTAACAAAGGACCGCTGATTTTACTGATATGGCGCTCGACGGCTTCTGTTGAACAATGACAACGGTGACCTGGCTCAAAATATTCGCCACATTGGCACGGATTAGCCGCGGCGACGAGGAGAAAATCAGCAGGGAAAGTTATGTTTGACTTCAACCGGGCCAGTTGTACTTGGCGAGCTTCTAGGGGTTGCCGTAAAACATCTAGCGTCCGCGAATCCATCTGGGTGAGTTCATCGAGAAAAAGCACGCCGCTGTGCGCCAAACTACATAGGCCAGGAACCGGTGGACTACCACCACCAACTAGCGCGGCTCGTGTGACCGTAAAATGTGGCGCGCAAAATGGTCGCGTGCGAATCAACCCAGCTGCTGCAGGCATTTGACCTGCCGCACTGTGGATACGCGTAACTAAGCGCGACTCTTGATACTCGAGCGGGGGCAAAAGACCGGGAATTGTTGTAGCAAGGGATGTTTTGCCACTACCTGGTGAACCGAGCAATAGTAAATGATGCCAACCGGAGGCTGCTATTGTCAGTGCACGAACAGCTTTAGGTTGACCAACAATATGCGAGATATCCGGAACTGGACTCGGTTGTTGCAATGGTGCTCGTGCCGCATGATAAGCCACTAAGCGGGTGGTTGCTACCTCGGGAAATTCGATTGGCACGAGTGGGTCAGCTTGGCGTAACAGCTCAACACAATGGTGCAACGAAAGGACTGGAAATAATTTCAGATCACTTGCTTCGACGGCTTGTGCTTCAATCAAATTATCAGCGGGAACAAACATTCGGAGCAGATGCTCATCCGCACAGGTTGCGACGCGATTAAAAACACCCGGCGTCGCGCGGACTTGCCCATCTAAACTTAATTCACCGACGATCGCCGGCATGTGCTGTTGATATATTGTGGGCAGACGTAGCTGACCCGATGCTATCAAAATAGCGACTGCAATTGGCAAATCGAAACCACTGCCTTCTTTGCGTAACCAAGCAGGCGCTAAACTCGCCGTTACCCGGCTAACCGGAAAATCAAAGCCACTGTTCCTGATCGCGGCTTGGATCCGATTGCGCGATTCTCTGATCGCAGAATCGCCCAGTCCAACTATTTCAAAGCCGGGCAATCCCGGCAATAATGCAATTTCAATTACAACCAAAATTCCATCGATTCCATGAATTGCTGCGGAATAGACTTTGCCATATCGCATACCAATTGTGCCTCCGACTGTTATTTTCATGTTCTCGATTGTTGATTTGTCTACTTCTTTTTTCTCAGCCTAGCAGGTCAACAGACGAAAACAAGCCGTATTCGTACGACAAATTTCGACATTTTTCGACAACGGATTGCCCGAAATCGAATAATCTGCCATAATACGTCTGGTTTACGAGCCAGGAGGATTTATATGCAATTAGGTATCGTTGGATTGCCCAATGTCGGCAAAAGCACCCTATTTAACGCCATCACCAAAGCCGGTGCGGCTGTCGCAAATTACGCATTCTGTACGATTGATCCGAACGTCGGTGTGGTTGCGGTCCCGGATCCAAGACTCGACAAATTATCTGACATGTACAACCCTGATAAATACACCCCAGCGACCATCGAATTTGTGGATATTGCCGGTCTCGTCCGTGGGGCGAGTAAAGGTGAAGGACTCGGCAACAAATTTCTTGCCAATATTCGCGAGGTGGACGCAATTGTTCATGTCGTCCGTTGCTTTGAAGATGAAAATGTCATGCATGTCGACGGGGCAACAGACCCTACTCGCGACATCGAAACGATTAACTTAGAATTGATACTCAGTGACATGGAATACATGGAACGCCGCATCGACAAAACCCGTAAAATGCTCAAGGGTGGCGACAAAAAATTCCAGGCTGAACTTGAAGTTCAAGAAAAAATTCTCGCTTGTCTCGAATCCGGTCAATGTGCCCGCACATTGAAGTTTGACGAGGATGAAATTGTCTATTTGCGAGATCTCTTCTTGCTGACGATTAAACCAGTCCTCTATGTGGCCAATATTTCTGAAGATTCCTTAGCAGGAACAGAGCCAGCAGTCGTGGCAAAAGTCAGGGAAATCGCGGCAACTGAAGACGCCGAAGTGGTCACGATTAGCGCCAAAATTGAAGAGGAAATTTCCGTTCTCGATGACGAAGAACGCGCCTTATTTTTGACTGATTTAGGGCTCCAAGAATCTGGCCTCGACAAAATCATCAAAGCTGGTTATCACCTTTTAGGGTTGATGTCATTCTTGACAGCCGGCCCAACTGAGGTCCGGGCTTGGACGATCAAACGGGGCACCAAAGCACCACAAGCAGCCGGCAAAATCCACTCTGATTTTGAACGCGGTTTCATTCGGGCAGAAATTGTTAATTACAGTGATTTAATGGCTTGTGGCACGTATGCCAACGCGAGAGAAAAAGGGCTCGTCCGTTCGGAAGGCAAAGAATACATCATGCAAGACGGCGATATCGTGCTCTTCCGTTTCAACGTTTAAGTTGTTAAACGTTGAATTTTCTGACCAAATATCGATCAAGCCAAAACATGAGTCCAATCGGTAATAATCCCATAACGAGCAATGCGACATGCACGCCGATCAGGGAAGCAGTTTGCAAGTTTGTCAGTCGATCAGTCAGTAAAATGATTGGCAAAACAGCACTATGATAAATCAGCCAAGCCACAGCTGGTTGAACGCGCAGCAGTGCCATTTTTTGTACGTTATTCACACGATTAAGCCAAGCATACATGAACCATGAGAGATCGATAACTAATAAGGTCACCGTTATACTGATACCAAGCCACGCCCGAATCGAGAATAGAGAATTCGTTTGAAGTCCCTCCACGACAAGCGTCACCAGCGTTGCGACAAATTGAATGAAAAGCAAAATCAACAAAGCTGTTTTTTGGGGCGCTTCGGGGATTATCGATTTATTATTCATCGGTCATCACGTCCGCTTTATCTTCCTCTGCAGAGACAATTTTCTCAGCTAAAACGTCCGTTTTCTGAAGCGATTCGAAGCGAATCCCGCGATTACCAAGCTCCTGTTTTAACAGCGCTTCAACTTGATCCACTAACTGCACATAATCTTGATTATTATCGATCATTCGATCGGCAATTTCTTCATATTCATCTTTCGTCATTTGCATCGCCATGCGCCGGCGCGCCTCTTCTTCGGTTACGCCACGTCCACGCAAGCGATCAATGCGGACATTTTCATCAGCCCAGACAACCCAAACTTGGTCGACCGTGTCGCGGAAGCCTTGTTTGACCGGAATTGGCACGTCTAATACAAGGGCTTTGGTTTTTTTCTGGACATGGCCATCAATCCGTCGCTTCATTTCAGTGATAACTTCGCGATGAATAATCTGGCTCAATTGATCGAGGACTTTACGATCACCAAAGGCTAATTTGGCCATTTTACTGCGATCAAGTCCACCTTCAGTATTGACCATCGTTTTGCCAAATTTCTCAATAATAGGGGCAATTGCTGTTCCACCAGGCAATGTGACTTCGCGGGAAATTTCATCAGCGTCAATGACCGCCAATCCAGCATCACGACAGAGTCGGGCAACCGTTGATTTGCCACAGCCAATTCCCCCGGTTATGCCTATAAGAAACATCAGTAAAAGTCCTCCAGATTGTCAGTTCAATCAACAGTGGGTAAGTCAAATGTTACTTTTAGTCCTTACAGTCGCTCCATCGCTGACCTTGATGGACCTCGGCAATCAGCGGCACATCCAGCTGCAACGCATTTTCCATCGCAAGCTTGAGCAAGTCGGCAGCCTGATCTGCTTCAGCTAAGGGCGCTTCGACAATCAATTCATCGTGGACTTGAAGCACGAGACGTGATGTTAAACCTGCTTCATCGAATAGATTTTGGGTTCGAACCATCGCAAGCTTTATCAAATCCGCAGCCGTCCCTTGGATAGGTGTATTCATCGCCGCCCGTTCGCCAAATTGGCGCAAATTACGGTTGGCCGATTGTAATTCCGGTAAAAAGCGGCGCCGACCAAACAAGGTTTCGACATATCCAGTTTCATACGCTTTTTTGACTAAGCCATCTAGATAACTGCGAACATGCGGGTACTGTTGATTATAGCCTTCGATATATTCATGGGCGAGCTTAAACGACACGCCCAAATCACGGGCTAAGCCAAAATCACTGATCCCATAAACAATACTAAAATTCATCGTTTTGGCAATTGAACGTTGCCCAGTTGTGATGAGTTCGGGGGGTAAGTTGAAAATATGACATGCCGTATTCATATGGATATCTTCATGACGATTAAATGCTGATAACATCGCAGGATCTTGGGCCAAATGGGCTAGCAAGCGTAATTCAATCTGCGAGTAATCGGCATCGAGTAATACAAACCCGGGCGCAGCAACAAATGCTGAACGAATTTTATTTCCTTGTTCCGAGCGAATCGGAATATTTTGCAAATTAGGATCCGTGCTACTCAATCGGCCCGTTGCTGTTAAGACCTGATTAAAAGTCGTATGTACCCGTCCATCAATTGGATCGATCGCTTTGCGTAAGCCTTCGACAAATGTCGAACGCAGTTTGGCAAGTAACCGATGCTCGATAATGAGTGCTATAACCGGGTGTTGGTCCATCAAACGTTCGAGTTCTTCAGAATCAGTTGAATAATTACCACCCGTCCGCTTTTTACCCGTTGAGAGTCCCAAATGTTCAAACAGAACTTGACCTAACTGTTTGGGTGATTGGAGATTAAAGGTTTTGCCACTCAAGGCATAAACGTCATTTTGCAAGGCGTCGATCCGGAGCTGCATCGATTCAGATAAATCCGCTAAGACAGTCTGATCGATCGAAAATCCCTTTAATTCCATTTGTGCGAGAATGCCAGCTAACGGCAGTTCGATGTCATACGCCAAGCGACTGATCCCACGCTCATCAATTGCCTTTTTTTGGGCTTGAGCCATCCGTTGTATTGCAATAACGGCGACGGGTGTTTCTTCGAGGACTGCAGCGCGGATTGACTGGACTTGTTCAGGTATTTGTAGTGAATCAACCGTATCAGCTATCGAGAACAGATCCTGTTGCACAAATTTACGCGTTGCTTGAGTAGCTGAAGTTTCACCAGTCGGCGATGCAAGCGCTGTCAGTGCTAGTGATACATCTTGCGTTGGGATAATCGACCACGGCCAGGATTGGTTAGTCGCTCGTTGATACAGGCGCTCTAAGTCCGGTTTACCTTCAAGCTGATTCAAGAGATAGGCTGCTACAACCACATCGTAAATTGGACCTCTTAGCGGCATTAATTGATATTGACGTAATGACCTCTTGTAGTCGTAACAAATAGTGCTAATGCCTGATTTGACGAGATTTTCCCAGGCGGCACTAAAATGGTCCGGCGCAACAGTCTGAACAGCTAAGGGATCCCGACTTGCCAACTGCCAACGGAACGAGTGGTCTGGAGCGATGACCCAGGCCATCACATCTTGGCTCTTTTGGGCCTGTTCAAGTGCGATCACGAAGCTGCTGATATCACTAGCTTCTACTAACAACGTTTCTTGCGGTACTAGTTGGTCTTGTGTTAGTCCGTTTTCATTTGTTAAGCCTAGGCGATTGATCAAGCTGCGGAAGTCTAGTTCCATCAACGCCGCTTTAAGCCCGGCTCGATCCATTTCTAGACCGTTTAAGTCTTGCAGGGAAACGGTTAATGGAACGTCACAATTGATTCGTGACAAGGTTTGTGACAAATAGGCCATTTCACGACTTTCCCGCAGTTTAACAGCTAGAGTCGCTTTGACCTGATCGATCTGCGCATACAATGCATCTAAACTGCCAAATTGGGCAATCAAATCCATCGCACCCTTCTCGCCGATACCACGAACACCTGGAATGTTGTCCGACGGATCACCCATCAGGGCTTTCAAATCGACAAATTGTTCCGGTCTTATCCCATAGCGTTCGACGATACTTGCAAAATCATATTTTTGCACTTCGGTTTTGCCGGTTTTCGTGACCGGTTGCCAGATTGAAATGTGGTCATCAACCAACTGAAAACTATCTTTGTCACCAGTTAGGATCACGACGTCAAAGCCCGTTGCCGCAGCAGTCTTAGCGAGGGTTCCTATTAAATCATCCGCTTCGTAACCAGGCATTTCAATTTGGCCAATGCCTAGCAAACCGACCAGTTTCTTTAAAATCGGCATCTGAGCAGCCAAATCATCGGGCATGCCCTTACGCGTTGACTTGTAACCATCATATAGGGCGTGCCTAAACGTCGGTTCTTTGCGATCAAATGCCGCAATGACTTTATCCGGACCTAATTCATCGCAAAACCGCAAGTACATATTGATAAACGCAAAAAGCGCACCAGTCGGCGTGCCATCGGGTGCAGTCAAGCGGCTCCGACCAGCTAAACCAAAAAATGCCCGGTTAATTAAGCTGTTGCCATCAATCAGCATCAGTTTTGGGTTCAATTTAATGTCCTCCGATGCTTATTACAAGATAATCACAATCGGGTTGAAGAATTATTGGCCTTGCTAGTGCGCGATCGTCAGGTGAAAGATATGTCTCTAAGAGCGCTTCAATCGATTGTTGATCGTTGAGCATTATCGCGCTTTCCGGTGTCAATTGAAGTATCGCTTGTTCCAATGCGGCAACTATTTTTTGACTCTCATATTTTGGAATGGCGGCGATCAGCACGTCAGGGTCTAGCCAAATTGCAGCTATTACCGATGGCATCAAATCGCGCACAGTCAACAGTCGGCTTGGATCGGACGCATCGGCTAAAGGCAAGATAAAGTCTGCCGCCAAGGCATCCGCCCACACCGGGATCGGTGCTGTCATAAATAGCCTTGCTTGGCCTTCCCCAGCTAAAGTCGGTGCCATTTCAGTTTGCGGCGCATCTGCAGCGATAGGGGAATCTGCAGGCAGCGCTTCATCAGCAGCCATCGCTAAATTGAGCTCGTTCGCTTGTTTGCCTTGAGGTTGCCAAGTTGATTGAAATGCTGACTGGAGTTGTGAATTTTGGTAGACTAATCCAGCCCCAACTAAAATGACAACAGCCGCCGCGATACTCGCCCAACGCCGAACAACTGAGCTCGATCGGAAGCGCGATGGCAGTGCCCAAATATGTTGCGGTTTGATGACTTTAATCTCAGATTTTGATCGGGCTGCTAAGATAGGCTCATTTAATATTGCTAACTTGATCTTCTCTGAAAGTCCATCTAACGGTGACAGCGTTTTTAAATCACGCTGCATACTTTGGATAGCCGGTGCATAATCCTTCGTCCATCGCTGATATTCAGCTAGTTGATCGCGACAAGCATCACAACCGCTTAAGTGGTCTTCTAATCGTTTGACATCGGCAATAGCCAATAACCCTTCAGCATAATCAAAAAGGATCAAATCGCGCTGGTCAGCGGACAGTTGATGTAGCCAATTGTTCACGGCGCAACCCTCCCTTGCTGAATATGACGCGATTCCTGGCTAATTTGTTCCCGCTGCAGCGTGCGGACGACTTGGCCACGGCCACGAAACAAGCGCGATTTGACTGTGCCCTCAGATATTTTTAGCAACTGAGCAATCTCACCATAAGAAAAACCTTCGACATCGCGCAAAATCAAGACATCACGCATCGGCTCATTAAGCTGTTGAATGCTCTGGCAAAGTGTGACACCAAGTTCGTGATTGATCGCAATTTCATCCGGCAAAAAGCCCTGATCAGCAAGTTGCACCGGTTGTTCATCTTCACCAAAAGTTTGATCGAGAAAAACAAACGTTTGATTTTTCTTTGAACGATGAAAATCATGGCAAGTATTTGCGGCAATTCGATATAACCACGTATAAAAAGACGATTGACCCCGATAGTTAGCTAAGGCCCGATAAGCTTTTAGAAAGGATTCTTGCGTACAATCCTCCGCATCTTGTTGATGGCCGGTCCAATTGAAACACAACCGATAAATTCGCGGCAAATAAAGCTGCACGATTTCATCGAAGGCCTCCGTGTCGCCGTTTTGTGCTTTTTGCAATAAACCTTGTTCGTTGAGATCGGCCATTGATCCGCCTTTGCCATGAAAATTAGTCGTCGTTATTATATCATAGGCACGCGATTTGTCTGGATTTAATACTTCGCTATGGCCAATTAAAACGGTCGTAAGTGGTATAATAAACGCGACCGCCAAAGGGGGCACCCATGAAATTCCCGCTTGATCGAAACGCTGCTTTACCGACACAATCGTTAGAAGATAATCACACCGAAACAGCGCCACATGAGATGCGCTCAAGCTATGGCATGATGCTCGATCAGCCAACTCGGCGTGACTTGCGGGGTGCGATTCTCTCAATTGTTTTTGGAATTGTCCTGTTTGTAATTACAGGCTACCCCGGTGCCTCACCGCTCTTTACAGCCTATCTCAAGAATCATCTTGGGATCAGTGACAGCGCCTATGGCCTGATTCTCACACTACCCTTCATCACAGTCCTGATTCAAATACCGTTTACCCTATTTATTAATCGCTTTGGCCAGATCAAAACGTCCTTTATCATTTTTGCTGCCCTGTCCAAAACGCTCTATTTCGTTTTAGCGATCTTGCCACTCTTTTCACATCAAATGAGCACCGCTTCTGCATACACCGTCGTTGTCGTTGTGATTATCCTGATGTCGTCCTTTAATTGGATTGCCGACTCTGCCCTCAACACCTGGTTTGGCGCCATGATCCCGAGTGAAATCAAAGGACGGTACTTTAGCACACGGCAAATGATATTTACCGTTGCGATGCTTTTTTATGCACTGATTATGTCCCAACTTTTATCCCTACTTGATGGTTGGGCCTTTAAATACACATTTTTCTTTGGCATGGCCGCCCTTTTTGGTTTGATTGACATCGCCTTTTATTTTCAAGTTAGACCCCCAGAAAAAGCCTATTTGCCTTGGTATCACCCAGGGAAAAAACAAACAAAGACCGCTTTCTCCTTCAAAGCATTTTTAGCGCCCTTGAACCACAAACAATACCGTGCTTATTTACTCTTTGCGATCTTTTGGAATTTTTCATTGCAAATATCCGGACCGTATTACAACGTCTACATGCTAAACACCTTGCATTTTTCACTCGGTCAAATGACTTTAATGACGCAAATCATCCCGGCAATCGCCACAATTCTCTTTTTGCGAAAAATTGGCCAAGCCTTCGACCGCTATGGCTTTCGCCCGATATTACTCTTGTCGTGCGGGATCTCAACTATACTGCCCCTCTCGTGGATGTTTACGACACCCAATTCAAATTGGTTTGTTTATCCACTTAACATGCTTTCAGGGACATTTAATATCGGGATTGAATTGGCCATCATGAGTTTAGCGATCTTTTTAGCACCACACGAGGCTCGCAGCACCTATCTCGCAATGAAAAACGTCGCGATGTCATTGTTAGGGTTCGTTCCTGCAATTATGCTCGGCGGCTTTTTGTCCGATGTGTTGAAAGATTTTTTATTACAGGCAAAATGGACCTTTTTCCGTGGCCAAATCATGAATCCCTTCCATGTCCTACTCATGATTTCGTTTACGCTACGTGTGATAACCCTACTCGTTTTCGCTCGCAACTTGAGTGAGCCGACTGCCATGTCATTCCGCGCTTTTGTCGCTGAAGCAAATGCCGCAGGGCAATCCTATTTTGACGAAAAAAAGCGCCGGATCTTCCGACGCTTTCGTTCATTTTAAGACGCTTTCGTTCAGTTTAAATCGTTGCAATCAACTCAATCTCAATTTTTGCCCCTTTAGGCAACCCCGCGACTTGAATAGTCGATCGGGCCGGCTTGTGTGGTTCAAAAAACAAGCCGTACAAGCCATTAACAACTCCAAAATCAGCTAAATCCTGCAAAAAGATCGTTGTCTTGATGACTTTGGCAGGTGATGAACCTGCAGCTTCGAGCACAGCAGCTAAATTGATTAGGACCTGTTTGGTTTGACTTTCTATGTCTTGACCAGCCAATTCGCCCGTCATCGAATTGAGGCCAATTTGGCCAGATGTGTACAAGTGGCCATTAGCAATAACAGCTTGTGAATACGGTCCAATCGGCTCAGGGGCATTTTTTGTATAAATAATTTTCATAGCAAACTCCTCTATCGGTTAAGATTGACTAAAATCAGCATGTAATTCGGTGCGAAATGGACAACACGTTATGATCTCTAGTGAAATGAGTCGGGTGTCAAAAGGTTGGAATTGGTCAAGCATGACCGCATAGGCTCGAGGTAATTCGAGCGGATCCATCTCTAAAACGAGCGTGCAATGCGGTACCCATTCTTTTTCTTCGTAAAATGGCGCAAAATCCTGACAAAATGGTGCAAGTGCGGTGCGCACGCTGCGTTGCATCGCCAAAAGGGATTCGTTGATCGTCGGTACTAAATGGAAAACACCTTGTTGACCAGGAAAAATCCCGAGACTTGAAAAACGCACATCGACTGAATCTAATCGATTTGCTAGAGAATTGATTAAATCACAGACTGCCGAAAAATTATCCGTCGAAAACTCAGTGAGCGTGATATGCGGCTTGAAGCCGAATTGCTCATAGATATCATTCACATTATTCTCCGCCAAATGGCGCATGAGGCGACGGACTTTGTAATCGCCTACCGATTCAAAACAAGCTATCAACGCATAATCCATTGTTAAATAGTACCAAATTATCTGGTCTCTGACAGCAGTGGCTATAAAAAATGCAAATCAGATTACTCTGATTTGCAATAATGGCGGTTTGAAAAGGCTTGATCAAAAAGTTAGCGGTCTGGAAAGGTGAATTATTCAGCGGTTGTTTCGCCAAACAAATTCAAGCGGAACAAGTAGGATTCATCTTCGGCGTTATCGCAATAGATCTTGGCGTCGAGAATTCGACCCCCTTCGATAAGATTGATAACACCCGCTAATTGGCTAAGTTTGCTCTTCAGATTGAAACGATCGTTCTCTGCTGTGACCAGCATGACGTCACCTTTGCAATTATCGAGCGCCTTGAGAAAATTTTTCACATCAATATTATTCATGTTAAATGCACGGCCCATGGTCTGTATCCTCCTTAAGGATATTTGTTTGTTGACATTCATCAATTCATTTACTCATTTGGTCAAACGCTAAACAGTCCGTTGAACTGCTAATTTCGTTTGCATTTTCATTATATCGCAGTCATTTTTCAATTCAATTGACGAAAATCTCAAATATTCCCTGTCATTTTATTGACATTTCGGTGAATTTACACAGTGTTTGTGCATTGATCACAATAGTGTATTGCGTTTTTGTGCACTATGACAACGGTTCGAGTTGTCCAAGGAAATCATATCCTGCATCCGCGATCGCTTCGGCAGCTTCATCCATATTAAAATAGGCTTCTTCGATTTCAACGGTCGCCTTACCTGAAACTAAATCAACTGATACGGCAACGACACCCGGTAATTCTTGAAGCGCTTCTGTGACGTGTTTGACGCAATGTTGGCAGGTCATGCCCCCGACTTTTAATAAGATAGAATTCATCGCTATTCTCCTTTGTCATGATGGTTTTGTCTTTTAAGCATAGCATAAACCGTTCGCTATTTTTGTTCGCTACGCTACCAGATATGCAAAAAACCACTTTACTTGTAGATATAATCTACTGCAAAGTGGTTTTTTCGGCTGGAGCCGCTGGTGGGAATCGGACCCACGACCTATTCATTACGAGTGAATTGCTCTACCCCTGAGCCACAGCGGCGTTTTGCCTTGTTTATTTTATCATGAAACGTCTTGCTGTCAAGGATTGAGGCGGGCAGAACTGCGCAGCGCATCCGCTTTTATTTTTTCTTCATCGAGCGTTTGTAAATCATTTTTGTACAGCAACCACTGTCCAGCGACCATTAAGGATTCAACAAAAGCGGCATCGGCGCTATAAACAAGCGCGGAAGTAGGTTCACCAAGCGGCCACATTGCAGGCTGATCTGCATTTAAAATTTGGAGGTCTGCTTCATAACCCACTGCAATACACCCCGAACGCTCAAAACCAAGGCCTTTTTGACCATGTAAGGTGGCCATTTCGATCAGTGCGTCTGCTGGCAATAAAGCGGCATCGCCACTGGTCCCTTTGGCCAACAATGATGCCAGACGCATTTCCTGATAAAGATTTAAATTATTGTTACTAGCTGCCCCATCCGTCCCCAGTCCGACGCGAAGTCCCGCACGAAGCATCGCTGCCACGTCAGCAATCCCACTGCCCAGCTTCAAGTTGCTCGTCGGATTGTGTGCGACGAAAACAGAATGGGCTTTGAGGATTTCGCGCTCTGCATCATCTAGATGGACACAATGGGCAGCGATCGTCGGCGATTTGAAATATCCGAGTTCCGCGAGCATGGAGGCTGGTCGTTTGCCATATTTGGCAAGACTCTCTTCGACTTCTCGTTTGGTTTCTGCAATATGAACTTGGACAAAACAGTTCAAGGCTTGGGCCGTCTCAGATAACTCACGATGGAGATCTGGCTCGTATAAATAAAGTGAGTGCACAAGCAGTGCGGGATTGATCCGGCCTTGGCCATATGTTTGGCAATCCGCAATGAATTTTTCGAGCGACGGCCGCACGAGATGGGTTTTGCCATCACTGCCTGTCGCTTTACCATCGAAGCACACATTTAAACGCATCCCAGATTCGAGAGCAGCTTCCACGACTGATTCGCTATAGTAATACATATCTGCCGCTGTCCCCGTGCCGCTGCGGATCATTTCTGCCATACCTAAACGCGTCCCGTTGAGTACATGATCAGGGGTCAAGTATTTTTCACGCGGGAAAATCATCTCGAAAAGCCATGTGTGCAATACTGCGTCATCGGCTTGATTACGCATTAGAGTCATTGGAATATGACCATGGGTATTAGCCATCGTTGGCCAAAGGATTTTGCGACGGCCATCGTATGACTCGTATTCTGCAAAGCCACAGTCCTTGAGAATCTGTACAGCAGTGTCCTCAAATTGGCCAACATAGCGAATTTCGCCGGCAGCGACAGCGACAAAAGCATTTGTCAGGGATAGAACTGGTCCGCCTGGCATGGGCGTGACAATTTGAATGTTTTTAAAAAGAACAGCGGGTTGCTTCAATTTTCAATCATCTCCAAATCCCAGTTATCGAGATAGTAAGCTTGTTCAGGCGTCAGGACGTCTATTGAACGCTTCTTATGTTCGAGTAATAACGATGCGACACGATCGTCAATTTCTGCAGGTAGATTATAAACACCAGGTTTCAGAGTTTTACCAATTTGCGCAAGATATAAGACAGACATCGCTTGCAATGCAAAGCTCATATCCATAATTTCAGCCGGATGTCCATCACCGCCTGCTAAATTAACGAGTCGACCTTCTGCAAGTATATGGATACGACGGCCGTCTAGTTGTTCATAAGCTTGGATATTCGGGCGAACAATATTAATCGATTTTGAACTCGCAGCGAGTTGATTGAGATTGATTTCGACGTCAAAGTGGCCAGCATTACACAATATAACGCCATCTTTCATTTTCGGGAAATGCTCGTTTGTGATAACATCGCGACATCCTGTAACCGTACAGAACACATCGCCTTCAGCAGCAGCCTGATCCATGTTCATGACTTCATATCCTTCCATCAATGCCTCACAGGCTTTGACGGGGTCTATTTCAGTGACAACGACGCGCGCGCCTAAACCTGCAGCTCGTAAGGCAACGCCTTTGCCGCACATGCCAAAGCCATTGACGACGACAGTCTTGCCCGCTACGACCAAATTGGTCAAGGTCATAATCGATGTCCAGACGGATTGGCCCGTCCCAAAACGATTGTCGAACAAATGCTTGCAACGTGCATCATTGACCGCAATGGCCGGATACAACAATTTACCCTCTTGTTCGAGGATTTTTAAGCGTTTGACACCCGTTGTGGTCTCTTCACTGCCACCGATTAAATCAGTTGTCAGATGCTTTTCGGTAGTATGTAATAGTTGGGCAAAATCGCCACCATCATCAATGATCAGATGCGGTTTGATCGCAAGGGCTTGACGCAAATGCCCAACATACGTTTCCGGATCTGCACCATGTACTGCGAAGATCTGCATACCCTCAGCGGCTAGCGCAGCCGCGACATCATCTTGGGTTGATAAGGGGTTACAGCCGGTCAGACTGACCTCTGCGCCACCTTTTACAAGTGTTTTAGCCAACCAAGCGGTTTTAGCTTCAACGTGAACGCTCACCGCAATGCGGAGGCCTTTCAACGGTTTGTTTTTTTCGAATTCCTCGCCAATTTTAGCGAGAACCGGCATATTCGCTGCAGCCCATTCGATTTTGAGTTTACCAGCTGGCGCTAAATTAATATCTTTGACAGCATATGCCACTTTGGAGTCCTCCTGTGATTCAAGTCGGGTTTAAATATTCGATGTAAGTGAATTTGAAATATTGATTTTGTTGTTTCATTTTTGCTTTTTCATTTTTGTTGTTTCAATTTTTTGAAACGAATTTAATGAAAATTAATCTTTTAATCAAATGCGATCCAAGATACCTGATAAGAGATCGATCATCTTGCCACTTGCTTGTGCCCCGACTTCAAGTACTTCCTGGTGGCTTAAGGGCTGGCCTGAGAGGCCTGATGCCAAGTTGGTGATACACGTTAGGCCGAGAACCGACATCCCGCCGTGGACGGCGACAATCGCTTCCGGAACGGTTGACATCCCAGCAGCTGAAGCACCACATAGTTTTAGCATACGAATCTCAGCTGGCGTTTCAAATTGCGGTCCTTTACAAAAACAATAAACACCCTGATGCAAAAGTGTACCTTGTTCAGCAGCGACAGATTGGGCTAATGCACCGAGGGACTTTGCATAGACTTGAGTTTGATCGATAAAGCGCACCCCAAAGTTGTCCAAATTACCGCCACGCAAAGGCGATTCAGTAAAGAAACTGATGTGATCGGTAATCAACATCAAATCGCCAGCTTTCATCCCATCACCCATGCCACCAGCTGCGTTTGTCAGGATTAAGGTCTTTACATCAAGCGCCTGCATGACACGAATCGGTAATGTCACTGCGCGCAGATCATGACCTTCATAATAATGGAAACGGCCCTGCATCACGGCAATACGCTTCTCACCCCAACTGCCAATAAACAACTTACCGGCATGCCCAAAAACGGTCGCTTTCGGGAAACCTGGTATGTCTGCATAATCAACGATTGTGGGTTGTCCGACTTTTTCGGCGAGTGCACCTAGGCCGGATCCCAAAATCAACAAAACATCAATTTGTCCTGGTTTTATTGCGCGTAAATAGTCTGCAGCGGCTTGAATCTGTTGTTCATAGACGGCTGTTTCTTTTAAGTCTGACATCCTTTTACCTCGCTGATTCAATCAACTATTTTGACCATGACAATTTTTATATTTTTTACCACTGCCACAAGGGCAGGGGTCGTTGCGACCCACTTTGGCCTCGTCACGGTGTTGTGGGATGGTTTGTTTGGTAGGGGCAGCCGTTGGACGTGAGCTTGGCATGCTAGGTGCTTTATTTGAAACAGGATTGGCGTTGTTGAATGTTGCAGGCTTATTGCTTGAAGATTCTGCCTCGTCATCGCTGAAACCACTACCGCCATGGCCTTCTGAAAGGTTTTTAGCAACGGCATGGCGCTGCATGATGTTTTCGACATTAAAACGAGCACGCATCATGAGCCGCACGGCATCGACTTGGATATCCTTAGTCATCTCCTCAAACATTGAGAAGCCTTCTTTTTTGTATTCGATGACCGGATCATGCTGAGCATAGCCACGCATGCCGATACTGTCGCGCAAGTCATCCATTTGATCGATGTGATCCATCCAATGACTATCGACGGTCCTGAGTAAAATGACGCGTTCTGCTTCGCGCATCAATTCAGGCGTGCCGATATCTGCAACACGGCTTTCAAAGCGGGTTAACGCTTCGGCGACGAGTTCTTCTGTTAGCGATTCAGCATCGAGACCATGATGTTGACCGGATAGCTTTTTGAGGGATGGTAATTCACCGCATAAATCAAGAAGCTTAGCCTGAATTCCCGCGACATCCCACAATTCCGAATTGGGCTGATCAGCACAGAAATCGAGCATCGTTTCGGTGATAACATGGCCAATCATCTTTTGATAATACACATGGAGATCTTCACCTTCGAGCACCTGTTTGCGCTGGGTATAGATCATTTCACGTTGTTTATTCATCACATCATCATATTCAAGGACGTGCTTGCGGATGCTGAAGTTGCGGCCTTCAACCTTTTTCTGAGCAGATTCGATCGCCTTCGAGAGCATGCTATGTTCAATTTCCATGCTTTCATCAACACCTAGTGCCGCAAAGACTGTGGTCATGCGATCACCACCAAAGAGGCGCATCAAATCATCCTCAAGTGATAGATAAAATTTGCTACGACCCGGATCACCTTGGCGACCAGAGCGACCGCGCAACTGATTATCAATGCGGCGAGATTCATGGCGCTCGGTACCGAGGATAAACAGGCCTCCAGCCGCGATTACTTTTTCACGTTCAACCGATGTCTGACTCTTGAATCGATTGTAAAATTCAGTGTAGCGGTTGCGGGCATCGAGCACGAGCGGATCAGCCGTTTCATGATGGGCTGTTGAGGCATCAATCAATTCTTCGAGCATGCCACTTTTGCGCAATTCTTGTTTTGCGAGATATTCTGGGTTACCGCCTAACAAGATGTCCGTACCACGTCCAGCCATGTTGGTCGCGATCGTCACAGCGCCCATGCGACCGGCCTGGGCTACAATTTCAGCTTCCCGTTCGTGTTGCTTGGCGTTCAAAACATTATGGGCAATGCCGTTGCGCTTGAATAAGCTCGACAAATATTCGGACTTATCAACAGAGATCGTCCCGATCAAGACGGGCTGACCTTTCGCGTTAGCTGCGATGACCTCCGTTAAAACAGATTGATATTTACCGTTTTGGGTCTTATATACGGCATCCGCTTGATCGATACGAACCATCGGGCGATTGGTAGGAATGCAAATGACATCGAGACTATAGATCGCCCGGAATTCATTTTCTTCCGTCAAAGCGGTACCCGTCATGCCCGAGAGCTTTTTGAACATCCGGAAGTAGTTCTGGAACGTTACGGTAGCTAGCGTTTTGTTCTCATTTTCAATTTTAACGCCTTCTTTGGCTTCGATCGCTTGATGCAAACCATTACTATAACGTCGTCCAAACATTAATCGACCCGTAAAATCGTCAACGATGATGACTTCGCCATCTTTGATGACGTAATCCTGATCGATGTGCATGATCCCATGCGCGCGCATGGCGTTGTTGATGTGATGATTGATCTGATAGTTTTCCTGATCGGAGAGATTGTCGACCTTAAAATATGTTTCGGATTTTTTGACACCACTTGCTGTGAGTACGGCTGATTTAGCCTTTTCATCGACAATGTAGTCGGCTTCGGCGCTGATTTCTTCTAAATCTTGCTTATCATCAGTTTCTTGGATCACGCGGACACGCAAGCCCTTGATCAGGCGATTAGCCCGTTCGTAAAGATCTGATGATTCGTCACCTTGACCGGAAATAATCAGCGGGGTCCGCGCTTCGTCGATCAAAATGCTATCGACTTCATCAACAATCGCAAAATTGAGCTCACGTTGCACACGTTGTTCTTTATAGGTGACCATGTTGTCACGCAGGTAATCAAAACCATATTCGTTATTTGTGCCGTAGGTAATATCCGCAGCATAGGCAGCGCGCCTTTGCTCATTACTTAACCCGTGAACGATCAAGCCAACTGAGAGGCCTAAATAACGATAAATCTTGCCCATCCATTCACTGTCGCGTCGTGCAAGGTAATCGTTAACCGTGACAACATAGACGCCGCGCCCAGTCAACGCATTGAGGTAAACTGGCAGTGTCGCCATCAAGGTTTTGCCTTCACCTGTTTTCATCTCCGCGATACGACCTTGATGTAAGGCTAAACCACCGATGAGCTGAACCTGATAATGATACATGTCTAAAACCCGTAAAGCCGCTTCACGAACGGTCGCGAAAGCCTCCGGCAAGATATCATCTAAAGTCTCTCCTGCTGTAAGTCGTGCCTTGAAAGTGTCTGTCTGGCTAATTAATTCTGTTTCAGACATTTGCTGATAGCGTGGTGCCTGTTTTTCAACGGCTTCAATGATCGGCATCATTCGTTTGATCTCGCGATCGGAATGCGTGCCGAACATTTTATCTAAGATACCCATGTTTAATTATCCTTTCGTTGCGGCGTCCTGATCTAAGCGGTCAAGGACTAATTTATAGCCATCGGCCCCGTACGCTAAAGCACGGTTAACACGGCTGATTGTCGCGGTGCTCACACCGGTTGAATCGCAAATTTCGATATAGGTTTTTTTCTCACGCAGCATCCGTGCGACGTGTAAGCGTTGCGAGAGGGATTTGATTTCAGCAATCGTACAGACGTCCTCAAAAAAATCGTAGCATTCTTGCTCGCTCTTCAAACTCATTATGGCTTTGAATAAAAGATCGGTATCTTGATCTTTAAGTTTGCGGTTCATGGCTTTACCTCAGTTACAGCCGATTTCGGCGCGTTGCAACACGCCTAAAATTTTACCGCAACCCCTCTGAAGTTACAAGGAAACGATCTTTGCGTAGTCTGGTGAATCGTTTTGTGCAAAGACGGAATCGATTCTATCCAGTAGCCATTTCGGGATTTATGAAGTCGATCGTATCGGAATCGGATCGTAACGGTGACTAACGCCATAGGGACGAACAACGAATTGAATTCCTTGTTCGTTTGAAAAGGCAATCATCTCATCAATAACTGAAGCTAAGCGAGTTGCATCATAATTTTCTGGCACGATTAAAATGATTTGGCGGGACTCGATTTCTGACGCTTTAATCCTAATTTGCTCTGCTTCACGCTGATAATTCGCGCCTTGAAACGCGGCGAGTTGACTAATTTTTACACGGAGCACGCTACTGATTTCGCTAGTTTTTTGATATGTCGGCGCGGTCAAATCGAGGCTATGAATCAACGTCGCACGCTGATTCGCCCAGCTGGCAATCACCGGAAAATCATAGGGCAAATTGGCATGAAATATCTGCCGAAAAGTCTGCCCACGCGCGAAATTATCGAGTAACCACACCCCATCCTTTTCAGAATCGGATAATATTGTCGTAGCAAGAGCTGGCAAGCGCCAGACGGGACACAACGCAACAACGTGAGCCGTGTATGTATACCCCAGAATTTGTTCAGGATAACGCGCAATGAACCATAACGCGGATGTTTGAAAATCATCTTGGATTTCGATAGTGAGGTCTTGGGGGATAAGGCTGCTGCGCTGAAACAGGGATTGGTCATGCAATTGATCAATCCAATCTATAACACGGGCGCTGATGAGTGCTTCGCTGACAAGCGCTTCTCCTTCATCAACGAGCCATGTGGGGAGCGAAAATGAAGCAGTTGAGCTTTCGGGCACTAATTGATCCTGGAGTGGTTTGATCAATGAAAATTCAGCGCAGGTTGCATCGAGCGCTTGTGCGACCAACAAGCGTCGCTGCTCGTGAACATTTAAAGCCATGAAAAATGCGATGATCAATAAGACGACTGGTAAAACCAAGGCAGTTTCAAGTGCGAGACTGCCGCGCCGAAAACAAAACGTATGCCAGTCTCTTTTAAGTGCCATCAGCATAGCCCATTTTCAGCGAAAATAGATGTTGGCCATTGCTAGGTCCAGGCAATACTTGGTCTTGGACATTGACCTCCAAACTGATCTCAGTCGCAAAATCTTCGCCTAACGCTCGAGTGATTTGTTGACCGATCCGATCGAGCAATGTTTCCTTAGGCATAGCCAACAGAAACAGGCGCAGATAATCACTGTAATACCAGTCTAGTTTTGATAAGCCACTTGATAAAAGATTACTTGCGACCTCGCTAGATGAGCTGAGCAAATTTTCAGAGAACAGGGGAACTTCCTCACCTGACAGTAAATCAGTTGTTTGAGTAAGTCCCTCTTGGATCGCTTGGCCGATGGCAAATAACCACGTCAGCATTTTGGGATCAATGTTAATTGTTGCGCTTGAAAGCACGCTGATTGCCGTGACTGCAGCCAGTGCTAACGACCGAAATTGCGCCATCTGCGCTTCATCTTGTAGCATTTCCGCAAGGGTGATCGAGCTGCGCAAAAAGGTCAATTGCGCACGTATCCAAGCTTGAGCCTCGTCTGCCGGCAAGCCTGTTAACATTTGTTCTAATTCAGTCGTGCGTTGCGGTGGCATTTCTGAAAAGGCATTGCCCGGCAGATTGCGAATGACAACGGATTCACCGTCTTGCAAGCGAATATGAACAGCTCGATTAAAATAGGCCAAACTATATTCAGCTAGAAAATATTTCTGCACAAGCGGTGATTCCACCATCGACCAATCAACTTGCTGCCAAGAAAGGCTTTGAATCAAGTTGTTTAAACCTGACAATTCAGGCGCACCCGGTGATACAATCTGTCCCGTCATTTCTGCAAAAGAGCCGTCGGTCAAATTCTGTCGCAGGTCGCTGATTTCGTCGAGTTGGCCGAACAAATCCGAAAGGGACGCTTTGATTTCGGGTTCAATTACGTCGGCAATTCCTGCCATCATCCGTTCGAGTATTTTGTTTTGAAGGGCATCTAATACGGGAGCTAATGGCCCA
>JAQUDJ010000004.1:0-19934 GCA_028685755.1 Eubacteriales bacterium | reverse complement strand
TGCGCAATAGTCCTATGTTCGCGCGCTAATGACTGTGTGAAATGGAGTGTGCCAACCAATAATGTCAGGCTAATCGGTAGAACGAGTGCCGCTTCCAGACCATAAGCCATAAAAAATTCCCCCTGCTCATAACATAGCAAGAGGAAATCGTTTTGGGGCAAGCAATCGTACGACAATTTTCGACATTTTTCGGCAAAATTTAGATCAATATGGTGTTCGGCACCGTTCTAACACGTAATCGCACCTGGTACCACGCAATTTAGTGGGTCAGGACTTTCGACAAAAATTCTTTGGTGCGGGGGTTTTGAGGATTGTCGAATAGTTCTTGAGGCGTGCCTTGTTCGGCGATTCGTCCGTCGTCCATAAACAGGACTCGACTCGCAACGCGCCGGGCAAAACCCATTTCGTGAGTGACGACGACCATCGTCATCCCCTCTTCGGCTAATTCCTGCATGACGTCTAACACTTCCCCGATCATCTCTGGATCAAGCGCTGATGTCGGTTCGTCAAAGAGCATGATCTCAGGGTTCATCGCCAAGGCTCTGGCAATCGCAATGCGCTGTTTTTGCCCACCAGAAAGTTTGATTGGATATACATCTGCTTTTTCACGTAATCCGACACGATCTAAAAGTGCAAAGGCCTTCTCTTTGGCTTGTTCAGCCGTCATCAGACCGAGGGTCGTCGGAGCTAGCGTAATATTTTCAAGGACAGTCAAATGCGGGAATAAATTGAAATGTTGAAAAACCATGCCCATTTTGGCGCGGACTTTATTAAGGTCAATGTTTGTTTCTGTCACTTCTTGGCCATCAATGATGATTGTGCCAGCAGTTGGCAAGTCTAACATATTGAGGCAACGCAAGAATGTGCTTTTCCCTGAGCCAGACGGCCCAACAATTGCAATTTTTTCGCCGACTTGAATGTGAGCATCAATGTCTTTTAGGACTTTTACGTCACCAAAATCTTTGTAGAGTCCTTTAACGAATATCACCGCGACGCAACCTCCTCTCTAAACGGCCGACCAAATTGGTCAGTCCGACAACCATAATCAAGTAGATAGTCGCGACCGCGATAAGGGGCAAGAACGGATCGTAGGTCTTGGCGCGAATCAAATCACCTGAGCGAGTCAAATCAGCAACTGCAATAAACGCTGCTACAGATGTTTCTTTTAATAGCGTAATGAGTTCATTAAATAAAGCCGGCAGGATATTTTTAAAAGCCTGCGGCAGAATAATCTTCTTCATGGTGACGTCATAGGGCAAACCAAGCGTCCGCCCAGCTTCCATTTGACCACGATCGACTGCGAGAATCCCAGCGCGAATGATTTCCGCTACATAAGCCCCGCTATTAATTGAGAAAGCTAAGATCGCGACAACGATTTTGTTGATGTTGACGGAGGCAAAAATGCCGTAATAAATGATCATTAACTGAACGATGACCGGGGTGCCGCGGATAACAGTCAGATAAATATTAGCAAAACGGGTTAAGAAAAAAATGTACTTGCCATTACCTTCGAGCACTTTGATCAACGCAATTCCCAGACCGATAAATGTGCCAATCAGCACGGAAAAAACCGTGATTTCGAGTGTAACGAGCAAACCATTGATCAATAACAGATAGCGGTTTGCTTTTATAAAGTCGTTGATGAAATTGGTGCGGACTGTTTGTAAGAGGGAGGATTCAATTCCGAACGCCTGATAGTTTGCGACAAATATAAAAACAACTGCCAACACCGCAAAGGATGCGATGGACAGATATTTGCCCCAGAGACGATAGCTTTTTGCATCCGTCTTCATGAATTGGCCCTCCATAAATGTGAAAACCGGTCCGAACACACTTGTCCGGACCGGCCAAATCAATCGGTTAACTTATTTTGCTTTGCGGACGACTACAATGTTTGACGCATCATAATAGGTATCAGAGAAATCGACGTTGACTTTACGGTCGTCGGTTACCGTCATGCCGGCAGCAACAGCTTCGATTTTACCGCTATTTACTGCTGAAATCAGACCATCAAAGTCCATGTTTTCAACAACGAGTTCTTTGTCGAGCTTCTTTGCAACAGCAGCCATGATGTCGACATCAACGCCAACAACTTGGTTTTTGTCATCAAGATATTCAAACGGCGGGAAACCAGCGCTCGTACCCATGACGAGTTTGCCACCAGCAGCGCCAACATTCATATCCGGCAAAGAGCCAGCTTGATCAGCGTGGGCATTGACGGATGCTTCGAGTGAGCCATCAGCTTTCATCGCCGCAATGACTTCATTGATGACGGTGTTAAGTTCGGTATTGCCTTTGTCGACAGCGACTGCATACTGTTCAGCATCAAAGCCAACATCAACGATTTCGAGATCCGCATTTTGCTTAACAAAGATTTCAGCAGAAAAGCGATCCATGACCACAGCATCAACCTTTTTCTGTTTCAACGAGGTGATCGCGTCAACGAAAAGTTTGAAACCTTCAACGGATTTTGCTTTGACAGTTGTCGTCGCAATTTCATGGCCGGTGGTCCCGAGTTGGGTGCCGATAACTTTGCCATCGAGGTCAGCTGCGGTTGCGATTTTGACTTCAGCGGTGGCACATGCCACAGTTGAAAGTGCGAGGGTCAGGATCATGGCTAGCGCGAGCAAACGGGTAAATTTCTTCATGTTTTTCTCCATTCTTTCTACGATTACGAAGCTGGTGTAACGTCGCATCTATATTTCATTTACGATTCTTGTTTATACAGCATTATGAATGATTATACAAGGATTCTCTAAATCTTGCGTACGGTTGTGGTAATTCGGTTGCGTCGATTCGGTTGTGACTAACTGGTTGTGACAAGACCTTGTCGCAATCATTTTTCTCAAACAGTTATTCACGCAAAGTAGCCTGAAACTGTTCGCCTAGTTGTCGCAGAATTCGATTCATCGCTGGTGCAATATCTTCATCACTGAGCGTTTTGTCAATCGAACGGAATACCAAGCTATAGGCGATCGATTTCTGCCCCTCCGGAACTTGCTTGCCGCTATAAACGTCAAACAAGCTGACATTTTCCAGCAATTTGCCACCGCTGCCCCAAATGACGGCTTCTAATTCAGCGACGAGGATCTCATCGCTGACAATCAAGGCTAAATCGCGGGTAACAGCGGGGAATTTTGGTAATGATTGGTAGATACGTTTTTCACGGCGATTAGCCAACAGCACCATCACTTCAAGGTCGAGTAACACGGTACCGTGTGGGGCATTGAAGTTGTCGGCAACATCCGGATGAACCACACCGAGGTAACCGGCTAATTGCTCGCCAAGATAGATCGCAGCACTTTGCCCTGGATGCAACCACGGCATCGCCTCGGCGCGCACAAACCGCGCATCTTGAACGCCAAGATGTAAGAAGAGTTCTTCAACAACTCCCTTGAGCGCTAAAAAAGACTGACCGCTGTGGCCTGATTTTGTCACATCAAAGAGTAAGGCCGCTACATGCAACGTTTCGAGCGGTAATTCAGTCATCGGCAATTGTTTAGGCTGATACGTGTAGGCAAGTTCAAACAAACGAGCTTGCTCAACCGAGCGATTCCAATTGGTCGAGGCAATTTCTAAAAGACTAGGTACCATCGAAGGACGCATGACAGAATAATCTTCGCCCAACGGATTTTGGATCAATACGGTATTGCGCAACGGATGGTCTATAGGCAACGTCAATTTGTCGAGTTCACGCGGACTTTCAAATGAATAGGTGCAGGCTTCGTAGAAACCATGGCCGATGAATAAATCCTTGATTTTTTCGATCGCGCGTTGGTTTGAATTGCGGCCACCGAGTGTCGTCTGTTTGCCGGAAAGGAGAGTTGGCACAATTTTGTTATAACCGTCAATTCGGGCAATTTCTTCGGCCAGATCAGCTTCACTTTCGAGATCAGGGCGAAAACTCGGGATCTGGACACTCAGATCACCAGCAACTTCAGTGACGATACAGCCTAATTCGCTGAGAATTTCAGTCATCCGCGCGGTCGAGTATGTTGTGCCTAAATAATGATTGACCATCACCGGCCGACACAAGAGCGTCAGTGCGTCTGGCGTGTATGGCCAAGCATCAATTTTCCCTTGGCAGACTTGTCCACAAGCAAGTTCTTCGATGAGCTGGCAGGCACGATCTAAGGCACGACCAGCATTATAAACATCAAGTCCTTTTTCATATCGGGATGAGGCGTCCGTGCGCAAACCAACTCGTTTGGCAGTGCGACGTACAGACTGGGCATTAAATGTTGCCGATTCAAAGAGAATTGTGGTCGTTGCGGCGGTAATTTCTGAATTTTCCGCCCCCATGACACCAGCAATCGCAACCGCGCGATCGCGATCGGCGATGACGAGCATCGTCTCATCCAAAGGCCGATCCACACTGTCGAGCGTCCGAATGACTTCACCGGCATGGGCGCGACGGACAACGATCGAGCGGCCAGCGACTTGGTCGAGATCAAACGCATGCATCGGCTGACCGAGTTCAAGCATCACATAGTTGGTGATGTCAACTATGTTATTAATCGGGCGAATGCCTGCACAACGCAATCGACGGCGCAGCCAATCCGGTGATGGACCCACGTTGACATGCTCTACCACACGACCGGCGTAGCGGTAACACAGATCGGGTGCAATAATTTCAACGGTTGCTAGATCTTGAGATGCTTTTAAACTCTCGGCTTTGACGACTGGTGAAAGCCCTTTGAAAGCCTGGCCAAAGGTTACGGCAGCTTCACGGCCTAAGCCTTCAACAGAAAAACAGTCGACACGATTCGAGGTGATTTCAAATTCAATGACTGTGTCGCGGATATTCAACGCATCGAGAATATCGATACCGATGGGCGTATTTTCTGGCAATATAAAGATGCCATGGACAGCACCAGATGGAAAATCATTGGCGGTCAAACCCAGTTCTTCAATCGAGCAGAGCATGCCTTGGGACAACACGCCCCGCAATTTGCCGGTCTTGATCTTGAGGCCCTTGGCTAAAGTCGAGCCATCCAAGGCAACTGGCACAATCGCGCCGGCAAAGACATTGGTCGCACCGGTCACGATTTGGAGGTGTTCACTGCCCGTATCTACATAACAAATTTGCAATTTGTCAGCGTCGGGATGACGTTCGAGTGATGTTAAACGCCCCGTCACAACTTTATCTATTTCTGCAAAGAGCACTTCAACCGCTTCGACCTTCGAACCCGACATGGTCATCGCATCCGAAATAGCCTTCGGTGTTTGGGTCAATGGGGTATATTCATTCAACCATTCAATGGAAACTTTCATGTGTTTACTCCTCTACCGCAATCACTTAACGGAACTGGCGCAAGAAGCGCAAGTCGTTTTCGTAAAAATTACGGATATCATCAATTCCATATCGCCCCATCGCAGTGCGCTCGACCCCGATCCCAAAAGCAAAACCACTGTAAACGTCCGGATCAATCCCACAGTTCTTTAAGACACCGGGATGAACCATACCTGCTCCGAGAACTTCAATCCAACCTTCGCCTTTACACGTCCGACAACCAGCGCCGCCACAGTTCCAGCATGTAATGTCGACTTCACAACTCGGTTCAGTAAAGGGGAAATGATGCGGCCGGAGTCTGATTTCGGTTTTTTCGCCAAAGAGTTGCCGCGCAAAAAGCTGCAATGATCCTACGAGATCACCCATGGTCACGCCTTTATCGACAACCAAGCCTTCGATCTGATGAAAAATCGGTGAATGTGTCGCATCGAGCGCGTCGGAACGATAGACCTTACCCGGACAAACAATTTTGATCGGCGGTTCCTGCTCAATCATGACACGAATCTGGACCGGTGACGTCTGAGTCCGCAATACCATTTTTTCCGTGATATAGAAAGTGTCTTGTGTATCGCGAGCTGGATGGCCTTCAGGAATTCGGAGCATTTCAAAATTATATTTGTCGAGTTCGATTTCCGGACCCTCAGCAATTGAAAAACCTAATCCAAGAAATACGCCACAAATTTCATCAATGACTTTAGTCAACGGATGGCGTGCACCTTGTGGCAACCGCGTTCCAGGTATCGTCACATCGATTTTTTCCATTTTCAGGCGTACGTTTTTTTCTTTTTCTTTAATCGTTGTCAAGACGGCTTCGATTTGACCCTCAATATGTTCACGGACTTGATTGGCCAATTGACCAGCAAGCGGCCGTTCTTCTGCAGATAAGCCACCCATACCCCGTAAGATACTTGTCATTTCACCCTTTTTGCCCAAAAATTGCACTTTAAGCTGTTCGACAGCTTGGCTCGTCAGGACTTGTGTCACCGCCTCATCAAAATTTGATTTCAGACGCGCCAGATCTTGCTTGAGATCAGACATATCAGTTCCTCCTCATTGGCCTAAAATTTTCATCGGCCGCATTCACCTTAAAAAATAAAAAAATCCGCCCCGAAACGGGACGGATCAAATCCGCGGTACCACCCGAATTCCACACGTTTTGCAAACAATTTGTTGATTGCACAGTGTGGCACTCTGCTTCGTCTTTAACGGAACGAACCGGCAAGCCCTACGCAGTCTAAAACGTTCAGGTTGCTGCTCCCGAGTGAACTTCAACGATGTGCATCCAGGTCGGCTTCCAGCCCTTGGCACGACCCTCTCTAGCGATGCGGACGATCTCGTTTACTCTCTCGATCAACGCATATTGGCGATATTTTATCACTCGATCCGGCCCACTGTCAAAGATAGGGATTGCTTTTTTTCTCGTCGCGTAAAGTCGTTGCTGGGCCGTGACCTGGCAAGACAATTGTATCTTCACCGATGACACTCGATAATTTGACTAACTTTTGTAAGGATTTCATTAAAGTCGGAGCATCCCCATCCCGGAGATCGACGCGCCCGACAGTCCCCGCAAACAAGGTATCACCTGTTAACAAGGCCTGCGGTGTACCTTTGAAAAATACTAAATAGCAAACGCCACCGCTTGAATGACCCGGTGTATGAATGACTTGTAACGTCACATTTGCATCTAACGCTATTTTCTGGTTGTCATGTAATTCGATTTCTGCCGGATATTGTTCAAGCGCATCACCCGTTAAATTCGATAAGTTGACTGAAGCATCGGTTAACGCCTTGTTTTCAGCACGGTGAATGCCTAATTTGACCGGATGAATTGCACGCCAATCATCGGCGTGCCCAATGTGGTCATAATGGCCATGTGTTGCAAGAATGAGGCTCAATTTAGAGACCTGAACGGGGCGATTCCGAGGATCTAGGATCGGGTCGATCAGGCAGGATGTCGTACCGGTGTCGATCCAGTAGGAATTAGTCTGTAATGGGCCATCAGGTAGACGGAAAATTCTTAATGTGTCGTGGCTGTACACGATCATAATCAGCGACTCCTTGTGCGATCTAAACTATCAATCATCAGGGTAACGGGTCCATCATTGAGCAGGTGAATTTGCATATCGGCGGCAAATTGCCCGGTCGCCACGGGGATCCCTGTCTGGCGCAACCGGTCACAAAACAATTCATACATCGGTTTGGCGAGTTCCGGCCGTGCCGCTTGGTCAAATCCGGGGCGATTACCACGGCGCGTATCGCCGTAAAGTGTGAATTGGGAAACAACAAGAATCGACCCCCCGACATCTGCGGTGGACCGATTCATTTTACCGTCCTGATCATTGAAAATCCGTAACTTAGCGACCTTGTTGACGAGATACTCGAGGTCTACAGGGCAGTCATCATGTGTCACGCCAAGAAATATAAGTAACCCCTGGCCAATGGTGCCGATGATCTGGTCGTCTACGCTAACAGTTGCAGATAAAACGCGCTGGACGAGCGCCCGCATCGCTTAGCGAACGAGCTCGCGCCAGTCTAAGTCACCACGGTCGATTGCCAGAACAAGCAATTCAGCTGTCGCAATATTCGTTGCAAAAGGAATGGCATGTTTGTCGCATTCGCGAAGTAGTGCATTGGGAGCATCATAACTGGCGCGCAGCGGATCACGAAGATAGATAACAGCGTCAATTTCGTTATACATGACGCGACTAGCGAGCTGATCAAAGCTGCTAGCGATTTCGGTCGAAAGTGCTTCAATCTGCATATGTGTCGCATCGCGGATCAGTCGCGCGGTATTAAATAGTGAAAACATCTGATGCCGGCCTAGAATCTGGCTGTAGGCAATGCAAAAGTTCACGAGTAGTTCGTTCTTCGGATTATCGGCTAAGAGGACAATATTCATCGGTTGTACCTCCCTCATCACGTGCTTGCGTTGTAAAAATAGTCACTAATAAAATGAACAATTAGTGCTTATATTTTATACATCCTTAACAAGCGCCGCAAGGGCAAACGGCGAATCAAATGTGAACGAACCGAAAACGATCGGTTTTTATTCAGTAATTGGTGCAGTTTGCGTGGTTGGCGCGGTTGTTGTGGCGGGTGTTATGGGGGTTGTAGCAGGTGTCACCGCCGAATCAATGGGTACTACGACAGCTACCGCGTTATCTTCAACATCAAAATATTCAGACAGGAGGGCTTTTGCAATACCGATTGTATTCGAGCCCCAAGCGCCTTTTTCAACAATTTGAGCAATGGCAACTTGCGGATTGTCCGCCGGTGCATAGCATATGAACAAGCCATTTGAAGACGAAAAATCCTCGAAACCAGTTTCAGCTGTCCCGGTTTTGGCAGCAACTTTAATCGGGAAATTTCGAAAAGCGCTTGTCGCAGTACCTTCTGGATCATTGGCGACCGCGATCATACCCGCGCGCACGGCTTCGAGGGATGCAGCACTGATCGGTAATTTAACTGGTATTAGATCGTCATTATCTTTGATGATGACACCATCGGGTGTCGATATCGTGTCAATTAAATGTGGGGTCACTTTGTTGCCCGTTGCTAATGAAGCTGCGTATGTGGCGAGCTGAATCACAGTAAAGCTGTTATCAAACTGACCGATAGCTGACTGACAGGTGTCTGCAGGATACCATAATTGATCGGCCGGATTACTACGCAAGAGTGTTTTGGTTTCTTTGCTCGAGCGATAACCTTTGGCTTCATTGGGCAAATCAATCCCGGTTAAATTGCCAAGGCCTAATAGCCCTGCGTATTTATCGATTGCATCAATCCCAGTCCGGTTACCTAGGGTATAAAAGTACATATTGCATGACGTCGCCAGGCCACGTGTAAGGGACAAATCGCCATGCCCTGATGTTGGGTATTCCAAACAATGCCAAGTCCAATTGGCAATCGCTTGAGTCCCCACACAACGAATAGTATTTGAAAACGGAGTGATCACACCGGTTTCGAGCGCAGCAATCGAGGTGGCCGGTTTGAATGTAGATCCGGGAGCGTAGATTTCTTGGATGGCGCGGTTGAGCATCGGCTTAGTCTTGCCATCTAGTAAATTGGCTTCGACGCGTTTAGCTGCTTCCTTGTCGGTTGCCTGCTGGATAAAGTCGTTTGGATTGTAATAGGGATAACTTGCCATCGCCAAAACAGCACCGGTTCTGACATCAAGCATCACAACCGCCCCTGAATCGGCATCCCCTTTATTGGCTTTTGAGACTTTCGCACGGATCTCAGCAATGGTTGATGCCAATACTGTCTGTGCTACTTTTTGCAATGATAAATCGAGGGTCAGACGTACATCGTAACCGGGTTCTGGATCTTTACCGATCGCCTCAGAGAAAAAGGTCCCTGCTTCGCCAGCAACCGTCCAGATATTGTATGGTTTGACCCCATCTTGGCCAGCCAAATAACGTTCGGCAATTTGTTCGATGCCAGCTTGGCCGACCATCGCATCTGGCGCATAACCTAGTGGTTTGAGTTCTTCATACTGACTGGAAGTAATACGCCCGGTGTACCCGAGCACATGGCTCGCTAGCACTGCTTCGTCCGTATAAACACGTGTCGAATCTTGGCCGCTGATCACCCCGCGAAAGCGATAATTTTGCTCATTGATAAAATTTATTACTTCCGGATCAACATTGCGGGCAATTTCGAGCGGCGTGCCATTTTTAAACAACCAATTATTGATCATCAGCGTATAGCGTAATTTCATAATCTGGAATGCTTCCGCATCGGTATATTGCCGCGGCTTTTCCGGGTCTTCAATTTGAAAGCGATTGTATAACAGGTATTCAAAAACATCGTTTGCAGTTGGTTTGACTAGATCATTTTTGAATGTCGACGTTTGTCCGGCTTGAGCCGCAAACAAGCCAAGTTGGTATTTATCGGTCTGCCAATAATCGATCGCTTCTGCATCTTTCATGAATTGCGGTTCGCCGCAGACTAAGGCATTGAGATCAGAAATATCGGTCACGGGCTCGTGACTACAGGTTTCATGGGACCAGTCGAGATAATTCGTCAGTTTACTGGTCCATTTAATATCGTAACGATTGAGGAGCTCGGCAAGATCTAATAACATGGCATTGAGTTCGTCATCTTCGAGCCCAGCATATGTTAAGTAAAGGACGGGTATGGTCTGCGAATAAGCTAATGGAATCCCGTTTGTATCGACAATGTCACCACGCGGCGCGCGAACTGTCTGTTGGCGCGGGATACCACTCGATTCAATCATGCCAACGGCTGTCGAAGCATTTAATTGTAGAGCCGCCGTGTTGTAAAAAATCAACGAACCAACAATAGCAAAAATAATACTTAAGACCGCATAGCGACTTGCTAAGACTCGTTTTGTCTGTGCAACAACGCCTTTTTGATCATCCTGGTAAATTTTGCCCTTACCCGTATCGTGGTCGAATGTATAATAGCTGTCTTTTCTTAAATCGTACGCCATTTGCCCTCCCCTGTTGAACCATCATCAAGGTCCTCACGTAAAACGCGTGGATCATACGGCCCATGGTAGCGCAAGAGCCAGATCATCGGCACTGCGACTGCCACATTAAGCAAACCCTGAATCGGCAATCGGACAATTAAATGCGCAAATAGTTGTCCGAGTTGTGGCACTTGATCTGGCAGCATCGGGAAAAACCAGCTCAGAAACATCAACAGCACTTCATAAATAACCGTGACAAGCAGGACTTGAATCAAGCCCATCCAGGTTTTGCGCCGGAAAAAATCTCGCAATAGCACATGGGACAACATCGCGGCATACATCAGAATCAGCATGCCCAAGCCGATTGTTCGACCAGCTAACATATCACGCAGAAAACCGACGGCTAACCCAATCGCTAAACCATCGCCGATCCCAAATAAATAGCCCGTCAAAATAGCCAAAACCAATGTCAAATCGGGTCGCTCTCCCAATATTCGGACATCGCGTAACGCGGTGACCTGAATCACCGCAAACAAAATTATGTAAATTGTGTAAATTATTATTGGCCGTAGAGCCGGCTGACGATTACTCACTTTATTGCCCCTTCATGACGAAAACAACCGATACATTTTGCAAATCGACTGAAGGTTGCAGTACAGCCTGGCGATTTAAAAGTGATGAGGCATTACGAATTTCGATAATTTTTCCGATCTCAATGCCGGCTGGAAAAAGCCCACCTAATCCGCTCGAAACAATTACATCCCCTTCATGCAAACTCGCGGTCATTGGGATTTGATCGACAATACAATACCCATCATTTTTTAAATCGTAATCGCCCCGGACACGCAACAATGCGCCGTTGACCGAGTTGAGCTTACCGCTCACAGAAAACCCTTCGTGTAGTACCGGCAAAATCTTGGCAGAGGTCATATCCGTCGACAAAACACGACCTACTAAGCGGGATTGGGCATCAACTACCGCATACGAAAGCGTCTCCGTGACTTTTAATCCATCTTGACTGCCGATATCGATGCGGAATACATCAAACCATTCACCGATTTCACGGGTCATTAAGCGACCCCCGATGATTTCATATCGATCATAAGTATCTTTTAATTTAAGTGCAGACTTGAGCTCATCATATTGGCGCCCAGCAGCCGCTAGTTGCGCGACCTCGTTGCGCAATTTGGCATTTTCAAGCAAGAGTTGTTCGTTCTCACGGCGAATTTGGACCCCTTTAAAGATCGACATGGCCCCGGTTTGAACGCCATTTGCGAAATTTAAGACAACCTTTTGCACGGGTTCTAAGACAATGGAAAATGGGCTCGTTAGTTGATTGAGCGGACTGCCAGGAAAGGATGACAGCAAAATCAAAGCGATCAAACCGATCGTCACGATGACTACTAAATAGACTCGGCTGCGTTCATTGCGACTCAATGTCTCGATCTCCTAAAAATCTACTTTGACTGTTACATCCATGACAGTACCATCCACGACAATTACATCCATCAATGAGGCCGTATGCCAAGCAGTAACCCGGGGGATTTAATCCGACCCATCATACCGCAAAACGACCCATGGTTCAAATCAGACCGAGTTGTCGAAGACTCACAGAACCGGCGTGCGCGATGATAATATGATCGATTACGGCAATACCCATGAGCTTGCCAATCTCCTGAAAACGCGCAGTTGTTGCTAAGTCTTCTTGGCTCGGTGTGCTATCGCCACTCGGATGATTATGGGCAAGAATTATGGCCGCTGAATTGGCCCGAATTGCCTCACGGAAAAGATCGCGCGGGTGAACTATCGATGCATTCAATGTGCCAATTGTGATCGCACTGATCCGAATCACCTGATGGCGGCTGTCAAGAAAAATCGCTCTAAATTCTTCGCGGCCCAAAAGCTTCATGTCCGATTCGAGCAGAGCAATCGAATCTTCAGGTGAGCGAATTTTTTGTCGAACAGTCGTAACTGAAGCAACTTGGGCTCGATTCCCCAGCTCTAAAGCCGCTTTGATCTGCGCGGCTCGGACTTGACCGATACCTGCGACAAGCTGGAGTTCTTCGATACTTGCGTCAAGCAAACGACTCAACGGATCAACAAGTCGTTGACTGACAGCAAGAGCAGTTTCCTTGGCTGTGCCGCTGCGAATAATAATCGAAACGAGCTCAGCATCTGACAAAGCCGAAACGCCTAGCCGAATTAATTTTTCGGTCGGCCGGTCGTCGACCGGCAGTGTTTTTAGGGTCATATGCTGTGGCTGAATGGCAGGTGTGATCGCTGGTTTGGGTAAAATAGCACGCTTGGAAAAGGTCATAACAGCTCCCTTCAATTTTTGAAGGGAAAACTAATTCACCACGGCAATAATTTAAAATCAGTACGAAGCAAAGGAAAGGCCATCTGGACTTGCTCGAAAAGTTCAAGCAAACGATGAATCGGCAGTCCCATCACATTGTAATAGCAGCCATGAATGGACTTGACCAGTGCGCTGCCGTAACCCTGAATGCCATATGCACCAGCCTTGTCGAGCGGTTCACCCGTTGCGGTATACCACGCAATCTGATCCTCACTCAATTTCGCAAATTCAACTTGTGTCATTTCAACGGCAGTGAACCGCGCCGTCTTTTCTGTCGTCATCACGTGGACACAAAGGCCTGTCATTACAGTGTGTTCGCGACCAGACAAGAGTCTGAGCATCGCCTGGGCATCTGTTGCGTCACTCGGTTTGCCAAGAATGCGATCTCCTGCAACGACAATTGTATCAGCCGTCACAACAATCCGTGCGTGATTAGTGTCCAGATTTTTTCCTTGGTCAGCTAACCCGAGTGTGGTTTGTAATGCGTCCATTTTTGCTATAGCCAACTGATTGACAATATTGGCTGCCCACGTGGAACTCAGGCCAAATCGAGCGTTTGGTGAATTAGCCAGCAGTTTGTCGATCAAGCTAGCCTCATCGAGATCAACAGAAACCACGCGAAAGGATTCTTCAGGCACGAATCGCGTCAATAATTCTGAACGCCTCGGTGAAGCTGAACCTAAAATAAAATCAACCGTCATCAAAACTCCGCTGACCCTGTCGTACGTGGATAAGGTACAACATCCCGAATATTCGGAACACCGGTCAAATACATGATCATCCGTTCGAAACCAAGGCCAAATCCAGCATGGCGTGCTGACCCATATTTTCGCAAATCAAGATACCAATCATAATCTTCGACAGCCATTCCAAGATCGGTGATCCGTTGGCTCAACCGCGCAAAGTCATCCTCACGCTGGCTGCCGCCGATAATTTCGCCAATGCCTGGAACAAGACAATCCATCGCTGCGACCGTTTTGCCATCTTCATTTAGCTTCATATAAAACGCTTTAATATCTTTCGGGTAATTGATTACAAAAATCGGCTTTTGGTAAACCACTTCGGTCAAATAGCGTTCATGTTCAGTCTGCAAATCACAGCCCCAACTGACCGGATATTCAAAAGTTACTTTTGCCTGCTTTAAAATTTCGATCGCTTCCGTATATGTCACGACCCCAAACTCATTGTCGATGACATTCTGTAGCCTAGCGAGCAAGCCTTTGTCGACAAATTCATTGAAAAATGCCATCTCTTCGGGGCAATCGCGCAAAACCGAACGGATCACATCTTTGATTAGCGCTTCACCTAGAGCCATATCATCGTTTAAGTCGGCAAAAGCAATTTCGGGCTCAATCATCCAAAATTCAGCCGCATGTTTGACTGTATTCGAACGTTCTGCACGAAATGTTGGGCCGAACGTGTAGATATTTTTGAATGCCATCGCGAATGTTTCGCCAGATAATTGACCACTGACGGTTAAACTTGTCTGTTTGCCAAAAAAATCTTCGGAATAATCAACTTCACCCTGCTCAGTTCGCGGGGGTTTGTTCAGATCGAGTGTTGTCACCGCAAACATCTGACCAGCACCTTCAGCATCACTGCCAGTGATGATCGGCGTTTGAACATAAACAAAGTCTCGTTCTTGAAAAAACCGATGGATTGCATACGAAGCAACCGAACGCACGCGAAAAACGGCTGAAAACAGGTTTGTTCGCGGACGAAGATGGGCAATCGAGCGCAAAAACTCCGGGGAATGACGTTTTGGCTGCAAGGGGTAGTCAGGTGGACAGGTCCCTTCGACAAGGACTTGTAAAGCCTGTAGTTCGAATGGTTGCTTTGCATCCGGTGTCAATTTGACCACACCTGTGACAAAAAGCGCTGCACCGTTGCCGGTATGAGCGATTTCGTCATAATTGGTCAGATGCTCCCGTTCAAAAACTACTTGAACCGGTAAAAAGAATGTGCCGTCATTGAGGCTAATGAAGCCGAATTGCTTCTGGTCACGAATGGTGCGAGCCCATCCAGATAAAGTCACGGTTTGGCCAGCAAAAGCTTGCGGATCGCGATAAAGCTGACGAACCGTTTGACTCATACGTTTTTACCGCAACATGCTTTGTACTTTTTTCCACTACCACAAGGGCATGGATCGTTACGACCAATTTTTTCACGGTGAATAATTTTGGACTGACGATAGGATTTAGTGATTTCGTGGCGACGATCAGCACTCAAAACATTATCCCAGCTCGGAAGTTCATAGAGCCAGTCCGCTTTCGCTTCGTGCATTTTCCAATACACTTTTTCAAAATCAATGGCTAATTCGACTTCGGTATCTTCGACAACCGCTTCGAGATCGAGTTCTGTGTTGAGGCATGAATTGATGCCGTCAAGAAAACCTAAGAAAATGACCAGATCTGTGCCAAATCCGAGCTTTTTTGCGAGCTTGGCAGCTTGTCCGGATACGCTGGCTTTGCCTTCGGTCAAAATTTGCTCATAGGCATCTTTTTCGAGGCTGTAATAATGTTCGACAAAAGCCTGATATTCAGTCGGATTGGTGCTGTTTTCAATTTGAGACTGCCATTTCGAAAAATAACTCATGGATGTGTTCTCCTCATTTAGTCAAGATTAGCTTTTGTATTCATTGGTATTCAAAGCATTAAAGTCGCGCAGCGATCGCTTTGAGGAATCCTTCGGTGTCGACTACTTCGACTTTGTCAAGATTAACGAGGGCACGTAAATCACCTGTGACGATGCCCTCTTCGATCAATTGCAATGAGATTTTTTCAACACTATCGGCAAAAGCCATCAGGTCCGGTAATTCGTCGAGCTCGCCGCGTTTGCGAAGGGCGCCGGTCCAAGCAAATAGGGTCGCCATCGGATTTGTCGATGTTTTTTCGCCTCTCAAATAGCGATAATAATGGCGCGTAACGGTGCCGTGGGCAGCTTCATATTCAAACTGGCCGGTCGGCGAAACAAGTACGGACGTCATCATGGCCAAACTACCGCATGCTGATGCGATCATATCCGACATAACATCACCGTCGTAATTCTTGCAAGCCCAAAGGAAGCCGCCTTCAGAACGCATAACACGAGCGACAACATCGTCAATCAAGGTATAAAAATATTCAATACCTCTTGTTTTGAACAATTCATCATATTCTGCATCGTAGATTTCCTGGAAAATATCTTTGAAACGATGATCATAGACTTTTGAAATGGTATCTTTGGTGGCAAACCACAGGTCCTGTTTGATGTCGAGGGCGTAATTAAAGCAAGAGCGAGCGAAACTGGCGATCGAATCGTCAAGATTATGCATCCCGAGGACGACCCCCGCGCCTTTAAAATCATGGATGAGTTGTTTTTGGGTTGTGCCGTCAGGCATCGTCAGTAATAATTCAGCCTTGCATGCGCCATCAATTTTCATTTCAGAATCGCGGTACACATCGCCGTAAGCATGACGAGCAATTGTGATCGGTTTTTGCCAGCTGGCGACGAAGGGTTGAATGCAATCGACCAAGATCGGCGCCCGGAAAACGGTACCATCCAGAATGGCGCGGATTGTGCCATTTGGGCTTTTCCACATGCTTTTCAAGTTGTACTCTTCAACACGTTGCGCATTCGGTGTGATCGTTGCGCATTTGACAGCAACACCGAGTTCAATCGTACGATGCGCCGAGTCAATCGTAACCTGATCACCCGTTTGATCGCGATATTCTAGCCCGAGATCAAAATATTCAGTTTTTAAATCGATAAACGGCTCGAGAACGATATCCTTGATCTGTTTCCAGATGATTCGGGTCATTTCATCGCCGTCCATTTCGACAAGCGGGGTCTTCATTGCAATCTTTGTCATAAATACCTCCAAGGGTCAGCCTCTAACGTGGTCGAAAGCTGTCAATAATCGCAGTTATTATACGGAACGAATGGAATCAGCGTCAATTGAAAACGCCGTTTTGCTTGTCATAAAGGGATTATCGTCGCGGTTTTGCCGCTTCCGCCGCTGAAACCAAGAGCAGCTCTAAGGCTAGGCGTTCACCAAGTTGACCGGTTTTGACTGAAAGGTCGGTTTCAAAGCAAAGTCCATAGATCGTTTCCATTTGTTCAGCCGATAAGGCTTTGGCCTGTTGTAACAAGCGATTCGCGACAAAAGGCATCACTTTGAGGTCACGGATAATCGCATCTGATCGATTTAAGTCTTTAGCCACGATTAACTGGCGGAAGTGACGCGCGAGCATGAACGCAATTAATTGAGCGGGTTCTTTCTGACCAAGCAATAAGTCGAGCAATTCTAAGGCGCGGGCAGTATTGCCCTTTGAAATCGCGTCGGTCATGTCAAATATATTGCCCCGCAAATCCGGTAGAGAAAGTTTTTCGATCAAATCTTGGTCGATTTTAGTCTGTTTGGCGAATTCTACATACAGAAAAATCTTCGTCATTTCCTGCCAAATGACCTGCATGCTGTTGTCGCACCGATCTACGAGACTCTCGGCGGCTAAAGGTTCGATTGTTAATTGACGTTGGCGGCATTCGGCTTCTACCCATTGCCGCAATAGAGCAGGTTGTTCTGTTACGATTTCAGCTAACACACCCTGCTGTTCAATTGCTGCAATTACAGCCTTTTGGCGTTTATCGACTTTTTGTTCGATAAAAATGAGGCATGCCGAATCTGGGATATCACTGAGTAATTTGATGAGATCTTGCTGACGTGATTTAGCCGCTTTCGGGTCGGCAAGCACCTCTGAATCATCGTCATCGCCTGTATTTTCAGTATTTTGATTCGGTCCAAAACCAGTGTCATTGTCAAGAGTGGTTCCGGAACTTGCTGACGTTTCATTTAATGTTGTACTTTTTGCACTAGAACGCTCTGCCGATGCAAAAAGTCCGCTGTTTTTTACAACAACCACTTTACAGCGCGACAGAAAAGGTGGAGTAAGTACTTCACTTTTTAGTTTTTCGATCGTGATTTTTGAGCCGGCGCCACCAATGAGATGCACACTATCGATCGTTTGCGCGCCTGGTGCAATCAACAAATCCTGGATGCTCATAATCAATTTATCAATCAAGAATATTTCGTCGCCCGTCATCACATATAAGCGCCGAAAAGTACCGCCACGCAGCTCCGCTTTCAGTTCTTTATAGCCTAGTCGAGCAGTATCTGTTGTTTTAGCCATGGGCGTCCTTTCGGAAGGGCAAAATATGCATGTTTTGCGGTGTAATGATCAGCTCTACTGCCCCTTGCTGATCCGTCCGGAGCGTCTCAATTGCCCGAGCAGACAAACGTGATAAGACTTCGGGAGCAGGATGGCCGTACTGATTGGAGCCGACACTGATGACGGCAACTTGAGGCTGTACGTGATCAAGAAAATCTGGCAGGGTAGTGTGTTTGGAACCGTGATGAGCGACTTTGAGGATTTTAGCCTGACCAATCTGTTGATTAGCTAAAAGGGTGGTTTCGATTTCGGTAGAGCAATCAGACATTAAAATGATTGATTGGCCAGAGACAGTTAATTGAAAATGTAAGGCGAGTTCATTGAGATCATTGATTTGCTGTGTTTTTTCTGGTGCGATAATCCGCAGTAAATCGCTGGTACGATCAAGTTGGTTTTGCCCCGATGAAATGTGCTTGGAACTGAGTTGAATTGTATCATTATTCGCAAGTGACTGCACTTCAATGTGCTGATTTTCAGCGATAATTTGCAATTTTTCAGACAGGTTGTCAGCACCTCCTGTCGTGCTAACTGTTTTAGTTAACGCCCTATTATCAATGCTCTTAGGACTTTCCGTGCTGTATTCTGCTTGTGACACGAACAGTTCGCCAACACGGCCGCTGATCAGGAGTTCCTCTGCCCCGCCTGCATGATCCAGATGACCATGAGATAAAATCAACTGGTCGATTTGCCAAATACCAAGTTCGTCTAATGCTGGCAATATCACTTTCCAGCCGCTGTTGGGTTTACCAGTATCGATCAAAATGGTTTGGCCACGGTGGGTCTGAATCAAAGTGGCATCACCTTGGCCAACGCTGAGAAACCAGACAGTGTCTTTCGGGTAAAAGCGCGTACTGATCATCGCACCGATCACGTTGACAACTACGATAAGCAGAGCAGCTTTTTGGATCAGCGTGCGGTGTCGCGCCATCAGGTGCGCTCGTGACATAATCGACATAACAATCGCTACAAGTATCAAAGCCTGAATATTTGCGACATACACGCGTCCCCACCTAATTTGCGCAAAAAATCGAGCGATTTTCTCGAGAAAATCGAGGGCTTGAGCAAGTGGATAACCCAAAAATGATGATACTTGTTGAAAAACAGCTTGGCCTTGCCACGTTTGGGCCAAAGGAATTACAACGCCGAGGATTCGCCAACTATTGAGCCCGATCAGCACCAGAATCGCCATCCCGGTAATCCATTCAACAAGCCATACAGCAGGCCAATTAGCCACCATAGCGATCCAATTAATTTGATGCGAAAGTACAATGGTCAAGGGTAAGACAACGAGTTGGACGGCGAAACTGACGCTCACCCACTCAACAACGCCCTTTGACCAATGGGGCTTTCTGCGCAAGACCTTTTCTGTCATCAGTGGGGCAATACCGATTAACCCAAGCGTTGCCAAGACACTGAGCCAAAAACCGAAACTTAAGAGCGACAGTGGGGAAACCATCATAAAAATTAGCACGACGATCCCAATACTATTAATCGGATCAGCTCGATGATGAAAAAGTCGCGCACCTAGCATGACCGCACTCATAACAATGGCACGCGTCACGCTCGCCTGCCAGCCGGTGAGAAATCCAAAACCGGCCAAGGCCAGTAAAAGCATCATCTGTCTGATGCCACGTCGCATATTCA
>JAQUDJ010000037.1 GCA_028685755.1 Eubacteriales bacterium | reverse complement strand
ACCCCCACACCGACAACTAAACCAACAACCAAATCGACAACGACAAAAGTGACGACTGAACCCAAACCAACAACGATTGCGACGACAACACTGCCGCCCAAAAGTTACGTTGGCTTGCTTTGGTATGCGATTGGCGATAGCATCACTAATTCCGGACTTTATCCAGATCGACTCGTTCGCAATATGGGACTCCGCTATTATTACAATGATGGCATTGCGGGCACAAAAATGGCGACGATGGCTGACCGCGTAACGGCTAGTAAACTGGCAACCTTTGATTTAGTGACAGTCTTTGCCGGCACAAATGATTACGGTGAAGGTACACTTTTGGGAACGATCAACGATCTGGCGACCACAGAAAGCTTTTACGGCCATGTTCAAAAAGTGATCGATAAAATTAAAGTTGCGAATCCAAACACCGAGCTCGTATTTTTAACTCCTATTGTGCGCGGTGAATATGCTCATCAACCCGTTCATCCAGCCGCGAATGACGCAGGATTTACCCTGCCACAATATGTCCAGGCGATAAAGGATGTCTGTAGCAAAAACTCGGTTAAAGTGATCGATCTTTACAAAACGAGCGGCATCACACTCGACAATTTAAGCCTTTATACGCAAGACAATCTTCATCCAAATTGGGATGGTGCGGAACTGATTGCCCAAGCTATCCAACGCGGCCTTGAACGATAAATCCCAGGCGATAAATTCCAAGCGATAAATCCTAGGCGATAAATCCCAGATTATGAATCGCAGTCATTTTGCATTGTTCCGATCGCATCGCTGATTTATACTAGGTAAAGATCTTTTTTGCACAATTAACCCTCGAAAGGGTCACATTTAGATGCTCGGAGGAGAATACCTTGGCAGAAAGTCGCAAACATGTCCAAGTTCGCATCGCGGGTGTCAATTACCAACTCGCCGCATCTGAAAATGAAGACTATATTCGGGCCTTAGCCATCCAAGCCGATGAGATGATTCGCCGTGTCCAACAAGCCAACCCCTATCTCAATCAAACCATGTCGATCGTTTTAGCCCTCGTCAACGCCTTAGATGAATTTGGCCAAGCTGGCTACCAATCCAGTTTAGCCATACAAGCTCGCGATGCTGCCGAACGCAGTCTTTTAGAATCCAAAACGGAACTCAATCGCTTGCGAGAACAAAACTGGGACATGAAAAAGGATCTCCTCAACATGCAAAGCTTGCTCGCAGAATTTGAGCAACATTTAGAAAATATGAGCAACCCGGATCCAGAAGATGCCACGCCACCACCTATTCATGATTATCAACAATCAAGATTGGAAGATTTTATTTGAACACTTCTAAATTTAACCGCCCAGAACTTCTCGCACCTGGCGGCGATCTGCAAGCCCTGCAGGTCGCTGTTCGCAATGGCGCCGATGCGGTCTATTTTGGCCTTGATCGCTTTAGCGCCCGCACTGCAGCCAAGAACCTTACGTCAGCGCAACTTCCAGAAGCCCTTCATTTCCTCCATGAGCATTCTGCCCGCGGTTATTTGGCGCTCAATACCCTGATGCGCGATGATGAACTGCCCCTCGCCCTCGATCTCGCTCGCGAAGCTTTCCAAGCAGGGATCGATGCAATTATCGTTCAGGACCTCGGATTAGCTGCCATGATCCATCAAGACATGCCAACCCTCGTTTTGCATGGCAGCACCCAAATGTCACTCAGTAGCGAAGCTGACCTTGAGTTAGCCAAACAACTCCATCTCAAGCGTCTAGTTTTACCACGCGAATTAAGCGGTACAGAACTACACCATCTGACAGATCTGGCCACGTTAAAAAACCTCGAGACCGAGGCGTTTATTCACGGGGCACTTTGCGTCAGTTACTCCGGACAATGCCTAATGAGCAGCCTTATCGGTGGCCGCAGTGGCAATCGTGGCGCGTGTGCCCAGCCTTGCCGCCTTGATTACAACCTCAACGGCCAAGATGGCGCGCTTTACAGCCCTAAGGATCAATCGCTTTTGCCCTTTTTGCCAGATATTGTGACCACTCAACTCACGTCGCTCAAAATCGAAGGTCGGATGCGCGGTCCTGCCTATGTCGGCCAAGTTGTTGCGGTCTATAAGGAAGCGCTCGACCAGTTAGAAACCTTACATGAACAAGGGCTGAGCCAGGATGAAATATTAGCCTATTGGCCGGAACTGATTAAACCAGGCCTGCAAAAATTACGCCAAGCATTCAACCGTGGCGGTGACTTTACAGCTGTCTATTGGCAAGGTAACACGTATAATAATTTAATGGTCAAAGGGCTTCCTGGGAGCTACGGCGTCCAACTCGGGGCAATCAGTCGCATCGATGCCCATCAAGGCAATCTTTGGATCGAAACAGAGGGTCCTTTGCTCCCCGGTGATGTGATTTCAGTTCGCCGCAAAATCGCCAATCAACCGGAAAAAGCGGTCGCGAGTGCGCCCATTGGCACCGTTCGCCCAGAAAATCAGCAACTCGTGGTGCGGTGCTTTCACCCGGATGTCCTGCGCGAACTCCTCATCGGTGACACCGTTTATCGGATGACCGATAATCTTTCAGAACAACAGACTTTAAAGGCGGATCTACGAAAAACAGCGATCAGCATGGAACTCACCTCAAGTGAACTCGTTGCGACAATTCGTAGCGGGATATTTGTTGGGCTGACGGCACAGGTCAGCTATCTTGCTGATCCACAGCTCAACCCACTGCGGGCAGAGCGTGCAAAAGAGCAGTTGCGCAAAACCGGCGGCACGCCATTTCGTGTGGACGATGTCAAAATAACTGGTGAAATGGGCCTTGTAGTCAGCCAACTCAACCAATTACGCCGTGATGTTCTCGAACAGTTGGCATTGAAACTGCACAAAAGACCCGATTTGCTCCCGCTACAAGCATGTGTAGAGGCGGATGACACTGTTGAATTTACCCAAGCTACTTCAACAGATGCTAGCGAATCGTTAACCCCTCTTGCAGATGAGGTTGCCGCCTTTTTTTACCAAATCCCAGTCAATCCGGCGGATCTCGCTTGTGGCGCCGATCTATATGAATTGCCACTCCTGGCATTAGACCAGACTCGCATCACAGCCATTGTTCAAACGCTAAAAGCACTCGAACCACAAGCTAAGATCATTGTTTACTGGCCCCCCGTCGTGACCGGCGACAAATCACCAATCGTCACAGACTTGATCGAACAAGCCAAAACCTGGCCGATCGATGGTGTCAGTACATCGTGGCCAGAACCGCCATTTTCTTATAAAATCGCCGATGTTTCTGCCAATCTATTCAACGGCCAAAGTCTTACAACAGCATTGAATAGAGGTGCTGACACCGTGTGTCCATCTTTAGAACTAAACGGTGAACAACTCAGCTTAGCCCTTTCGTCGACCACCTGGCCCATGCGTCCCATTACGCTCGAAAGACCCCTTTATGGCCGATTGCGTTTAATGACCACCGCCTACTGTCCAATCGGCAAAAACGCTGTGAATTGCCACGTATGCGTTCAATCAGATCGCCCAGACGATAGCAAAACCTATACCATGATCGATCGCAAGCAAAATAAATTTCAAATCTTACCCCATCCGCGCACGTGCCAAGCCGACTTACTCAATAGCGACTTGCTCATGGTCCCGGAGGAATATCTCCAATTACGAGCCAATCTTCCGAGCCAAGTTAATTGGCGTCACCGCCTGATCTTTCTCGACGAAAAGCCACAAGAACGCCGCGAGTTAATCAAAGCCACGCGCCAACTCCAACAAACACCAAACCAAACAACTGCCGAAGCCATCACTAGCATCGCCAAGCGGCTCGCTACCCGCCTTGATTGCCGCCTCACCAGCGGCCACTTCCAGCGCGGCGTCATTTAAGCAAATTGGCAATTTTGGGACCAGACACGGGCCAGGATCATCACCATACCACCCGTTCCATCAAGGAGGAACTCATGACCAAGCCGCTTGAAGTCCCGATCAAGGTAGGTCCGCATGGCCAATTGCCCCAATATGCAACGCCCCATGCGGCGGGTTGTGATTTATTCGCCTCGCAGGACCTCGTGATTCGGCCTGGTGAAACGAAACTGATGCCACTTGATATCGTCATTGCATTGCCGGAGGGCACAGAAGCCCAAGTTCGCCCGCGCAGTGGCTTATCGCTCAAGACTGATTTACGCGTGCCCAATGCACCAGGTACGATCGATGCTGACTACCGTAATCCTGTTGGCGTAATTTTACAAAACACATTTAATCCGGCCTTGTTAGCAGGGCAAATCGCAACACGGCCAGAATTACTCGAGGAAATTCTATCGACCCATCGCGCCGCGCGCTTGCGAGATCTCTTAGGCGACAAGTCAGTAACCGAGGCACACGCATTAGACAACCTGCTCGACACAACCGTCTTTCTCGATGACCAAAACAACCCTTATGGTACGATCTATTTGCACCAGGGCGATCGTATCGCCCAACTCATTATTTCGCGTCATGAACGGGCCTTTTATATCGACCATCCAGCACCGGAAACCGTTGGTGTTGACCGCGGTGGCGGCTTTGGCTCAACTGGTCATCGGGATTTACCCAAACAGCGTTGACATAGGCTAGCACAAGGCATAAAATCAACCTGCACCATGTGATTTTTCTTGAAGACAGGGTGCTCATAGAAAACACACCCATTGTTAGGTGAGGCTTCTGTTTGAATACATGCTGCTGCCCGGAAACGTCGAGAGACGCCAATGGGTCAACAGGTTTTGCCGGATTAAGGCTTAACCTAACGCAGCCGGATTTTCCCCACGGGAAAGACCTAAGTCATACAGTGCCAAAGCTCGATCAGGAGGGGTTGTCGCAATCGGACACGCATGCTATGCGATCCGACTGGACATTTAGCCAACTGAAACGAACACCTGACGAGACCAAAAGTCTGTCAGGTTTTTTATTTTTCCGGGAAGGAGGGGCTTTCAATGCTAGAAATATTCATCACAGAACTGAAAGAAATCAACGGACGGACGGTGTCCGAGCTCAAACGCATTGATGAAATTGTCGAGGACTGCTGGGTCAATCTCTATGCCCCGACTGAAGCGGAACTGTTAAAAGTCGAAAAAGCCCTTGATTTGCCACCGGAATTCTTGCGGTATCCATTGGATGAAGAAGAACGGCCGCGTATCGATCTCGATGATGATGGCAACATTCTGATCATCGCCGACTTTCCGTTCATTCGACGCGAAGAAAATAACGCTAAATATGAAACGATGCCACTCGGTATCGTCCATGTCCCACACCGGTGCATCGTGACGGTCTCTTTGCGTGAAACAGGCGTGCTCGACGCCTTTCGCAATAATCGGATGCGCGATTTCATCACAGGTTATCGCACTCGTGTGACCTTTCAAATCATGTTCGCTGGTGCTAAGGATTACTTGAAATACCTCCGATTTATTGACAAAACAATCGATTCTGCTGAACACCAGTTATCAAAATCAGTCAGCAATAAAGAACTCTTCAAGTTGATGCAACTCGGCAAATCCTTGATTTATTTTTCGACCTCTTTGAAATCAAATGAAGCAGTGCTCGAACGTCTCATGCGCAGTAAGTTGTTGAAAAAGTACGAAGAAGACGAAGATCTCCTCGAAGACGTCATTATTGAACACCGACAAGCGCTTGAAATGGCGAATATTTATACATCCATCATCAACGGTACGATGGATGCCTATGCTTCGATCATTTCCAATAACGTCAATGAAATCATGAAATTCATGGCAGCCATGACCATCGTCATCGCGATTCCAACTGCCATCACCAGCTTTTTTGGCCAGAACATCGCGTTTCCGTTTGATTGGCCAGCCTTCATGGCCAATCCATGGCCCTTTACCTTCATCAGTATCCTTTGCGCGGTCGCAACCTCATTTATGATTTGGTGGTTTGCCCGTAAAAAAATGTTCTAAACAGGTCACCCGATAAATCGTGATAAGTAATCCTTCAGGGCGCTCAAATAGGCACCTTGATTATTGGTAAACCCCGCAACATACCCAGGATCTGGGTCAGCGTAAACACTTGTTGTATCCGGATGTAATCGTAAACGTTCATCGATAAGTGGCTGAATTGAACGCGTTCCAACCCAGTTATCCTGTTTGCTATAGGCCAGAAAAACAGGCTTTTGAACTTGTGTTAAGATCGTCACGAGGCTGTTTTGGTGCGTGCTTGTCGCGGATAGGCGAACTGCATAAGGAACCGTGAATTGTAGCAACGCTTTGCCAAGCAAGTTGCCATTTTGATAGACCGCTTTGATGTAAGAATCAGGTGAAACACAAGGTGTATCGAGCAAAACACCGCGAACATAAGAACGATCAAAGCCAAGCGCTGCGATTCGCAAGGATAAAGCCTTGTCTGCAGCGGAATTTTTGTCGGTCACAGCAGGAGTTACTTCGACAGATTTTACGCTTGGCTCTGAGACAACTGTCTCACTCGTCGCCGAACCCTCCGCTACCACAGGCGCCTCACTCGTCGTTGTGGCTGTTTCAGCGATTAATTTCGCCTCCGCGTCAGCCGCAATTTCGGCTCGCAACTTTTCAGCTGTCGCGGGATCCGGCAAACGCGCCCAGGCAAACAACGTCGTTGTGACACCGCTGCCAAAGCCATATAACAGCACATCTTTGGTGGTCGTGAACTGGCGCGCATACTGGATTGCCGCAAGCACATCTTCCCATTCCGCGTAACCATATGCCGAAAGTTGCCCCTCGGATTTACCAGCGTGTCGTAGATCAAAAGATAAGACATTGTAATGATTTTCGACGAAAAATTCGTAAAGCGCAGGCATATCAATCTCAAATTGCAATCGATTTTTGCCTGAATCATGGACCATAATAACCGTGCTGATTGGTTTGCCTTGAGCGGGGAACATCCAGCCACTTAACGTTGTTTGTTCATCTAAAGATTGGAAACTGATCACCGAAAACGGTGGCATCACATTGCTCGAGAAGCTCGCCAGCTGGTCCGGTTTCTGCCGCATCAACGTGTTCGCGGAGGCAAATGAAACAATCCCAGCCGATACGATCATGATCGCAATAACAACGGCGATGGAAACGGCCCGGCGCACCGCAAACGATGCTTTGGTGGGCGGACGATAGTACTTCACACTTGTTTTGGCAGACATGGCGACATTATAACACGGGCTTTCTTGTTCTGTGGTAAAATTGATGCGATTGAATCTCGGGAGGTTTCCCTATGTCGATTTTTGAAGCCATTTTACTTGGCCTGATCCAAGGAGTCACAGAATTTTTACCCGTCTCGAGCTCCGGACATCTGACCTTGTTCGGCCGTCTCTTTCAAACTGATGCGACTGCCATGTTGTCATTTGCCACATGGCTCCATATGGGCACATTGATCTCTGTTGTGCTGATCATGTATCGCGAACTACTTGTAATTATTAAAGATTTGTTTGGCAAACGCATGATTCGCTTGGTCATCGCCACCATTCCAGCTGTTATCGCAGCCGTCTTTTTTGGCGATTGGCTGGAAAGCTTGTTTAGTGGCAATACACTCGGTTATGAATTTTTGATAACCGGTGTGATACTCCTGTTGACTGTTCTACTCAAGCCCAAACAAGAAACTGATAAGCCAATTGGTTATCAAGAAGCCCTCTTTGCCGGAATCGGACAAGCTTTTGCGATCATTCCGGCAATTTCACGTTCTGGTTCATCCATCGCCGCACTTTTATGGTCCGGTGTTAACCGCAAAAAAGCGATCCGCTTTTCATTCTTGATGTCAGTTCCAGCGATTCTCGGGAGCTTTTTGCTCGACCTTGTCAAAATCTTTAAAGACGATGTACCGCCCCTTCAAGGTGTTAGCCCGATTGCTGTCGCACTTGGCGTCATCGCTGCTGCAATATCTGGTTATTTGGCGATGAATTTCATGATCCGCAAGCTCAATGACAAAGGCTTCCTGATCAGCGCTGCATATGTTATCGCCCTAGGTGCGCTGATCCTTATCGATCAGACCTGGATCCATCTAGTCTTTTAAATGACGAGGGAATACCACACGACATGAACGAAACGCCCATAAAACCTTGTCTGATTCTCGGCATTGAATCTTCCTGTGACGAAACCGCTGCAGCTGTAGTTGCAGACGGTCGGCGCATTTTGTCGAATATTGTCGCGACGCAAGTCGATGTCCATCAGGTTTATGGCGGCGTTGTCCCAGAAATCGCCTCGCGGATGCACGTTGAAGCCATTCTGCCCGTGATCGATCAAGCCCTCAAACAAGCAGACGTAGCCTTAAAAGACATCGATGCCATCGCTGTGACCCACGGCCCAGGCTTAGTTGGCGCACTCCTAGTTGGCCTTTCTGCTGCAAAAGGCTTAGCTGCTGTTGCGCACAAGCCCCTGATTGGTGTTCACCACATCGCAGGCCACATGGCGGCCAATTATCTTGCTGACAAATCCTGGGACCCCCCCTATTTGTGCCTCGTTGTGTCCGGGGCTCATAGTCATTTAGTCGTCGTTAACGATTACGAACAGTTCAACGTGATTGCTCGCACCCGCGACGATGCCGCAGGTGAAGCCTTCGACAAAATCGCCCGTGCCATTGGACTAGGTTATCCCGGCGGACCGTTACTAGAAAAAGCGGCACTTGGGGGTAATCCACACGCCCTGACTTTTCCACAAACAAACTTTGCGGATAGTTTAGATTTTTCGTTTAGTGGCTTAAAAACCGCTGCCCTTAATCAACTCAATCGCTTGAAGCAGCAAGTTGAACTCAGTGGGGAAGACTGGACAACAATTGTTTCACTTCGAGATTTTGCCGCGAGTTACCAGCAAGCCATCATCGATGTCCTCGTCGCGCGCGCGATTCTAGCTGCACAAACACACCATATGAAACGCCTCGCTGTCGCAGGGGGCGTCTCGGCAAACCGTTGCTTGCGCGACAACTTAGCTGCTAGCGCCCAACAAGCTGGTATCGAATTCCTCTGCCCACCCCTTGAATTTTGCACCGACAACGCCGCCATGATTGCCTCGGCCGGATATTATGCATTTGAAAACGGCACAAATGACACCTTTGATCTCAATGCCACGGCAACATTGGAATTAGCGTGATAAAACGATTTGAAAGTCTTCGAGTGCTCACGGAAATGTTGTGAAAATGCACAATCAAAGAGCATTAAATTTTAGTTGACACTGTCAAACTGGTGAAAAAACAGCACGATTACATGTGCAATACGAATTTAACATCCTGTGGAAAACTCGACAAGTAATGCCCGAAATCCCGTCAAATCAAGCTTTTCAAGAATATGAATATTTTTAAAATTGTGGATAACTCTGTGGATAGTGTGAATAAACTGCTACAATTCAGATAGAAAAGAAAAAGGCGAAAACAACGCATGGAAAAGACAAAAGACCCAACGGGCATCAAACTGATCGTGGAAAATCGCAAAGCTTACCACGAATATCATATTCTTGAGAAATTTGAAGCGGGAATTGAATTGTCCGGCACCGAAGTCAAATCGTTACGTCAGGGCCGGGTGAATCTCGGGGATAGCTATGCCCAAATTATGAATGGGGAGTTATTTCTGATAGCCATGCATATCAGCCCTTATGAACAGGGCAATCGGTTTAACAAAGACCCGTTGCGGACACGCCGCCTGCTGATGCATAAGCGTGAAATCCTCCGTCTCTTTGGTCAAGTGCGCACAGAAGGCTTAACACTCGTACCGACCAAACTTTATTTCAAACACGGTCGCGTCAAAGTCGAAATCAGCCTTGCCAAAGGGAAGAAGAACTACGACAAGCGTGAGGACGATGCCAAAAAACAAGCCAATCGTGAAATTGATCGCCGTTTAAAAGATCGCGGCCGTGGCGAGGATTAAATCATATGGCCGTGCAATTTTCGGTCGCTCTTTGCACCTATAACGGGGAAAAATACCTACGTGAGCAACTTGATAGCATCCTGGCGCAAACCGTGCCCCCTGCTGAGGTTGTCATACGGGATGATCAATCGACTGATCACACCATGGAGATATTGACGACATACATCAGCGAATTCCACAAAACCCATCCCAACATCCTTGTCCGCGTGCTTGAAAGTGACTGCAATTTAGGTGTTGCTGGCAATTTCATGACCTGCGCCCGCGCCTGCTCCTATGAATACATTCTCTTTGCGGATCAGGACGACATTTGGCACCTCGATCGCCTCGAAAAATTCGCCCAAGCAATTGATCAGTCCCCTGATTCCGTTGCGATTCTATCCGATGGTCGAATCGTTGACGAACTCGGTCAGTCGACAGGCCAAACACTCTGGTTATCACATTTTTTTAGCCGCAACGAGCAAAGGGAAGTCCAAAACGGTCAAGCTGAAAAAGTCCTTGCCCGCCATGTTTTTGTCACTGGATCCGCACTGGCTATTCGCCGTGACTGGCTTGCAACCGTCCCGGATCCTGCACCCGAATTCTACCATGATGAATGGCTCGGCTGGTTTGCTGGGAATAAGCTCCAATTATTGCCAGAAGCCACTTATGACTACCGCCAACACGCCTCCCAACAAACCGGGGTCCACACCACCCTCAAAGCAAAATGGGAGCATATCAAGCGTACCCAAGCGCATTCAAGGCAACTATTGGAGCGTGACGTCATACGATTCCCAGCATTAGCAACAGCACTCTCAGAAATGAATTTGAAGGAGCGAAGCCAGCTCATCGAACACAAGGTGAAGTTTGTTCAATGGCGACTAGCGTTGCCACATCATGTAGCCACCAGATTTGTGAAAGTTTGCGTACGGCTACTTGATCGAAGTTATCAGCGTTATAGCATTGCTTATCGATCGACTATCAAAGATATTTTTGTACATTTTTCCAAAACATAAAAAGCCAGACATTGCTGCCTGACTTTTTATGTTTTATATATCCAAGATAGTTTTACTTAATATTGATCGTCTTTTCGATACGATTAATGCCCATGTAAATCTTACCGCGATTTAGCACGAGTTCGGTTCCGTCTGCTTTTGTCAAAACCCAAGGTTGTAAGGTCGTGCCCTTTGACCATGCAATTTTTTCAGCTTTACCGCCTGAAATATAGTAACCATATCCACTGGTCAAATCATATTCTTTCAAGATATCGCCATTAAACTGTGTGACAGAAGTTTGTAATAA
>JAQUDJ010000036.1 GCA_028685755.1 Eubacteriales bacterium | reverse complement strand
TACCTTGAAGACGCGCAAGAACTAAAGTCTTAGCAAGACCTTTACCCCCTATAATAGTCATTATTTTGTCAATTTGTAAAGATCGATATATTATTTGACAAAAATAAACACTTGCAAATGTCACATTTAATCGAAAAATGGCAACAAAAGATTGTGAGCATGATTTGAAAAACAGCATTTTCAATTGGACAACCGTGATCACTCGCCACATGAGAGATCAATTCACAACGCCTGAAGAATTACTCAACTTAAACGAGCGACCTGTTACGGATATTGGCATGATTAACTATCGGCGCCTGACTGTCTTGTTGCCTTATCTCACGGCAATTGCTTATATCATGCACGGGATTTCGTTCATTGTTGGCGAAATCAACCCATTAAAAAACATCTTGATGCTGCTTGCATTATTTTCAACGATATTGCTTATTTTGGTCAACATTGTCAAGCCGATTCAAGGCGACCCATTACAGACTAAACATCACCTGATTCTCGACAGTTTTTGCTTATTGTTACTCCTGTGGGGAGCGTCGATGCTCGGGTTTCAGTCGAATGCGTTGATCCCCTATTTTGATTTTTTGATAGCTGTTTTTTCGGTGGGAATCATCTTGCTCATTCCCGCCGGCAAATTACTCACGATGTATGCAATTACCTTTTTATATCTCGTTTTTTTGACACCAGGAGTTACAACGTCAAACACAAATCATATACTGCTGATTATTTCGGTTCTTTTATTTATGGCGTTTTCTTTTGGCCTTTCCCGTATGTATTATAAGCAATTCATGCACAATATCAGGCTTGCCAGTCTCCTATATGACCAACAAATAAATTTAAGTGAAATGGTCAAAACAAAAAGCGCTGAGCTGGCGGCTTCGCAGAATAATATGGCCAGGGAAGTCATCCGGGTATTGTCGAAAGTGCTCGATGACTTCGACTCATACACGAGGGGACATTCGGAAAATGTCGCCCGCTTAGCCGAGCACTTAGCACGACGCCTTGGGTTGTCAGACGACTTCCAGCAGCAGCTTTTTTGGGCGGGCATGATACACGATATCGGAAAAATTCGTGTGCCCAAACATATTTTAAACAAAACAACGCCACTCACTGATGAAGAATTCGCTAAAATTAAAAAACATCCCGTATATGGCTATGAAATGATTCATGAGTCCGAGATCCTACGGCCGCTTGCGCAAATTGTCCTCAGTCACCATGAGTTTTATGACGGCAGTGGACATCCGAACCATTTGCGCGGTGATCAAATACCTTTAGCGGCCCAGATCCTATCAATCGCCGATGCTTGGGATGCGATGCTTTCGCGGCGAATATACCGCGATGCCCTCTCAATCGAGCATGCCATTTCTGAACTTATTCGCTGCAGTGGCAAGCAATTTTCGCCAAGCCTTGTGAATGCATTTTTAAAACTCATTGAGGAAGAACCTGATCTTAAGCAACCCATCCATGACTTTCGTGATTAGTTTAGGGAAAATCAATAATTGGGGGAGAATTTTATGATCAAGCACATCGTGATGTGGCGTTTCCCAGCCGAGGCAGACGGCAAGAGCAAAGCAGAAAATATGGCTCAGTTAACCGAGTCGCTTTTCGCTTTGCGGGCGATTATTCCAGAGATAGAAAGTATGGAAATCGGTACAGATATCGGAATTGGCCGCGACCCATTCGATATGGTTCTCGTGACGACTTTTGAGAATGAAGAAGCCCTCGAGCGGTATCAGGAACATCCTGAGCACAAGCTAGTATCCGCGTTCTGTGGCAGGATTCGTGAGTCGCGTGCGAGCATCGATTTTGAATTTGAGCGAGCCTAAATGAGGCGAGTTTAGGACATGTTCTCCACGGCTTTGAGATAAACAAAGCCGCCACCGAGACTGGTACTTTCGAACCACTCATCCAAACTGATTGTAAATCGACTGAGATTGTCGCATATTTCGAGTTCGACGGCGGTTGGACTGTTTTCGATGATCCCAGTCACGGTGACCCAATGCCACTTGTCTAGGCGGCGGATCGAACCATTGGAAAGATTGAGAAACGCAACTGGGCTGTCATGTTGTAGCCCCTCACGAATGAATGAAACTACGACGGACAGTGTCGGGCGCAAGGTCTTTTGGCGTGGAATAAGAAGTGACAGGGCGGACAAGGACGGTGGAGACTGCTGGTTGACACCAGATGGCGCAGTTAAAGCAATTTCATCTATCAATTTCTGCATGCCAAATTGAAATATTCCGGGCGTGTGGACGCCCATCGCGGTTGGTTTAACATAGTGCCAGACCCGTTGCATCAATTGCAGTCCATCAGCGGTGCTCTGGAGGTTTTGCTGAACGAGAATACGGCCAGCGCGTTGATGATAAATCAAGAGATTCGTAGCTGTCGTCGGACCGCAACCCGCCCGGCGTTGCCAGGTCACTGGGTACCAATCCTGATTACAACCGGCAACACGGGTCCGTTCTTGTGTCGTTAAGTTTAAATAGTCTAGGTGGATAAGCGCAGTTTTCATGAATTCACTTTAAATGGTACGGTTCAGGGATAAAAGGTCTTAGGTTACACGGAAAACCCAATTGCGCAAATCAATACCCGGAACGGTACTAATGGATGCTGTCCTTCCCAATTAATCAAAATTAATGAAGGGCGAGATTTTCAGCGCCGAGGGTCCCCTGTAAGCTATCAAGATAGTCGGTCGATCTGAGGTAAACCATTGCTTCGCGAGCCTTTCGTAAGCGCGAGTCATAATGGAATTCGCTGATGACCGAGGCATTAATCGGATTGGCGATGAACGATTCAAGATTCGAGATTTTCTTTTCCATCAAATTGATCTCGATTTGTTGTTTGTTACGCAAGCGCAGGGCATACCAGTCACTAGCAAGGACAGATTCTTTTGTAAATAAGCCACGTACCGCGGAATCGTGCAGGGAATGGCCTTCGAAATTCCCATAAGCCATGATATGAAGTAGCGCGCGAATCGGCGGGATCGCATCATGGATACTGCCGTCCTCAAAATAATCGAGGGCAGCTTTCTTGTGCCCATCAACGATATTGAGAACACCATCAACAAAGTCTTGCAAACCCTGGCGCTCGGGCTTGAGAATTTCTTCGCTAAATATGGCTTGGGGCTCATCAAATAGCTTGCCAAAATACGTATAGCAGAAGATATCTGTCATGCGATAGCCGAGTCGGCTAGCAGGGATTAGGACGCCTTCATGTTCGAAATCTTCGATTTTTTCGAATGATCCTTCTTCAATCAGTGAAACTGGATTGCGCTCGGATTCTTTCAGACGGGCCCAAATTTCCGGGACCATGATCGAGATATCATGGTCAACCCGGAGGTCAGCGCCAATATGCCCCGCTGGCGTTGAAAAGGCATTGTAACCGCCGAGAATGTAAGATAGTAACGCGCTGTTTAAGTCGTACACGGGCAAGAGCATATTGAACGGACCCTTCGTCAAGGCTCCTTCTGATCCAGCGCCCGTGGTCGAAGGTGATTTGCCGGTGAGACTGCTGATGTAGTCCATGAAAAGCTCGGGCAATTCTTGATAATGGATCGGATTATAGACGGCAAGCGGGAGAATCTTCTTGCCTTTTTCCATGCCAGGGGGGTTGTTCCGGCGTCCGGGCAGAACGGCGTTTACCGGGTGATAAACAGGCTGATCAATCGGAATGCGCCGGTTGAAACGCTCGCCGATATCGGCTAAATACATGGTAATTGGCTCGGCAAAGTCGGCTCGCCGTTCAAGATAGCGAGGATTCTTGCTGGGTTTGCCATCGACAATTCGTGGCTCTGAGGAGACGACACAATACTCATCATCGCTTTTAAGGAAGGCTTCGATGTGATTTTTGACAGGATCAGTATAGGCGACATAGCCCATGGAATCTTCCTTGATCGCTTCAACATCGGCCTTGGTGAGGGGCTGATAATTCGTCGCAAACAAATTGTCCGAGGATAGGTCTTCTTCGGCTTGCATATCGTACCCTTTGATGACGGCATCATCTGGACGCTGGAAGAAGCGATATTCACAGTTTGCGGTGAATTTCACACTTGAATTACTGTAGTTTGGATTGAGGTTTTTCAGTTGGCGACTCGGAACGAGGACTGAGGCCGTGATGTCATCCTCCATGTGTAGTTTTTCACATGGCATGAAGTCGACACGCAATCTAAATATACGCCAAGCTTCGTCCGGGCTAAATCCAACTCGGAGGTACCCTGAGCGGATATTGCGATTATCAAATTTAAGCTCATGTCCCGGCTTGCCGTCGATATAGTCGACTGTAAAATGCTTGCGCCAATCACTACCCCAGGACTTCTGGTAGAAGCGCTTGACCATGAAAACCAATGATTTAACATCGTTGGGGATCGCTTGGAGGAAAGCATTGAATTCATCGGTATAAGATACCGACTGCGTCAGCAGCTTGATAACCGAGCCGAGCGTACGGTCCAGTGACAGGATCGTCCGCGACGGCAGGTCGCGATTGGGATTTTCTTTCCAGCGATGACTGTAATCAAAGTTGAGGATAGTTTCAACCTGGTCGAGCGCCTTATTTAAGTCATCGACGTAATACGATCCATAGATGATCGAATTGGTAATTGATTTAGAGATTTCTGACTTCCCACCACCCGAGACGGTGCAGGGCTTGTGGCAGAACGTCCCCTCCGCTTCGGTACCGACCATCTTCCAGATCGGAGCCTCCGGATGGCGCTCGATATGGATTCTGTCGCCGTTTGGAAGAATATAAAAATGATCTGGGAGCAGCTTAAGCATGCATGTCGCGCCGTTATACTGCCATTTGATTTCGGTCTTGTAGAGATCGATTTTGATATTTTCCGGCAAATAAATAATGCGCTTGTCGGCTTTGTCAATGCCGTAATGGTTCTCATGCAGATCCATGATGTTACCATACTGATCGATGACATCGTCGAAGAAATAGCCTTTGACCGAGCCGTCTTCCTCAGCGTTGTAATTGAAGCCAAGGTTTTTACGTTGATAGGCGATTGTGCCACCAGCATGCTCTTCTTCGGCGTTGCCACTGAGGTTAGCCGCAAAACTGATCTGCGTTTTGATTTCCTTTTTGGAATAGCCGTAGTAATTATCTGCGATGAGGGTCACCGCGACACCACTGCTATCGCGACAAGTTAGCTTGAAGGGCTGACCCTCATTGTAAAGATCGCTTTCATCGTGGTAGCACATGCCATCGCGACGCTGACGTTCGGTTGCCTGGTCAAAGTGAGGCAAACCAAGGTCTACTTTGCGCATTTTGGTTAGGTGCGGGGCGAGTAAGATAAAGCCGGTATGTCCGGACCAACAGTCGACATCGAGACCGGAATCGTGACGATGATTGCCCGGTGCACCAAAATTGCCGAAGATGGATTCAATGAAGTCGAGATTAGAGACGAAGCTGCCTGGCGCGATGAACAAGACTTCCATATTCCGTTCATTCAGAACACCAGGAACTTTCGGCGTGACGATCGGCTTGGTCAGCAAGGACACAAAGGTCTTGGCATTTTGCGATTGGTTGGCTGTAAAAGGCAGGACCATCAGGTCCTCCGGTGGCTTGGCCGCTGCTTGATACAACCGCACGAAAGCTTCTTTCGGAACGGCTTTTTTGTCAGAGGGAATCGCCAAAGGCCCTTCCACAATGTGGAACGAGCCAGCCGTTGTGCGGCGATCACTTTTAGGGTTGTTGAGGATGCCTTGTTTGATCCGATAGCTGTTGACATAGCCATTGTTGAACGTTTTTCCATCAGCTGGCAGTGACATTTCACGGGCCAAGCCATAATGATCAAGCGTCAACAAATCCTCGATAACGCGCGGTACGCTGTCCTGATCGCCAAAATAAGCATTAAAGAACAGATTGATCCGGCGATGAATTCCAGATGCAGCGAGATCCACCTTTCGCGTCTTCTCTTTATAATCCTTGATAATATCTTCAAAGAGGTCGATATAGTGGGTGGAATCCGCCGCTTCAGCGTCTTTGGCGCGATAGATCGGCAGGCCCATGGCGGCTAACTTGAAATTTATATAATTGATCCGGTCTTCGCGAGTGGTTCCGGGCTTGATATCTCCAAAATCCATACCGATTTTTTGTTTCATCGTTGTCATAAAAACACCTCATTTACCGTGTTGGATTGTATCGCACCTGCCCCTCAATTTGGGCATTGGTCCTATCATTATAATGCCTATCAGACCGAATATAAACAGTCATTGACGACCATTTTATGCCGTGCCATAATAGCTCCGAGTCAAAAATGTCATATTTTACGAAGAAATCAATTTATTTTTACGTTTGCCAAAGATATGAAGGGATTTATCATGGAAAAAGGGTTAAATCGAATGTTGATGCTCATGTCGGTTTTAATAGCCATTTTAGCCGCAGGTGTATCCCTTGGGGGTCTGTTCATCAAGGGACTTTATCACGATAATCCTCTGGTTATTGCTGCCTGGCAAGGGAATGATATTGTCACCTTATATCTCATGGTCCCACTCATGCTAATCGCTCTAGCCTTTCTAAAAAAGAGTCCAAACTTAGCACGACTATTCTGGATTGGCTCATTGTGGTACATGATCTACAATTACCTGTTTTACCTGTTCGGGGCGGCATTTAACAACTTTTTTCTGCTTTATATAGCCATCTTTACCCTGTCCGTTTACACGATGATTTTTGCCCTAATCAACACCAATGCCAATGCCATAAGCCAGTCATTCTCGGCGCAGACACCGGTTAGGTGGATCAGCGGGTTCATGATATTTTTTGCCGTTCTTATTGGCACGCTTTGGATTATGATGGCGCTCAGTTTCGTTTTCACGGGGGTCATCCCCCAGAGCATTGTACAAACTGACCACCCGACCGGAGTTGTTTTTGCCACGGATCTGTCACTCCTCATACCTGCCCTGCTTTTCAGTGCAATCCTGCTCTGGAAGAAAGCACCTTGGGGCTATGTGCTGAGTGCCATCGTCCTTGTTAAAGCAACAGCGTATGGGTTGGTTTTGCTGATTATGAGTGTCGTAACATTCATCAAACTGGGGCTCGCTGATCCGTTTATCATTTTATGGAGCCTACTAACGCTTGGCTGCCTACTTTCCCTGATTTTTCTACTGGGTAACTTGAAAAAACGGCAATAACTGAAAATTCCGATCATAGTATGCGGTTATCGCACATGATCGTATCGATGGGGTTAAAAGCAAGTTGTTGATTTTTAAAAATGAAGTTTACAAAAAGAGTCCATGCAAAAAAAAGTTATTAATGCATTTAAAACAATAAATATCTTCAAATATATGCAAGTTGCACAAATGCGACTTGCATTTTACTGTTAAGATTCACAGGTGCGTCTATTGTGACTTCGTCCAGACAGGGCTTAGAATGGAGCCAGGCAAAGCGCCAAATGACCTTGATCGCCCCCGTCGTAACGAGCTGGTTCGGCAAATGATTCAGATGGTCAGACTGGATAATCTTGCAGATCGCTACCCTGCAGAATTGTCTGGCGGTCAGCAACAGCGGGTCGCCTTGGCCCGGGCATTGGCAGTCGAACCGCAAGCACTCTTGCTAGATGAGCCTTTTTCGGCCCTGGATGAAAACTTGCGCATCGAAATGACCCGGCAATTGCTGGAACTATTGGCCAATTACCATGGGGCGACTGTCTTTGTGACACACAATATGGAAGAAGCCTATCGGATCTGTCAGCAAATGGTCATGGTCGTTAACGGTAAGGTTGAATTCCAAGGCGAGAAAACTCAGCTTTTCCAGACTCCACCCTCCCGGGCTGTAGCTCAACTCACGGGCTGCAAGAACTTTTCGGCAGCAGTTCCGAATCCAGCAGGTGGACTGACCGCATCTGGCTGGGGCGTGAATTTGGTAACAAATTGCAAATCGCTGGCAACTATCCAGCATATCGGTATCCGAGCTCATGATATCCGCCTGGCGACCGAGCCAGACCGGTTATCGATAAAGGCATTTGAACGGGCAGCAGACTGGATATATTGCCAGGGATCAGAACGGTCGGCGGAACAGGTGAATGTTTTCGCAGCTTGGCCGAGTTTCACAAGCGAAACACCGTTTCGGATGACGATCTTTTTGGCGCTAGGAAAACAGCCAGCGGAGATTGGCGATTACCACCTTCAGTGGGAAGTTTCAAAGGAACAATGGCAAGCACTGCAAAATCTGCCCTTGCCATGGCAGATTTGCCTCAACCCGGACCAATTGATCCTCCTAGACCGCTAATTGGGGCAAACAGACAATGGACATGGTGTCCAAAAACACAAACAAATCTACAATCAAAGGCAGGCATTATATAAAGAAGTTAAGTTCTTGGCGAAAATCATCAATCCTGGCAGGATGCCTTGATGGGCAGCGGTGTTTATTTTGCGATTCACATTGTTGATAATTTAATCGGCTTAATTAAAAATACATCTGAATCCGCACAATTAAAATATATTAGTAATTATACGGATGAGAATATGGCGCTAAAGCGGTTGTTTGAACGAAAAGAGTCAAAATTATTTTTCCTCTCATCCCATAGCCTTGGAGAAGACCAAAAGTTGAGGTTTTTCAAATAGCTTTTTCTCCCTCTAATAGTCACAGGACACTTTTGCACTGTTTGAACGACAAAAAGAAAAAAGTCTTTGAAAAGTTTTTACGTCCCTCAACATCCACATGACACAATTACATCTGTTGAGTACCGGGAAAAGCATTTTGTTCGAAAAAACTTTGCCGCTCACCGTATGCCATGAAAACGGATAAATTCGAACGGAGTGCTGACAAAAATAAAAAGCACCCGCAAGACAATGCGGATATAAATATGAATAGGCATTAAAAGTAATGCGTTCTTAAATTTAATTGTTATTTTCTCACATTAGATATATAATTGGAATATATTTGCGGGAGGTGCAAAACCATGGCGATAAGCTACAACAAGCTCTGGAAGCTGCTGATTGATAAGAACATGAAAAAGAAAGACCTGCAGCGTCTTTCTGGCGTCAGCTCGGCTACCATTTCGAAGCTTGGCCGAAATGAAAATGTAAATACGGAAATACTCCAAAAAATATGCGCCGCTCTAAATTGCGACATTTGTGATGTCATGGAATTTGTACCAAATACAAATAAAGAGGAGAAGCAGAACAATGGCTGATAACAGAAAAGAACAGGAACGTGCGGAACTGCACCGCACCATATGGAATATTGCCAATGATCTTAGAGGCAGCGTGGACGGCTGGGACTTTAAACAGTACGTTCTTGGGATGCTTTTTTATCGATATATCTCAGAGAACCTGACAGACTACATAAACCGTGGCGAGCATGAAGCCGGAAACAAAGCGTTTAATTATGCCAAGCTTAAAGACAGCGAAGCGGAAGAAGCACGGATGGATCTCGTACATACCAAAGGCTTTTTCATTCTGCCCAGTGAGCTGTTTGAAAATGTACGAAAGAAAGCAGCAGGAGACGAGAACCTCAACGAGACCCTTGAGAAAGCTTTTCGTAACATTGAAAGTTCAGCCCAGGGAGCACCTAGTGAGGATGACTTCAAAGGCTTGTTTGACGATATCGATGTCAACAGCAACAAACTGGGTGGCACCGTTGCTAAACGTAACGAAAAGTTGGTTAAGCTCATGAATGGCGTGGGCGAAATGAAGCTGGGCGATTATCAAGACAACACTATTGATGCTTTTGGCGATGCCTATGAATTCCTGATGGGAATGTATGCTTCTAATGCCGGGAAAAGCGGCGGCGAGTATTACACACCTCAGGAAGTGAGCGAACTGCTGACACGAATTACTCTTGTTGGAAAAACGGAAGTCAACAAGGTCTATGACCCTGCCTGTGGCTCCGGTTCACTTTTGCTCAATTTTGCGAAGATCCTCGGCAAGGAGAATGTTCGTCAGGGCTTTTATGGTCAGGAAATTAACATCACCACATACAACCTCTGTCGCATCAATATGTTTCTGCATGACATCGACTATGACAAGTTCGACATCGGTCATGGGGATACACTGACTGACCCGATGCACTGGGATGATGAACCCTTTGAAGCCATCGTATCGAATCCTCCTTACTCCATCAAGTGGGATGGAGATGCAAATCCTTTGATGATCAACGATCCAAGGTTTTCACCCGCTGGGGTTCTGGCACCCAAGTCCAAGGCTGACCTTGCATTTGTCATGCACTCACTTTCATGGCTAGCTACTAATGGAACTGCGGCAATTGTCTGCTTCCCCGGCGTCATGTACAGAGGTGGTGCAGAGCAGAAGATTCGAAAATATCTGATCGACAACAACTACATTGACTGTGTAATTCAGTTACCTGATAACCTTTTTTTTGGCACCACCATCGCCACATGCATCATGGTGCTAAAGAAGTCCAAAACCGAAAATAGCACTCTGTTCATCAATGCTTCCAAGGAGTGTGTCAAGGTTACCAACAGCAATAAGCTGACGCAGAAAAATATGGATGCGATTATCGATGCCTATTCAAAACGGGCTGACCATGACCATTTCGTAGTGAAGGTGTCAAATAGCGAAATCGCCGCTCAGGACTACAACCTTTCCGTTTCTACTTATGTTGAGCAGAAGGAAACGCGGGAAGTGATTGATATCGCTATCCTCAATTCGGAGATTGATGAGATTGTTGCTCGAGAGCAAGTTCTTCGGGATGAAATTGCCAAGATCATCGCGGAAATCGAGGTGGACTAATGAGCAGAATTGAAGAGTTGATTAATGGACTTTGCCCGGATGGGGTGGAATATATCAGCATAGGTAGTGCTGTGAGTTATGAACAGCCATCAAAATATATAGTTAAAAGTACAGATTATAGTGAAGCGTTTACAATTCCTGTTTTAACTGCAGGGCAATCATTTATCCTTGGTTATACCGACGAAAAAGACAACATATATCAGGCATCAAAAGAAAATCCTGTTATCATTTTTGATGATTTTACAGGAGCATTCAAGTGGGTTGACTTTCCATTTAAAGTAAAGTCATCTGCAATGAAAATGATAACTGCAGATGCTGATAAAACTACTTTACGTTATATATATCATATTATGGGTAATATCGGTTATTCTTCGGATGAACACAAAAGGCTTTGGATTAGTATATATTCAGCAATAAAAATCCCTCTTCCACCGCTGCCTGTGCAGCATGAAATTGTCCGGATACTGGACAATTTCACGGAGCTTACAGCGGAGCTTACAGCGGAGCTTACAGCGCGGAAAAAGCAGTATGAGTATTATAGGGATGAGTTATTCGCGATCACAAATAATGCACCAAGGAAATTGTTGGGTGAGATTGCTATTGATATGTATAGAGGTTCAGGCATTAAGCGTGACCA
>JAQUDJ010000035.1 GCA_028685755.1 Eubacteriales bacterium | reverse complement strand
CCTAAAAAAGCCGCACCTATCGAACAGCGCACGTGCCTGATCTTTCGCTGTGGTCCGATGATCCACGTCAATCGTCGCCCAGAAAAAGGACTGTTAGCAGGACTTTTTGAATTCGATTGGGCAGTGGAAAACGGTGAGCAAATAGCAGCCACCGAGCGCATTCAAGCCGCTCAAGTGGCCACACGGTTCGATGCAGCGCAGGTTCGCATATTGGGCACCAAACGTCATGTTTTTAGCCACCTAATCTGGCAAATGACTGCCCATTTAATTGATCTCGAATCAATCGAGCATGGACCTGATGGCGGACTGTGGGTCGATGTGCAAACGTTGCAGAGCCTCCCCTTCCCAACTGCCCTCGTTGATTGGCGAAACCTCGTAGTTGTCGAGCTCCAAGGCGCGTGATAGACTGGGTTCATTAGATCTGCAAGCGGTTGCAGAACCGGCCCGTTCGGCACAATGTTCGACCTGAAATAATGAGGAGTAGCCACCCATGTCAGCCACCATGAAAGATGTCGCCCGGCTCGCCGGCGTTTCCACGTCCACTGTCTCCCGCGTCTTAGCCAACCATCCCGCAATCAGCGAAGAAACAGCCGTTCGCGTCCGGGATGCAATGCAAAAACTTAAATACCAACCGAATCAGATCGCGCGCTCCTTGTCGAATCGAGCCACACACACAATCGCTTTGATCATGCCTGATCCGGCTAGTTATCCTTTGATGAATCCTTTTTTCGTCAATGCCATCCGCGGGGTGACCACCTTTGCCCGCAAACACGGCTATTATTTACTTTTAACCTATCCGGAAAATCACGACGAATTGACAATCATCAAAGATCTCGTCGGTTCACGCCGCATCGACGGCATTATTTTGACATCAGTCAAAAAAGACGATGCGATCATGACTTATCTTGAAGAATACGAGCATCCCTATGTCGTGATCGGCCATCCCTATGAGGATCAGAAGACTCTGTGGGTCGATAATGACAACTACGGCATCGTCTATAAGATCACCAAGCGCCTCATTGAACAGGGGCACCGCAAAATCGCCTTTCTTGGCGGAGCAGATGACTATCGAGTCACAACGGATCGCCGCCAAGGCTATCTCGACGCCTTGCGTGATCACAATATTCCAATCGATGAAAAAATAATCTATCGGGAATGGTTTTCCGAGAGCATCGCCGCCGAAATCACGCGGAAAATCCTCGACTATTGTATGCCCGATGCTGTGATTGCGACCGACGATACCTTAGCCCTCGGTGTGGAACGGACCTTAAGCGAACAACACCACGCCCACGACGTCGCAGTCATCGGCTTTAACAATACCCAGGTTGCCCAATATGTGCGGCCATCCCTCTCCTCGGTCGAAATCAATGCCGAATTGCTCGGTTTCTACGCCGCCAAGCTCCTCATAACGCGCCTGCAGGGCAAGCCGCAACACACCAATCACCTGCTGATCGAAGCCGAATTTATTGAACGGGAATCAAGCCGGGTGAGTCGAAAGGCTTAACATTTATCTTACGCTTCTAGGGCTTCTTGTAAGAGCTGATTGAGCAGCTGCGGATCGGCTTTGCCTTGCATCGCTTTCATGACCTGACCGACGAGGAAGCCTTTAGCCTGCGTTTTGCCGGCCTTAAAGTCGCTCACGGACTGCGGGTTCGCCGTGAGGATTTTGGCGATGGTGTCTTTCAATGCGTCAGGGTTGCTGACCATGCGCAAGCCGTTCTTTTTTATGTAATCGTTCGGTTCGACCTGACTGTCGAGAATCGCCGCAAAGATTTTCTTAGCGGTATTGCGATTGATAACACCTTCGCTGACGCGGGTGATCAGGGTCGCTAGGCTTTGGGCCGGCATGTAAAGATCCTGCGGTTCGCATTCGTTGTCTTTACAAGCCAACATAAATTCACCAAGCATCCAGCTAGCGGCATCTTTGGCTTTGCCCGATAATGCGACGGTCTGTTCAAACAAATTGGCAATCGCCGGATTGGTGGTCAAGACATCGGCTTCATAGGCTGAAATCTGATAATCACTGAGGTAGCGGGCGCGGCGGCTTTCCGGCAATTCGTGCAAATTAGCCTTGACTCTTTCGATCCATTCCGGGGTGATATTGATCGCTACGAGGTCCGGATCGGGGAAATAGCGGTAGTCCATCGCATCTTCTTTGGAACGCATCGCAAAACTCGAGTCTTTGTTTTCGTCCCAGCGGCGAGTTTCTTGGCGGATAGTCTTGCCGTCTTCGATCAGGTCGATCTGGCGCTTCGCTTCAGCAACAATCGCCCGGCCAATCGCTTTGAAGGAGTTCATGTTTTTCATTTCAGTGCGGGTGCCAAAAACCGGGCTACCGACGGGGCGCACCGAGACATTGACATCGGCACGCAACGAACCTTGTTCCATGCGGCAATCGGAAACACCGAGGAATTGTAATATGCTTCTGAGTTTTTCGAGATATGCAAGGGCCTCTTCGGCTGAGCGCAAATCTGGCTCGCTGACGATTTCCAAAAGTGGCACACCGCAACGGTTATAATCGACTAAGGTGCAATCTTCCCACGGATCGTGGATCAGCTTACCGGCATCTTCTTCCATATGAATTTCGTGGATCTCGATGCGCTTACTGCCACTTTCAGTCGTGATGTCGAGAAAGCCATTGCGGCCAATCGGCTGATGCAACTGCGAAATTTGATAAGCTTTGGGCAAATCCGGATAAAAGTAGTTCTTACGATCAAAGCGGGTCAAAGGCGTGATCGTGCAATTTGTGGCGAGGCAGGTGCGGATCGCATAGTCGACGACCTGTTCGTTAAGGACAGGCAGCGCACCCGGCAACCCGGTGCAAACGGGGCAACAGTGGGTGTTCGGATCGCCGCCAAATGTCGTTTCACAAGAGCAGAATATTTTGCTAGCTGTTGAGAGTTCGACATGAACTTCTAAGCCAATAACGGTTTCGTATTGCATGTATTCCAAGTCTCCTTCTAGCTTACAGCGCCGGGCTCTGGCGGTGGAAATCCGTGACGTTTTGGAAGGCGCTACCGACTTTCACGAGGGTGGCTTCATCAAAGGCGCGACCAATCAACTGACAGCCGATGGGCAGGCCGTTCGGGTCAAAACCGCAAGGGATCGCCAGTCCGGGCAGCCCGGTCAGGTTGGCAGCAACGGTATAAATATCGGCGAGGTAGCCTTGGAGTGGGTCCGCCAACGTGGTGCCGATTTTCGGAGCAGTGGTCGGGGCAACCGGTCCGAGCAAGACATCGTACTGCGCAAGCGCCTGGCGATAGCCTTGCTGCAGGAGTTTGCGGACTTTTAAGGCTTTTAAATAATAGGCGTCGTAATAGCCGGAGCTCAGGGCAAAGGTGCCCAGCATGATGCGGCGGCGGACTTCAGGGCCAAACCCTTCGGTGCGAGCGGCTGCATAAAAGGCGGCGAGGTCTTCGTAGGTTTGGCCGGTCGGGCGGAAGCCATATTGGATGCCGTCATAGCGGGCAAGATTGGCGCTCGCTTCAGCTGTCGCGATCAGGTAATAGGTTGCGATGCCTTCTTCGACGAGCGGCAGATGACACGTTTCGCAGGTCGCGCCGAGCTGGGTCAAGGTCGCGGCGACCGCTTCGATGGCTAATCGCACGTCGTTTTGCAATCCTTCGCCAAAATATTCGGCCGGGATGCCGACTTTGAGCCCCTTGAGCGGCTGCGCGGTGGTGGCGGTGGTGGTGGCGAGGCCTGCTAAAGCGGCGGCCATCAGCGCTTGCGTATCAAGCGTGCGGCCTTGTGGCATCGCCGTACTGTCACGGCCGTCCGGGCCGGCAATTTGGGCGAGGATCGCGCCACAATCGGCGGCCGTCCGGGCGATCGGTCCGATCTGATCAAGGGATGAAGCATAGGCAATGAGGCCAAAACGCGAAACCGCGCCATACGTCGGTTTCAGACCAGTCACGCCGCAAAACGATGCCGGTTGGCGGATCGAACCGCCGGTATCGGAGCCGAGCGCATAAACCGCTTCTCCGGCTGCAACCGCAGCAGCTGAGCCACCGCTCGAGCCACCTGGGACGCGACTAATATCCCATGGGTTTTTGGTAATCCCACCAAAAGACGACTCCGTGGTGTTACCCATCGCGAATTCGTCGAGATTGGTCTTGCCGAGCAAGACCGCGCCACCGTCGAGCAGGCGTTCAACAGCCGTCGCGTTGTAAGGTGAAACGTAATCCCACAGCATTTTGGAAGCACACGTGGTGCGCAACCCTTTGGCATTCAGATTATCTTTGACTGCCATCGGCACACCGGCGAGCGGCGAAAGCTTTTCGCCCGCATCGAGGCGGTTTTGGACGACAACAGCCTGAGCCATCGCCTGTTTTGCAGCGACTGTAATGTACGCGTAATGGCGACTATCATATGTTGCGATCCGGTCGAGGACAGCCTGTGTCACTTCCGGGGCACTGATTTTGCGATCGGCAATTTGCTGACCGATTTCCAGCGCCGATAATTTCTGTATATCCATCGAATTACTCCTTCGGATCAATCAAATGTGCGCGGCACCATCAGGCAACCGTCTTTGTGTTTGGGCGTCAAATCCATAAATATTTCACGGTCATACGAGGCCATGACTTGATCCGGGCGCAGGGTGTCTAACAATTCTTGCGGATGATAAGCCGGCTCAACGCCTTCCGTATCCAAACTTTCCAGATTCTGGAAATGCTCAAGGATCTGACCGAGTTGATGGCTAAGCATCTCCTGTTCAGCCATATCCGGCGCCAAACGCGCCAAGCGCGCCACCTTATTAACAATCGCCAGATCTAGCGCCAAATGACCCTGCTGGTCAATCGCCCCAATATCGAGATGTTTTGTATCAGTCATAAAGCCCTCCTAGGGAAATAGGAATATGGTGAAAACGGTGTCTTGCATGTATCTTCACATACTTAGCACGTGCCAGACATCGTAAACGGTTTACGGGTCAAGGCGGCTAAGGTCACGCGGGAAGAGCACGGTGTTGCGGACGTTGGTTTCGCCGATAAGCATCATCAGCAATCGTTCGAGGCCGATGCCGAGACCACCGTGTGGTGGCATGCCGTATTTGTGGATCATCAGGTAGGTCTCGAAGTCTTCCGGATTCATGTCGCGGGCGACCATTTTGGCGACTTGTGCGTCATATTCATGAATTCGCTGGCCACCGGTCGTGATTTCGAGGCCTCTGAATAGCAAGTCAAAGCTGAGGGTGAAGTTCGTATCGGTCGGATCTTCCATGGCGTAGAACGGACGCTTTTTACTTGGATAATGAGTGACGAAAATGAAATCGCTGCCCGTCTTTTCCTTAAACAATTCGCCGATCAAGCGTTCTTCTTCTGGTTCGAGATCATAGGGGTCTTTGATCTTGCGGTTGAATTTTTCGGCAACCATCTGTTTAGCGACATCGAAACGAACCTGCGGAATGGCGGTTGCGTCCGGCAATTCAACACCAAGCAGGGCTAAATCCGCAGCATATTCGCGTTTTAACAGCTCCAGTGCGTACTGCAGCATGCCGGTTTCCATCGCCATAATATCTTCGAAAGACTCGATAAAGCCCATTTCAAAGTCCATGCTCGTGTATTCATTGAGATGGCGAGCCGTGCTGTGCTTTTCAGCCCGAAAAACCGGCGCCACTTCAAATACGCGTTCAAAAACACCGACCATCATCTGTTTATAAAACTGCGGGCTCTGCGCGAGAAAAGCCTTGCGGCCGAAGTAGTCGAGACGAAAAATATTGGATCCGCCTTCTGCACCAGCCGAAACAATTTTCGGCGAACGGATTTCGGTAAAACCTTGGCCGTGCAAATAATCACGGAAGCCGCGGCCGAGGCCTTCTTGCAAACGGAAGGTCGAGCGTTGGCGTTGGTGGCGCAATGAAATCGGACGAATCGCCAAATTGGCCTCAAGTGACATGTGCGAAATCTTTTTGCCCAGATGAATCGGGCGTGGACTGTGTGGTTTGTTTAGAACTTCGAGTGTTGTCAAACGCAGTTCAAACCCACCCGGAGCACGCGGCTCGGCGTACAATTTACCCGTGCCACGAATCGCATATTCATCGCGCACATCCTCTGAGCCAATCAGCTCGGTGCATTGATCCACCACGCATTGAATCAACCCATCGCGCAATCGCACAATAAGAAAGGCAAATTCACCCATATCGCGGTGGACATGGACCATGCCGTGGACATTGACCGGCAGCCCACTGGCTGCAGCCGCTGCAATCCCTGCGGATGTGATGTCAAAATTGGGCTTGGCGCCTGTAATCATCTGCATTTATTTTTCCTCCTTGAAAACAAAAAAGTCCCGGAATCTAAGATTCCGGGACGAGTCATCGTGTGCTCGCGGTACCACCCTGATTGAGGCGCTTTCACAAAATAAATTCTGCTAAAAAGTGCACTCCACTCTCGTACGTAACGGGTACCCCGTCCAATTCTACTGGCTAAAAAGCGTTTGAATTGTCAGCTCAGGAGAGTTCTTCGTCCGGTCATCCTCAATCGGTGCTTGCAGTCTGTCGACACCGAATCCCTGGTGAGGCCTGAAAGCGGCTTACTCGCTCCGTCAATGCCTTTGAATATGAATGCTGAAAGTATAGCGAGAGTAGATGGTTCTTGTCAAATTTTTGTGAAATATATTGATGATCATTTGATCATCAATGTTCATTCAAATCATAATTTTTATGTTTAGAAATATCCTTTGAGTCGACCGATTCACCTGTTTCTTTTCTATCTGAAAGATCTAACCAAGCCTTCGCTTTAAATGGAATAAGCCGATCTGAATCAAGAACCGGCATTCCATTGATCAATGTTCTCCCATTGAGAAGTAATTGATAATACTCCTCGTCGAGTAATATTGACGAAAGGCTAGATACTTCATCACTAACATGAAGCGGAGCGCAATCAGAATCCAAATGAGACAGCATCCAATTCGGTCGTCTTGAAAACAACTCAATCATAAAAGGAAATCTCTCATCCGATGGATCCGAGAAACGATAGAATTGCTGTCCACCGGTACTCTTTGAACGTCGGGCGTAATGACCTAGATGTATAAAGTCCCAAATTTTCTTCAGCGAACTTGGGCTCTAACATTTCAACAATTAAAACAATATCAAGATCTCGAGTTGCGCGAAAGGTTAGTCCTGCTTCACCAAACAGCAAATCGCAAGCAGTGCCGCCGATTATTGCGTATTGATCCTCATAACCGGCAAAGTAGTCCTTGAAAAATTGAATGCCTCTTACCATAGGTATTTCCTCAACATTGAATCTACTGCTTGATTCGTACGATCGTCATTTGATGCTTCCACCTCTAGGGATTTCGCCAACGAGATCGGGTCAGGCACGGCTAAACGTTCGTTAAGAATGAGATACTCCCAAACTTCTAATAGAGTAGCAGGTTCATCTCCTGACGGTGCGATTGAAAGTTTAAATTCGCTTCCCAACTTTTTATAATCACTTTTCGTTATTATAAAAGTTGGATAATCATTGTCCGCGATCATCGTCAGTTTCGCCAAGGCTGTATACCCCCCAGCGACTCCAGTGACGATATGATCCGGCAAAATAGCTAACGGAATTTTTTTAATAATTGGGCTTCTCACCATGTCACGAATTTTTTCAAAAGTCTGCTTAAGCGTGTCTTCACGTTGATTTAAAAGAAATCTCTTTTTCCCAGTTGTCCTAACACTTCCTTCAATATTCTGTTCAATCTCATCAAGAAATCGAGAAATCGACATGAGTGAATAGCCCGTTCGCCCAGCAATTTCAGTCATTGAAATTTCGCCCCAGCCCTCAACAATCGCTGAAATTAGGATCTTTTGGGCTGCAAAAGTTAATTGGCGACTATTACGCGCTATTTTAGTTTTTGACTGCCGCAAAAGCGTGCCAACAAACGGTAAATAAACCTGGGATTCCGGAATAACAAATGCGATTTGAGATTCGATCAAACGTTGGCGCTGATACGGTGTCATTGAATCAAAGACGAAAACGCATTGAACGCCCGTTGACTGAACCACAATTTGGTGGTGCTTTCTGATTTTAGGCAAATCAATTTGACCATTATTTTTTAAGAAAAGGCAACGAACTCTCTCAACTTTACATTGAATCATGTCGTAGTCTTTGCTAAAAAACACAGGTAAGCTAGACGCTACTAAAAGTTCTTCCTTTTTTATTTCGAGTCCGAGCGCCCTGCCAATAATATTGAACATATATCCATCCTAACATTTTTTTTATAATCATAACACAATTTTCGTTAAGATTATAATTTTATGTTAATAATTATATTTGAACAAATACTTGATCCTTTTTAGCCCCTACTTAATCACCTTACGAATCAGGCTTAGCGTCGTTTTTGAATACGGCGGATAGAGCATGTCGAGGTCGATCAAGGGGCTCTTTTTGACGTAGCTTTTGTGATGCGAGAACGTGTCAAACGAGTGTCTGGCGTGGTAATGTCCGATGCCGGACGCCCCGACACCGCCAAAGGGCAAATCGCGGTTATTGAGCTGCATGATCGTGTCATTGATCGCGCCAGAACCAAACGACAATTTGCCAAAAACAACCTTTTCAACTTGCTTGTTCTGAGTGAACAAGTAGAGCGCCAGTGGTTTGTCTTTGCGCCGCAGTGTATGGATCACCTCATCAATCGATTCGAACGTCAAAATCGGCAGTAGCGGCCCAAAGATCTCTTCCTGCATGATCGGATCTTCCCAGGTCACGTCATCAACAATCGTCGGGCTAATGAACAAGTGCTCTTGGCTCGTATTGTTGCCATAAATCACTTTTTTGTGATCAATCAGGCGCGACAGGCGATTGAAATGACGCTCATGGATAATTTTGCCAAAGCCCACCTGATCGTGCTGCATCTCATCGATCACCTGCATCAATTCTTTGAGGAACGCGGCCTTGATCGTCGACTGCACATAGATGTAATCCGGTGCGACACACGTTTGCCCTGCATTGATAAACTTGCCAAAGGCGATGCGCCGCGCGGCAAAGCGCAGATTCGCGCTGGCTTCCACGATTGTCGGACTTTTACCGCCTAATTCGAGCGTCACAGGCGTCAGATTTTCACTGGCTGCTTGGTACACAATTCGACCGACCTTGGTCGATCCCGTAAAGAAAATGTGGTCAAACGGCAAATGAATCAGGGCGTTTGTGACCTGATCATCACCGGTTAAAATATCAATATACTGCGGTTCAAAGATCGCCCGAATCAGCTCCACCAAAGCCTTCTCCACATGCACCGCATGTTCGCTCGGCTTCAAAATCGCCGTATTGCCAGCGGCGATCGCCCCAATCAACGGCTCTATGACAAGCTGCAAAGGATAATTGTACGGCCCGATGATCAGCACGCTGCCCAACGGTTCCGGTTGGATAAAAGATGACGAATAAAAGTTCACTAAAGGCGTCGAAACCTTGCGTTTTTTGGCCCAGCGATCGAGTTTTCTGAGCGTGTCGTTGATTGAGCTAAGGCAAAAACCCACTTCGGTTGTGTAAGCTTCAAAAGGCGATTTGTTGAGGTCTAATCGCAACGCTTCATTGAGCACCGCTTCGTTCTCAACGATCGCTTGGCGGAGCTTTTTCAGCTGAGTTTTACGGAAATTAATGTCCTTGGTCGCGTCCTGATGAAAATAATCCTTTTGGGCTGACAGACGTTGTTCGTACATAAATACTCCTTAAACGTTAACCTTAAGCCTTGAACATTAAACCTTAAGCCTCAGCGCGGACGCTGTGAATAATGGCCTCAAAATCGCGATGGGTAAAAATAACCGGTACTGGGTAAAGCGGATTGGCCTCGGCGTAGGCGTTGCGAGCCATCTTCGGGATATCCTCATCTTGGATGCCCGAAATGCGGGTTGAAATCTGCAGGGTCAGATTCAGCTGTTCGATCGCGGTAATAAAAGTCTGCGCTTTTTCAGCGTGGGACAGGTGCGGTTTTGTGAGTCCAACAACATCTGAAAGCTCAGCCAATGACTGATGCACAGCCTGGCCGTAGTAGCGCAGAACTTTTGGCAACAGCACCGCATTTGCTAGGCCGTGCGGTGTATTGTAAAAGCCCCCCATAGTATGCGCGATGGCATGGACATTACCAACATAAGCCACGGTAAAGGCCTTGCCCGCCCAAAAAGCGGCATGTTGCATGTGCGCGCGCGACTGCAGATCAGATGGATCACGATGGACACGTGGCAGGTGCTCAAAAATCGTCTGAACTGCCTTGATCGCCAAGCTTCTGGTTTCTTTGGTATTACTCTGGCCAATAAACGCTTCGATCGCATGCGTCATCGCATCCATACCCGTTGTCGCGGTGATATGCGCCGGTGTGCTTTTCGTCAGTAAAGGATCGAGAATAGCGTATAGGGGGAAAAGTGCCGGGTCCGAGATGGCATATTTTTCATGCGTGTGATGGTTTGTGATAACCGCCGCCAACGTCGTTTCGCTGCCGGTCCCGGACGTCGTCGGCACTGCAATCACCGGCGGAATTTTCCGCAAAACACCGAGGACGCCTTTCATCTGGCGCAGCGATTTGCGCGGACGAGCCACCCGCGCTGCGACCCCTTTGGCACAATCGATCGGCGAACCCCCGCCAAAGGCAATAATCGCCTGACACTTATTCTGGTGATAAATCGTCAGCGCTTCTTCAATATTTTCAATCGTCGGATTGACGTGCGTCTTGTCAAAAACAGTGACCTGTACGCCTTCGGCGCGCAAATGTTCGAGCATCGGTCCATACAAATTTAGCTTGGTGAGCTGCGCATCTGTCACCAACAAAACACGGGATCGTTTGAGGCGATGCAAAACCACCGCAGCCACTTCGAGCGTCGCATTTTCCTTGGCAATCACTTGCGGAAAATGGTATGGGATTAAGGCCACGATAATGCGGAAGGCAAATTGGTATAACCGATAATACAATTTGAGCATGTCCTTACCTAGCTTTCCCAAATATGAAATTTTTCTGCTAACAGCATACACCGATAGTGTGTCTTGGCGAAAGTATGAAGATCTCGAACGCCTTGTAGGTTGAGTCTACAAGGCGTTCACCTTTTCACCGGTGTGCTGCGCGCGCGAACCAGTGCAAAAGAAATTATTTTTTACGCGTTTTCGGACTTGACGGATCAAATTATTCAGGTCATAAATAATAGCATCCAAGCTTAAATTATTCATATTCGGTTAATTCAATTCGGTTCAATTTATCGTGAGGATGGTCAGCTTGTTATGCTACGAAAACGGGTTTTGAGCCGCTCTTTTGGCGCATTCGCAATTATCTTGCTATGCGTTTTTTACCCCATGTTCAACCTTGTGATTGTGCACGCAACTGACGTCCCAAGCGGCGATGGCTCATCCAGCAACCCCTTTTTAATCACCCATTTAGCCGATTTAGTCTGGCTCAAAGATCGCATCGCCGATCCAACCAAAGACGGTGGTAACAGTGAATATTATCACCAGACAAGCGACATCGACCTCGCGACACTTAGCGATTGGACACCGATCGGTGAAGGCTCAGCCTCCGGCTTTCGCGGCACTTACGACGGCCAAAGCTACACCGTCAGCCATCTGCAAATGACGGTTAAAACGTTAAAAAAGACAGGTCTCTTCTCGATCAATCGCGGTACGATCAAAAACCTCGGTGTGACCGAGGTTGCGATCACCGGCGGCACGACAAGTGACGAAGGCGTTGGGGCGTTAGTCGGCGTCAACAAGGGCAGCATCGCGCGGTGCTGGTCGACCGGCAGTATCTCGACCGCAGCCAAAGCAACGGGCGGTTTGATCGGGCAACAGACAACCTATGACAACACCGCAACACCCAGTTTGATCGATGCATTCAGTACTGTTTCCGTCATCGCCCCGGGCACCGATATTGCCAACTATTTCGGCGGACTAATCGGCGAGATCGCAGCCGGAACTGTTCAAACGGCTTATTCGATCGGCACCGTCGATAGCAATGCCCCCAATATCAGTAACTCGAAATTCTCTGGCGGGATCACCGGCGAAATCAAAGCCGGCGCCAGTGTGCAGAATGTCTTTACGCTAAGCATCGTCGACAATAACTACGACAAACTCTATCACAGCGGGATCGCCGGTCAGGTTGGCGGTACTCTGACATACGCCCAGACGAGTTCTGCAATAGCCGTCAAAAATATTCTAACTGGCGGAGTCACATCAAATCTCCTCACCAGCGTTGGTGCGAGCACTTTTAAATCGCAGACATACTTTTCCGGATCCGACACCACACCAACACTGACTTGGAGCGCCGCAACTGCTTGGGATTTTGACACGGTCTGGACAATCAGCGCGTTGGTCAACGACGGCCTGCCAACCTTACAGCCACAGCGTGTTCCAGTTATTGAAGCAGCCGAAACCACAACCACCGCTGCTCCTACGACTGCCACGACCACAGCGGTAAATACATCTGAGGCAACAACTACGGCGGTCGAGTCTACGACTGAGGCAACAACTACGATCGCCCCAACGACCGCAGCCACAACCGAGGCAACGGAAACGGTCATCCACATCGCGGCGGCCACCACCGAAACTGTTGAATATCGGCCTGTCACGCGATCCGGCGAAGCGCTCGTAAACGACCCTCAAGAAGTACCTATCTCCGAGTCCAATATGCCCAATACAGGTGAATCGCGTACCACTAGCATAATTACTTATCTGATCTGTGCCGCGATTATCATCGGAGCATATGGAATCTTCCAATCACAACGCAACGCATAGCCAAAGCGGCGATGGT
>JAQUDJ010000034.1:1867-12782 GCA_028685755.1 Eubacteriales bacterium | reverse complement strand
GGGGGATTTGTTAGATCTCAGCGATTTCTTTGAGCACGGTCAGTAAATAGGTGACATCCTCAGGTGTAATCCAATAGTGGCAGGCGAGGCGCAAAACCCCCTCATCCGGGGCGTTGATCAGGATGCCGCGCTCGCGCAATCGCGTGGTCATCACGTCACCGTTCAACGGGTAGCCAGTCAACTGCAGAAAAACCAAATTAATCTGCGGTTTGCTGACTAAAGTGAACCAATTTGGTCCTAGCGCAGTGATATCAGCAGCCAGTTTTTGGGCAAGCGCGTGATCGTCGGCGAGACGGCCGGACATGTCACGGAGGGCGATTAACCCTGCGGCAGCGAGCATTCCAGCTTGGCGCCATCCGCCCCCGAGCATTTTGCGTTTGCGGCGGGCGAGGTCGATCACAACTTGCGGGCCAGCGAGAATGGAACCAACCGGGGCACACAATCCCTTCGAAAGGCAGCACATCACGGTGTCGACTTCTCGGCTTATGGCAGCGGCTGAAACGTTCAGTGCTGTAGCGGCATTAAATAAACGGGCGCCGTCTAAGTGGACTGCCACGTGATAGCGATCCGCCAAGGCGCGAATTTTTTTGAGGTATTCCAAGTCCGGTACATTGCCGTCAGAGTCGGCATCTTCGAGGCAAATCAGGCGGGTTGTTGGACTGTGAATGTCTTGCGGCGTTTTACGAATCGTTGCTTCGATTTTGGCCAGATCCATCAGACCATTTTCAACCGGCAGACAACGGAGCTGGACATTGGACAGAAGCGCGGCCGCGCCCGCTTCATGCCAAACAATGTGACTGCGCTCTGACAGAATGATTTCGTCAGTGGGCCGCGTTTGGGCCATGATTGCCAATTGATTGCCCATCGTGCCGCTCGTCACAAACAAGGCGGCTTCTTTGCCAAGCATCCGCGCCGCTTCGCGCTCGAGGAGAAGAACCGTCGGATCGTCGCCGTACACATCATCACCGACTGGTGCTTGCGCCATCGCAAGTCGCATCGCTTCGGTCGGCCAGGTCACGGTATCGCTGCGAAAATCAATGTTGTCACCCATCATTGGAAACATCCTCCTGTGGGCAGGCTGATTGCCAGAAAAAGTGCGTTCAGCCTGCCAAAACTAACCACTGAGATAAAAATAGTCGATTTCAATTATACGGCAAACCCCGTGCGATTCGTTGAAAAATTCGTCTTGTGTAAAAGCAGATCGCTTCGTGCCCCAAAAAGCGTTGCAAACACACTTGCCAAATTTTTTTGACCGTTGTATGATGTCCACGTTGCTGATACCATCAGCATTTAATTGAATAAGATCATCTTTATCAAGAGTGGTGGAGGGACTGGCCCTTTGAAGCCCGGCAACCGGCGATGACGCATCGGTGCTAATTCCAGCAGGTGGAAGCCTGGCAGATGAGGGTCTACCGATCTCGATTTTTGCCAAGCCTCTTCGCCGAAGAGGTTTTTTGTTGTTTTAAGACATGCTAGGAGGCATAAGAAACATGAAACGTGAAGGACATTGGCTATTTTCATCCGAATCCGTAACTGAAGGTCACCCAGACAAACTCTGCGATCAGGTCTCTGACGCGATTCTCGACGCCATTCTCGAACAAGACCCGATGGCCCGTGTCGCGTGTGAAACGGCAACCACGACAGGTGTCGTTTTTGTTATGGGCGAAGTCACAACGAGTGCCTATGTTGATATACAAGGTATCGTCCGCAACACGGTCCGCGAAATCGGCTACACCGGCCACGAAGCCGGCTTTGATGCTGAAGCGTGTGCTGTTTTGACCGCGATCCATGAACAATCCCCCGATATCGCCCAAGGCGTCAATCATTCACTCGAAAATCGCAGCGGTTCGGACACCGATGACATGGGCACGGGCGCCGGTGATCAGGGTATGATGTTCGGTTTTGCCAACACCGATACCCCAGAACTCATGCCGCTGCCGATCTCACTGGCGCATGCCCTGACCCGTCGTCTGACGGAGGTTCGCAAGTCGAACATGGCCGATTTTCTGCGTCCCGATGGCAAATCGCAGGTCACCGTCGCCTATGATGGCAAAAAACCAGTCCACATCGACACAGTTGTCATTTCGACGCAGCATAGCGAAGCGGTTAGTAGCAAAGCTCTCGAAGAAGCTGTCCGTGAGCTCGTCATTCAGCCCGTACTGCCAGCTGAACTCTTTGATGAAAATACGCGCATTCTGATCAATCCGACCGGACGCTTTGTCGTTGGCGGACCGCAGGGCGATGCCGGCCTGACTGGCCGCAAGATTATTGTTGACACCTACGGCGGGTACGCCCGACATGGTGGTGGCGCCTTCTCCGGTAAAGATCCAACCAAAGTTGACCGTTCTGCGGCTTATGCCGCCCGTTATGTTGCCAAAAATATCGTCGCAGCCGGCTTAGCCGAGACTTGTGAAATCCAACTCGCGTATGCCATTGGTGTCGCTCACCCGGTCTCGGTCATGGTTGACACCTTTGAAACCGGGGTGATTCCTGATCAACAGATCAGTGAAATTGTGAGCAAGCATTTTGATCTGCGCCCCGCAGCGATCATTCGCGACCTAGGCTTGCGCCGCCCGATCTACAAACAAACTGCCGCCTACGGTCATTTTGGTCGCCCCGACCTCGATCTGCCGTGGGAACGCACTGACAAAGCCGCCGCCTTGCGCGCAGATGCCGGACGCTGAAATCACCCTCAAAGGTCAGGTTGAAGAGATCATCTTTGAAAATGAAGCCAACGGCTATAAAGTCCTGGCAGTCAGCGGAGATGAAGATTTTATCGCGGTCGGCAAATTGCCGGCGATCAGCCTCGGCGAACTTATCGAATTCTCCGGCGAATGGGTCGAGCACCCGTCGTACGGTCGCCAACTTAACGTGCAGACCTTCCGGCCAATTCTGCCCGACAGTGAAGATGCGATCTACCATTACCTGTGCTCCGGGCTGATCAAAGGGATCGGCCCGCGCACAGCAGCTCGCCTAATCAGTCTATACGGCCCCAAGACCTTAGAAGTGTTGCGCGACGAACCTGCCAAAGTGGCCAAGATCAAAGGCGTCGGTCTGCGCAAGGCGCAACGCATTGCCGCTCAAATTGCCGAAAAATTAGAATACCAAGACCTAGTGTTGATGCTGACCCCGCATGGGATCGGGACCGGCTTAGTTTTTCGAATTTTTCGCGAGTGGGGTGCCGGCGCTGCTGCCCGAATTCGCGAAAATCCCTATGATCTAGCTGATGAAATTGACGGCATTGGATTTTTAACCGCTGACAAAATCGCCCGCGCGCTCGGCCTCTCAGCCGCAGACCCGGCGCGCCTCGCTAGTGGCCTGCAGTTTCAACTGAGCCAAGCGGTCTATGCCGGCCACACCTACTTGCCGCGTCTCAACCTGTTGACCGCTACAGCTGAACTTGTCAGCCAACCAGTCCATTTGCTTGAGCCCGTCCTAGATGAGATGACCGCAGATACCCGCTTGATTGCCTTTGATGTGCCCAAAGACGGCGCAGGTATTGCCTTGCCGATCTATTATCAGATCGAAAAATCCGCCGCGCGGCGCCTCAACGTTTTACTCGATATACCTCCGACCCGTTATATCGATTGGCAAGATGAACCGACCGCCAAACGCATTTTAAGTGAATCGGGGCAAGCGCTTGACCTCGAATTGGCACCCGAGCAAGAACAAGCCCTGATCATGGCGCTTGCGCAATCGTTTTGCGTCCTGACCGGTGGACCAGGCACGGGTAAAACGACGATTATCCGCGTCTTGACCGACAGCTTCAAACGCCACGGTGGCCGCGTTTTACTCGCCGCACCGACTGGCCGCGCAGCTCGGCGCTTGAGTGAATTGACCGGTTGCCCAGCCCAAACCTTGCACCGTCTATTGGCCTTGCCATTTGCTGGTCAGACCCAAAATGACCCAGCACTCAACTGGTTGACCTTGCAAAGTGAAACACCACTCAATTGTGACCTCCTTGTCGTCGACGAAGTCTCGATGCTCGATATTGTGCTTTTTCGCAGTCTACTTGAAGCGATCGTGCCAGGCACCCGCGTATTGCTAGTCGGTGATGCCGATCAGCTCCCGGCAATTGGCCCCGGTCAAGTCCTCGCCAATCTCCTCGAAAGCGGGGCGTTACCTACGGTTCGCTTGACTAAAATTTTTCGTCAATCCCACGAAAGTCTGATCGTCCGCAATGCCCATCATATTCTCAATGGTGATCGGCTCGAAACCGACCAATCATTCGACAGTACGTTTATATTCGTCGCGAAAGAGGATGCAGAAGCGATGGGGCTTGCCGCAATTCGCCTGGCTAGCCAGATTCTGCCCCAGCAATACGGCTTTGATCCGCATCGGGACATCCAAGTGCTGACTCCTTCACACAAAGGACCCGCTGGAACGGTTGCGCTCAATCACGCGTTGCAAGGCAAAGTTCTCGAAGCACAGGCCCTCATGGCGCATGGCGTCTGGTTTCAAACCGGCGACAAAGTGATGCAAATGCGCAATCAATATGAGCTCGAATGGACAGTTGACCCAGATCTTAACCTGCCAAACGAACGATCCGGCAGCACCACAACACTCGAAAATGCCGCGTCACAAGGCAAAGGTGTTTTCAATGGCGAGGTCGGACTCATCACGGCAATCGACGATGACGATGACGAGCTAACCGTCCTTTTTGACGATGGCCGGAGGGTCATTTACGACCGCGCCGCACTCGAAGATCTCGACTTGGCCTACGCGGTGACGGTTCACAAAAGCCAAGGCAGCGAATATCCGGTCGTGGTCCTTGTGATTCCCCCTACGGCGCCACGCCTTTTGACGCGCAATTTGTTATACACCGCCGTGACCCGAGCTCGCCAAAAATTGCTACTCGTCACCTCCAAGCGTATCCTACACGCGATGCTCGGCAACTGGCAAAAAACCGATCGGTTCACCTTGCTCGATGAATGGCTCAGCGCAACCACCGCTAAACCGTGAACCGCATGCTCAGTCAATTTTGCTTTGGCAATCCATGTCTGGCCTGCCACAAAGTAACTCAGCCATCCCTAGCCATCCCCGGCCTTTGTCGCCACTGCCTGAGCCAATTGCCCTGGCGACTTGCTGACTCAAAGCTCCCCTGGCCACCCGAATTAACCGCTGCCTTTACCAATCAGGCCATTCGTAACACCATTGCACACAGCGATATTCTAGTCGCCTGCCGCTATGACACCCCGATCCGGGAAGGCCTTCTCGCCCTCAAATTCAGTGATGCCAGTGAATGGAGTCAGACCTTTGCGGCCTTGTTGGCCGCCCTCATCGCCCGCGATACGGTTCACTTCGATGCGATCGTTGCCGTCCCGCTCCATCCCAAGCGGCTCGCAGAACGCGGCTACAATCAGGCCGGCCTGATTGCAGCGGCGTTGGCAACTCGCTTGGCTGTGCCGGATTGGTCGAGTCAACTGATTCGGGCGCGCGACACGGCGCGCCAAAGTGAACAAAAGATGAGGAGCGACCGCTACCTCAATCTCGAACAAGCTTTTCGCTGGCAGGGCAATCGGAATTTGCAGCTGGCTCGGATCTTGTTGGTCGATGATGTCCTGACGACCGGCGCGACCCTCGGAGCCGCCGCGGCACCCCTGTTTGCTTTAGGGGCAGTAGTAACTGGGCTTGCTGTAGCCTCAGATCACAAAGTCCCCAACATACCCTACTGGTAGCTTTCGTAGCCTGACGATATTTCCAAATTGCTGATAACGCGCTATACTGTGGGTGCCTGGTATGTTCGTTACCTTTCATTTTTGAACCGACATGACATAAAAGGGAGTCCGAGTTAGTGCGGAAACCAGTCATAATTCCCGATCGCAAGATCTGCTGAATTGGACTCAAGGCCGCCGCAGGGCACCCACCTGGCGTATGCTAGGTGTCAAAAAGGAAGGGACGGCATTCTGGGTATTTTCGTCTTTTACGGCTTTATCTGTAGCCAACATTACCTGCCAACACCCCTAAATGTGCTATAATTGTGACGCAATTTTGATGTAGATCGCAGTTGCGTCCGGTTTTGATCGCCGAAGCAATCCCCCGGCGATTCATTTATTTATTGGCCGGCCTCCTGCCGAAAGGACTCCCATGGGCTTGATCGCAGATGCGAAATCAATCGCCAAACGCGACCCCGCGGCCAAAAATATTTTGACCGTTATTTTACTTTATGCCGGTTTTCACATTCTCATTTATCATAGGATCGCCCATTGGCTGTATCGCTACCATATGCACTTTTTGGCGCGTCTGGTCTCGCAGATCGGCCGTTTTTGGACCGGTATAGAGATTCATCCCGGTGCTCAAATCGGCAACGGCTTGTTTATCGATCATGGAATGGGTGTCGTTATCGGTGAAACGGCCGAAATCGGCGACCATTGCACCATTTTTCACAATGTCACGCTCGGCGGAACTGGCAAAGACAAGGGTAAACGCCACCCAACGCTCGGCAACAATGTGCTAATCGGGGCAGGGGCCAAACTACTCGGTCCATTCCGAGTCGGCGATGGTGCTTCAATCGGCGCCAATGCCGTCGTGCTCCATGAAGTGCCCAATAATGGCACGGTTGTTGGTGTTCCGGGCAAACTCGTGCGCCAGCAAGGCAAGGTCATCGATCATAATACCCTGCTTGATCACGACCGCATGCCTGATCCAATGGAGCAGGAGATTTGCCAATTGCTGCATCGGGTTTCCCAGCTTGAAAAGGGCATGTCCACAGTCACGGGGGCTGAATATACCAATCCCTTCATGGAACGCGCCTCGAGTCTAATTTGTGCTGTGCCAAGTAGTAACCAAGCTCCTTCGACAACATCCGCCCCAGTTCAAACGACCGAAAAATAAGCCAGGAGGCTCAAGCTCCGTGATCAAAATTTACAACACCCAGACCCGCTCCAAAGAAGAACTCCAGACGATCGAACCAGGCAAGGTCAAAATGTATGTCTGCGGCCCGACCGTTTACAATTATTTCCACCTCGGCAATGCCCGCCCATTTATCACCTACGACACGTTTCGTCGCTTTCTCGAATACCGCGGTTATGACGTCGCTTATGTCCAGAATTTCACCGACATCGACGATAAAATGATCAAAAAGGCTAATGAAGAGGGCATAACGGTCGGTCAACTCGCCGATCGCTATATCGCCGAATATTTTCGCGATGCTGATGGCTTGAACATCCGCCGCGCCACCGTGCATCCCCGCGCGACTGACTCAATCGATGAGATGCAAAAAATCATTGCCACATTGATGGACAAGGGCTATGCCTACCAACTGGAAGATGGCGTCTATTATGATGTCGCCAAATTCGAAAATTACGGTCAATTATCCCATCACAATCTCGAAGACCTCGAAGCCGGCGCGAGCGACCGGGTCAGCAGTGATCAAGGCAAACACAACCCAATGGACTTTGCCCTGTGGAAACTCAAAAAACCCAACGAACCGTTTTGGCCAAGCCCTTGGGGCGAAGGTCGTCCAGGCTGGCATATCGAATGTTCAGCGATGATTCGCGAACACCTCGGCGTGACCATTGATATCCACGGCGGTGGCCAAGATCTCGTTTTCCCACATCACGAGAACGAAATCGCCCAGAGCGAAGCGGCCAATGACGCACCCTTTGTCCATTACTGGCTCCACAATGGATTTATCAATGTTGATCAGGAAAAAATGTCCAAATCGGCCGGAAATTTCTTCACGGTGCGCGATCTCGTCGAACATTTCGAATACGATGTCCTGCGCTTTTTCATGCTGACCGGCCACTATCGGATGCCGATCAATTTTTCCGGAGACCTACTGACTGCCGCCCAGAATGGCTGGACCCGAATCAAAACCTGCGTTGAAAACCTTGATTTTGTTGCAGCGAGCGATCGCACGATGGCTTCAAATCCAAACGCCCGTGCAGATGCCGCCCAGACTTCCCTTGCGGAGCAAGCAGCCACACTGGTCGCGGATTGCACAACCGCCCGTGCTAGCTTTATTGCCGCGATGGAAGATGATCTCAATACCGCAGATGCCCTCGCAGCGATTTTCGATCTCGTCCGAGCGGCAAATACCGCCGCAACGGTGACTGACATTGCACCTGATGCACTCCAAACAGCCGCCGCGACACTGCGCGAATTGCTCGATGTCCTGGGGCTGAACCCCACGCGTGAAGCGCAAATCCCAGCGGAAGTCCTTGCTTTGGTGGACGAACGCGGAGCAGCGAAAAAAGCGCGCGATTTTGCCCGCGCGGACGCTTTGCGCAACCAAGTCCTCGAGCTCGGCTATGAGATCAAAGATACGCCGCAAGGCCCGAAGGTCAGCGCCCGGTGATCCACCTCGATTTCAAAGGTGACTGGCGTGAATTGCCCGTCTCGACTTTAGCCTATTTGGGCGATGCCGTCTTTGAATTGTATGTTCGCTTGACGCTCTGCCAAACCATCGGCGGCCATTCCGGTGACTTGCATCGCAAAACCGTCAAACTCGTCAAAGCATCCGCCCAGGCCGAAGCCGCTCACCGCATTCTGCCATTGCTCAACGAAGCTGAGGAAGCCGTCTTTCGCCGCGGTCGCAATAATCAACCGTCCTCACACTCCAAAAGCGCAGACCCCGTCGATTACCGGGTCGCAACCGGTCTTGAAACCCTGATCGGCTACCTCTACTTAAACAAAGAAGAAGAACGTCTCATGAGCCTGATGGCCATGATTGTGGAAGGAAACTCATATGGATCGACCGAAAAGACCTGAATCTGGCTCAGATAACAATCGCCCGCGCGGCAATTTCCGACCGACTCGCAGCAGCGATTCACGCAGCAACGATTCACGCGGTGCAAGTAGCAGTCTCCGTAGTAATTCCCCTCGCGGTAACGACTCGCGCAGCGATTCACGCAGCAGCGATCCACGCAGCTCCGCTCGCCCCGCAACGGGCCGCCCAGACCGCGGCGATCGTCCGAGCGCACCGGGTCGTCCGTCAGTGACTGGCCGCCCAACCGGCCCACGTCCCCAAGGCACCGCTCGCCCCACCCCGGGCGCCGGGCGCCCGCAATTCGCATCACGCCCTGATCGCCCAATGCGCCCTGATTTTCCGAGTGCTGTGCAAGCAACTAGCGAATTATTCAGCGCAGTTGCACAACAAGCCCCAGCTGAATCCGGTTCGCCGGATCGTCTCGAAGGCCGCAACCCGATTCAAGAGGCGATCAAAGCCGGTCGTGCAATCAACAAAATCTGGGTCGCCAAACGCGAGGGCAAACCTGAACCGCTCCTGTCTCGCCTGATTGCCCAAGCCAAAGAAGCCGGTGCGATTGTCATGGAAGTTGACCGTCGCGTCCTCGACCAAATGTCGGAAACTCACGGCCATCAGGGGATCATTGCTCAAGTAGCCGCCCACGAATATGTCGAACTCGAGGATCTCCTGTCACAAATCCGTGAGCGTGGTGAAAAACCGTTCCTCGTGCTTTTGGATGACTTACAAGAAAGCTACAATCTTGGCTCGATCCTGCGTATCGCCGATGCCGCCGGCGTTCACGGCGTCATTATTCCAGAGCGCCGCTCAGTTGGCCTCGATAGTGCAGTCGCCAAAGCCTCAGCCGGCGCGATTGAGCATGTACCAGTCGCACGAGTCGGCAATCTCACGCAAGTGATTTTGCAGCTCAAAGAAGAAGGCTTCTGGGTAGCTGGTACCGATAGTGAAGGCACCGTGGACTACCACAAAGCCGATTGGACTGGACCACTCGTGATCGTCGTGGGCAGCGAAGGCGATGGCATTGGCCAGCAAATGAAAAAGCATTGCGACTTCCTCGTATCGATCCCGATGCATGGCCAGGTCAATTCCCTCAATGCAGCAGTTGCTGCGGGCATCGTCATTTTTGAAGCGGCAGCGCATCGCGGCTAATACGATGCAACAATTAGGCGAAGCACTGATTCTCGTCGATGACCTGACCTTAGCCAACATGGCCAAGGCGGGTGATAATCAGGCGATGGAGCAGTTGATCAACCGCTACAAAGCATTGGTCCGCCAAAAAGCTTCCGCAATGTTTATGCTCGGTGCAGACGGTGATGATGTGATTCAAGAAGGTATGATTGGCCTTTTCAAGGCGATTCGTGACTTCCAACCGACACAGGGCGTGCTGTTTGCGACTTTTGCCAATCGGTGCGTCGCTGCGCAGATTATCGATGCTGTGCGTCAGGCTTCACGTCAAAAGCATCGCCCCCTGAATGAATCCCTCTCGCTACAGACGCTCCTCGGCAGCGACCCACTAGGTCTGCCCACCGAAGACCGTGACATTGCGGCAACTGATGAAAACCCCGAACAGTCCTTGCTATCACGCGAGGAATCTGACCGCCTCCATGACTATTTAAAACAAGAACTCAGTGAACTCGAACAACTTGTGATTCGCCTCTACCTCAAAGGCCACAGTTATCGGGAAATTGCTTTAGCTCTCAATTGTACAACCAAACGGATCGACAACGCATTGACCCGGACACGGCGCAAATTAGCGCAGTTCTATCAGCAAAAAGCGACAAAGGGGGAATAATCCGACATGATGCGACTGCAAAAGCAAAAAAAAGCAACTTGGCGGTCCCTTGGCGTATCGTTAATCATGGTCGTGATTTTGGCAGGCAGCATCGTTGGTTGCTTGACCGCCTGCAAGGTGCCTGTTGAACCGACTGCATCGACCGCGCCAGTTGTGGCAGACACAAAAAACCTAATAACTGAGACAGAACTTATTCAATTGATGGCCGAGGCGATCGACGGTAGCATCGACCTTGCAACCGCGTACCGCGCCATCCCCGCAAACCAACGCGAAGCATTGACCGAAGACGAATTTCAACGCTACATCCGCTTTTTGCGACGTGGCGTTAGCAGCGCCATCGTCTCATTTGCACCAATGACTGTCGAATCGCTCGATTCAATCCGCGACCAGATTATCAACAACCAGCCATCCCAACG
>JAQUDJ010000034.1:0-1767 GCA_028685755.1 Eubacteriales bacterium | reverse complement strand
GGCGATCCCAATGCGGCCTTTGTCACAATCAACAGCTCGACCATCGAGCGCCGCATCGGGGAACCCTTGATGCATGATGATACCAACTGTTCGCTACAAAATGATGGCCAGTCACTCCTTCGTTTGACTTATGATGGTATTGAGTTGACGATCCTTGGCGAATGCCAAAATCACTTCTACTGGCGCGGTCAGGTCATTTCAGTAACTATTACCGATCCCAAATTCCGCCTGGGCTCGGGGTTGCGCCCGGGCAATCCAGTCGACAAGCTGTATACCAGCTACCCGTTCATCAGTGTCGGGACGCGGGCCGCGACGATGACAGCGGATGCCGGAGAAGTCGAATTAAAAGCATCGGTTATCGATGGCACAGTAAAAGCCTTGCGATTGTCAGTGGGCTAATGTACGTCGTTAAATAAAGCCAAAAAAACCGCCGCGAAGCCGCGAAAGTGGCTTGACAAGACCACCCGCTACCGACTACAATAAATCCTGCTGCAGAAATGCAGCGACGTGCGCGCTCGTAGCTCAACTGGATAGAGCGTCTGACTACGGATCAGAAGGTTGTGGATTCAAGTTCTGCCGGGCGCACCAAAAAAGACCTAGAGACTTCAATTGAAGATTTCTAGGTCTTTTTATATCTTTAAACGTTGATTGGTTTTTTGGGTTGTGACCATCAGTCAATTTGATCATGAACTTTCCCGGTTCGAAATAGCGCTATGATTCGCAATTGTAAGAATATCACTGTTGATTCGACATTTTATGTGTATGATTAAATATATCGAAGGCCATACACAAACAGACCTCCGAAAGATATTCATCAAAAGGAGTTTTGATATGAAAAACATGGGTCAACTTGATCGAATCATTCGTTTAGTCGCAGGCGCAGGCCTTTTTAGTCTCTTCTTCGTTTTGGACAACAATTGGAAATACCTTGGCATCCTGGGACTGGTTTTTCTAGCCACATCGGCAATCGGTACTTGCCCTCTCTATTTACCATTCAAAATCAATACAAACAAAAAGAAATAAAAGACCTTTGCTAACCTGTCATGATGTCCAAGCGTGGCTGTCTCAAAGTAGATTAAAATCTACAGCGAGATGGCCTCTTTTTTTAGCGCTCGCGAAGATCGACTAGGCACGTGATCAAATGGAAATGCTTTCGTTGCTTCAATGGATGACGCACAAACGTCGCATCAATTAATTAGTCCTGATTTTCACCCTATATCTCGAAATCCTCAATATAGAAGCCCTATAGTATCTCGAAATGTTATAATTCAAATTAGTTTATGACATGAGGTAACCTAATATGGCCAACGGGGATCTTTCCGGCAGCATTGGTTTCGAACAACAGCTTTGGCAGGCAGCAGACAAACTCAGAAACAACATGGACGCCGCTGAATACAAACATGTCGTCCTCGGCCTCATCTTTTTGAAATTCATCTCCGACGCATTCGAAGAAAAATACACCGAACTCAACGATGATCCTGACGCCGACCCCGAAGACCGCGACGAATACCTCGCGGACAATGTGTTCTGGGTTGTCCCGGAAGCGCGTTGGAAATTTCTCGTCGACCACGCCAAGCAGCCGACGATCGGTCAGATCATCGACAATGCGATGATCGCCATTGAAAAAGATAATCCAACTTTAAAAGGTGTTCTAGCCAAAAACTACGCTCGCCCTGATCTCGATAAAACACGCCTCGGTGAATTGATCGACACGCTGTCCTTCAACATCGGTGGTCGGATCAGCCAGGAAATGGACATCCTGGGCCG
>JAQUDJ010000033.1 GCA_028685755.1 Eubacteriales bacterium | reverse complement strand
CCACTGCCCAATCGAATTCAAAAAGTCCTGCTAACAGTCCTTTTTCTGGGCGACGATTGACGTGGATCATCGGACCACAGCGAAAGATCAGGCACGTGCGCTGTTCGATAGGTGCGGCTTTTTTAGGCTTTTTTGCGGGAAAAAGCGGCACGGTGTTCGAAAGCTGGGCTTGGCAAACACTAGCTAGCGGACATTCGCCACACCGAGGCGTTTTGGGCAAACAAACAGTTGCGCCGAGATCCATCAAGGCTTCGTTAAAATCGCCAGGCCGATCGCCAGGTAGGATGCTCGCGATATAGGTTTTGACCTCACGGCGTTGCTTGATATCGGTTGGGTCCCAGGCGGTGCAGGTTAGGCGAGCCGCGACTCGGACGACGTTGCCGTCAACCGCAGGCGCAGGTAAGTTAAAGGCAATCGAGCGAATCGCCCCAGCCGTGTAGTCGCCGATGCCCTTGAGTTGCAGTAAATCAGGTTCAGTCGCAGGAATGATCCCTTGATGGCGCTCAACGATGAGTCGAGCGGTCGCTAGCAAATTGCGCGCGCGACTGTAATATCCAAGACCTTCCCAGGCTTTGAGTACCGTTTGTTCATCAGCTCCCGCCAAATCAACGATCGTCGGCCAGACTTTAAGAAATTTCTCGTAATAGGGTATGACGGTGGTGACTTGCGTTTGCTGCAACATAAATTCTGACAAAAGGACGCGATAGGGGTCGCGGATCTCGCGCCACGGCATCGGTCGGGCGGTCGCTTGTAACGTGGCTTGATCAAACCAGGTCAGAAGGCGTTTAGCAATCACGTGGGACATTGCAACTCACTTTTTAAAAACTTAATTGAGACAAAATCTTCATAAGCAGTATACTGGGACAATGCAACGAATTGTCAATCCACAAGCCCACCGTTGGATCGGGCCCAAGACCTTTTATATTGAAGCGATACTCGTCATGTTGCCAGCCGTGCTGCAACAAATGGCGAATTCGATTTTTAATTTTACCGATAATTTAATGATTGGCCGCGTGGACGCGCAGACACTAGCCGGGGTAGCTGTCGCCAACAAATTTTACCTGATTTTTTCAGGCTTGTTTTGGGGCATCACAGGAGCCGGCGCGATGCTGATTGCCCAATACCATGGCGCGGATGACCGGGACGAATGTGAACGGCTCTTTTCGCTCCAAATCGTCGTCGGATTATTGATCGCCTTAGGTTTTGTCATCATCATGACGATTTTCCCTAGCCAAATCATCGGTTGGTTTGTCAAAGATCAGGTCACCCTACAGCACGGACTGGATTATCTCCGGATTGCCCGATTTAGTTATTTTCCAGCTGCTTTGACGATGGTTGGCCTGTTTTCAATGCGCGCGATCGCCCACAATCGGCTCCCGTTAGCCGCAGGGATCACCGGGATGGTCGTCAATCTTTTCCTCAATTGGGTGTTGATTTTTGGCCATTTTGGTTATCCAGCGATGGGCGCCAAAGGGGCGGCGATTGCTGTCCTGATCGCCCGTTTAGTTGAGGCTTCCTTTTATATTTTCTGGATTGGGATAGGCAAGACGTTGTTTTCGTGGAATCTGTGGAGTCTGCGCTATTTGTCCGCGCCTGTGGCCAAGATGGCCTTTCATAAAACATTGCCACTGACGATTAATGAGTTCTTCTATTCGGTGGGTCTCAGTTTGACCTTTTGGGCACTTTCCCAAATCAAAGAAAGTGCCATACCGGCGTTTGTGATCGCCGATCAAGCTATTCAATTATTACTCGTGGTCTTTGGGGGGATGGCGACCGGAATCACCGTCATGGTGGGACAACGGCTCGGTGCCGGTCAGTTCGACCAGGCACGAATTCACGCGCGGTTGCATTTAGTTTTCCAAAGTGCACTCGCACTGCTGATGTCAATCGTGGTCGTGATCGCCGCTCCGTGGGTCACGCAACTGTTCGCGATTCCAGATGATCTCAAAATACAAGCGACCTGGATGATTTGGATTCAGGCGTTTTTCCTGACCCCCGCCTTGGCATATGCTGTGGTCTTTTTCACCTTGCGCTCAGGTGGTGATATGCGGTCCGCGTTTATCGTTGATGCGTTGATGATGTGGCTACTGCCGATTCCCGCAGCCGTGGTCTTAGCGATTTTCCTGCCAGAGGTTGGGACTGTCGGGCTCCTGCTCGCCTACGCATCGATTCAATTCCTGCAAAATATCCGAATATTCCCAGCGCTGCATTATTTTCGACAAGAACATTGGGTCAAAAATCTAACGACTGTCAGTCATTCACATTCGTCCCATTAGTGATCGTTGAGATCGACCCCATCACTCGCGACGCCATACAATTCTCGACCAACAAGTCGGCGGCTTTCACGTTCTTCCTCAATCAATTGGCCTAAATAGCGCCGGACTTTTTCAGGGTGCTTGATATTGCGCAGTTTGATCTGGTCTTGTGATTTGTCAGCAGTAAAAAGTGTGATTGTGCCAACGCCAAACAGCTTTTGCCAGAGGGTCTGCACGAGTTTGACATCGAGAATCCGATAGAGGAGGACGTCATTGACAAGTGAGTTGAGCAGACCAATTTTTAAGGTCAAACGATCTTCGTCGACGATGTAACGGGTGAATGAAAGTGGCATGCCGAGAATACGTTTGCGGTCTTTCCAGAGCACTGTGCTCTCGGTATCAGCGTCGTTAAAAGATTTTGGCGTAGGGCGGGTGCGAGTTGTTTCTTCAGCGACTTGTTCAGCATCGGGATTGTCTGTTCGAGAAACCATGGGAACCATCCTTTCGCGGATCGAAGTGAGTGTGTTAAAGGCGAGTCTAATCGATTGGTTTTATTGTAGTCCTCGTAACTCTTGTTGTCGATTTTGATGGTGATTATGCTATAAAAAATAGTAGGAGTGACACATATGGCAAAATCCGATTTTATTCATGGTAAAAGCTGGGCGGTTATCGGCGCGAATGATGATCCGGATCGTTTTGGTTTTATCATTTACCATCACCTTAAGAGCGCCGGGTACCTGGTGTTTGCGGTCAACCCCAAATACCAGACCGTTGACGGTGACCCGTGCTATCCTGACTTGAAAAGCCTTCCGCAAAAACCAGATGCGGTTGATTTTGTTGTCGCGCCAGCAGCTGGTGAAAAATATATCCGCGAGGCAGCAGAGCTTGGCATTTTGCGCTTGTGGTTCCAACCCGGAACCTGGAGACCTGATTTCGCTGACTTGACGGCTGATCTCAAGCTTGAAGTTGTTCGCAGTTGCGTGTTAACTGAAATTTAAACAGGTCGTTTTTTTTATTTGTGTCTGGAAGGAGTGTTATGTCATGCCTCGATTTTTTATCGAACAAGCCTTACGGCCGGATCAGACACAATGGGTCATCAATGGGGAAGAGGCGCGCCATATTGCGTCTGTCTTGCGTCTTGAACCCGGCGATCCACTAGTCCTTTGTGACGGCGCGCGCACGGATTACTCGGCTCGGATTACGGCAATTGACAAAGTGACGGTAACCGTTGAGATCCTCGATCGCCAACCATCGCAGACTGAATCTCCACTCGATATAACGCTTTACCAAGGTTTGCCTAAATCTGACAAATTAGATGAAATCATCCAAAAGGCTGTCGAACTCGGCGTTTCGCGGATTGTGCCGATGGCTTGTGAACGCTCTGTCGCTCGTGTCGATGCGCGCGATGCCGCGCGCAAAGCTGAACGTTGGCAGAAAATCGCCTTAGCGGCGGCTAAACAGTGTGGCCGAGGTCTCGTGCCGATTGTTTCATGTGTGATGAGTTTTCGCACCGTGTTAGACGATTGCCAAACGGCAGATCTGGCACTGATCCCGTGGGAAAGCGAACGTGAATTGTCGCTGCGTGCTCAACTTGAGACCGCTGCCCCCAAGCTGCAACCGCAAATAGATGCAAGGTTACGCCCGAAAATTGCGATTCTCATTGGACCCGAAGGGGGTTTTTCGTTATCGGAAATCGATCAAGCGTTAGCAGCGGGCATTCTGCCCGTCACCTTAGGGCGGCGAATCCTCCGCACTGAGACCGCCGGACCGACTGTTTTGGCGATGTTGGGCTATCAGTTTAACGATTTTTAAGCTATAATTTATTGACTCTTGAGCGATTGCCGGCCTTTAGGGGCCTTTTTCACGGTTTGGCGATGCTAAAGACCGATCCGGAGGTCTATTTTAATGACTAAAATTAATGCGCCCAAAGGGACGCGCGATATTCTGCCGACTGAGATCGCGGCCTGGCAACAGGCCGAGCGTCAGTTCGCCGCTGTCTGTGCCCGATATGGCTATCAAGAAATTCGCATTCCGACGTTTGAATCGACGGATCTTTTCCAACGGGGCGTCGGTGACACGACTGACGTCGTCCAGAAGGAAATGTATACCTTTCTCGACAAGGGTGGCCGGAGCATTTCGCTGCGTCCCGAAGGTACCGCTGGTGTCGTCCGGAGTTATCTCGAGAATGGCATGGCATCGTGGTCTTCACCGGTTCGTCTGTGGTACAACATCACAGCTTTCCGCTATGAGAATGTTCAAAAGGGTCGTTACCGCGAGTTTCACCAATTTGGCTGCGAAGTTTTTGGCGCGGACGGCCCCGTCGTCGATGCGGAACTGATTAGTCTGTTGGCGCTTTTTTTCAAAGAAATCGGCCTTGGCCAGACATCCTTGCGCATCAATAGCATTGGTTGTCCAGTGTGTCGCACTGCTTACAACCAGCTACTAAAGGCGCATATTCAGCCACATTTGGCGGACATGTGTCCGACGTGCAACGATCGCTTTGAGAAGAATCCACTGCGGATCATCGATTGCAAGGAGCACAAATGTCAGCCGGTAACCAAAACCGCCCCTGCGCTGCTCGATCACTTGTGTCCCGATTGCCAGACCCATTTTGACGGGCTCTGTACCAATCTCGATGAGCTAGGTATCGCTTATACCGTCGATCGTGGGATTGTCCGGGGCCTTGATTACTACACCCGCACAGTCTTCGAATTTATCTCCGACCATGTTGGCACGCAGGGCACGATTTGTGGCGGCGGTCGCTATGACGGCCTCATTGAATCGATCGATGGACCACACACGCCTGGGATTGGATTCGCCCTCGGCGTTGAACGGTTGATGATGGAACTTAATTCACAAGGTGTTTCGGTTGCCACCTTACCGGTACCGTTGATTTATATCGCGGGACTCGGAGCCGCCGCCGCAACAAAAGCGCGCCAGATTACCTTCCTTTTACGCCAACAGGGCATCTATGCCGAGACTGATCTCATGAATCGCAGCCTCAAAGCGCAGATGAAATTCGCCGGTAAAACGGGCGCGACATACACGTTGGTCCTCGGTGACGATGAAATTGCCAACGGCGAAGCGAAGCTTAAGCACATGGCTGACAGCACGGAACGTGTGGTGCGTCTTGATCAATTGGCAGCCTTTTTGACGGCTCGCTAATCAAGATTTTTTGCCAATATTAAGTACCGCCCCAAATCACCACCTCCGCACTCAAGATTACAATCACGCCTCGATACGCAATATTTTGAAGGAGTCCTTAAGTTATGGCAGAAATTATGCAAGGCTTAAAAAGATCGACCCGCTGTGCGGAACTGACCGACGCCATGCTCGGTGAGACCCTAACCCTGATGGGTTGGTGTCACAAGCAGCGTGACCTCGGGGGTCTCGTGTTTATCACATTGCGCGATCGCAGCGGTGAGATCCAGCTCCTGATCGACGAATCTTGCCCGATAGAAGTCCGCGAAAAAGCGGCAAAAGTCCGTAGTGAGTTCGTGCTCGCGGTCCAAGGCCGTCTGCAAAAACGGGCATCTGCAAATCCAAACATGAAAACCGGTGAGGTTGAGCTGTTAGTCAGTGAGTTGCGCATTCTGTCTGAATCGCAAACACCGCCGTTTTATATTGAAGAGAACGTCAATGCCAACGAAGCACTGCGTTTGAAATATCGCTACCTCGACTTGCGTCGCCCGGATATGCAAGAGAAGCTATTTTTGCGGCACCGGATCACGAAACTGACTCGTGACTATTACGATCAGGAAGGGTTCTACGAAATTGAAACCCCAATTCTGATCAAAAGTACGCCTGAAGGTGCGCGCGATTACCTCGTGCCGAGCCGTGTTTTTCAAGGCCAATTTTTCGCTTTGCCACAGTCACCCCAGTTGTACAAGCAACTCCTGATGGTGGCCGGCTACGACCGCTACATGCAGATCGCGCGTTGCTTCCGCGATGAAGACTTGCGCGCTGATCGCCAGCCCGAGTTTACTCAAATTGACCTCGAAATGGCTTTTGTTGACGTTGAAGATGTCATTGCGATCAACGAAGGCTTCCTCAAACGCCTGTTTTCGGAAATCATGAACGTTGAAATCAGCTTGCCACTGCCGCGGATGACTTTTGTCGAAGCGATGAGCCGTTACGGTTCCGACAAGCCAGACATCCGTTTCGCGATCGAACTCAAGGACGTGTCCGACCTGCTCGCTGCCAATCCGTTCCAAGCCTTCTCCGGCGCAATTGCAGCCGGTGGCAGTGTCCAATTGATTGCTGTTCCAGGTGGTTCCTCGATGTCTCGCAAAGAAATCGACTCGCTCGGTGAATTTGTCAAAACATACCGCGCTAAAGGGCTTGCTTGGTTGACTGTCGAAGACACACCCCGTGGCTCAATTACCAAATTCGTCACCCCAGAACTCGTTGCCGCCCTTGCCGAACGCGCAGGTGCATCAGCTGGTGATTTGCTTCTGATCGTCGCTGACCAGACCAAAATTGTTCAGGAATCCCTTGGTCAACTGCGCTGCGAAATCGCCCGTCGCACTGGCCTTGTCAAAGCCGACGATTACAAACTCCTGTGGGTTACCGAATTCCCACTCCTCGAATACGACGCGGAGGAAGACCGCTATGTCGCGATGCATCATCCTTTTACCAGCCCGATGGATGAGGATCTGATGATGCTCGCAACCAATCCAGCAGCCGTGCGGGCCAAAGCGTATGACATCGTCTTGAATGGCACCGAACTGGGCGGCGGTAGTATTCGTATCCACGACCAGGAACTGCAACAAAAAATGTTCTCCTTGCTCGGGTTTACCGAAGAACAAGCTTGGAGCCGCTTTGGATATCTGCTCGAAGCCTTCCAATACGGGGTGCCACCACACGGCGGCCTCGCCTTCGGCCTCGACCGACTCGTCATGCTCCTCACCGACAGTGACAGCATCCGTGAAGTCATCGCCTTCCCCAAAATCGCCAATTCATCCTGCCCCATGACCGATGCCCCCAGCGTTGTCGACCAAAAACAGCTCGACGAACTCGGCCTCGCAATCAAAGTTTAACTGGGTGCCTGACCCCAACCCAACCCAACCCAACCCAACCCAACCCCAACTCCCAACCCCAACCCCGCGCAAAGGATGCATGTGTGAAAAAATCGCTGCCGACTGAAGTTGAACCGGGTCGTCCGGTACATATCCCTGTCACGGGGTCCAAAAGACCGACGACTTGGCATCACTTGACCCAAAGCCAAGGCTCAATCGGCGAAACTCTCACCGCGAAGTCGGAATCGACGGATCTACTTTTGGAGATCTTAGACTGGCTTAAATACATACTTGCAGCTATCCTTGTCGGCCTTTTGCTCGTCATATTTGTAGTCCAACGCAATGCCGTTATTGGGGACTCAATGACCCCGACTCTCAACGAAAATGACCAGGTCATCGTCGAGAAAATTAGTAAATTTTGGGGCGGCATCCAATATGGCGACGTCGTCACGATCCGCACCCGCGATTTGCCCCAGCATGAGGACGGACCGAACATCATCAAACGGGTCATCGGCATGCCGGGTGACACCATTGAGCTGAAAAACGGCGGAGTCTATCGCAATGGCGAATATCTCCTCGAGGCCTATTTGCCCTCGGATTTGCTCACCGAAAGCCGCTCGTCGGAATTTGCTCAAGTCACACTTGGGCTCGATGAATACTATGTCATGGGCGACAACCGGACTGTCAGTCTCGACAGCCGCAGCATCGGGCCAATCCCCATCGACCACATGATCGGCGAAGTGCTGATCCGTTTCTATCCTTGGAATGAGTTAGGAGTACCGTAATGCCATCCCCCCGTCAGGAAAAAATCCGCAACTTCTGTATCGTTGCTCATATCGACCACGGCAAATCGACCTTAGCGGACCGGATGATCGAACATACCGGCGTCCTGACTTTGCGCGAAATGCAAAGCCAAGTCCTCGATAATATGGAAATCGAACGCGAACGCGGGATCACGATCAAGGCTCAGGCCGTGCGCATGGCTTATCCGGCAAAAGATGGTGAGATCTACACACTCAATTTGATCGATACACCTGGACACGTCGACTTTCATTATGAAGTCAACCGGACCTTGGCAGCCTGCGATGGCGCGATTCTCGTCGTCGATGCCGCCCAAGGTATCGAAGCCCAGACGTTGGCCAATGTTTATTTGGCAATCGATAGCAACCTGGAAGTGTTGCCGGTTATCAACAAAATCGATTTACCTTCCGCTCAGCCAGATGTCGTCAAACAAGAAATTGAAGAAGTCATTGGTCTCGATACCAGTTATGCACCGCTGATTTCCGCCAAAAACGACATCAATATTGACGAAGTCTTAGAAAAAATCGTTCAATATTTGCCCTGCCCGCAAGGCGATGAAAACGCCCCGCTTCGCGCGTTGATTTTCGACTCCAAATATGACACCTACAAAGGGGTCATCGTCCATGTCAATGTCAAAGAAGGCTCCGTCAGGCAAGGCGACCGGATCCTGATGATGCATACCGGCAAAGATTTTATCGTCACTGAACTCGGTTATTTCCGCCCCGGTGAACTTCAACCAGCTGAAGAACTGCTCGCTGGCGATGTCGGCTATATCGTCGCGAGTATCAAAAATGTCCGTGACACCGAAGTTGGCGATACCGTGACGATGCTTAGCAATCCGGCTAAAGAGATGTTGCCCGGCTATAAAAAAGTTCAACCGATGGTCTACTGCGGTCTTTATCCGATTGATGGAGCCAAATATCCTGATCTGCGCGATGCGTTAGAAAAACTCCAGCTCAATGATGCTGCCCTGACATTCGAACCCGAAACTTCAGCAGCACTAGGTTTTGGTTTTCGTTGTGGCTTCTTGGGTCTGCTCCATTATGAAATCATTCAGGAACGCCTCGAACGCGAATTCCTCCTCGAAATGATTTCAACCGCCCCGTCCGTTGTCTATCGGGTTATCTTCAACAATGGGGAAACGAAATGGCTCGATAATCCGACCAATATGCCAGATCCGATGGAAGTCGACTACATTGAAGAACCAATGGTCAAGGCAACGATCTTAGCCCCCAAAGAATATGTCGGCAACATCATGGAGCTCTGCCAAGAACGCCGCGGCGCTTACCATAACATGGATTATCTCGACACGACCCGCGTCATGCTCCATTACGATATGCCCCTCAATGAGATCATCTACGACTTTTTTGATGCCTTAAAATCACGCACCCGTGGCTATGCCTCACTCGACTATGAATTTAAAGACTATGTCAGATCTGACCTCGTCAAGCTCGATATCTTGCTAAACAGCGAAGTTGTCGATGCCCTGTCATTTATCGTGCACCGCGAAAAAGCATACAGCCGCGCCCGCCGGATGGCCGAAAAACTCAAAGACAACATCCCGCGCCAGCAGTTTGAAGTGCCGATCCAAGCCTGTATCGGCGGTAAAATTATCGCCCGCGAGACCGTCCGCGCTTACCGCAAAGATGTTTTGGCCAAATGCTACGGCGGCGACATCACCCGCAAAAAGAAACTCCTCGAAAAACAGAAAGAGGGCAAAAAGCGGATGCGCCAAGTCGGCAGTGTCGAAGTGCCACAAGAAGCTTTCATGAGTGTTTTAAAACTCGACGAGTAATAATAGCTTTCAATAAGACTAATTAGACTATCGTGTGAGAGGCTGATGATTCGAAAAGGACGCCACGTTGCCCTGATCATACTCGGTGTGCTGCTCTTAAGTAGTCTGTTTTGGGGTGCACTGCACAAGCCTGCCCCGCAAGCGGTTAACGGCGTCGTGGATCTGCAGGGGAAGGCTTTGCAAGATCCTGGCGTGATCCATCTCGATGGCGAATGGGAATTGTATTGGGGCCAAATACTGACCCCGCAAGACTTCGTTTCAAATGATAGTGAACGTTCAAGCGAATTAAACCACATCCTTATCGATCCGCGAACCGGCTGGCGTTCGATCCCCCAATTACCTGACAATCATGGCCGTGGTGTCGCAACCTATCGATTGCGCATTCAGAATTTATCGCATAATCCGGAACTGGCCTTGAAAAAAACCAATATCCGCAATGCCTCGCGCATTTTCGTCAACGGCATGCTTGTCATGGAAGATGGCCAGCCAACCCCCCAACTTGCGACCTATATTGGCAGCAATGTCCCGCGAACGGCCTTTTTTAAAACAGCAGACACAAATCTCGAAATCATTATCCAAACCGCAAATTTCGACCATTTTCAAGGTGGCTTTGGACAAAGTCTCATGCTCGGCGATCAACAGACGATGCAGACCTACAATTCACGCCTATTTGGCTTGGAATTAGGGACCTCGTTAGTTTTATTGATGATCGCGATCATCCACCTGCTGATATTGTTGCTGATGCAAGGCACACCGATGCTCAACAATCGCAACAACAATAAGCTAACCTGGATGTTAATGGTCTTATTTTTCCTGTTCGCCTTTCAAAACACCTTGATCAATGAACGAATTTTGTATCAGCTCATTCCCCAATTGCCATTCCCGGTTATTTTAGCGTCCGTCCAGATATCTCAAATCCTTTTATCTGTTTTAGCATTGGTGAGTTTTCGACTTGTCAATTCGCGACTCTTGCCCCGTTTTATCGTTAAAATCGCTGCTGGAATTGGCGTTTGCTTGATCATTTTTCTCTTTACACCGTGGGCAACTGCATATGCCCAGTTTGCATTCATTCCGAGCACGCTATTTTTTATATCGCTCATTTTAGTTTTCCTGCGTTCGATTTGGCTTTGGATCCGCCATCGAGAATACCAAACCGATGAGAAAGAAAGTCTAGGTATTTTATTTGAAGTTTTTCTGATGCTGACGTATGGCTTGACCTCGATGGGTTATCAATCAGGCTATTTACACGATATGGTAATCGCCCAAGTGAGTGCGATCGCCTTAGCGATTGTCACACTTTACTTACATATCAATCGGCTACTGATACTCTATGTCGAAAAAGCGAATGTCGATCGAGAGTTAGGCAAACGGCGTCGCGAAGCAATCAACCTCGAAAATGATTTTTTGCGCGCCCAGATCAATCCGCATTTTCTGTACAATGCTTTGAGTGTCATAATCTCCCTTTGCGTACAAGATGGGGAAAAAGCCGCGCGCCTGTTGGCCAATCTCAGCACGTATCTCAGGCGCAGTTTTGATTTCCAACGCATGACACATTTGAATAGTCTTGAGAGCGAACTCGAATTGCTAAATGCCTATTTAGCAATCGAAGAAGCCCGTTTTGGAGAGCGATTAACCGTTACAATCGAGATCGAGCCCGGTCTTGAAAAACGGCAAATACCGCCCATGATCATCCAACCTCTCGTTGAAAACGCGATCCGCCACGGTGTGCTGCATCGGGAGCGCGGAGGCTCAGTCCATATCCGACTTGCACGCGTCGGTGAAAGGCTTCAATTGACAGTTGCCGATGATGGACTGGGGATGCCGCACGCCAAAATCCAATCCATTTTGGCACCACGTGTCAATTTGCAACATCTGCATACGTCAGACTCTGATCGCCAGTCATCCGGTATTGCACTGCAAAATATCGTACAACGCTTGCGCAACCAATATGACAGTGATCTGGCGATCACGAGCGAGCCGGGACAAGGCACAACCATGACCATTCTTTTGGCTTAAAGGGGAGTTGTTTACATGATGCGCGTCTATGTCGTTGATGATGAAGTCCCGACCCTTGATCTGATGGTTCGCACCCTTCAAACCTTCCCCGAAATTGAAATCGTTGGCGCTTTTGGCCTACCCTCAGCGATGCTTTCGCGTGCAAAAAGCGATGCACTTGCCCATCAAGTGAGCAACCAAACACTCCCGGACGCAGCTTTTCTCGATATTTCATTACCAGGGATGAATGGTATCGAGTTGGCGATGCAATTGCATGAAATTCTGCCTGATTTAAAAGTGATCTTCGTCACCGCGTTTGATCAATATGCTTTGCAGGCTTTTGATGCTGCCGCACTAGATTATGTCTTAAAGCCAGTTGACCGCGGCCGTTTGGAACGCTCGATCATGCGCCTTTCCAAGCAAATCGCCGATGAAACAGCGCAACCGAATCAGCCTGCCAATAGTCCTATCGCAGTTAATCTAGCAGGCCGTTTACAGATCGTTGCGCCCTCCGGTCAACTCGTTCGCTTTACCACCAAGATCCAAGAAGCCTTGTTACGTGATCTGCTCACCGCTGGCGTCGGACTAAACAAACTCGAGATTGTCAGTCGATATTGGCCCGGCTTAGACCTGCGACGCGCAGAACAAAATCTATATATGACCATATATCGGCTCAAGCAGACTTTCCGTGAATACGATCTGCCGTTTCGCCTGATCGTCGACAAAGGCCATTATCGCTTAGAAGGTGGGGACAACGTCACGATCACATCAAATTAACAATCAAAATTTTATGATCATATTTTTCAAATTTAGATAGGCAGGCGCGAAGCAGAAATGTTATAATCCCTTGGACAAGTTTGTTAACAGCGGTCAAAGACCCATTGCTTAGCAACAGTTATCCACGCGGACGTGGTGGAATTGGCAGACACGCTGGATTTAGGTTCCAGTGCGAGAGCATGCAGGTTCAAGTCCTGTCGTCCGCACCAA
>JAQUDJ010000056.1 GCA_028685755.1 Eubacteriales bacterium | reverse complement strand
CGATAATCTAGTTGTTGCCTTCCCCTTAAATAGAGCACATGGCAAGCGTGCTGTTTCCTTATTTCGAGCAAAGTCCCCGATAAAGCCACCTCCTGGCGATTCGGGGACTTTGTTCTTTTTGAACTTTATAAAACACATGGAATTTAGCTATATTGATGAACGATGTCATAAAAAATTGATGCGATTCTCTTGACAGGGTAGGACAGATAAAATATACTCAAGTAGACAACGTGCCCGGGCACGCGAACCACCCGCACCCGGTAGCTTTATCCCTTATTATTATCAAAACGTTCGTTCTATTTCCCCAATCTGTGGTCCAAAATCCATCAAACATCCTTGAGGAGGAAAAACACATGTCTTTAAAAATTGGCGTCATCGGAACAGGTGCAATCGGTCAAGAACACATTCGTCGTTTGAACCAAAAACTGGTTGGCTCACAGGTCGTAGCTGTGACCGATATCAACTTAGAAGGTGCTCAAAAAGTTGCTGATACATATGGCAACATCACCGTTTACAAAACATATCAAGAAGTAGTTGCAGACCCGAATGTTGATGCACTCGTAATCACATCCTGGGGTCCAGTCCATGCTGAACAAGTTATGGCTGCGATCGCAGTTGGTAAACCGGTTTTTGTCGAAAAACCAATGGCCACGACTGCCGATGATGCACGCAAAATTGTTGATGCTGAAATTGCTTTCGGCAAAAAGCTCGTCCAAGTTGGCTTCATGCGTCGTTATGATGCCGGTTACAAACTGCTCAAAGAAGTGATCGACTCTGGCAAAATCGGTGAACCCCTCGTTCTCCATTGTGCACACCGCAATCCTACTGTACCGACATCCTATGTTACCTACATGGCGATCAATGACACTGCAATCCATGAACTTGACTGCCTACATTGGCTGATCAACGACGAATGGACATCGGCTCAGGTCATCATGCCACGTGCCACCAAAAATACGCATGACAAGCTCAAAGATCCACAGATCTTAATTTTGACCTCAGCTAAAGGCGTCCGCGTCGTTCTCGAAATCTTTGTCAATTGCCAGTATGGTTATGACATTCAGTGTGAGGTTGTCGGTGAAACCGGTATTGCTAAACTCCCAGAACCGATGTCCATCGAAATGCGCAGCCAAGAAAAACTGTCTAACACCATCCTGAATGACTGGAAAGTTCGCTTTATTGAATCCTATGATGTTGAACTTCAAGATTGGATCGACTCCACCGTCAAAGGCGAAGTCAATGGCCCGACCGCATGGGACGGCTATTTGGCCAGTGTTGCTTCAGATGCCTGTGTCAAAGCACAAGAATCTGGCGCGATCGAACCGATCGTAACCGCTGCCCGTCCAACATTCTACAACTAATCTATCATTCAACTGATAGGGTTCAGGTTGGGTTAAACTGACCTGAACCCTTAAAAATTGATGAAAGGAATCAGTTTATGAAAATAGCATTTGACGTTGACGTCATCGCCAAACAAATGAGCATCAACGATATGGTCCATCAGGTCGCTGACTGGGGTTACAAGTACATCGAACAATCCCCCCACCCACGGATCAACCCATTTTACAAACACCCGCTGTTTTCCAAAGAAACAGAAGCCGAATATCGTAAAGCTTTAAAAGAAACCGGTGTCGAGATTTCGTCGTTTATCACCGTCTATCGCTGGTCTGGCCCGACCGAAGAACAGCGCCTCCACGCGGTCGCCAACTGGAAGCGGATCGTCGAAATCGCCGTCAACATGGGCGTTTCGGTCATCAACACTGAACTGTCCGGTGACATTCACCAAAAGGAAATCTGTAATGGCATGTGGTTTCGTTCGATGGACGAACTGCTGCCGCTCTTTGAAAAGGAAGGGATCCGGGTCGAAGTCCAGTCCCATCCGTATGACTTTTGTGAACTGAACGACGAAACAGTCGACTACGTCAAATCGTACCGCAGTGACGCGTTAAAGTATTGCTACTCCGCCTCCCACGGCTTCTTTTATGACAACGGCAAAGGCGACGTGCGCCATATGCTCAAATATGCAGGCGATGATCTGTCCCACATCCTGCTCGCCGATACGATGAACCAGACGGTGGACTGCCGCTACATCGTCAATCCACCGGGAGTCAGTATGGCGATCCATCAGCACACCGCGATGGGCGAAGGGGAAGTCGACTTTGACGGTATTTTCGAAACCCTGCGCGACATGAAGTTTGCTGATCGCAAGTACAAAGTTGGCGGTGAATCGATCGCCTGTGTATCCTACTTCGGTTACCCGGAGCGCATGAACAAACAAGCCCCTGAAGCCCTCGAACGTATCAAACGCGAACTCGGCGTGAAATAAAACGGCGTGAATTAATTTTAGTCAATTTTCGGATGACCATGCTTGGACTGCATGGTGGATCTTCTTCTCATAACAAAAAGCGGGGTTGGTGGACTCCGCTTTTTGTTATGAAAATCTGCAACTAATTATAAGAGAGCGTATCGAGGCTTTCCGAATTAACAATATTTATCTGTGTATATTCCAACTCGTTTTCGTGTTTTAAATTCATGAATAAGATATCACGGAGCAGAATAATCGGCTTATAACCCTGTATGAAAATGTTTTGCTCTATCGCAAAATCAACATAATTTTCTTTTAATAATGTGGCAGTGCTAGCCGAAACATCGTGACAAACGACTTTTATCTTATAGTTTTTGTTTGCGCGTTTAATGGCTTCAGCACAAGCCTGAACACTTTCGGTTGCCATATAGATGGATCTGATTTGATCATCTGCAGCCAATAATTGGCTAATTTTATCAAATGTTATCGAGTATTCTTGGTAACACTCAATTATCTGATAACGCGCTTGGGCTAAACCAAGTTCAGTATACCGATCGCAAAATCCATTGACGCGACTTTTGTGTGCAAAAAATGCTAAATTGCCAGTCACGATCAATGTTTTGTCTTGCCAACCGACAATTTTCGACATAATATCCGCTGCAATACGTCCGCTTTTTCCGTGATTTTGGCCAACAAAGCAGATCCGTTTGCTATCTGGGATGTCAGAGTTAAAAGTGATCACCGGAATCTCTTGAGTATACAAGGC
>JAQUDJ010000032.1 GCA_028685755.1 Eubacteriales bacterium | reverse complement strand
CATTGCTTTAAGCTGCGCACACACCAGCGAGGATCGCCAATTGGTTCAAAGGCTAATTTCACGCCATATGGCTTGGCAATGTCAGCAAATTTAATCAAGGATGCTACCGAATCGTCAAATATTTCCCTTTCAGTTTTGTTGGCCATATCTGGTCCCATTGTTGGCACCATGATGATATAGGGATTCCCAATTTCGCGTGCACTTTCACATGCGAAAGTAAATAATTCAACACGTTCTTGCCATTCTTTTGCCGTGCAGAAATTGATGTTTTCAATCGAATTAAAGGCATAGGGTTTCATTTTACTTTTCGCAAAAAATGCTTTGAGATCATTATAGGTGTGATCTTTCAAATAAATCTGCAGCATATCCAAGCGAATTTCAATATAGTCATAACCGTTCATTTCACAGAGTTCCAAATCCATCGCCAATGTTGATTTTTGCATGCAGGTTGCTTCGTTGTAACCAAGTTTCATGTTAGTCGCTCCTTTTATCCGTCTTCATGCTCAAATGGCAGAATGCTTCATGGCAAAAGTTACCATGAAGCATTCTGTGTTGTTCCCAATTCGTCAGGAGAATTTAAATTTCGCTCAGTTTAACTGAACGGCCTTCAACAAGGGATTTCTGGGCAGCCATCGCGATTTTAACGGGCATCAAGCCATCAATACCGCCAACAGATGGATCTCTGTTTTCTTTAATTGCTGCAACAAATTCTTTTGCTTCTGCGATAAACGCGTCATTGTAACGTTCCAAAAAGAACCAAAGGGGTTTGTCGAGGAATACGCCTTCATTCGTGCTGATCATCGCGGTGTTTGGATAGTCGTTAGCGACTTGGACACAGCCTTTGGCACAATGCACTTCGGAACGTTGATCATATCCATAACCAGCTTTTCTGCTGTTATCGATCACACCGATACTCTTGTTTTCGAACTTGAGCATGACGATCGCGGTATCGACATCATTGATGGTTTTGAGTTTGTCGTCGATTAGGACATCGCCGTAAGCACTCACTTCGACGACTTCACTGCCGGACAAATAACGAACCATATCAAAATCATGGATCATCATGTCCATGAACAAACCACCAGAGACTTTTGCATATTCAAACGGCGGCGGTTCAGGATCGCGCGAGGTCACTTTAATGATTGATGGTGTGCCGAGGATCCCGGATGCAACTGTATCGCGTACTTTTTTGTGATTATGGTCAAAGCGTCTGACAAATCCCGTTTGCAATTTAACATTGGCTTTTTTGACAGCATCTAATGCGAGATTGATTTTGGCGATGTCGTAATCAATTGGCTTTTCACAGAAGATGTCCTTCTTGGCTTCTGCTGCTCGGATCATCAGATCGGCATGGGTGTTAGTCGAAGAGCAGATGAATACGGCGTCAATTTCTGGATCATTCATGATCGCTTCTGGATCTGTATGTACTTTGTTGATGCCGAGTGATTTTGCCCATGCGCGAATTTCGTCCGTCATGATGACATCTGCAATTGCTTCAACTTTGGCACCTGGCACAGAAGTGCATAAATTGTTGATGTGTAGCTTGCCGATGCGGCCGGTACCAATGACGCCGATTTTAATGGTTTCTTTCATACGCTTTACCTCTACCTTTATTTTTGCTTGTTTTTAGATGAGATGTCGAACCATACGGCAATAATCAAGACGGCGCCCTTCACGATGAACTGCCAGAATGCCTGGATGTTCATCATGCTCATTCCATTGTCTAGTGTCGCCATAACGACTGCACCGATAAGTGCGCCGCTGACTCGACCAATACCACCGGTCATACTAATCCCGCCGATAACAGCGGCTGCGATTGCGTCAGTTTCCATGTTCAGTCCGGCTTGTGGCGCACCTGCATTGAGGCGAGCAGACATGATGATACCGGCAACACCTGACATTAAACCACTGAGCATGAACACGATAATGGTGATTCTGTTGACGTTAATACCTGCGTATTTTGCAGCCTCGCGGTTACCACCGATTGCGTAAACACTACGGCCAAAGGTGATTTTTTCGGCGACGAAGGTGAAGATGATTGACAAGGCAAGCATGATGATAACTGGCAACGGGATGCCCTTATAGTTATTCATGATCCAGACAAAGCCAATGATCAAAAGACTGTAAAAACTTGCTTTTAAGATATCAACGCTGAGTGACTTGACCTCGAATTTGTACTTCATGTTACTTTTGCGTTTGTTGACCATGAAGTAAAATAGCAAGCCGATTGCAACTACCGCAAATATCCAACCGAGGGTCATTGATACATAGGCTTGACCTAGGTAAACATAGCCTTTAGGCAGTGGGGCAACGGTTGTGCCGCGAATGACCCCGAGGGTTGCACCTCGAAAGATCAATTGCGCACCTAAGGTTGTGATAAATGCTGGCATTCTAAGATAAGCGATAATTGAACCTTGGATCAAACCGACTGTTAGACCGAGTAAAAGTTGAACCGCGATCGTGGTGTACATGTCCCAGCCCCACCAGACCATTCCTGCTGCACCAATACCGCCAATGAAGCCGAGCAAGGTACCAACGGAAAGGTCGATATTACCAGATACAATAACCATCGCCATACCGGTTGCTAACACACCTGTGATCGCCATCTGTCGTGCTAAGTTCGACAGATTTCGGGTCTGAATAAAAGATCCTTTGGTCATGACTGTAAAAAGGATAAACAAGATAATCAGGGCGACAATCATCGCATATTGTCTAAAACTGAAGGATGCCCTCTTGGCTTTGTTAGGTTTGACTGCAATTTCACTCATACACTTTTCACCCCGGTTGCAATATTCATTATAACTTCTTGATCAGCTTCAGATATATCAACGCTGCCACGCAGCTCACCGATACCAAAAACCAGGATCCGATCACTCATGCCGAGTACTTCTTCGAGATCTGATGAAATCATAATCACAATAACACCTTGTTCGACGAGTTGGTTCATGATTTTATAGATTTCGTATTTTGCACCGACGTCAATTCCGCGTGTAGGCTCATCCAAAATAAGAACCTTTGGTTGAGTCATCAACGCTTTACCAATCGCAACTTTTTGTTGGTTGCCACCACTTAGGTTGGAAACCTTGACGAGTTGGCTCGGCGTTTTTGTGCGCAAGAAGTCGATGAATTTTTGGGTGAGTGTCCGTTCGATATTAGTATTTAACAAACCATACTTCGAAACCTTGTTTAAACTTGAAAGTGTTGAATTTTCAAGGATAGACATACCCAGAACAAGTCCATATTTTTTGCGGTCTTCAGTGAGGTAATAGATACCGTTTTTAATCGCATCAGTCGGGGATTTAATATTTAACTTTTTCCCTTCGAGATAAACTTCCCCTTCAGAGCGAGCCTCAAAGGCTCCATAGATCGATGAGAATAATTCCGTTCGGCCTGATCCCATCAAACCGCTGATGCCGATTATTTCACCATAACGAACGTTAAAGCTAATGTTATTAACCAGCTTTTTGCCCGCAACCCATGGATTGTTAACGGTATAATTCTTGACTTCAAAGGCGACTTCGCCAGGATTATGTTTTTCACGGGGAAACAAGTTTGTTAATTCTCGGCCAACCATCATTCGTACGATATCACTTTTGGTAATTTCTGATATGTGTTTTGTATCGATGGTCTGACCGTCACGTAAAATGGTAACATCATCAGCTATTCGAATGACTTCATCAAGCTTATGCGAAATATAGATACACGTGATATTCTTTTTTCGCAAATTATCCAAGATATCCATCAGGACATCAACTTCATTTTCGGTTAAAGCACTTGTTGGTTCATCAAGAATGAGGACGCGTGCGTTTTTGGCTAGGGCTTTGGCAATTTCAACGAGTTGCTGCTTGCCGACACCAAGATTTATGACTTTTGTATTTGGATTAACATTATTTGCAGAATTAAGCGAATTAATTCCAACTTTTTTCAGTAAATCATCTGCTTGGCGAATCATTTGGTCAAAATTGATTAAGCCTGCGCGATTGGGCTGATTGCCTAGGAAAATATTCTCTGCAACACTCATTTCTGGTACGAGTGCAAGTTCTTGGTGAATACTGACAATACCGGCTTTTTCTGCTTCGTGTGTCGATGAAAACATGCGTTCAGTTTCATCGAGAAAGATTTTCCCGTCATAGGTGCCATGTGCATAGATGCCGCACAGGACTTTGATTAATGTTGATTTACCGGCACCATTTTCGCCACATATGGCATGGATCGAACCTGTGCGAACTGTTAAATCAACGTTTTCCAAAGCTTTGACACCTGGGAATATTTTTGTGATGCTTTCCATCCGGAGTATAACTTCGTCACCGGCTGGACGGGCCACCGTTTCACTCATGGCCAATTCCCCCACTATTCTAATCAATTATATCTTGGGGGCCCGTTGTCGGGCCCCCGCGATACAGGAAATAAATTATCCTTTATGCTTTGTGTATAGCATGATAGATTGTTGTTTTTAGGTCTTCATTGCATGTAGTGGTTTTATCTGATCAGTTGACAGCCGGCCACTGATCCTTCGGGATGTTTTTGTAGACTTCTTCCATCGTATGGAAACCGTCTTTGATGATTTCTTGAACCATGTTGTCTTTGCTAACTGCAACAACGTCAACTTGGAAGGAATCAACATCTTTGAAACCATTGTTCTGAACGGACCAGATGCCGAGGGAGCTATCAACAGCTTTCTTTGCTTCATCGCCACGGAGGCCTTTAGCAAGTGCTGCAGCGAGCTGGATGGCAGCCTGGTTGAGCTTTTTCAAAGGTTTGTAAACGGTACCAGTCTGTGTGCCTTCAACAACGCGCTGGCAAGCAGCAACGTCAGCATCCTGACCAGCGATAGCAACTTTACCTGCAAGACCTTGAGCAGTCAGAGCCTGGATAGCGCCACCAGCGGTGCCGTCATTTGAGGCAACATAACCTTGGAGGTCATTGTTGGCAAGGGTTAAACCGTTTTCAGCAATTTTCAGAGCTTCGTTAGGATCCCAGTTTTTAGCATTCTGTTTGAGGATAATTTTGATATCACCACTGTCGATCAGCGGTTGTAGAACTTCGGTTTGACCCTGTTCTAGAAGTGTTGTGTTGAAGTCGTTCGGATCACCAAGCATCCAGATATAGTTGCCTTTAGGTGCTTTGTCGACAACAAACTGAGCTTCAGTTTTACCGACTTTGACCGTATCAAAGGTGATGTAATAGTCGAGGTCGCCGTTCATGACAAGACGGTCATACGAAACGACCGGGATGTCAGCAGCTTTTGCAGGTTCGCAGATGGCGCCAGCAGCAGCTGAGTCAAGAGCCTGAACGATCAACGCATCAACACCTTGCGTAATCATGTTTTCGCACTGGGAGATCTGCTTCTGCGGATCATCTTCAGCGGACTGCACGATTAGATCAATGTTGTTGGCTGCAGCATATTCTTTGAACATATCAATTTCACGCTGCCAACGTTCTTGGGCAAGTGTACCGACGGAAACGCCGATTGTAACTTTTTCGTCAGCAGCAGCGGTTGTTGCTGCGGCTGCGGCGGCTGTGGTTTCTGCAGGAGCTGCTGTGGTAGCACCGGTGGCACAACCAGCGAGCAATGTAAGTGCTAAAGTCAATACGAGAATGATAGACAGGTAACGCTTCATTTTTTTTCCTCCATTTTTTGGGTTCCTTGTTTGGTTGGTGGTGAAAAGACCAAATTCACCTCTAACCTGCTTCTGCTATACACACTTGGATTGCATGTCAATCCTTTAAAGGAATCAAGTGAGTCAGATATTATTTATCGGTTGAGTCAAAGGTCAGCATGACTTTGCGGGCAATGGCTTTCTGATGACAGGCGATGTCAAACGCTTTGTCAATTTCGAGGAAGTCATAATGATGGGTGTTGAGTGCGGCAAAATCATATTTGTCTTTGATTTTGGACATGAATCGAATGGTGCGTGGGAACCAGTTCTGGGTGCCGCCGCTACCGGAAATCTGTAGGGTCTTCCAAATCGTTTTACCAATTTCGACCGGAACCTTGCGACCAATTGAATGGCCCACGACGCCGACGCGAGCCGAATGACCTGCGACGTCGAACAAAGAAGCAATTCCTTTGTCATTACCTGAACATTCGATGACGACATCGGCCATACGGCCGTTGGTCAATTTCGAAATTTCTTCAAGGTAATCTGGTTTAGATGGATCGATGACATAATCGGCGCCATAATTCAAGGCATTGAGGCGACGGCTTTCGAGTGGATCGATGACGATGACTGTTGCATTGGATTCTTTGCAGGTCATGGCAACGGTTAGGCCGATCGGACCACCACCGATGACTGCAACAACGTCTGATGCATCGGGATTGGTGTTATTGCCCCATACGCCCCAGTATCCAACGTTGAATGTTTCAACCCAGGCGCCGAGCTCGTAGCTCCAGTTATCCGGGATGACATGGGTGTAGCTTTCTTCTAAAATCATGTATTGGCCCATGCCGCCAGGTGAATCCGGACGGAAGCCGACTTCGCGCATGTTCAGGCATGCTGAAGGCATTTTGCCATCTTTGCAATTTGCGCAGTTGAAGCACGGTAAAACACAGTCGCCAACAACTTTATTGCCAGGCTTGACACTGGTTACGGATGATCCGACTTCGACTGCCTGTCCTGCCCATTCATGTCCGGGCGTATAAGGTGCGATGTCATAGCGACCTTCAGCTGATTCGCCTTCAAAACATTCGACGTCTGATCCGCAGATACCGCAAGCTTGCAGTTTGATCAGAATTTCGTTTGGTTTGAGGGCGGGGAGCTCAACATCTTCTAAACGAAGATCCTTCGGTCCGTAGAGAAATGCGATTTTTGCTTTCATGTGGTTCCTCCTGTTTACCTTTGCTGGGTTTTTGCGGGTGAATTGTCATATTTAACTATACTGAATTAAATAAGCCAGAATAATTGCGATAATGCGATAAATTGATGAAACCCTGAAGTTCGATTCAATTATTTATCGCGAGTTGAAGCGTTCTTTGTGCAACCAATATTAAATTGTTACTATATATCAAAGTGATTTGTGCAATGTGCTGATATAAATATACTGAACCACAGACATGCACACAATGTTGCATAATCAAGATTTAGTGGGGTAATTAAAAGAAGTTTTGATTAATTAAAAATTAATAAACTGAAAACAATTATTAACAATAAATATTTAGCTTAGATTTCATACATGCCGAATATCTGATTAATATCGATATTGGCCATTTCACTGTGGTTGAGTTCACCGACAATTGTGCTACCGCGGATAATATAGACTTTGTTGCAGACCATGCGCATCTCAGAAAAATTGTTGGAGAAATATAGCACAGCGATGTGTTTTTGTTGGGCCTCTAAGATGTGATTCATGATCAGCTGTTGAGTGATTAAATCAGAACCCCCAAAGGGGTTTTCTATTAGAATCGCACTGGCGCCTTTAATGTATGATTTGCTGAAAATCAAACTGATTTGCGATTCGACGCTGATCAACTTGACCGGCAAAAAGAGGTCATGGAAATTTAAGCCAATACTTTCAAAAAACTGCTTAAATACATATTTCACGATACGGTCTTTGATAAAACCGTGGCGCGTCGCGAATTTTTCTGGCGTCCCTAAAACGATATTGTCCTTGACGCTCATATATTTAAATAACGAGCGAGAAAAGCTGTGTTTCCCAAAATAGCCAACGTTTGCTAGCATGGTTTTGCTTTGCTGTTTGGCTTGAACAAGTTGGCCTGATAGAACCAGTTCGCCAGACTTGTGATTTTCAAAGCCAAGCAAAACATTAATTAATGGGGTCATATCACTTTCATCAATGGCATAAAAACCCGTGATCTCGCCTTGGCGGACAGAGAAATTTATGTCATACAATTTCGGTGGTAGTTGCATATTTTTAACGGTTAAGATGTTTTCGTCTAATGGCAGCGAGTAATTGCTTAAATTGTTCTGGAATTTTTTACCCATGAGAATTTGGTGGATTTTTTGGCGGTCAAAATTGCCTTTGGCAAACGTCCCCGAATTACGGCCATTTCTGACCAAGACCATCCGGTCAACGAGTTCAAAAATTCTTTCGAGTCGTGATTCTGTGATAATAAAAGTTGTTCCATTTTTTTGCATTTCGCGAATGATTGTATAGATATGGTAAAATTCACCTTCGGAATATTCCGATAATGAATTGCTAAATATCACAATTTTAGCCTTTAGCATTTTAGCTTTAATTAATTCCAGTACATGTTGTTGACTGCGCGTCAATTGGCCAACCTTCATCAACGGGGAAAAATCGAGATCAAATTCATCCAGAATATCTTGCGCGACTGTATTGATTTTGTCGTAATTGATATATTTCGCGAGGTTAGATCCCGCGCGTATCACACACAAATTTTCGGCGATACTTAACATGGGGAATATTTGTGGCACATTGCCGATACAATATATGCCTAAACCTAAAGAATGCTTGATGAAACCAGATTGCAAGAGTTGACCTGCAAAATAAAATCGACCTGAATCTAAACCAGTCAATCCAGTCAAGAAATCGACGAGAACTTGAATGCCGGAGTCATGTAAACCGACGATGCCTAATACTTCGCCTTCGATTAGGCGAAAGGAAAAATTGATCAAATCATCTTGATAATTGCTCAATATATTTAATTTATCCGCATAAATTAATTCATGACCAACTACAGTTGTTTCGGAATTGAGTGTCATTGTTTGTTGGGCAGGACGATATCGACAAAGGTCCCCACATCAACAGTACTCAATACCGACAGCCCATACTCATTACCGAAAAAATGCTTGATTCGTTGATTGACATTGAGCAGCGCAATCCCGCTGCCAGAATCCTTAGATCGATTCTCCGGTTCATAACCTAACGTATCACCGGAATCGAGTTTTTTGTTCAGTTGCTCAAGAACCTCTTCGGACATGCCGATTCCATCATCACTGATTTGAATAAAAATATGGGCATCGGTCATTTCCGCGCGTATGGTAATCGTACCTGTATCAAGTTTTTTCTCTAAACCATGGACGATTGCATTTTCTAATATCGGTTGAATCGTCAAAATCGGCACACGGCATTTCATCAGATCCTCATTCGAGCTATCGATCGCTTTGATGATTTTGTATCGGCCTTTAAAGCGATACTGTTGAATCAGCAGATAATCATCGGCACATTTGAGTTCTTTGGCCAAAGTTGACATCTCGCCTTGCGAACTAATTTCGTATCGGAAAATTGTCGCCAAGGCTTCGGACATTTCTTCGATCTCAGGAACTTTGCTAATTATCGCCTGGCTGCGAATCGTTTCTAACGTGTTATAAAGAAAGTGTGGATTGATCTGGTTTTGCAAGGCATGGATTTCGGCCTGCGTTCGAAGCAGTTGCGACGTATATACAGTGTTAATTGAGTTTTCAATTTGAATAACCATGCGATCAAGTGCGCCTGGATTTTTCTTTTCTGGGATCTTTTTGCGCAGGGCATTGACCTTGCGTGTCGGATCGGAATCCGCTAAGACTTGTTCGAGCTCAACTAGAACATCCAACAGTTTGAGTTTTACAAATACTCCTATCCCCACATTTAGCATACTTATAAGTACTAATCCAACAATGATCACGAGGCTCATCGAATGCTTCAGGTAGGTGATTACGGCGAGAATGATCAAAAACAAACTGATGCCAGCATTAGAAAACAGATAAATCTTTCTAAAGCTCAACATGTAATTGTTCTTGATTTTATCAGAGAAGTAATTACTCATTCACGCAGGTCCGCACTTTCGGAATTTGATCGTCAAGAATAAAGTTTGCGATATTCGATCGGTTTAATACCTTCATGCTTTAAAAATAATTTGCTGAAATGTTTGGAATCTGAATAGCCGACCATTTCCGCGACTTCATAAATGCTAAAGCGGGTCGTTTTTAAGAGTTCTTTGGCTTTTTCGATGCGGATCGAAAGCAGCCAATTCGTGAAGCTTGTACCTGTCTTGTTTTTGATCAACGCCCCTAAATAAACGGGATTCAAAAAGAGTTCGCGCGCGATATGCTCAAGCGTGATTGGCTCATTAAAATGCTCGTTCATGTACTGCTTCGTAAATTTAATGGGTTGGATTTCTTGTTGTTCTTTGGAATCAAATATTTCTTTAATTTGATTTTCGATAAACTGCAAGGTGAACTCAAGCAGTTTTTTGGAGCTTCGTGTGTTCCTTAACTTTTGCTTAATTAACGTTGCAGGAAGTGCATTATCATTGGATTGATCCAAGCCGGAAGCAATAATAGATTGCCGCGTCAAATCAATGAATGCATCGCAGACGTCGTAGAGTAAATAAGCTGTCTTTTCTGAATTTAACAAATTTTGCACAAACGCGTTGACAAACAAATTGATTCCCGACGCGTTTAAGGTGGTGACGAAGCGAATGAATTCAGATTTGTCTTTCTCAGGCAATTGGTATTCAGTTTTTATTTCAGACGATGGAAAATCCTCTGCATTGATTAAGGTCACGTCTTTATTATCTAATCGATGTTTCAACGCAAAATTGGCAGATAAGGTCGATCGCTCAAGTTTTTGCAACGAGTCAGTTTCTTCGCCAACCGCCATGCAAAATTTGAAACATTCATATTTGTATTCCTGGTTGATGATTTTTTCAATTAATTCAGCACGTACTTCAGTGATCACATGGAGATCTGAACTGTAATTTATTAAAAAGGCTGCGATTGAACCATCTAATGCGTATTCACAAACAAAGGTCTGTTTTTCAAGACAAGTCTGAATGCCATCACATAACGTTTCTAAAGCGACATTTGACTTGTTTTCTGCTAAAAATGAATCGTCAATATCATCCGTGCTCACAAGTAACGTTCTGAATTTTCCTTCTTGAAAATTAAAATCATTGCCTTCTAATAGCACGGACTCTTTATGTGCAACACTCACGTCGGGGTGGTAAAAATACCGAAAAAGGCGGTCTCTTCTAATGACCTGAATACTCTGAGCCAATTTCGAATTAATATCAGATTGATGATTAACTTGGTTTAAAATATCTTGATGCTTCGCGATGATTTTTTTCAGGGTGTTGTTTAATTCGTCGCGTTTAATCGGTTTAAGTAGATAGTCCTCGACCCCGAACTTAATCGCGTTCCGGGCATAGTCGAATTCTTTGTGACCACTAATGATGATAAACATCGGATCGAGATTATTCTGTTTGACCTTTTCGATCAGCTCAAGTCCACTGAGCCCAGGCATCCGAATGTCGGTAATAACGAGGTCAGGTTTTAATTCTACAATACTTGCGTAACCTTCGACGCCATTTGACGCCGTGCCTACTAATTCTAATTCATCAGGGATCCAATTGATTAGATTGATGATTAAAGCACATATGCTTGCTTCATCTTCGACGACAAGGACTTTAATCATACTGAGTTTCTCCCTCAATGATTACTCTACAAGAAGTATATCATCTAGTATCTGAGAAGTTATGATGACAATAAAGTCTGCAAAACGAGGAGGAGCTGGCACAGAGCGTTCCACCATCTCTGTACCAGCCCATGACTGTCCAAGAAAGCCCCGGTATCATCCGTTTCATTCTATGGGATCAGTTTTTGGATTTTATCATGAGGGGTAGGCAGTCCCGAACCGGCATGCGGAGGCTAACCGATTCGGGACATGCCCAGAAGCATGCTTAATAGGTAAGGGTATAGATATGGCGGCCACCGTTTGTCGGCCCTTTGATAACGGCTTCGATGTCGGCAGGATTACGCTGCGTGACTTTGTCAGTCGGAGGCAGTTGACCTGCTGGATATTTTTCAAGAATGTCATTGACCAATTTTTCTAAGTAATCGAGGGTGCGTTCGATCCCAACACGAGCCTTTTCAGCATCGGCCAGACGGGCATCACCAATGACACCTTCTGGGGTGCAGATACATTCCATGCCGACGCTACCAAAAGCGTTATACCATTTGATTGGGCCAACGCCACGTTCTGCTGAGTTGTTGATATGGCCAGGTGGGAGCATGGGTGCTGGTTTCGTGGCAACAGCTTCGACTTGATTGCAAAGTTCTGGGAAAAGTGCGAGCGACCAGGATTGTTCAACTTCATCTGCATGGATAAACGGTGTCTGGTAAGGACCACCATTTTGAACCACATCCAGTTGTTCTTTGGCGCAATTCCAGAAGTGAACGTATAAAACGATACCAGGGACCTGGAATTTCTTGCCAAATTTGTGGATCGCTGCCGGGATAACATAATCCTGACCATGGCCGTTGACAACAATGATCTTGCGGAATCCGGTGTTCCAGAATCCAGCAAAAACGTAGCAAAGGTAATCAACTAAGGTTTCTTCTGGGATCATGATCGTTCCAGGCATCCCCAGGTGATGATAAGGATGTGAACCATACCAAACAGGTTGTGCGACGGTGCAACCCGTAGCCAATGCGACCTGTTCACACAAACGAGTATCGAGGTATGTATCTTCGCCGTATGGAGCACTCGGTCCGTGATTTTCAGTTGAACCAACTGGGAGCAAAAGGACATCGTTTTTCTTTAAGCGTTCGGCCACTTCTTTGCTGGTCATGTTCTGGTAATAAATACCATCGTTAACTTCCATGTGTCCGCCCTTAGCGGGGATCTGCCATTTTGACATTGTGGTTTCCTCCATTTGCGTGCATCGTTTGGTTTTTTTGATTTTGAAAATTTATTGGATTTTGGCTAGACGTTATGCATAAAATTTATTATAAATTTATTTTATTAACTTTTAATGGCTTTGTAAAGAGAATAATTTAATATATATACATTTATTTTTGCAATTTTTCATTATATGTAAAATATTATTCGGCAGACACGAAAAATCAGGGATTGGCTTGTCATGCCACGGACATGTGTTTATAATCAATTTAACTCTCACTGCAATTCGTTCGATGAGCACACCTGCTAAATCCCGCAGTGAGAAATGAACTTTTTGTGATGATGAAAGGGCTTAAAACATGAAAAATTGGAAATTCGCCGTATCTTCTGCTGACGACGCCGCCGTCACTGCCCCGATCCTGCTCAAGGGTGATGTGTGCACTAATCTATTAGCAGCAGCAAAG
>JAQUDJ010000003.1:51509-142055 GCA_028685755.1 Eubacteriales bacterium | reverse complement strand
TGACTCTGTGTCCCAAGTATGTGGCCTTTGGCCATTTTTGAAGATAAATACGGGTCTTCCGAAAGATACTCAAAATTACGGCCGCATAACGGCGAGCGTTTGATATTGCAAGCCGGTCCGAGCACGAGGTAATTGTCGCTTTTGAGTGAGCGCGTCATATCGCCGCCAAAAGCAATTTCAGCACCCGTCAAATGATCTTGCGCGGGATGGTAGATATCGACACCGGCAATATCAAAGGACTTAGCTGCTGCAAAATGGTCAACATCAGACTGAACGCCATACGAATAACCGCGCCAGTCAAAATCGAAATTCTGTGTGACGAATTGCTCCGGGGTTTTATATTCGTTAATTAGGTTGACTTGCCAAGCGAGAAAATCCGTGACAAGTTGGCGTTGAAATGACGCAAATTCGCCTTTTAAGCTCGCGTTGATCGATCCCGTTACGGCAGGAAAGTCCGCCCAGTTATTGATCCGATTACTCCAGTAACTTAAGCCTAGTGCCGCATTCATTGCATCTAGGGATTCGTAACGCAATTTCATCCATTCGACAAAGCGCGCTTGTATGCCAGTGCCACAGGCGTTATAGTGCTTTGTTTCGTTGTCAGCCTGATAGCCAATCACTGCTGGATGCTGGCAGACATGGCTGATCAGTTGGCGAATCGCCCGTTCAGCATGATGTAAATAGGCTGGGCACGTGATGTCCATGTTTTGGCGGGCACCGTATTTATTCTGCCCTGACGGAGTCTCGGCGAGGACCTCCGGATGTTCACGAACAAGCCATGTTGGCACCGCATAAGTCGGCGTTCCCACAATAACTTGAATTCCGGCCGCATGCATCGCCTGCAAAACGCGGTCGATTGAAGTAAAATCGAAAATTCCGTTTTGGGGTTCGAGTGTGCTCCAAGTTGATTCAGCGATTCGAACGGTGTTGATGCCCGCTGCTAAAAGCAACTCAATATCTTCAGCAAGCCGCTCGTGGGGCATATACTCGTCATAATAAGCGACCCCATAGCCAAGTTTCTTCAGTTTCACACGAAATCCCTCCACCGGTGTCGTTAGTTAGACTGCTTGAGACAGCGGTACTCAGTCTTATTTTAGTGGAGAATCCTTGCAAAGTTGTGACTTCTTTTTGTTCATTTATGACCTTTGTCGATCACAGCAAAAACCCTATTTAAGTTAGCTGGTATTTAATTGATCAGCCAATTGCTATAAATCAATTAGACGCGCTTTTTTTTGAGAGCCGTTTGGCAGTAAAATCCGATACCCTAATGCGTAAGACATGTGTCCGTGCCAAAACTTTTTCGTCAAACGTCCAGTCGGTCCGACTACTATACTGATGCATCAGCACGGTGAGACCATCGATCTTCTCGTCGGGGTCGGTGATGAGATCAATGACGCCGTTGCCAATCAAGCTCTCGTACTTCATCGAATAATCACATGCCCGTTCACCAACAACCAGTTCATGGCGGTGATCCATTTCAAAACACACCCGATTATTCTCGTGGATGATATTAAGCTTGCGACCTTCTAAAGCACAATGAAAAAAGAGTGTTAACTCCGATTCAACCCAACGAAAGCCGAAATTCATCGGTACAATATACGGCTGACCCTGATCGGAAAAGGCGACTCGGCAGACATCGCACGCATCTAAAATCGCCCGTAACTCTGCTCGGTCTGTTATCTCGCGATTGCTTTTACGCATCTATTGATCTCCTCGTGAAACGTTGTTCAAGAAATCGGAATATCTTAAAATGTTTTACTCTTTAGTAACCAATACCTTTTATTTTCCTGTTCATTTTAACGCATTTGCGCACAAAAAATCGTCCGGCATGATTACTTGCCGGACGATTTTTTATGGTTTTACCTTCGCTTGTTAATTATGCTTCGTCGTTGATACCTTCCGTGACTGCGACTTTGCCAATGGAAGTTTTTTGGCGACGTTCGTGTAGGGAATTCTGGATTTCGACCATTTTCTTGTCATCGAGTGTGTAGAATTTCATTGCAATAATTGAGGCGACGTGGCCAAGCCATGGCAAGCCCCACATGATGAACATAATGGCGTATAAGAATTTGCTGTTCACTGCAGAGTTCGGTTCGATTTTAACCGCACCATACCCTGCCCAGGCGATCGCTGCACCGATGATGAAGGTCGAAAAAGATGAGATGAGCTTGTCAACAAAGGAGAACAAGGTACCCATCATTCCGGGAATAAAGCGACCTGAGCGATATGTTTCATAATCCGAGCAATCTGCGATCATCGGGATTACGATATTGCCTGCAATGCCACCCATACCCTGTTGGATTGCAAAGATTGAGAGCAACACAATGACAGAGGTTGGTACGATACCGGCGCTCACGCCGCTGGTCATCGGAATGGTCAGGGCTGCGAGTACCATGATGAGAATTGTGCTCGCCCAGGTTGATGCTACAAATGCTTTTTTGATGCCTGCTTTTCGCGACCACATGACCCCAATCGTGGTGATCAGGAAGCTTGGGAGGATGGCGTAGAGCGAATACTTACCATTGAGGGCGACATTGAGCAGGATATTTGAGAAAAAGTAAACTTGTGCGCCACGGACGGCGACGTTGGCTAATTTGTCGGTTGAGGCTGCAACAATCAGCATTTGTAATGGGCGGTTATGTTTGATGATGTTTAAATAATCTGTGAATTTCGTTTCAACTTTTTCGCCTGTGCCAAAAAATTCGGTGCGATCTTTTTGCCAGATTCCAATGACAGCAAAGACGGTCAACACCGCAGATATCCCTGCTAAAATCAACGAAACATCGAGCCAGAGTTGCGGATCAATCATGTTTTTGACATATTGGGGGGCCATGATCGTGGTGATCAGGAACGTACTACCGGAAAATAATAAAATATTGTAGATCGCATCAAACCAGGTAAACAGTGGGCGTTGCTGTGGATCGTTTGTCAATGCAGCTTGAGCGCCTTTCGTGCATGCCGTTTGGAAGGTGTAGCCAATGATATAGATGACATAGAAAATTGTCGTCCATATGTACTTGTAGGTGATCGTCTGCTCGAGCGGGGTCCGGAAGACCATCAATGCCGATGCAATCATGATCAAATTGCCGATGACCATAAAAGGACGGAATTTGCCAAATTTACCGTTTGTTTTATCGAGGAAGTATCCAATAATCGGATCAGTCACGCCATCCCAGATGCGCATCAAGGTTGCAATCATGCCAACGACAATTGCGGCCAAGCCCAAGACGTTTTGCGTGTAAAAGGCGTAGTAACCCATGAGAACCATAAACACGTTCGTTGCGGTGTTATTCATGACAAATAATGCAATTTGCCAGATTTTGGCGCGATTGTAACGTCCGCCGGACTGATTGTCTTTCTTACTCATTTTCCCCTCCATACCGTTAAAAAGCAGCATATTCTTAAGATTTGTGACCTTACAGCTCTTAATTTATCAGTTTGTTGCTTAGTCGCCACTATCAGAACTTGCTCGAGGGATAGCAAAAATTGCTCTTATCGTGCGTTAGAATTTTTGTTTGCGAAATTGAGCCGGGGTAATTCCAACACGCTGACCAAAGGCCCGAATAAAATGCGATGTTGAATTGAAGCCACATTTTTCCGCGACGGTTTCGATCGCGTGTTCTGTCATTAACAATTGTCTTTTGGCCTCACCGATTCTAAGACTTAGCAAATATTCATGGGGCGGAATGTGATAGCGATTCCGAAAGGAACGAGCGAAATGGCAGGTGCTCATGTTGATGGCTTTGGCGAGATCATCGAGACGCAACGGTTCGAGGTACCGTTCGTTCATCTCGCGATAGGCTTGGTGGAGTGCCCCCTGCGCTATATCAAGGCCACCCACTAAAACTTCTGAAATCGCAGAAAATAGTTTGATAAACGACAGGTTGACTGCAAGTTCTGATGTTGGTAATTCCGGCAACAACGCAAACAGTTTGTCAAATTCTTTGATCACCGCAAAATGACACGCGGTATCGAGTCCATCAAGATCACACTGATCGAGATAATCATAAAAAGGTTGAATGGTGCTGCCATTGAAATGAATCCAGCGAAAACGCACATCACCTAATGCGCGATAAACATGCGGTTGCTTACAATCAATGATCTGCAGGCAACCACCCGTCAGAATATTTCGTTGATTTTGGTACGTCAATTCAAGCTGCCCACTGTCAATAAACAGCAAAAGGAGGTTGTCATAATTAGTCCGGTCAATTTGATATGGTGCGACACAATGATAGGCGCCGCTAAAGGTCGCATACGTTAAGGTGCGCCGGGCAAAAATAGTCGGCTCGTAAATGTATATTTCGGAATCTAGTAAAACCCCGGGTTCTTTTGTAATCATACTGCTTCCGTTGAGTTTATAAGCATTATCAAGATGGCCATTTTCAATATTATTGCATCAAGAAATGTATATTTTTAAACAAATTTATGCACTGGAATCGCCATGCTTTTAGTATAAACTTTGCTTAGCAAGGATTCAATCAACCCCTAATAAAAGGAGGTGCCTATGTTTTCTCAGGGCAATTTTCGTGTCAATTTTAATGTAGCTGACAAAAGTGATCTGACCTTCCCGATTGCTGATCGCGATATGCTAAGGCAACTAGCTGCTGAAGTGGCTGAAATTGCCGCTAGACCAATCAATGCGGAACATCGCAAGCTTTGGTATCTCCATAATGCCTTGCAAACAAAGACACCGCTGATCCTTTGTGATCCAGAGAATGGTTGGAACGAAATAATCACAGAAGACCAAATCCAATGTGTCAATGACATGGCCCGTCATTGGGAATTCTATCTGCGCAAACAAATCTTCTGGGGCAATCAAATGGGCGATGACTACGTTGTCGAGCCTGTCTTTGGTTTGCCTTATCTCTATACGGAGACTCCCTGGACCGTTGCTGGTAGCCATCATCAGGTCACACTCCACGAAACCAAAGCTGACGGTGGTGCGTACCATATTGATACTGTGCTCGAAAGTTATGTCGATATTGCCAAGATTGTAGAGCCCAAACTTGCCATTGACTTTGCTAAAACAAAACTCACCCTTGAACTAGCTAACGAAATTTTTGGCGATTTGCTCGCCGTTCGACTGGATACGCCGTGGTTCTGGTCTTTTGGCATGACCGATGAATTTGCCTTTTTACGCGGTATGGAAAACCTGCTATTTGATTTCTATGACGAACCAGAAGCTGTACATGCAGTGATGAAACTGATGACCGACAAGATGCTAGCGCGTCTGGAATATCTCGAAACCAATAATCTTTTTTCTTTAAACAATGATGGAACCTATGTCGGTTCCGGCGGCATGGGCTACACCCATGAGCTCCCTGCAGATAGCTTCGCTGGTCACGTCCGCATGCAAGACATGTGGGGGCATGCCGAAAGTCAAATCACGATTGGCGTTTCACCGGAGATGTTTGCCGAATTTATCTATCCCTATCAAAAAAAGATTATGGATCGCTTTGGCTTGATGAATTATGGCTGCTGCGAACCAATGGATGACCGTTTTGACATTGTTAAAGCATCGAGCAATCTCCGTCGCGTCTCAGTTTCGGCTTGGGCCGATCGGGGTCTCATGGCCGACAAGCTTGGCGCCAATTATATTTATTCTTTGAAACCCAATCCTGCACCCCTGGCTCTCGCCAAGCTTGACGAGGATGTAATCCGCAAAGATCTGCGCGAAAACCTTGCGGTGACCCGCAACAGTGTGCTCGAGCTGATCATGAAAGACAATCATACCCTTGCAAAAAACCCACGCAACCTGACGCGTTGGGTCGAAATCGCTCGCGAAGAAATCCAGCGCCGCGGATAATCACTGGTTTTATAGCTGCATCACCCATCGAAAATCAGTCGTTGAAGCTTTCAAGGCTGAAGGCTTGCGCGAACAAGTCACGATCATGGTCGGTGGCGCACCAATCACCGAAGCATTCTGCAAGTCAATCGGCGCTGATATATACCGACCGGACGCCGCTTCTGCTGCTGAAGTTGCCGCCGAAGCAGCCATTGGTAAAAGCGCTTAAGCCCAGACATTTTAATATAAATAACACCCCTTCTACCGATAGTCAACGTGCTACAATTAAGGTTGGAAAGGCGGTGAATTATGCAAATTTTTAAGGGCAAGCCTTATTTTCCAGTCCGTCACTTTTCGACAATCCGCGAAATGATTCTGCAGAGTGTTGAGCGTTATGGCGATCGGACTGCTTTTAGATACCGCGAAACGGTTAACGGCCCTATTCTCGCACGTACATACACCCAATTTGAACAAAATATCCAGCAGCTCGGCACAGCCTTAATGGCAATCGGACTCGGTACAGGCCGACTTGCGGTCATCGGTGAAAATAGCTATGCGTGGTGCGTCGCCCATGCAACAGTTGTAGGTGGGGTCGGCGTCGTCGTGCCCTTAGATCGTTTATTGCCGGCCGATGAGATCTTTCAACTCCTCGAACGGGGCGAAGTCGACGCTGTTTTGTATGACCCTGCGTTTCACGATACCTTGCAATCTTCTGCGGCTAAATTGCCAAGGTTAAAGGCGCTTATTTGTTTGCGACCATACCTTTTCCCAGATCAAACAGTACCCACTTGGATCGAGCCTAAGCGAGATTTAACCGCGACCAAACCTGTGGGGAGCAGTCATCTCTTGACCATCGATAGTCTATTGGCATTCGGCCAAGAGCTCCTCCAAAGCGGTGATTTCACGTATTCGGATGCCCCGATTGATCCGACTGTTTTGATGTCCCTCCTCTTCACCTCCGGTACAACGAGCGCCGCCAAGGCGGTCATGCTTAGCCAGCATAATATTTGTACTGAAGTTCAAGCGGTTGCCAGTGTCGTCAAGCTCTGGCCAGGGATCCGGATGCTATCTGTTCTACCCTTACACCACACTTTCGAAAATACGTGTGGCTTATACATGGGACTTTATTATGGTGCCGAAATTCACGAATGTGATGGCCTGCGCTATATTCAAAAGAACTTGCAGGAATACCATATCGACATGCTCATTGGTGTACCTGCTTTGTTTGAAAATTTCTATACGAAAGTCTGGGACACTTTACGTAAATCTGGCAAAGATGCACTCATCAAAAAAATGCTCCCCATCACCGATGGGTTGCGCAAAGTGGGCGTCGATTTGCGACCAATCATTTACAAGCAGATTTTGGCAGCTTTTGGCGGCCGTTTAAAAGTCGGTATCTGCGGGGCAGCCCCGATCAAACCGGAAATTATTGAGTTCTTTGACAGCGTCGGTTTCCGTATTCTCCAAGGCTATGGCTTGACCGAAACCTCGCCCGTTGTCGCCGGTTGTAACTCAAAAATTTTCGTGCCCGGCACGGTTGGACATCCCGTTGGTTCGACTGAGATTGCCATAGACACAGAGACGCCCGGCGAGCCGGGTGAAATTCTCGTCCGCGGTCCGATCGTGATGCTCGGCTATTACAAAGATGCCGCCGCGACCGATGAGGTCATCGATCCGGATGGCTGGTTCCATACGGGCGATATCGGTCAAATTAATCCCAAAAATAACTGCTTAACGATTACCGGTCGCCAGAAATCCATGATCGTCTTAAAAAGCGGCAAGAAGGTTTTTCCGGAAGAAATCGAATATCTCTTAAGCCAAGATGAGTTTGTCAAAGAATCCCTCGTGTGGGGTGAAACCGACAAAGATGGCGAAGTTGTCATCAGTGCCAAAATGGTCATCGACAAAGCTGCACTGAGTCAGAAGCACGGTCAGGAAGTTGACGATCAGACCGTCCAACAGCACATCGAAAAACTTCTTAAAGAGATCAATAGCAAATTGCCAACCTTCAAAGGGGTGCGCCATTACGTCTTTAGTTTCCAAGAAATGGTCAAAACCACCACGCTAAAGATCCGTCGCCCAATCGAAATCGCCAAATTACGGGACTGGATGGCGCATCACAAATTAAGACTACGCGACATCACCGGCCGAAATGTCGACCAGGATTCAAATGATGCTGTTCAAGATGAAAAAGGGAAAGGCGAGGAGTAAAGTTCTCGCCTTTTCCCTTCAATCTGCTATTCTAATTCCCATTCTAATTTCTAGTGTAATTTCTAGTGTAATTTCTATGCTAACTACTATTTTAACTTGTCATTTATCGCAGATTGGCCATGGCCACATTGGCGAGTTCTACAGCTGTTAGGCCGCTAGCTTGCATCTGGAAATCATAGCTTCCAACTTTTTTAAAACTATCGCCCAAACCGCAGATTATTTGTCTTGGTGTTTGGTCAATACCTGCTTTGTACTCGGCAACGGCGCTTCCCAAACCGCCAATATTGCTGTGCTCTTCGACCGTTAAAATTAGTCTGTTTTCAGCAAACACTCGGTCGAGGATAGCCGTATCTAGTGGTTTAATCGTGTGCATATCGATGACACGCACGGAAATTCCTTGAGCCTCAAGGAGATCCGCCGCACCGATAGCTGCTGCCAAAACAGAACCAGTTGAAATGATCGCGATGTCACGCCCTTTTTTGTATTCAATGGCTCGCCCAATAACAAATTCAAAGTCATCGGGATAAAGAATCGGAAAGCCCGGTGCACCTGTCAGTCGAATATAGACCGGTCCGGAATGATTTGCAGCGGCATAGACGGCCTTATAAATCGAAAGCGGGTCTGAAGGTGCAAGGACAGTCATGTTGGGAATTGTCCTCGCGACTGCAATATCATCCATGGCAAAATGCGTATTGCCAAGCGGGCCAAATCGCACACCAGCTTCAATGCCAATCGCCTTAACGTTTAGGTTCATATATCCCATATTGATTCGCATCTGTTCTGCGCACCGCATGGGAATAAACGCGGCCAGTCCAACTGCAAAGGTCAGTAGGCCTTCCTTGGCCATCCCTGCTGTGAAGTCAATTAGGTTCTGTTCTGCGATGCCGACATCAAAAAAGCGGTCTGGAAAAGCATCGAGAAAATGAGTCAAGCGCGCAGTCGGCGTGAGATCAGCTGTCGCTACATAAACCTTGCTATTTTCTTTTCCGAGTAAAAATAAGGTCTCACCGATCGCGGTTCGATGACCAAGTTTGGACCAATTGCTTAACGTTTCAAGCGAGATATCATGCATTGCTTTGCCCTCCGACCTGTTGAGCGTCCAACTCAGTGACTGCTTGTTCATAATTGATTTTACTAAGCGGGGCAGCATGCCAAGCTAAATTGTTCTCCATGAAAGAAACACCCTTACCTTTAAGTGTTTTTGCAATAATCACATGTGGCCGGCCAGATTTGGAATTTTTCATCTCATTTAACGCCGTCAGAACGCTTTGTACGTCGTTACCATCAGCAACCATCTGAACGTCCCAACCAAAAGCTTTCCAGATCGCTTCTAAATTCAAGTTCATGATTTCATGTGTTTTGCCAGCCAATTGAAAACTGTTGCGGTCAACCACAGCAATTAAATTATCAAGTTCGTTTTTTGCAGCATTCATGGCGGCTTCCCAAACTAAACCTTCGTCACACTCACCATCGCCCAAAATGCAATAGACGTTGTGGCTCTCTTTTTTCACCTTACCGGCCATGGCCATGCCACAGGCTACAGCAAAGCCATTGCCTAAGCTCCCGGATGCAACTTCAAGGCCATATTCAGGATGGCAAATCGGATGGCCCGATAAATAACTGTTATCGTGTTTGAAGGTGTACATGACTTCTCGAGCAAAATATCCAGCTTCAACGAGTGCTGCATAATAAGCCAGACAAGCGTGCCCTTTACTCAGGACAAATCGGTCTCGATTGGCCATCGAAGGCACTTGGGGATTATGATTCATCACCCCAAAAAATAAACTTGCCACGACTTCAATGCAGGACAGGGCCGGGCCAAAATGTGCGCCATGATTTCCTGCTGAGTAACCCATTTCAATACAATCACGGCGCATGGCCGCTGCTTTTTCTTGAATAAATGGAATCGCTTCGTTTTGATTCATTTCGTGTCCCCCTTGTTGATTTTTTAAATGTGTTGCGAAATTTTATGTAGATGTCCGCTATAAATCGCATCCGGAATTACCTTGGTTTGGTATCTAGCTGCTTCGATCAGTTTGGGTAGATCGATTCCTAGTTCATAGCCCATTTCTGATAACATGAAAACAAGGTCTTCAGTGGCTAAATTACCTGATGCCCCAGGGGCAAATGGGCATCCCCCCAGGCCACCTAAGGTCGATTGAACTTTTGTCACGCCGCATTCGATCGCGGCGAGGGTGTTGACCATGCCCATATTGCGGGTGTCATGGATGTGGATTTGCAGCTCAAGACCTGGATACACTTGCTGAATAGCCCTGATTGTTTTGCGAACCTGTGCCGGATTGGCGATCCCGATTGTGTCACAGAGATTGATTGTCCGAATGCCGCTCTCGACATAGGGCTTAATAAAGCCGAGTACGTCCTGTTCATGCTTTCGCCCTTCAAAAGGACATCCAAATGCCGTCGCCAAGTCTAGGCAGATTTCAAGCTCCGGATATTGCATTTGGATGTTAAGTAAGTCTGCAAATGATTCAGCTCGGGTCCGATTGATATTGGCCACATGATGACGCTCACTGAGTGAAACCACATAAGAAATCTGTCTAATCCCTGTTTCCCAAGCTGTTTTTGCACCGCGCAGGTTCGGGACTAACGCCATGAAATGAGCATTAGGGTATTTTTGAAGACAGTACGCCGCTAATTCCTGAGCGTCTTGCATCTGGGGAATGGCTTTGGGGCTCACGAAAGACGTTATTTGCAGATGTTTGATGCCTGAATTGATTAATTCATCGATTATGCTGAGCTTGATGTCTAATGGTATATAAGCTTTGACGCTTTGAAAACCATCGCGAGGGCCGACCTCAATTATTTCAACTTGATTCATCGTTGATCCTCCAGCATTGTTCCGCTTTCCTTGAATCTGCGATACCACAGGATTGCCTCTTCCGGCAGTTGTGGGTGGTGCCCCCCGACGGTTTGTCTGGCAAGCTCCAGATAGTTAGCAAGTTGTTGTTGATATGGCCCGACTGTACACTGAGCAAGTATCGCATCCGCTCGCTCAGAATCATCAAGTCCGCGAAGATCTGCGACGCCGTGTTCCGTTACCAGAACGTCAACATCATGTTCGCCAATATCGTGGTGGAAGACCATCGGAACAATGGTTGATATCGCACCGGCCTTACTTGTGGATGGAATAAGAATGATCGACAGTTCGGCATTTTGGGCAAAATTGGCACCCCCGCCAATTCCATTGACCACCCGATTACCATTGATATGGCTTGCGTTCACATTGCCGTAAAGATCGACTTCAATCCCGGTGTTAAGCGCCAGGAGACCCATTCGGCCGATGATTTCTGCGTTGTTAATGATATCGCCGTTTCGGATAACCAAAATGTCACGGAGGTTTTGTGTCTGATTGATAATCTGTTCCACACGATCACTCATTTCCAGTCCACCCGTAGAAATAGCCACCGCTTTTTTTGCAGCTATCAGTTCCATGATCGGTTCGCCTATTCCACCACAAAAAAATTGTAAATCGCCCATATTGGTCTGGAGGAAAGCGTTAGCCACCGAGTTTGCCAGGCTTCCAAATCCCAATTGGATCGGTGGCAACTTTCCCCCCAAGGCTGTCTGGTATTCGTCTTTTAGAAACGCGAACAGATGCTTAGTCAATCGATCGCTTTCTGGCGTATCGATCGTTTTTGGGTTTGCCCGTTCAGGTATTGCGCTCTCGATGATATAGATGTCTTTGTTAAGGTCGATCGGAATGAACGGATTTCCGATTCGTTGATTCGTTCGAACAAGGGGAATCGGTTGCGAAAAGGGCGGCAACTGGGGCAAATGAATATCATGTAGACTGCCAAGCATTTCTGGTTGCGTCGTGTTGATCTCAATGATCAGTACCGCTGCTGCCTGTATGAATTGCCAATTTAAACCGGACGATGTGGTCGGTATTAATTCACCCGTCTCGTTTATACCCAATGCTTCCACAACGGCAACATCAATCTTGCCCAACCTACCACTTCTCAACAATCGCGGCATTTTGTTCATTTGTTGCTCAACATAATGTACAGACCCATGATTGATTTGAGTGGCCAATGTCGGACTGGCACACATCGGAGTTCTCCGGGAAATGATCTTCTCTGCGCCCAGTTTTTCGTCGAGGTATGGCACATTTGCGCCGGTGATCAGATGGATCGATAGGGCTTCACCACAATGTTTGCGATGCACCAGTGCCTCAACCACCGCCTTGGGATAGCCTGCCATCGCATAACCACTCATCGCGACGGACATCCCTTCCCGGATTACCGCTGCTGCTCCTTCAACTGTAGTCACCCGTTCATGTAGGGGTTTAAATTTGATCTTATCCAAAAGCGATTTTGTCAGCATGGATTTTCCCTCCATCGTGTTTCACGCCGTGACAGGTTGTCGTTAACGCGGCGTAAAGCCAGCAAACAAGGTTTCGTCTGTCGGTTGATGGTTTGGAATTTCACGGATTACCCACGTGTTGTTCAGGTAGTGTTTGAGAGTGATATTTTCGGAGGCAATATTGTGACCCCACGTCCCACAGCCCAACGAGCTGGTGAATGGCATACCACTGATCCAGCTTCCAGTATTGGTTGCAGCTTGCGGCAAGTTAACGACTACCCGCGTGGTATAGGTTTTTAATGAGAGCTTCTCAACATTTGCAAGCGTATTGGAAAAAATCCCACAGGAATGCCCCGCCCCTGAACTGGCATGGTTCTCGTTGATGATCCGGATCGCATCATCGATACCTTTGCTTTTATAAACCGCAATGACCAAGCACATTTTCTCGCCGCTAAAGGGTGTCATCGCGCCGGTTGCATTTTCTTCGACGAGAATCATACAGGTACTTTCAGGCACTTCTATGGCAGATAGTCTCGCAATGTTGCTAATCGGCGATGCCACGATATTTCGATTAATCACATGGTCGATCGGCCAATTAGGCCAAATCGCCCGTTGCAATTTTTCTTTTTCATTTTGATGAATCAGATGTGCGCCAACCATCTTAAATTCGCGCAACATGTCATCATAAATTGCTTCGTCAATGACGACGCTATTATCACATGAGCAGCCTGCTGCCAAGTCAAAGACTTTACTGGCCTTAATTTTTGCTGCTGTATCGGCTAGATCAGCTGTGCGATCAATATAAATGATTGCATTACCTGCGCCGACGCCAAATGCCGGCGTTCCGGAGCTGTAAGCAGCTTTGACCATCGGTTGGCCACCCGTCGCGATGACGAGGTCACACTGTTTCATCAATTCATTCGTTTTTTCAACAGATGGCTCATCAATGACCATGAATAAGTCTTCTGGAGCGTCGTATTTTTTCATAACGTTGCGAATTAAGTCAACGGTTTTCTTCGCAGTGTGCTGGCCTCTAGGATGAGGCGAGAAAATAATCGCATCGCGGGCTTTAACCGCAAAGATCGCCTGAAGTATGGGGTGCATTTCTGACTGCGTACTCGGCACAAGTGACCCAATAACACCCACTGGTTTAGCAATTTTCACGAGACCCCGTTCGGGAATTTCCTCGACCACGCCAACCGTTTTAATGTACTTGACGTCATAGTATGCGCCTCGACATTTTGCGCTGACTTTGCTGATTTTTGAAGCGACATCGCCTAGTTTGCATTCATTAAACGAAAATTCTGCAAGCTCCTCGACAAGTGCTTGGTTAGCCACAATTTCCCAGGTGATCGCTGCCGCCAATTCATCTACCTTTTGTTGTGAAAAACCTTCGGCAATTTGCTGAGCTTGGCGTGCCCGATCAATGAGTTCCGAAATATATGTTGTTGTATTTTGTTGATTATTAATCATATGTAATCCTCCTCAGCGAATTGGGGCGTCATCTGGTGCTAAATCAGTGACTAGATGAAAAATCAACCCAGATGCCACCTAGGTCTGCAGAACGGACACACGCGTTAACAAATTGCACCCCTTCAAGACCGTCGCGAATTGTGGGATACCAAATTTGTTGCCAAACCGTCTCAACCGACTGACCCTGATTAACTAGATCCATCGCTCTGCCCATTTGCCGGTAAAGGTTTGACCAGGCTTCGAATAACCCTTCAGCGTGTCCGCCACCGATCCGATCTGAAACGGTGGCACTTAGTTCTGGGTAGAGGTAATCCATACCTCGTTCGAGGACTTGGGCGGGTCTCCCTTGAACTTCATAACGGAGTTGGTTGGGGTGTTCATCCCACCACTCGACGCTCGCTTTCGATCCAACCACCCGAATTTTTTGCTGATGCATCGACCCGGCATTGACGGCACTCGCCCAGAGTGTACCGACCGCACCACCTTCATATTGGAGCATGACAAACGCATTATCTTCGAGAGGTTCACGACTTTTTATGAAGCTTTGCCGGCTGCACAGGATAGCGTCGAGCTTTAACTGCGGAACAATTGTTTTGGCGAGAAACAAGACATGCGTTCCGACATCGCCAAGCACATAAGATGGACCAGCCTGAGCCGGTGTGACCCGCCATTTTGTGCCCGCATCCTGTGCCTCGACTGCTGCAGAATGAAAGCCATGTGCAAATTGCATGACGATTATTCGGACTTCACCGAGATCACCCTTAGCCACCATTTCACGGGCTTGGTGGATCATTTGGAACCCGCTATAGCCATAAGTCACGCCGACCACACGGTTTTTTTCAATAGCCAAGGCTGCCAATACTTCGGCCTGTTCGGTTGTGAAGCATAACGGTTTCTCACAGATGACATGCAGCCCATGCTCGAGGGCCGCCTTGCAGATTTCAAAATGGGTCGCGTTCGGCGTGGCGATCGAAACGACTTCAATTCCGTCGGCACGGCCTGCCTCAGCTTGGAACAACGTCTGATAATCCGGATAGCAACGCGTGGGATCAAGTCCAAGGTCCAGACCAAAAGCCAGTCCGCGTTCCGGATTGATATCCAGAGCTGCGGCAACGAGCTGGAATAGTCGATCGCGAGCGGCTGAGTTACGGTGGATGTAGCCAATCTGGCTACCTTGGCCACCGCCGACCATGCCCCAACGCAAGGGCTTGTCTAAATGAAATCCTTCATTAATCATGTTGTTTGCTCCTTTTCTCATCGACAGGCCAATTGACCGAGCATTGTTCGGTTATTTCGTATTGAAAATGTATTGATCCAAAAGTTGGCTAGTCTGATTGGCCACTTCCTGAACATCCATTTGCCAGTGACGGCTGCTGACCAGTTCATAGGACCACCAACCTTCATAACCGGTCGATTTGACCGCTTGAATCCAGTCGTGCATTGGAATGTCACCCTCGCCAGCATAATAGCCTCTCAAATCTGTTTCATCGCAGACTGTCCCGGCAGGATTTCTTTTGCCATCACAGAAGTGAATGTGATAGATCAAGTCGCGGTTAAGTTTGGCAACCTCGTCCGGTGTCGTTTCGTTGCCATACCATAAATGCCAAAAATCAATCACCATCCCAAAATTGTCGCGGCCTACAGCTTCAATCAGTTCGAGGCTCTGGCTCAGCGAATGGATCGGTGACCACGCCACTGGTTCGAGTTGAAATTTCACACCATATTGGGCGCCGATATCTGTGATTCGGCGAATATTCGTTGCAGTTAGTTGGCGAATTTCTTTCCAAGGCCGGCCGGCCAATGCACACAGCGGCACTAGTTGGATGCAATCGCATCCGACCTGCTGGGCAAATTGGGATAGGGTTTCCGTTTCATGCAACATTGTCACAATGGACTGGTCGTCCGTACGCTCAACATGGGCAACATCATTGAGACTAATCATCTGGATATCGTACTTTTGCAACGACTCGCGTACAAGACTGATCGAATTGCCAGATGCGAGGTATTCATGGGCTTTACTGCCGACCATTTCTACGGCACCGAAACCTGCTTCATGCGCAATCCGGATATCGGACAGCAAGTTACTTTTCCAGATGCTCTTTGTGTGGATGGCTTTGCGATTCATAGCACTTCTCCTCAATAACCGAGCTGTTGCAAAATGAAGCGACGAGCGATTTGTGCATATTCGAGCGGGTCAGCCTTGGCTGGGTCTTGTTCGGCTTCGATCACAAGCCACCCGTCATAGGTGCTACTTTTGAGTAGATTGAAGATGTTTGTCCAGTCGACTAAATCTCCGTCACCGGGTACAGTGAATAATCCGGCTTTAACACCCTGCAGAAAACTCCAGTCACCTTGTTTGAATTGGTCAAAGACAGGTTTGCGCACGTCCTTGAAATGAATATGGCGCACCCGGTCCAGATATTTTTGAAGGATTGCGAAAGCATCCTCTCCTGCCAGTGTCAAATGACCCGTATCAAACAGCAGATAGACCAGCTCGGGGTCAGTCATCGTCATTAGTCGGTCGATTTCCACCAATGACTGGATGCCGGTTCCAACGTGTGGGTGGAAACAGAGCGCCATGCCTTTTGCTTTTGCCCGACGCCCCATCTCATTTAACCCCTGCGCTAGATTGAGCCACTGTTCATCCGACAATGTCGGGCTTTGGGAGAACAGGGGCGTTTCCTCCTGACCATGGACCGTGACCCCGCATTCTCCGACGCCAACAACGCGGGCGCCGAGTTCATAAGTGTATTCGAGATGCTCATCAAAAGCCTTCAATGTTTTTTCATTTTCAAATGTTGACAGGAAACTACTGAACCACATATTGCAGATCACAAGGCCACGTAGATCCAGTGCTTTTTTGAGGACGGCGATATCCTTGGGGTATTTGTTGCCGCCTTCGCTGCCGACAAAACCAGCCAAAGCCATTTCGCTTAGGCATTGTTGATAAGTCAAATCACCGCCGAGTTCTGGCAGATCATCATTTGTCCAGTTTATTGGTGCACATCCGAATTGAATTGACATAGGTGAGTCCTCCTTAATATTTTCTCAATGTCTTTACGACTGCGTCTAATTGCTCGTATGCCTTTTGGACCGCTGGTGATTCGGATACGGAAGCCGTACCGACCCGCCAGAAATTGGCATACCCTTCCGTCATTGTTCCAGGCAAAACGCTGATTTCAATCAGGGTCGACCTTTTTTCCTCACGGCTAAGTTTTAAGGCTGTTTTCAACTCAATTAGCGTCTCGGCCTTGAACGCTTTGACACCATATCCCTCGGCAACTTTAGTGAAGTCAATCGACACATAGTCGCCAGTCAGTTCGCCGGTATTTGCTTCACGGTATCGGAATTCTGTGCCGAACGAATCGACCCCTTGAGAGCGTTGCAGATTGTGAATACATTGATGACCATTGTTGTTGAAAAGCAGAATGTTGATCTTCTTGTGTTCCTGCAGACTGGTAACCAGATTGGAATGGCTCATCAGAAATGCCCCGTCGCCGACAAAGACATAGACTTCTTTCTCCGGCACCGCCATTTTGACGCCAAGTGCTCCAGCGGTTTCATAACCCATACAAGAAAAGCCATACTCGAGGTGATATGTTCCTGGCGCTTTGACCGTCCAGACTCGTTCAAGATCTGAAGGCAGGCTGCCAGAAGCTGAAACGATAACGTCACTTTCGCCCAATAACTTGTTCAGTTCGAGCAGGACGCGAGTTTGGGAAAGTCCTTCAGCTGGTTCAAGTTGAGATAGCGATGCCAGTTCAATCTGCCAGCTGTTTTTTTCTTGCTCGATCTCATCGGCATAGGCTGATTTGTACTTGCGTTCGGTCAAAACGTCATGGAGCGCAGCGATACCTTCACGGGCATCAGCGACCACCGAAAGCGATCCCATTTTCAGGGCATCCAGTCGGCTGATATTGATCGACACCATCGGAACATCTAAGCTATTCAAACCGCCTTTGGAATTCGTGACAAAGTCATTTAGCTTGGTTCCAACAGCGATGATCAAATCGGCATGCTTCATCAGCTGATTGGCTGCTTTTGTCCCACATATCCCGACACAACCAACATAATATTTTTGAGCTGAGTCGATTTCGCCCTTCCCAGCTTGGGTTTCGGCGACAGGGATTTTAAACTGATTGGAAAATTCGGCGATGGCACGTCCTGCTTCACTATAGCGGACCCCTCCACCGGAAATGATAAAAGGTTTCTTGGCGGCAATAATTTGCTCAGCAGCCCGATGGATCGCTAAAAGGGCAGGTGGAGTCCGGTCGATGTACCAGACACGTTTGGCCAGGAATTCATTCGGGTATTCATAGGATTCAGCTTGGACGTCTTGTGGCAGACATAGTGTGACAGCGCCGGTGCGTTCAGGGTCGGTTAAAACGCGAAAAGCGTTGATGCAAGCGGTCATCAGTTGTTCCGGACGAGTGACCCTGTCCCAATATCGGCTGACTGCTTTAAATGAATTGTTTGCTGTGACGGAATAATCCGAGTCGTTTTCGACTTGTTGCAGGACCGGATCAGGTTGACGGTCGGCAAATGTGTCTGCTGGCAGGAGCAGCAAAGGAATTCGGTTGACGGTTGCAGTTCCGGCCGCCGTCACTAAGTTCAATGAACCGGGACCGACCGAGGCCGTACAGGCAAAGATCGCCCGACGATTCATTTGTTTGGCGTACGCCGTGCAGGCATGTGCGATATCCTGTTCGTTTTTACCCTGGATGAACTGGATCTCTTTGGAATATTGCTGAAGGGCCTGCCCAAGACCGACGACATTGCCGTGACCAAAGATGCCCATCACACCGTGGACGAATTTACTCTCATTTCCATCAACGGAAATGTACTGATTGTTCATGAATAAAACGAGCGCCTGGGCCATGGTCAGTTTCGTGCTATTTGCCATAAATCCTCCTATTTTGAACGAACCAAATAAACCCGATTGGGCTTGATTTTCATTTATCTATTTCGCATATTTATTTCAGTTATTGTGGGTCTGTTGGGGTTTACTGGTTTAACAGTCAGGCCAATACTTGGCACCTGGTTGTTCGACCCACAGATGTTCCGGTTCATAGGTAGGTTTGATATACGGATTGTCCTTAAGATGGCGGATGATCCACAAAAAATACATCGCATATCCAGGGGCTGCAACTTGGGGGTGAATGAGACTGGGTCTAATTAAGACGGTGTCATTGTGTTCAACGAGTACCCCTTCGTCACCGAGGCGAAGTAATCCAAAACCATTTTCGGGAAACATTTTGTAATAATAAATTTCCGGTTGGACGTGATGGTGAGAGGGAAAGCCCGCCCATTTGCCAGGGTAATGGACATCTTCGCCGAACATGATCCGAGATTGGGGTGCGATTGTTGCATTTTGTGCAGTACGAACAATCCGCGTTCCGGCATCATTCATGCTGCCCTGGCCTCGAGTCTCTTTGATGATCGCTGCTCCACTTCGGACAGTTGGTTCAAACATGTTCTCATTTTCAGTCCGAATGACAGCTAGTTCACTTTCATCGACTAATCCGATTATTCTGACCAATATGCCAGCCGGAACATTGAGACACCACAGGTTGTCATCAAAGCAGGAAGCCCGACTCACAATTTGTTTTTGATCTGGCCAATCCACCTCCACTTCGCCGTGAAGCAGGATGAAAACCCTTTCTAAGGGTGTGGAATCTTCAAAAACATGATCCCTAGTAGATGTCAAAATACCAAAATCCATCAATAGGTCGCTGTTTTGCCCATCTAATGATGTGATTGCCTGATATCCGATTGGAAATGGTTGATTTTGGTGGATTTTCATGTTCACGACTCCTCGTATCAGCCTAGGGGAAACCTTGTCAAATGCGACTTTTCTGGTAGGGTTCCAGCGGGTGTTCCCTGAGGTAATCGGTCGCCTGATCAAAGGTCGGCAAGTTATCGACACAGCTCACTGCGCCGGTCAGCACGATACTGGCGCAGGCTGTACCCAATTCCATGGCATCTGCTAACGCCATCCCTTTGAACAGGCCATAAAAGAGTCCGGATGCATAAGCATCTCCTGAGCCAAAACACTTCTTAACATCCGATTGGATAATCCCGCATTGAATGATCTCGCCATCATCACGATAGGCGCAAGACCCTTTCGGCCCGTCCTTAATGATAATTAGTTTAGCCCCCTGAGCTAAAAGTGCTTCGGCAGAACGTCGGTCATCGCGATTGTTCGGCATCGACACATATTCGACAGCATTGAATTCCTCTCGATTGCCGATGATTACATCACATTTTTCCGCAACCATCGAATAGTAGATTGCCGTTTCAAACGAGCTCTTCCAGCCAAAGGGCCGGAAATCAAGGTCCAGCATCACTAAGGTCCCATTGCGACGGGCATAATCGATGATGACGAAAACAGCCTCACGTGATGGACTGTACGAAAGTGCAGTGCCTGATATCAAAACAGCGGCTGCCGAACTGACGTATGCTTCCGAAATTTCCTCCGGTGCTAAAAATAAATCTGCCGTCTGTTCACGGTACAGGAATGAGCCGTTTTCGCCAGGATTGATAATTTCCGTTATCGCAAGACAGTTCTTGGCACCAGTCCGGTCGCGGACAATCCCGCTCACATCGATTCCCGCTTTCTGTAGGGTTTCAATGACATAATCGCCCATGCCGTCTCCAGAAACCTTACCGATAAAGCCAGTCTTCAACCCAAGACGAGCAATGCCTTGGGCGATATTGGCCGGAGATCCCCCGACCGACTTGGTAAATGTCTCGATTTCTGCGAAGTGACAGTTCAGTTGTCCCGCGTTAAAGTCGACACCGGCCCGGCCGATGAGAATTAGGTCAAGTTCGCGATGATGAGACAGGTTCATAACATCTCCCGGAAATATCAATGACGACTCGTTCTTCTATATTAATAAAGTAAGACTTTCGTTTCCGGCTGTCAATACTTTCGTTTATTATATTTTAGTTTCGTTTGACAGGCAATTCGTTTTTTTTTATAATAAACGAAACTCCAATCAGTTGACACAGAGGATTTTTCACCATGAAGCGAATCGACGAAATCAAGCAAGCCATCCTCTTTGAGGGTAAAGTGTTCGTCAATGATCTGAGTCAAAAGTATCAGGTCAGCGAAGTTTCGATCAGGAAAGACCTGACGATACTTGAAAAGCAAGGATTCGCTCGGAAATTTTATGGAGGCGCAACCCGCCTCGAAACCGACAAGGCGAATGACGATAACCCAACCGATTTTTACCAAGATCCGCTCTTAATAAAATTAGCTGAGCGCGCATGCCGGGAAATTCAGGACGGGGACTGCATTTTTCTTGGATCCGGTCGCACCTGTTGCATCCTAGCTCGCAAACTTGAGCAATTTAAAAATTTGACAGTCGTTACCAATAACATTTCCGCGCTTAATGATCTGCTCGGGCGAGTGACCAAAGTCTATTTGATCGGCGGTGAAGTTACGTCAACGGACCAAATGACGATGTTTTCAAGCTGGGATCAGCCCCAATCATTCACCGATAATATCTATGTGAATAAAGCGTTTACTAGCATTTCCGGGTTAGACCTAAAAGCAGGCTTGACAGTCAATTCTGTTATAAGCACCTATGTCTACCGTCATATCTCCGCCATGGCCCACCGCTGGTATCTCATGGCAGACAGCTCAAAATTTGATCGGATCGCTATTTATCCGGTCGCTGAGTTATCTCAAATTCACGCGATAATCTCAGAATCAATTCCAACAACGTATCGCCAATTTTTCACTGCAAACAATGTACAGATTTTGTTAGTATGATCCCGTTTTTATAGGATAGGAGAAAATAATGTTTAACCTTAAAAACCCCGTCGATTTAGAATTTGGTGCAGGAACATTGAACCTACTAGCCAATAAAGTCAGTCATCTTGGGAAAAAGGCCTTGTTGGTCACTGGTCGGTCAAGTGCGAAAACGAGTGGCGCGCAAGACCGGGTTATCCGTCTATTGACGGACTCCATGATTGATGTCGTCATTTTTGACCAAGTCACCCCAAACCCTTTAGCCTCAACGGTTACTGCCGGCGCAAGATTAACCATCGAATCGAGCTGCGATTTTGTGATTGGACTTGGCGGTGGTAGTGCAATCGATGCTGCCAAAGCTATTGCTGTGATGGCCGTCAATCCTGGCGTCATCACTGACTATCAGCCAGGTGGCCCGTTGTCTCTTATCATTCCACAGCAGGCATTGCCGATCGTGGCGATTACAACGACGGCAGGAACTGGCACGGAAATTAACCGCTATTTTGTCATCACCAATGACACAACCCATGAAAAGCCTGGGTTTGGCTATGCCTGTTCTTACCCGACGGTGTCGATTGTCGACCCGGAATTAATGCTCAGTTTGCCTACGGCTTCGACGCTCGACACCGGTGTCGATGTCCTGTTCCACGCCATGGAATCTTTTGTTTCAAAAGGTGCCACACGGTTCTCTGATATGCTCGCTGAGCAGGCCATGGACCTCGTGCTCGACAATATTCAAAAGGCTGCTGGTAATGGGCAAAATCTCGAAGCGCGCACGCAGATGGCTTGGGCAAACACCTTAGCGGGATGGGCAATTGATCTTGCTGGTACAGTCGGCATTCACAGTTTGGCGCATCCGATCAGTGGTCACTTCAATGCCACGCATGCAAAATCTCTAGCAGCAGTCGGTCCCGCTTATTTTGACTATAACCAAACAGCCAATATCCCTAAGTACGCCCAACTTGCCGAAATCCTGGGTCTCCATGACCATGATTTTGAACTTTCTGACGATGATAAAGCTGCCCGAGTCGGACAGCTTCTACACCACATTCTAAAAGTACTTGGGATGCCGCTTTCGATCCTCGATTTAGGTGTTTCTGAGGCCGATTTAGACAGGTTAGTCACGGACACGCTAGCTACTATGCGTGGCGGACTCGATAACAACATCAAACCCTTAAACGCTGATGACCTCAAAGCAATTTACCAACATGCGATGCACTATCATCCGGTTGAACATCATTGTGATTGCCACGAATAGCCCCACTTACACGAATAGACCCACATATATGAATTTCAAAATAAAAGCCCTGCAGCATTTGCGGGGCTTTTATCATCTGATGTATTTTTAAGGATAACTATTAGCTATTGACAGTAAAGGTGTTGGCGTAGACTTTTTTGATGGCTTCGTCATCCATCGCACTTAACTCAGCTTCGTAATTGCTAAACCCGGCAGACTTACCATATTCGACTAATTCTTTTTTCATTTCTTCAATCGTCATACCGTTACACTCCTTAAATAATGTTGTTTGAAGGGCTTAAATAGATTTTACCAAAATTTACTGGCAGAATAATACTGATAATTCCGATTTATAGCTAAATATTAGTGGCCGTTACAGTCGCCGGCATGTTGGTGTTCATGACAAATCGATCCTGTTGAGAGCAAACTGCCGGTCAGATAACGATCGATGGTCTGGTCGAGCAGGCCGCGTGCGCCCGTGATGACGGCAATATTTTTATCATTGAAAATATTAATTGCGCCTGCGCCCATCCCGCCCGCAATGATGACATCAATGCCGTATTCATTGAGGAGTTTTGGCAATAATCCAGGGACATGTCCTGGATTTGGCAAATAGTCCTGCCCGGTTATTTCACCCGACTGTGTTGTGTAGATGGTAAATCCTTCGCAGTGGCCAAAATGGTCACAGACAGATTGTCCCTCCGATGCAATGGCGATCTTTCTCATGGTTAATTCCTCCTATTTTATTCTTAGGTAAATCCTATTTGGGTTATTAATTGAGAAGCATGACGAGTTGCTCCCACATGGCGCGAATGGGTTTTACAACAGCTTCGATGTGAGCCTCAACGGGTGTTTGGTTATTCTGCAAGGCCGTGACGATTGCAGGGTCGAAGGGGATTTTACCGATTACCGGTATGTTTTGTTGCATGCAGTCTGTTGCAATTTCTTGTGTCACATCCAAATTGAGATCGAATTTGTTGATGCAGACAAACGCCTTGATGCGAAAATGGGCCGCAACAGCTAAAACACGGTTCAAATCATGACGACCTGTGGGGGTCGGTTCAGCAACGACGACGACCGCGTCAGTCCCTGTGATAGATGCGATCACAACACAGCCGATTCCTGGTGAACCGTCAATCAAGAACCAATCTTCTTGTTTTTTTTGAGGAATGAGACACTTGCGAACTTCGGTCACCAGTTTGCCTGAACCTTCGGCGCCAATTTCGAGTCGTGCATGGGCGAAAGTGCCGCGTTCAGTGTGCGTGACGAAGGTTTCGCCTGTTTTGACGGGCGATAGACTAATCGCAGCTTGCGGGCAAACGACGGTACACGCAGCACAACCTTCACAAGAAAGATTTTGTACAACATAATCTTGAGAAATGGCATCAAAACGGCAGACTTGGCGGCATTGATCGCAGCTGATACATCGATTTAAGTCGATGTGAGCAATTTGTGCACCCGAATAATCTTTCTTTTCGATAACCTGACCTTTAATCAAGAGGTGCAAGTTGGGGGCCTCTACATCGCAATCAGCAAGTAATTTATTTTGAACCAACAAACTCAGCGATGTGACGATCGTACTTTTGCCGGTTCCACCTTTGCCACTGATAAAAACAACTTGCTTCATAATGGGGTACCTGTGAAGCTCTCTAAAATGTTCTGAAAAAGTTCTTCAAATCGGGTAATCCAACGCGATCCTGAATGTATCGGTAGTCTTCCATTTGAATATGCTTCGGCGAGGGTACGACTGAACGGGATCTGCATCAAAATGGGCAGTTGAACGTTCTGACAATAAGCCTCAATCAGGGAATTATCCGCGCCCGCTTTGTTCAGTACAACGCCTGCCGGGATTTGCATTTTGCGTACTAGTTCAACCGTAATTTTGAGATCATGTAGACCAAAAGGTGTCGGTTCTGTGACTAGCAAAGCGTAGTCTGATCCTTCAAGTGAGCGTACAACGGCGCAAGACGAACCGGGTGAACAATCGACGATCGACGTTGCTTGGGGTTGAATCCGCTTTTTGAGAGCAGTAATAATTGGAATACCCACCGGTTGGCCAACGTCAAGTTTACCCTGGATCATCCGATCTTGAGCATCGGCTTCAATGACACCGATTCGGCGAGGTACTTCACGAATCGCATCTGCTCGGCAGACGAGCGTACAGGCTCCGCAGTGATGGCAGAGATCCGGAAAGGTTAAAATCCCTGATTTTGTCGCGGCGAGCGCATGGAATTGGCAAATTCTAGCGCAGTCGCCACACAAGGTGCAGCGACTAGGATCAATGTCAGGCACTTTGACCACAACCACGTCAGTGCGTTCAATCAGTGGCTTCATAAAGATAAAACCATTTGGCTCTTCAACGTCACAGTCGATGTACTGACTGTTCGTGATTACACTGGCCAAACTGACAGCTACTGTTGTTTTGCCGGTTCCACCTTTGCCACTCAGGACCGCAATGATCACGCATGACCTCCGTGATGACCTTCTCCACCCATACCCTGATGACTTGGGCCACTTTGGGCAATCCGCACAAGCTTACCTTGGTTAAGTAATTCGATGTTTTCTTGAACGGATTTGGCTTGACCCTGATACAGGTCTAAGCCTTCACGACTCAGCACGTTTAGCGCATTTGGCCCGAGCTGCCCCGTAATCACGGCCGCGACCTTCATTCCGATGACAGCCTGTGCCGCGGCGATTCCTGCACCACCAGTCGCTTGATAGGCAGTATTATCGAGAACTGAGTATTCAAGTGTGTCCGTGTCTACGATCAGAAATAATTCGGCGCGACCAAAGCGCGGGTCCATTTCAGAAGACAAGGTTTGCCCTAAGCTCGAAATTGCCACTTTCATCGGTGAGCCCCCCTCTATGTGTATGTATTAATGACATTTGTCCATAACCATTCTATTCCTTTTATCGGGCATATGTCAATTACTGCCTTGACTCAGACTACCGCGACCCCTAATAATGAAACACATGGATCAGAAATCGCAGATTTACCAGATGTTACGCCTCAAAGGGTGCCGAATGACTTCGCATAAAAAGATCTTGATCGATCTTTTTATCGAGCATCACGATCGATTTCTCTCGATTGCGGATTTGAGTGCCTTGATTCCTTTGGGCGTACAGATTGATCAGACCACTATTTATCGAGCTGTCCAGAATCTCGAAAAAAATGGTCTCGTGGAGTCGGCAAGCACTGACAAAGGCCATACGGGTTATGTTTTGCGCCACAGTGACCACCACCACCATCACCTCATCTGCACGGGTTGTGGCCAGATCGTCAGTATTCCTTGCCACCCTGATTTGTGGCAAGACGTTGCAAACCAATACAATTTTCAAGAAACTCATCATAAAGTTGAAATTTATGGTCTCTGTGAAGCGTGCCAAAAAATTGACAAGCATTCGTCACCGTGATAGGCTCCTTATTGCAAGAGAATTGCAATAAGGAGTTTGTTTTATGAGAAAGCCACTTTTACTTTTAATCATCAGCGCCATGGCGCTTTTTCTCTTTACCGGATGTACGCAACAGCCTGTTGATACGTCAACGAGGATCAATGTTGCGGTAGGCATTGTTCCCCAAGCCACATTTGTCGAAAAAGTTGGTGGCGATCTGGTTTCAATTACCACCATGATCCCACCCGGTAATAGTCCCGAAAATTACCAAACCAGTGTTTTGGACATGCAAGCCTTAGAGAAGGCTGCCATCTATTTCACGTTGAGTATGCCAACCGAAACTGCGTACATTTTGCCCAAGCTCGGCGATTTTAACCAGGACTTGAAGGTTGTCGATTTGCGACTTGCAGCCGAGGCGGTCTATGCGCCTGTATTAGTTGCAGAATCACACGATGAACAATACTCGAATGAAGCACATGCTGCAGAGCCTGTCACAGTCGAAGCAGATCACGTACACGAAGCGGGCAGTGAAGATCCCCATGTGTGGCTCTCCCCTAAACGCGTCATTGTCATGGTTCAACGTATTGCTGATGAGTTAGCTTTGCTTGATGAAGCAAATCGTCAAACCTATCAGCAAAATGCCGCAGCCTATATCGCTGAATTAACTGAACTCGATTCTGATTTGCAAAAGCAATTGGCCACACTCGAACAACGCTCCTTTTTGATTTATCATGGATCATATGCCTATTTCGCCGCAGATTATGGCCTAAATATGGTCGCGATCGAAATTGCCGGCAAACAAGCAACGGCTACCGAGCTTCAAAGTGTAATCGATTATGCCAAGGCCAACCAGATCAAAACCGTTTTTTATCAGGCAGAGTTTGATGACCAACAAGCTCAGACCGTCGCCGCTGAAATGGGTGGCACTGTTTTGAAAGTCGCCCCGCTGTCGCCTGACTATATCGAATCCCTGCGCCAAATTGCCCAAGCGCTAATCGATGTAGAATGAGCTCCCGAAAGGACACGCTAGCTGATCATGCATAATCTCATTACGTTCTCAGATATTCGATTTTGCTATGCTCAAGTCTGTGCCTTGGGCGAAGTCAATTTTTCCATTCAAGAAAAAACTTTAACGGCGCTCGTCGGACCGAACGGTGGTGGCAAGAGCACCTTGCTCAAACTGTTGACGGGGCTTTTGCATCCTGAGTCTGGCCATATTCACTGCGAGCGCACAATCGCCTACGTGCCCCAGACACCGTCGTTCGAAACAGCCTTTCCACTCACTGTCTGGGAAGCTGTTCTAATGGGCACTTTGGGGGTCAAAATCGCACCCTTAGCACATTATACGGTTGACCAAAAGCAAAAAGCTTTCGATGCCATCGAAAAAGTCAACTTAAGTGGACTTGAAAAGCGCGGGATCGGCCAGTTATCTGGCGGCCAATTACGGCGCGTGATTATTGCCCGAGCTCTGGCTGCTGATGCGGATATTATCGCCCTCGACGAACCGGACGCCAACCTCGATATTGATGCAACGCACGAGTTATACACTGTGTTGAATCGTCTCAAATCCGAAAAAACGATCATCATGGCGAGCCATCACATCAACGAGATGCTCGATATCGCAGATCGGGCATTGTACGTCCGAGGCACCGTTACAGAGTACCTCAAGCCCCAAGACTTGAAAGAACAATTGAAAGATGGGTTGATTCGATGATCGCAGCAATTCTTGAATATAACTTCATGCGCAATGCCTTTTTAGCCGCACTCTTAACCAGTATCGTCGTCGGGATTATCGGCACGATTGCGATTGAGAAAAAACTCATCAGCATGTCCGGCGGGATTGCCCATGCCTCATTTGGCGGGATCGGCCTTGGCTATCTCATCGGTATTGAGCCGATTATCACCGGCCTGGCCTTTGCAATTGGCTCGTCGCTTCTTATTAGCAAAATGCCTGAAAAATCAAAGATGAAAGCCGACACCATGACGGGCATTCTATGGTCATTCGGTATGGCCTTAGGCATTCTTTTCATCTCTCTCGCCCCTGGCTATATGCCAGATATGACGAGTTATTTATTTGGCAATATTCTAGCGATCAAAAATGATTACTTGATTTACATGGCGATCATCACGGTTCTGATTGTCGCGGTTTTTGTGCTTTACTACAATCACCTTACGCTTTATTTATTCGATGAAGAATATGCGGCAGCCCGCGGGGTCCGCACCGGATTTTTGCAAAATATCGTCTATTTGATTTTGCCAATCGGCATCATGGTTTTGATCAAAACAGTCGGCATCACGCTGACCATCTCACTGATGACGATACCCGTCTCGATTTCCAAAATACTGTTTCAGTCGATTCGCAAAGTCATTTTGTTCTCGATACTCTTTGCCTTTTTGTTCAGCATAATCGGTCTGACGATCTCTTACTACATCAACATTCCATCGGGTGTTGGTATCATTGTGCTCAGCACCTTGGTTTATTTAGCCTTTATGGCGACGCATGGACACTTGCAAAAGTCCAAGCATAGCCACAAGGTTCATCACGAGTAAGTTTATTTTTTCTTACGAGTAAATTATTTTTCCTTGCCCGTGTATGTGATCGCTTTTGTCGGACATTTTTGGACGGTTTGCCTGATTTTTTCAGGAGGCATCAACGTGGGCGCATCTGCGCGAACCACGGCCTTGTTTTCTTGCATTTCATAAACCATCGGCATCATTTTGGCACAAATACCGCAGCCAATACAGTAATCCTGGCGTATGACAACCAAACTGTCCGTTTTTTCTGGCGCCGGTAAATCTGACTTTTTAACGAATTTACCGACTAGCCAAGCCATTAAAAGAATCGCGAGGACGGTTAAGACCCACCGGGCCGCCATAAATTCAACACCGAGAAATTTGGCTTCGTTAGCCAACATTGGAAATTTGATGACCGCCCAGGCACTTAAAATAATCACGACGTTGGAAATGCTCGCACCTTTGCCGAGCAGGGCTTTGCTGATTGGAAATGCAGCGTAAATTGGGCCAGCCGAGAGGCTGCCGAGCAAGAGGGATAAAAGATTGCCCATCCAACCAGATTTTTCACCAAAGTGACGAATGATCAATTCCTTGGGAATCCACGCTTCAATAACCACCGTTAACAGAAAGATGATCGGTAATACTTGGAGCATTTCCTTAAGATAGTAGATACTGTTGTTGAAGGAAGACGTTGCCTTGTCGGGACTTACCGCTAAGAGTGCGAGATAGATGAGCGCGACAATCACCATGAGTTTATTTTTTTTGATGAGATTTCCGACTGTTGTCATAAAATGACCCCCATTCCCAGTGCGATCAGCAAGGCAAAGACAAAGCTTAGCAGGTTGCGTGATACCGCAAATTTTAAACCAAATTCCTTTTTCTCCAGTGGGAAGGTGACAACACCGACCATGGTGAGCGTGGTTAAAAATGCGACGGATGGAATAATGCTCGCCCCAGCATCGACTAGGGAGCCAACAAGGGGAAAAGCCACAAATGCGGGGATCAGGGTGATGCTCCCGGCCAAAGCCGCCAGCACGGTTGATAGTTGGACATTGGATGAGCCCAGTACATCGCTGATTGTTGCCGGCGGGATAAAGGTCAGCACGAGTCCGATTAGAAAAATAATGGCGATGATTTCACCGAGCATATTGCCCATCATGCCTTTTGATTTTCTCATCGCTGCAACTGTTTTTTGGCGGTCGCGAATCAGCGCAATTGTTGCTAATATAACCGATACGATCAAAAACCCTAAAGTAAAGATATCCATGACAACCTCCGTAGCGTAATAGCAACAGCATACTGGTGTTTGAAGACCCCTTAGTGTTTCCGTGGTAACTATTAAATAAAATTGACTTCCTGTTTTGCGTAAAATTATTGAACGCTTTCAAGCAGCGTGATCGATCGTGCGTCAAAAACGACTAAACCATCTCTGCGCATTTTGTCGAGTTCGCGGCTCAACGACGTTCGTTCAACACCAAATCGTTCGGCGAGATCTTTCTTACTCATTGAAAGTTTGACTTGGCGGCTATTCTGAATCGCGCTTTCATATTGAAGGAATTCTATCAGTGACTTGCGAATACTTTTTAAAGCAATGGATTGAATTTTATCGGTTAACAAGATGCTACGGTCGGAAATCGATTGCAACAGCGAAGTCATAAAGGCTTCGTTTTGACGGCACAAGTCGAGGATCAATTGTCGCGGGACATGCGCTACGATTGATTTTTGCTGGGCGGTCGCCAGCATGGGGTAACGGTTGCGACTCGAAAATATTAAATTGGCACCTAAGAGATCACGATCGGAAAAGACCTGGATTGTTAGCAAATTACCATCGGCATCGATATTTTGAATGGCAATTTGACCTTCGATAATCACATCCAAGTGATCGCATATTTCATTTTGCATGTGGAGCACTTGACCCTTTTCCAAGGTATGCCAATGGATCAACAATTCCGCGTATAAGCGTTGAATAACAGCTGCTTCGAGCTGAGCAAACGGCTGAATTTGGCTAAAGGCCTTGATTAATTGAACAGTTTCCATGCAAACTCCTGGCTTGCTTCAAATAAGCGGGAACTTAGTCTGTTTAGCTGACAATGTTGGGATTGCTTGTTCCTGTAACGTTGGCCGCCGTGTCGATGCTGTCCGTGTTGTCAATGCTGTCGATGCTGCCACGAAAGACGACATAGCGCGAGAACAGATATTCCGTAATGAAATTGATCAGCATCGTGCCAATTAGCACAATGTATTCATTCCAGCCAATCGTCGTCAGGCGGTCGCCCCACCACGTCGAAAGCGGTGTAAACACGAGGTAATAGCCAAAAACTTTGAGCATGGCACGCGAGTAATGCGTGGTCGAGCGAAAGGTTAAACGGCGATTGATGGTGAAGTTGTAGACGACTGACAGGATCAAGGCAATCAAATAGGCTGGCCAATAAGGCAAGTGGGCCAGTTCATTAAGCAGCGAAAAACTCGCCACTTGAATGATCCCCGCCGTAGCAGAAAAAAGCGTGAATTTGATGAATTGCATCGTGTTTTTGAAGCGACTCGAACGCGGCGTGACCCCTTGGCGCTTGGTCATTTTCATGATAAAGGCTCCCCTGCTGAGATTAGAGTTTGAGCGCCCATTCACGGGCATCCCATGTTCCAGTGACTATATCCTGATAGAATTCGGGCTCATGGCTGACCATCAAAATCGTGCCTGAATAATGCTGCAGTGCGGTCTTCAAGACGTCCTTGGCAATGACGTCTAAGTGGTTGGTCGGTTCGTCAAGAACCAACACATTATGCTTGCGATTCATTAGCTTGCTGAGGCGCAGTTTCGCTTGTTCGCCCCCGCTCAAAACAGCAACCTTACTATCGATATGTTTATTGGTCAATCCGCAACGGGCCAAGGCGGAACGCAATTCAGCAATACTCAACGCGGGAAAATCATGGCCTAGTGATTGCAAACAGGTCATCGAGGTGTCTGCCACGCTTTCCTGCGCGAAATAGCCAATCGACAAGTGCTCCCCTTGCTGGTGTTCACCGGAAATCGCAGAGATGATCCCAAGCAAACTCTTCAGCAAGGTAGTTTTACCAATCCCGTTTGCCCCGACGAGTGAGATCTTCTGGCCACGTTCAAGTCGTAAATCCAGTGGCCGGCTCAAGGGCTCATCGTAGCCGATGACTAAATTTTTTGCTTCAAAGATGATTCGACCTGGCGTGCGATCCATTTGAAATGAAAAAATCGGAACCGGCTTCTCTTTATCGAGCTCGATCACATCCATTTTGTCGATTTTCTTCTGCCGACTCATTGCCATATTACGCGTCGATACGCGGGCTTTGTTGCGCGCGACAAAATCTTTCAGGTTGGCGATTTCTTTCTGTTGGCGCTCATAAGCGTCTTCGCGCTGAGCCTTCTGCATATCATACACTTCGAGAAAATGATCATAATCACCAACATAGCGGTCGAGGCGACAATTGCTAACATGATATACCACATTGATGACGCTATTCATAAAGGCCACATCGTGGGAGATCAAAATAAAAGCGTTTTCATAATTGAGCAGGTACTGTTTGAGCCAGTCAATATGTTCAACGTCAAGATAGTTGGTCGGTTCATCTAGAAGCAAGATATCCGGCTTTTCGAGCAATAGTTTGCCCAATAAGACTTTGCTGCGCTGGCCACCGCTGAGCGCTGAAACATCGGTCTCAAGACCAAAGTCTAACAGGCCTAAAGCGTCCGCAGTTTCTTCAATTTTGGAGTCCATGAGAAAAAAGTCACTGTGTTCGATCTGGGTCTGCAATTCACCCATTTCTTCCATCAGTACATGCATCGCAGTTTCATCCGCTTCGCCTAACAACACATAGATTTCTTCAAGACGAGCTTCCTTGGCATTGAGATGATCAAACGCCTGCTTTAAAACATCGCGAATTGAAAGGCCTGGTTTGAGTTTTGAATGTTGGTCTAGGTAACCAGCTTCTACCCCTGTCCCCCATTGAATAGTTCCCTCATCGGGCTCCATATGGCCGGTGACGATGTTCATGAAGGTCGATTTACCCTCGCCATTCGCGCCAAACAGGCCAACATGTTCGCCTTTCAATAAGCGAAATGAGATATCTTCAAAAATGGCTCGGTCGCCAAAGCCATGACTAAGTCGTTCTACGTTCAATAAACTCATCTGATGATCCCCTGATTTATTAAAATGGAATGAAATCAGTGACCATTGTAACAGAGTTCAGCCGCTTAGTTCACCTGCACGTTCAAACAGGTGCGGCAGATTCCATAAAACTTGACCCGGTGATCGAAAACTCGAAATCCGTATTGCTCAAAAACCTGCTGCTCTAAAGGGTCGAGAAGATCGTCTTGAAAGTCCTCAACATGACCACACCGATTGCAAATCAAGTGGTGATGTTCATGCTTTTCGGTTTCGAGGTGGATCTGGTATCGCGTGCAACCGTCATCAAGGTAGATTCGACTGATCAACTTCAGCTTTTCTAATAATTGTAAAGTTCGATAGACGGTTGCAATACCAACGCCGCCTTTTTGTTCTTCTAATAATTTATGGATCTGATCAGCACTCAGATGTTCTTCATGATGCAATGTCAAAATGTCCAGAACTGCTTGGCGCTGGCCGGTCAATTTATAGCTTTGATCGTTAAGCTTCTCTTTAAAATCCGTCATGCGCTTTCCTTTCAGTGTTTACAGTTTTTTTGCTGCTGAACTGAGCAGCCGCCGGAGCACCCTGCACAGGAATTGTTTTTGGAACTGACAATTGTTCGATAAAGGCCGTAGGCGACGAGTGCGGCAAAAAGTACCCCTGTAATGATTGTTGCGAGCATGTTATTGTCCTCCTGGAAGAGATTGATTGCGATTTTTGCGGATCAGATAGATGCCTACCGCGATGATGCTGATGAAAATTACGGCAGCAGGAATCGCCCCAGCGGCCAGATGACCATAAAGAATCAGTGTCCCTAGCTGTGTGATTAGCATGGCCAAGGTATATCCCACTGTCAATTGGAAGAAAATTGCACGAGCGAGCCATTTGCGTCCACCAATTTCAGCGTTCATGGCGCCGATCGCAGCAAAGCAGGGCGGGGTGAATAAGTTGAAAATCAAGTATGCGAAGGCTGCGACCGGTGTGAACAAATTCACTAAAGGGCTAGCGGTTGACATCAATGCGTCGTCCGATGCCGATAACACAATGGCAAAAGTTGAGACAACATTTTCCTTTGCAATGAATCCGGTCAATGTCGCAGCTGCTGCTTGCCAGCCGGCAAAACCTAGTGGAATAAGCAGCGGCGCGATTATACTCCCGATTGTTGCGAGCACACTCGCGCTAGGATCTTCTACCACATGCAATGACCAACTATACGTTTGCATAAACCAGACGAGCGTGTTCATGACGAGAATGATCGTCGAGGCTTTAATAATAAACGCTTTAGCCTGTCGATACATCTGACTCAAAGCGTGCTTGAGGCTCGGCAGACGATATTCGGGCAATTCGATAATAAATGTGGAGGAACTTTGAAAGGGAAAGATATTTTTCAGCAAAAGTCCACCCATGATAATCAGCGCACCGGCAATCACGTACATACTTGGAAAAACCCATGTCTGTCCCGGAAAGAACACCGCACTAAACAAGGCGATAATCGGGAGCTTTGCCCCACAAGGGACAAACGGCGTCAAAATAATCGTGACTTTGCGCTCATTCTCATCTTCAATAGTCCGCGAGGCCATGATCCCGGGAATTGAGCAACCCGTGCCGACAATCATCGGGATCATCGACTTTCCAGACAGCCCGATTCGCTTGAAGTAACGATCCATGACAACCGCAACACGGGCCATGTAGCCGCTATCTTCGAGCAATGCAAGTAGGAAAAACAAAACCATGATGAGAGGCAAAAAGCCCAAAACAGCGCCAACTCCGCCGATAGCCCCGTCAACAATCAAGGATTGCAGGAGCGGGTGGACGCCAATACGTTCAAAGAATCCGTTTACCGCGTTGGGAATGATCTTTGCAAATAAGACGTCATTTAAATACCCTGAGGCCCAGCCCCCTAAGCCATTGATCGAGAGGGCATAGATCGCCCACATGATCAGGCCAAAAATCGGCAAGCCGAATACTGTATGGGCAACGATGCGATCGACACGATCCGAGACTGTTAGTTCATTTGCATTTCGCCCGCGTTTCAACACAGCGTCTGTCAATTGACGCACATAACTCTGGCGGTCAAGGTCTTCGGTCAGCGAGCCACGACCTGCAAATTCTGGTGCCGGTTGGGTTTTGCGCCCGGCGCTGGTGATCGCTGCAGCCGTCAATGTTTTCAATCCCTCACCGGTATTGGCGACAACTTCAACAATGCTGCATTGCAGCAACGCGGCTAAGCGCTCGGTATCTATCACATTGCCTTTGCGCTTGACTAAATCTTGCTTATTCAAAGCAATGACGAGCGGGATATTGAGTTCGAGCAATTGAGTCGTAAAGAACAGACTTCGTTCTAAACTCGATGCATCAATAATATTGATCAACACATCGGGTGATTCTCCCGTGACAAAATCGCGGGCAATTGCTTCTTCGCTGGTGTATGGCGCGAGCGAATAAGCTCCAGGCAAATCGACAACGCGTACCTGATGCTTACGTTCGCCGGCTCCATGGTGATGTCCGTGAACATGACCGTGCCCATGCTGACTGCCATGGTCATGCTGACTGCCATGGCCATGACCATGTCCTTCCCCGGTTAACGAGTATGACTTGAATTCGCGTTTTAAATTGGCTTCTTTTTTTTCGACCGTAACGCCAGGCCAGTTGCCAACATATTCAGTTTTACCAGTTATCGCATTAAACAGCGTTGTTTTGCCCGAATTCGGGTTTCCCGCCAGTGCAATTTTAATCATATCGACTCCTTTTCGAACGAAAACCCATCACTTTAAATGATAATTGTTATCATTCGATCGGATGAAAAAAAGCAGACATGCTGCTTGCGTTCATTCGATCAAATCTGTTCTTAGACCAATAGGATCGCTTGGGCCATCTTGCGATCGATCGCATAACGGCTATCCTTAACTGCAACGATGTAGTTGCCAGCTAAGACCGAGATCAATGTGATGTTCTCGCCTTCAAAACAACCGAGTGTCATCAGGAATTTGCGGATCTTTTCTGGCCCATTGACCTGAGCGATTTCCATGAGACGACCGACTTTTGCTTCAGAAAGTGCCATATATCTCCTTGTTATTATCATTTAGCTTGTATGATTGATAATAATTATCATTGACTAGTTACATACTAGTTGAATCAAGATGCCGCGTCAACCCTCATAGCAGGTTATTTCTATCAAATCATCGCAACAGCGTCATCAATCAATTGCGGGAGTGGTTTGCTTTTTATTCCTGCCACTTGAACATTACAGCGATCTAAGGGAATAAGAATCTTGCGCGCTTTACTTTCAGCAATCGCTTTGGCCATTGCAGGCGAGAGTTCGCCGAGGAAAGCATATGCACATACAATACCGATCGGCCCCATAATGACATCAACTTGATACGCATTGTGTACGATCGCAGATTCACCAGTAGCGCCTTGATTTGCACCAGCCTTGATCATTGCCGCAGTTGCCAGTGAGTTGGTGCCGAGCGCTAAGATGTGGATATCAGCACCGTAAACCTGTCGTAATTTTTCGACAATCGATTTGCCCATTCCGCCACCTTGGCCGTCAACAACTGCTATATACATCTTTTGCCTGCCCTGCATCGTTTTTTCTTTAGTATAACAAATGCTTGCGTTTGCATGCGATAACTCACGCGATGCGGTTCGAGCATCATTTTGTCGACAGGAATGTTCTATTTGACGGACCTTTTTCGCCTTTTAAGCCAAGAAATCACCACACCGGTGATGATGACTAACGCTAAGGTTAGCGCGCCACCAACGAGACCTGATACGCTTGTACCAAGATTGACTGCTGGCCAGCTTTCTTCACTCACTCTGTTTAATTCATCTGGCGCGGACTTAAAGCTATAATCCGGTAGAAATGTCGTTTTTTCCTGTACCGTTGCGAGCATAAGATGTAGTCGATTCGCAATAGAAAGCCCTGAAGAGCCGGTCGTTTTCTCAATTGCCCATTCGAGTCCGTCTGGATCGGTAGAAGCAAACCACGACAAGCCAACCGCCAAAATTGTTGTGACAATCAAAATTGCAATCAGTAGCTTTTTGAATTTATGGACATCGATAATTGGGGCGCTCATTGGCCGTAAAACAATATCCGGCTGGACTTTCCAGACGTAGGTAACGACGGCTGATGTGACGAGTCCTTCAACGACACCGATCGCTAAATGGATCGGTTGCATGAGCAAAAGAAAGGGGATGAACGGCAATTCTGTCTTGCCAGAAAAGAGTGTTTCAAAAACAACACTCAACGCGCCGAGCTGCAAACCCATGATCGCAGCTGTCAGCGATGCGAAAAAAATTCGTTTCGTTGTTAACCCCTTGCGGGTCATGCTCCGATAAATAAGGGGATAAACGATAAAACTCGTGTAAAAGCCTAAATTAAAGACATTTGCGCCGTATGCTAAGAGTCCTCCATCGCCAAAAAACAGCGCTTGAATCAGTAGAACGGAGGCCATTGTTAAAAATCCAGCATACGGACCGAGCAAGATCGCGAGCAGCAGACCGCCGCCAAGATGTCCGCTCGAACCGGTCACAGGAATTGTGAAATTGATCATCTGGGTTGCAAAAATAAACGCACCCATCACACCCATTAAGGGCACTTTTTTGTCATCGAGTTCGTTTTGCAATTTTTTTACGGAAAAGGATGCGATACCCACAGTCGCTGCGAGCATTGTCCCGCCAACGAGCGGTGAAATCAAGGCATCAGCCATATGCATAAAAAGGATCTCCTTAAAATAAAATGACCCTCGAAAGGGTAGTTAAACGCTACGCCCTTCGTGGGTCATCTAAAAGTTTGATTTTAAGGGTCAACTATGGATTAAAACCTTCGTGGTTTTATTAGCACCCAATTTATCACACCTAAAAGTTAGATTGCAACCGAACAGCCTGAGCGACTGGTCGGTCGATGAAAGATAAGGTAAAATAGACATTCAACACATGTGAATGTGCACCACCGACTAAACGACCCAATGGGGATCAGCAAGAGGATCACGACATGGCGGATACAATCATCCAATTTCTCGAAAATACCCTACATAGCAATTATGAATTGATTTTGTTAATCGGTTCTGCAATACCCATCACAGAAATGCGTGCGACCATTCCCCTCGGCATATTGGCCTGGGGAATGGACCCTTGGCTTGTCATGGTCCTTGGATTTTTGGGATCTTTACTTCCCGTTCCGTTTATCTTGTTGTTTTTTGAAGGCTTTTTTAAAGGTATGAAAAAAATTGCCAAATTGGCTAAGCTTAATTCCTTTATCGAAAACAAAATTCAAGATAAAGCGCAGCATTTCAAAAAGTCCACTGAGTTAGCTTTAATTATTTTTGTGGCCATCCCGTTGCCTGGTACGGGACTCTGGACAGGCAGCATGGTCGCAACCGTATTGGGTTTTCGATTCTGGCCCTCGTTTCTGTCGGTCGCTGCAGGAGGCGTTTTATCAGCGATTATTCTAACAATTCTGTCGGTTTTTTTCTCAGCAATCCTTGGCATGTAAGCGCAATAGTTGCGCGTTGTTTGTAACGCGTTACATTACTTGTCTATGACAATTAAGTTGCTCGAGTAACTGATTTCACCTGCAAGAATTTGGTCATAATATGCCTGTTTGTTGTCAATATAAGACATGCTCTCATGAATGCTTTCGATTTCTTTTAGTAGGAGCATTTTTTTATCGGCAAGCATTGCTTTTCGTTGCAGTATAGATGTAGGACCTTCTAAGCAAAGGTCGAGATATTCTTTGAGTTCCCCAATACTCAGGCCACAAGCCCTAAGACATTGAACACCCTTGAGCCAGTCAACGTCGCGCTGATCGAATAAACGATGATTATTTTCATCCCTTTTGACATGGGGTACCAGCCCTTCATTACAATAAAAGCGCAACGTCTCATAAGGAATATCTAGATCGTCACAAACTTGCTTCATCTTCAACATGAAATTGCTCCTTTATTGATGAATGCTATTGCCCTGTAGTTACTACAGGGGTTTACGATAGAATTGTAATAGATATAAAACGCGAACACAAGGGAACAAGGAATTGGTGTCAGGTACCAAAGTAGGACGGTCAAATGAACGTATTGTTAATTAACGGAAGTCCAAATGCTCATGGTTGTACTTTTACAGCGTTAAACGAAGTTGCACAGGTTCTACAGTCATCGGACATTGAGATTGAAATTATTCACATCGGTCACAAAGATATTCGCGGTTGCATCGGCTGTCGGAAATGCAAGCAAACTGGTCAATGCGTATTTAATGACATTGTCAATGATGTCGCCCCCAAATTTGAGAAAGCTGACGGCATCATTATTGGCTCGCCAGTGTATTTCGCTTCGGCAAATGGTACGCTCGTTTCTTTTATCGACCGATTGTTCTATAGCGTACCGTGGGACAAAACTATGAAAGTTGGGGCCTCGGTCATCTCCGCCCGTCGCGGTGGTGCATCAGCAACGTTTGATGAGCTCAACAAATATTTCACGATTTCTTGCATGCCAGTGGCGGCGAGCCAATATTGGAACAGTGTCCACGGCAATTCGCCCGAGGAAGTCAAATCCGATCTTGAAGGCATGCAAATCATGCGAACACTCGGTCGAAACATGGCCTTCCTCATCAAAAGCATCGCATTAGGTCAAGCGACCTATGGCTTGCCAGAAAAAGAGCCTTGAGTCATGACCAATTTCATACGATAAGGTGGAAAACTGGTGCCATACACCAGCTTAAAACAGGAGGAAATATCATGCAGTATATTGAATTGAACAATGGCATCAAAATGCCAATTCTCGGTTACGGGGTCTTCCAAATTGCTGACCCAGCAGAATGCGAACGATGCGTACTCGATGCGATTGAGGTCGGTTATCGTTTGATTGACACTGCTCAAGGCTATGGCAACGAAGAGGCAGTCGGTCTTGCGATCAAGAAGTGCGGCGTACCACGTGAAGAACTCTTTATCACGACAAAAATTTGGATTTCAAATGCTGGTTACGATCACGCCAAACAATCGATCGAAGAATCCCTGCGAAAAATGCAACTGGATTATCTCGATCTCATTCTGATTCATCAGCCCTTTAACGATTATTACGGTACCTATCGCGCGATGGAAGCATTTTACCAAGCAGGAAAATTAAAAGCGATCGGCGTCAGTAATTTTTATTCAGATCGTTTGATTGATCTGATTAAATACAACAATGTTGTTCCAGCGGTCAATCAAGTTGAAGCTCATGTATTCCATCAGCAAGATAACGCACACGAAATCATGGATAAATATTCCGTCCACATGCAAGCCTGGGCACCTTTTGCCGAAGGCAAACACGATCTTTTTACCAATGAAATCTTGCAGGCAATCGGTCATAAGTACAATAAGTCAACTGCACAAGTCGCCTTGCGTTATCTCATCGAAAAAGGCATTTCCGTCTTGCCAAAAACAGTCTCTAAAACCCGCATGCAACAAAACATCGATGTCTTTGACTTTCAACTCTCACCCGATGATTTGGCAAAAATTGCGACCCTCGATCTAGGCGAAAGCCTCTTCTTCTCACACACCGATCCGAAAATAGTCGAATATCTCACTAGTCTGAGACGATAAACAATTTTTTGGTGCCAGACAACGCCGTGGCATCTGGCGCCAAACTGCGAATTAGGCTAGTGTTTTTTGAGCCAGGTGAGAACAAGGTCAAACCAAACTGCCGCATCTGGGTTGATCAATTCCGGACTATCAGCTGATGTATCATCGGCAAGTGATAGGCCATGTGGACCAGACTCGAAAATATGCATGGCGTATGGAATCTTATGCTTGGATAGGGCCATCGCGAAAGTGAGCGAGTTTTCAACGTAGACCAGCTCATCGCTTGCGGTATGCCAAATAAAGCACGGGGCCGTTTGCTGCGATACGGCTGTAATTGGGCTGATCGTGTTTAATTGTTCGGCTGACAACTCCGCAACGCCAAACACGGCGGTATTGGATAGCCGCCAAATTTGATTGTTTAGCGGAATATTTCGCTCTGCATTGATTTGAACCATGGTGAAATAATCGAGCACTGGATAGCCCATGATGACCGCGTTGGGCTTAAGCATGTTGCTTTCAACTCCGATTTGAGCAGCAAGTTCCGGATCATGCCAATGAGTTGCTAAGTGACCAACGAGATTGCCTCCGGCTGAAAAGCCACAGATCGCAATATGATCGGTATCGACTAACCACTCATTGGCGTGTTGCCGTATCAAGCTGATTGACTTGGCTAAATCATAGAGAGGATTCGGCCAAAGTGAACGCGGGTTGACCGGTATCTCATTCTTGGGATTAAAATTCGAGCTGAATTCCGTGAAATAGGTGCGATAACGCAGGACAAAGGTTTGATACCCTTGCGCGGCAAAGCGCAGGGCAACTGGCTCAGCTTCGCGATCTGATGTACCTAGGTAGGCGCCACCGGGACAGATGATCACGGCAGGACGCTTTTTTTGCTGATTGAACTCTTTTGAATCATGCAGCAAATAGGCTTGTAAATAAGCTTCATCTTGATCGCCCCAGATTTTAATTTTCTCGGTTTTCATGGTTTAGCCTCCTTCTTGATACCTGGCACTAGATAAGCAAACAATTCTTCGGTCGCAAGGGCAATTTTGGTCACGCAATTGCGTTGATTTAAGGGATAAATATAGTACGTGTCACTGAGTGTCGAGAGATCGATGCAATCACCACGGCGATCATAGTTATATTCAATATGGCAGGAATACATGCTTGCTGGCGATTTTTGCAGGTTGAGTGGTCCATCTTCAAAGTTCGCTTCGAGGGTAAATCCACTCAGATTGTGGGTCAATTTGCCACGGCCAAGATTTACATAGCCACGGGCATTTGGCAGTATATCGATATCCACCTCGTCGGAAATTTCGTATTGACCCAATTCAATTTGCCGGCGCACTTCACGACGTTGGAATTCATACCAATCAGGCGGATGACTAAATTCCGTTTCACCTGCAACTGCAGCCAATTCACCATACGGCGAAAGCGTCCATTGCTTACCGCAATGCGTACACCACAGGCTGTTCCCAGCAGAATCCATCGTCTGCTCCATCTTGCAAGATGGGCACTGGTATAACACCTTATGCAGCCCTTGTGCATTATTGGCATAATCGATTCGAATCCGCTGTTCTTGTTGCCAGCGGTATTCATCATAATCGAAAGATTTGCGAATGCGCTCGTTCATTTCGTCGAGTGCTAACGACTTCGCTTCTGAAGCCGAAATGATCTGTGTCAAGTCAGCTGTCAGCGGCACGTTACGTTTGGCTAAATTCCAGCATGGCGAAATCAGGTAGTCACCATGCATCCGCAAGGTGACTACTGGCACACCCAGAAGTCGGACAATTTTACCTAGCGAATCGGGCAAGACTGCAGTCGTTCCGATCAGTGAGTAACGCGCTTCCGGATAAAGTGCGACAATCCCGCCCTGGTCCGTGACCCGCTTGATATGCTTGATCATTGTCAGATCATGCGTAAATTTGCGCTTCAAAATCCCTCCTGCATTGCGCAGGAGCCATTCTCTGCCGATGAAGCCATCAATCGCAACAACATAATTGGCCGGATGTGGAAAAATCGCCGCGGTTGTGACTTTGAAATCAACAAAGGACATATGCGTGCAAAGAAGCAGATATGGTGGTTTAAGAAGCGCTACGCCTTGATGATTGATCGTCAAGCGCCGCGCCCAAACCTCCGGAAAACTCAGTAGCCACGTCAATGGACGCAAATACCACCGCGTCCGAACCGGCAACTTCGCCATGTCAAACTTGGACAAAGGAATTTTCTTTTTCATGAAAATCCTTTCTAGTTGTGAACAGTCGATTGATTTATTAATGACATAAGTGAGCGAGATGTTTTTAATTTAACACATTCTGCTCGTTTGACAAAAATGTGATTAAGGAATACGATTTGAGTAATCGTTTACTCCGGAAGGTGATGTCATGTCAAAATATGATGCCTTGAACATTAAACAGATCGCTGAGCTGTCTGGTGTATCCGTAGCCACGGTCTCGCGGGTAATCAACCAGAACGGCCGTTTTTCGAGTGAAACGGAAGCGCGTGTCCGACGTGTTATTGAAGAATCCGGCTATGTCCCTAATTTTGTCGCAAAAAGTTTGCGAACTTCCAAAAACCATGTTATCGGAATCATTGTCCCAGACATTCTTAACTCTCACTTTGCTGGTCTCGTACTTGAGCTTGAGAAGAAGCTCTTCGCCCATGGCTATTCGACGGTTATATGCAATACGAATGAATCAATTGAGCTCGAAAAGAAACATATTGATACTTTGATCGCGCAACAAGTCAGTGGTGTAATCTTCATTTCAGGGACAAAAACATGTAAGGTCACACAAGATATTCCTGCAGTTTATCTTGATCGAAGACCTGCTAGTTATTGTGAACCATCGGATCGTGTATTAATCGAATCAGACAATCGCACGGGTGGCTATCTCGCAACTCAAAAATTAATTGAAAGCGGATGTCGCAACATTGCGGTCTTTTGTTCACGGGACATGGACACGAACCAACAGGCACGTTTTATAGGTTATCAGGAGGCACTCGCTGAATCTGGCTTGTCATGTGATGAAGCCATGACCTTTGATTTACATGAGGTATCCATTTTGCAGGCTCGCGATGAAATGCTTCGAATTTTCCCGAGCATACCGAATTTAGACGGTGTTTTATGCATGACAGATACCATCGCACTGGGCGTAATCACTGGATTGCACGAATTAAATATCACTATTCCAGAACAGGTTTCAGTAACCGGCTTTGACGATGCACCCCTAGCTGCTTATTTTCAACCGCCCTTGACGACAATTCGTCAGGATATCGGGGCCCTGTCAGGTGCGGCGGTTGAATCCCTTATCAAAATGATCAATGGCGAAAAGCTTGAATCGCAGCATGTCGTAGTTCCCGTCAGTTTGGTGGTTCGAAAATCGACCCGCCAACAAGTCTGAAGGGGGCCCAAATGAATAATTCTTTCAATCAATCCGTCGTTATTGGACTTGATGTCGGTGGTACAAATATCCGGATTGGCACCCAAGCATTCGGACAAAAACTGACGTTTTTCGAAAAAACCGCGCGCGCGGACGTGCTGATCTCACCAGACGTTGGGCTTTGTTTGGCCATTTTTATTCAAAATTATATCAATCGACATCAACTGGCCCACCAAACGGTGGCGATTGCGATTGGTTTTCCTTCGACATTGAGTGCTGATCGCCGGACTATTCTCCAGACACCGAATATTCTCGACATGGATAATATTCCAATGGCAGATATACTCGAAAGCAATTTAAATATTCCGGTTTTTCTCGAAAGGGATGTCAATCTCATCTTTGACTGGGATAGTCAAAGTCGACAACTCGACATGATTGGCGCCTGTGTTGGAATTTATTTTGGTACCGGAATTGGCAATGCAATTTTTATTGATGGCCTGCCACTTGTCGGTTACGATGGCTGCGCTGGCGAAATTGGTCATATTCCGCGGGCTGGAAGTACTGAAATTTGTGGTTGTGGCAATCTCGGTTGCGCTGAATGTTATGCCTCTGGGCGCCGCCTCACAACCATAAATCAGCAGTATTTTCCGCAAACTGAAATCCAAGCCATCTTCACCTTGCATCGCGAATCACCGGTCATCATCGATTACGTTGATGAAATTGCTTGCGTGATTGCAACCGAAGTAAATATTTTGAACCCTGGATTTGTAATCATTGGCGGTGGTGTTTTGACCATGCAGGATTTTCCTAAAGACCTTTTGGACGAGCGGATTCGTTTTCATTGTCGAAAACCTTTCCCTTCACAAAATCTGCAAATTTTCTATTCAGCTGAATCTGTACAGGCTGGTGTCCTTGGCGCCGTTTCAATGGCCTGGCGAAAATACACAACACTTACGGAGGCAAAACCATGTTAACAGTCGCATATATCGGATTCGGAGTCAGTATCCGCGAATATCACATTCCTTATGTCGAAGATAAGACGAATGTCACCGTCAAATACGTTTATCGACGCGAAGCGGATATTGCCCAGAATGCGGCATACGAGCCCTTCTATCCGGAAATTATTTTTACTTCAGATCTCAACTTAATTTGGAATGATTTAGCAGTCAATCTCGTCGTCATCGGCGCGCCTGACAAATATCACACCTGGTATGCCACAGAAGCCCTCAATCACGGCAAACACACACTCGTTGAAAAGCCTTTTTCAGCAACAGCGGCTGAAGCCCGTGACGTTTTTGATCTGGCGCGTGCAACAGGTTTGGTTTGCATGCCGAACCAAAACCGGCGTTTTGATGCCGATTTGCTGGCTGTAAAAGAAGTGATCGCTAGTGGCAAACTCGGCGAACTCGTCAAGCTAGAAAGTCATTATGATTATTTCAAAACAAACGGCTGGTATCCACACCTTGGGACACTTTATAATCTAGCTGTACATACGATCGATCAAGTTATTAGCTTATTCGGCACTCCCGATCAGATGCATTACGACGTCCGTAGCATCCACCATCCCGGTGTTGGGGATGATTACTACGATCTTGATTTTCATTACGGCAATATGAAGGCAACCGTTAACTGCAATATGTGCGTCCTGATTGATTATCCACGCTTCACGGTCCACGGGACACGCGGCAGTTTTACCCTGCCCCCGGCTTTGCACGGATCCTCAAAAGCGAAAGTGCTCGGTCGCCACCAGATTAAAACAGGTATTGCTCCACAAGAACGGTGGGGCACACTTACTTACCTTACTGCTGAAGGTCAAATCGAAACCGAAGCCGTCCCAGTGGGCTATGCACACTATGAACGCATTTACGACAGTCTCGTTGAAGCGATCGAACACGGTACAGAAAAATGCATCCCCGATGAGCAAGTCACCACGGTGCTTGAAATTCTCGAAGCTGCGACCGAAGTCGCAAAATCACACATGAAAAAGGATTAAGGTGAGTAAAATGAACCAAATGAAAGTTGGCACAATTGGTAGCGGTGTTATCGTCCGCTCGATCCTCGACGCCATCCAAGCAACAGATGGGATCAACTTAGAAGCCGTTTATTCACGCACTGAAAAATCAGGTCGAGAACTGGCAAATGATTATGGCGTTCAGAAGGTTTATACCGAGATTGAGGATTTACTCAATGATCCGGACATCAATTTCATTTATGTCGCTTCCCCAAACAACATGCATTTTCGTCAAGCTAAATTAGCACTAGAACACGGTAAAAATGTCATCTGTGAAAAGCCAATGGCGCCCGAAAAGTGGCAGGTTGAAGCCCTTGTCAAACTCGCACGATCGCGAAATTTGATGCTCATTGAAGCTGTACCAACTGCCTTTTTACCGAATTTTGCGATCGTCAAACAGCAGCTACCGAAGATCGGCCAGATCAAACTGGTCATGAGCAATTACAGCCAATATTCAAGTCGTTATGACAAATTACTCATTGGCGAAGTGTCAAATGTTTTTAACCCCGAATTTGCCGGTGGTTGCTTGCAAGACATCAATTTCTACAATGTCTATTTGAATGTCGCCTTGTTCGGCAAGCCCCAACAAGCCGTTTATTATCCAAACCTTTATCATAGTTCGTCGCAAGGTCCGATTGATACGTCCGGGATCGTGCTCCTCAACTATGACGGTTTTGTCAGTAGCTGTGCAGGCGCCAAAGATACCTGGGGCATCAACTTTGTGCAGATCGAAGGCGAAAAAGGCTATATTTACATCAAGGATGGTAGTAACGGCATAACCGAGGTCCGCGTTGTGACGAAAACGTCAGATGAAACCTTTAATAAACAATCAAACCCAGATCGTTGGTTTTATGAGATCCAAAAGATCACCGAGCTAGTCAATTCGGGCAGCCCTGACGTCCTCGACCGTAACCTCGAAACGACGATCGAGACCATTGGCGTCATCGAGACGGCGCGCAAAAATGCCGGAATTTATTTTTCGGGAGAAAAGACCTAACGGATGGCTATATCCTAAAAACTGGAGCAGGTAAACTGTTATGATTTTGATTGCGGTGTGACTTTTCGGGCGATATCATTTCAATATTTTACTGTTGATAAATCCCAGAAATATTTTGTTATCCGGCAATTCCGGGCATAAAAATACCATCTACTGACAGAAGTGTTCTATCAGTAGATGGTAAAAAATGGCGGAGAGTTAGGGATTTGAACCCTAGTTACGCTTTCACGTAAACATGATTTCCAGTCATGCGCCTTCGACCACTCAGCCAACTCTCCAAGCTCTTTGAGGGGCTCGTTTTGCGACGAGCAAAGCAAATATTATCATCGTTTCTGGTAATTGTCAATTATTGGACAGTGGTTTACGGTGCCATTGCAGTGTCAGTTCAGTGCAAAGCACCGCAATCACTCGATCAGTTACTTGGGCCAAAGTATATGGTGGGCTAGCAGCATGCGCTCAACGAGCATGGCCATGGTCCGGATCTCACCAACGGCAACGCGGCCTTTGGCGTCATAGTGAAATAAGCTAGTTTTACAGACGAGGACTTCGGTGCGCTTGTGTTGGAGGCTTTTTAAAATCGCGAGGACTGGGGAGTCTTCGAGAATCAGTTGGGCACCGGCGTTATAAAAGATAAGGGCCTCGGGTGGCTTGGGTTGATCATCAAGGGCCATGAGAAATGTTTTTAGCAGCTCACGGCCTAGGCTCGGGTCACCTTCGCCCAATCGATCTGAGCCAAAGACGACCGTTACTGGTTCGGCAGGGTTATCGCTAAATAGTTTTAATTTTTCTGGGAGTTTGATCGGGCCGGTCGATACGGCTGTTTTGGGTAAAGTTGTGGCATGGTCGGTGGTGCCATGGCCAAAATTAGCTTCGATTTCTCGCTTTTTCAAGCTTCTTCCTTCTTTCGATTGCGTTACTGGCGCAAATCCGTGCGGCCATTGAGTTTGCGAATCGCGCGGGGCAGTGCGTCTTTGCTATTTTTCCAGTCTGCCTGAGTATTGCGATAGTCAAATTTCTGAGTGAACCATTCGACATCATCGCGCAGTGCTTCTAAGCTTTCATGTTGCTGGTTGGTCAGGTGCAGAATAAATTCGGCAGCCTGATTTTGGCCGAGATATTTGGCTGCGCCACGTAAAAGCAAGGCAAGGTGTTGCAGGCAATAGCCATGGCCTTCATCGAATTGCTTTCGGAATTCAGGTTCATGGTAGTATTCGTGAAAAATCACATCTAAGTAGTGTTGCATCGTTTGGTCGAGGCGCTCGCAGATTGTGCAAGTCTGCGTGCGGTGTTCGATCGCTTCAGCAACTTCGAGAATTTTGTCGCGGAAGTCTTTTTGTTTTCCAGCAAAAAGCCCCTTTTGAGTGGCGGGGATCGCTTGTGGCAGGGTTTTGTGCAGGTCATCTGTGACATCTGCCGTATGGGTGTGAATCAAAAGACCCAGTCCGAGTCGATTTTCTTCACGGTTATACAAGCCACGCCAATGTTCGCGACAAAAGCCGAGGTCGTTGGTCTTGATGCGAACTTCTGGTTCCATTAAGGCTGGGCCGAGATAATATTGCAGCAGTTCGTCGGTGAGGGTTTGTTCCAACGTGCAAAGTGGGCATCCACCCTGTGCGTTATATGCGTCGTGGACGGGGATCGTGTAGATTTTTTCTTTCACGATTGGGATCCTCCTGCGGTAGACGAGACATTACTCAAATGGACGACTCGGCGTGCTTTGACGTTGACGACCATGACATTGACCGACGTGTATTCTTCGACAAGATGGCTGACTTTTTCTTGGGCTTCACGAAGAACGAGCTGGGCATTAAACCCATAACCAAGAGCGAGATCTAGATTGATCACAACTCCATAAATTTCTTTGAAAATCTTGCAATCAGTCAGATAGGCGACACCTCGGATGCGGCGCAAAATAAGTTCGATCATCATCCGTAGCGCTTCATCAGAAATCGAGTAGCTGCCCAAGGTGGAGAAAGTTGGTCTTACGACAGTGCGGTCTGCTTCCGCGACTAGCGGGGCGACGCCACGATCGCGGTCCCAACGGCGACGCAGACGCGATATCGGGTCGGAAAAATGGCCAGAAAATTCGTGCTTGATCTCCATGCTTGGCACGGGTATCGTGTGCTTACCTTCTGTTATGCGCGTTTGTTTCGCTTGACGCATTTCTTCTTCAGAGCTGACATCTTCGATCCGGATCAGCATCGCCGGCTGATTGAGCCAGAGATTGGTGCAGATCTTTTCGAGCATGGCATCGGAAGTGCCTAAGATCATGAGTGCGGCTGGCTGATGGTCGGCTAACGTGCGGCGCATGGTTTGCGAACGGGAGGCATCAGCGAATAACGCTTGGCGGACGGATTCGATTTTGGAGGCTGCCTTTTTAGCCGAAGTGCCCGCGACGATCCGGCTACCTTTGATGAGCAGACCATCGTCGATCAGATAGGCGATGTTATTTTCGCGTGCAACCCGAATCGCCCGGGTACTTTTGCCGGTGCCGGAAGGCCCGATAAAGGCCACCACGGCGATTTTGTCGAGCGCGGCTTTTAGGATTTCATTTTCGTCGCGGATGTCTTGTGCGGATGGACTTGTTCCGACGGTACTTTTGACCGCCTCTGCCCAGCGTGACAAGGGCCCGCTACCGCTAGCCATGGCATTAAAAAGAGATGAGGGCTGTCCTTCAGCAGCGGATTTGGATTTGTCCGTGCGTTTGGCCATGTTGCCTCACCTCCCTTGTCAGTTGTCCCAGTTGTGGTAGACTTCCTGAACGTCGTCGAGCTCTTCTAATTTGTCGATCATTTTTTCCATTTTTTCAGTGAGATCACTGTCTGTAATGGCGGTCCAGGTGACCGGAACCGGGCCGAGTGATATATCGATAAATACATATTTTTTCTTTTCGAGGGCTGTCCGGACAGCTTGATAATCTTCGGGAGAGGTCGTCACTTCATAGAATTCTTCTTCGGCGGCGAAATCTTCGGCTCCGGCATCTAGTGCATCCATCATCACGGCTTCTTCGTCTTCGAACAGTTCGCGGTCAATGATCAATGTGCCTTTTTCTTGAAATAGAAAGGAAACGCAACCGTTCGTGCCCATGTTACCACCGTGCTTGTCGAACATGTGGCGAACGTCGCCGGCTGTCCGATTGCGGTTGTCGGACAAGGTGCGAACCATCACAGCGACACCGCCTGGACCATAACCTTCATAGGTGATTTCTTCAAAGTTATCCGCATCACCGGATCCGGATGCCTTTTTGATACTGCGTTGAATATTGTCGTTGGGCATATTTGCGGATTTCGCTTTGGCGATAATATCTTTCAGACGGCTATTCGCCTCCGGGTCAGCACCACCATTTTTGACTGCGACTTGGATCTCACGGCCGAGTTTAGTAAAGATTGCACCACGTTGGGCATCGGCTTCGCCTTTTTTGCGTTTGATGTTGTTCCATTTAGAATGGCCAGACATGTGTGTGTCTCCTGTCGATTGGTTTTATGAGCCTTCAAGTGCTTTATTATAGCTGTTTTTGGGGGTTTTCGGCAAGGGAAGCGGGGCCATCGCGATGACTATGGCGATGACTATCGCGATGGCTATGGCCCACTTTGACGATCCTCAATTGGGATATAAGCCCAATTGAGGGCTTCAATCAACGCCGAGCCCGCAGTCAAGTCATTACACAGGGCAATCAATTCATCATAGCGCGCTGCCGGTGTTGCGACAGGCAGTTCAGCATCGACGCCAAAACGGGCTGCCTCGAACATAAAGCCGCGTTGATTAAGCTGATGACGCATTCGATCAAGATCTTTGTAATCGAGCGTGAGTAAGACGCGCCGGCAGCGTTGCAAGGTCATTGGGCGTGCTGCTTCGAGTGCTAACGCCGCTGCTTGCCCATAGGCATGGACGAGTCCGCCAGTACCGAGTAGCGTTCCCCCGAAGTATCGCGCAACCACAATACCAGCTTGTTCAATTCCCGGTTTGCGCAAAACATCCAGCACCGGTAATCCAGCGGTGCCTTGGGGTTCCCCATCATCGGAAAAGCGTTGTAATTGCTGTTCGCCGCCAAGAATCCAGGCGTAAACATGATGCGTGGCATCCGGAAACTCATCCCGAATGCCACGTATAAAAGCTTGTGCTTGATTTTCATCCGCAAGTGGCCGGCATTCTGCAATGAAACGAGATTTGCGCTCGATCCATTCAATACGGGCAGCTTGACTAACAGTGCGGTACATGTCGCGGTGGAAAGTTTTTGTCGTCATGCAGGTCCTAAACAGCCGAATCGGCTACGGATCAGATCAGATCGCGGTATTTTTGGAAGGCGAGCATCAGCATCGATTTATCCTGATCATATGTCACCATCTCAAGGGCACTTTCTATGGGGAAAAAGCTACCGTCGATAAAGTTGTTTTCAGCACTTGGTACAACTTCATCCGTTTCACAGGTCATGATGTACCATTTGATGGAATTGGCAACCGGACGTTGACGGGATAAGGAATAGAATTCGTAAGCCGTTTTGCCAGCATAGCCAAGGATGTGGCCTTTCACACCGGCTTCGAGTAAAACACGGCGCAGCGCTAATGATTTCTCGTCTTCGTGTTCACGAAGAACGCCCTTTGGGAATACCCATTCATGTTTGTCGTTTTTGAGCAGCAGGACTTTGTCATTAAAAAACACAAGTCCACCGGAGCAATTGCGAACCAGCATGCGACGTTCCTCCCTCGCAGTATGACTAAGTTGATTTTCAATTAATTTTAACATGGATCCGATGCTTTGGTCATCAGCAGCGACGGTCTGCTTTCGCACTAAATTAGCGATTGATTATAGTGCGCCCACCCATCCAAGGGCGGAGAACCTCAGGAATAATGATGCTACCATCAGCTTGCTGATAATGTTCGACGATCGCCGGCATGATGCGACTCGTCGCCAGGCCGGAAGCATTCAACGTATGCACATATTCGAGCTTATTAGTCGCTTTGCGGCGGAACTTCATGTTGCCACGCCGAGCCTGATAATCACCCGCATTCGAGGCCGAGCTAACCTCTTTATAATCATTCATACTCGGAATCCAGACTTCGATATCATAAGTTTTAACCATCGAGGCACTGCAGTCACCGGCTGCCAATTTACTGATCCGATGATGCAAACCGAGGCCGCGGACGAGTGCTGCAGCCTTGTCGACAAGTTCCTCAAGGGCCGCACTTGAATTTTCCGGCAAGGCATATTGGAACATTTCGATTTTGTTGAATTGGTGGCCGCGGATCATGCCGCGTTCTTCAGCACGGTAGCTACCTGCTTCCTTGCGATAGCACGGTGTGTAGGCGAAGTATTTGAACGGCAACGCATCTTCGTCGAGAATTTCGTCGCGGTGTAAATTGACAAGGGCAGTTTCCGCAGTTGGTAAAATGAAATGGGTGAAGTCATCGCCTTCATCGCGACGGAGTTGAAAAACATCGTCTTTGAATTTGGGAAATTGACCGGCGGTATAGCCACACTGGTAAGTCAAAATGTGCGGCGGGAACATCATTTCGTAGCCATCTTTGAGGTGTTCGGCCATAAAATAATTGAGCAGGGCCCATTCGAGCAGGGCACCATCTTTGCGATAGATCCAAAATCCGCTGCCGCCGAGTTTGGCGCCACGGGTGTAATCAATCATGCCGAGTCCTTCGACGAGATCGACGTGGTGTTTCGGTTCAAAGTTGAATTGCGGTTTTTCACCAAAAACGGTGACGACCTGATTGTTTTCTTTACCGCCAGCGATGACGTCATCTGCCGGGAGATTAGGCAATGCATCGAGAAAATTTTGTTGTTCAGATTCGATCGTCGATAATTCCGCGTCAAGGGTGCTGATTTGATCTGAGATCTTCTTCATTTGCTCAAAGATCGGTTGTACATCTTGGCCTTCTTTTTTTAACTTGGGGATTTCGGCAGACGTTTTGTTCTTTTCAGCTTTCAAGTTTTCGGTTTTAAAAATGAGTTGGCGGCGTTTTTCATCACGTGCCAAAAAGTCTGTAAAGTCAGCCGTGTAGCCTTTGCGAGCTAATTTTTCCGCGACCATTGCGGGATTTTCACGGATCAGATTGATATCGAGCATGGACTCCTCCTACTGTTGAGAACTATCAGCTTATCTTAGTCGATTCCGGCTATGGGTTCAAGTTTTGCAGGTCTTGCGGGATGAATAAACCGTCTTTGCGGATCAGTTCATCATCAAACCAAACCGCCCCACCACCGTGTTCAGGGCGTTGAATCAGGATCAAATCCCAGTGGATGGTTGAGCGATTGCCGTTATCAGCTTTTGCGTAAGCATTACCCGGCGTAAAATGCAGCGAACCGGTGATTTTTTCGTCAAAAAGTGTGCTGCCGATCGATTCGCGGATCAACGGATTGACGCCAAAAGAAAACTCACCGATATAGCGAGCGCCATCGTCCGTGTCAAAAATACGGTTCAGGGCAATGACATCACCGCTACACGTTGCTTCGACGATTCGGCCTTCGACAAATGATAAGCAGATCTCATGAAAGGTCTTACCCCAATAATTCGATGGCACATTATAGGTGATCTTCCCGTTGACGGAGTCGCGAATCGGCGCCGTGTAAACTTCGCCGTCCGGAACATTACGCCGCCCATAACAGCAAACGGCTGGCAACCCCTCAATCGAAAATGTCAAATCGGTCCCCGGACTGATTATATGGACGCGTGAGGCTGCTTCCATTCGTTTGGCTAGTGCTTGTTCGGCGATATAGAGTTTTTCATAATCAACTAAGCTAACATCCAACACAAAATCCGTATAGCTTTCAGTTGATAGACCAGCTTTTTGTGCTTGTGCAGGTGTTGGCCAATAAAAAAGTACCCATTGTCGTTCATTGATGATCATTTGGGATACGGTTTCAGCTGCTTTGCTAACCATTTGGAGTCGATTAGCCGGGACGCCACCTAATTCTTGATCGTTCTCCGAACCGCGGATATTGAGGACAGCTTTTACATCAGCAATTCTTACCGTGTTCCAGTCGTTGCGTCGGTCTAGAAAATCGTGGGTCGCCGGGTTCACTGGATCAAGCAGTTCGTATTCTAAGCGGGCAATTTCATCGTCAATCCAGTTGATGACCGGATAAAGATTTTGCTTTTTGGCTTCACGCAGCAAGGCTTTGACCAACGGTTTGGCCGGGATGATCGCATTGATCAGGATAATGTTACCCGCTGCAAGGCGCAGAGAATGGTTGAGTAGCATATGGGCCAATCGGTCTAGCCGAGGATCATGCATAATGATAATTTCTTTCTTTAGATTTCGAATGGCATCGCACTGACAACTGTGAGATCGTTAGTGCATCTGGCGCAAGGCCTCAATGTTTTTAATGGTAAAGGACGAGCGATAAAAGTCGATCACATTTTCATCTCGAATGCGCCCAAGCTCGCGTGACATCGATGGGCGTGAGACATTGAGATAGTCGGCAAGTTGCTCCCGATTCATCGGAATCATAAACGTCCGGTTTCCGGTGATCTGGTATTGTTCAAATAGAAAGGCAGCGAGTTTTTCGCGCATACCTTTGACTTTTAAATACGATATCCGATTATTCATCATCATGGCCTTGCGTGCAACGATGCGCAACATATTTTCGATCAATAATTGATGGGCGTTGCAAATTTTGCAGCAGGGTTTGATGAATTTATCAATCGGGAAAAAGACGATTTGGCACTTCGTATTGGCAACGACCATGTTCGGCCAGAAGCCAATTTTTGCAAAGGCTGCCACTTCACCAAAAATATCTGCTGGACCAAAATTGCCAATAATCAACCGATTACCCGCATAATCTTCTTTTTGAACGGTGATTTCGCCATCTAAGACGATTCCAATTGAATCTTGTGGATCACCTACTCTTATAATCGTGTCATCTTTGACAAATGTTTTAATCACAGGATTAAAACAGGGCATCATATCCATAATATCCGGCTCATTTAAGCCTTCGAAAATGCCACATCGGTGCAATAAAGGAAGCCATTTCTCGATCATCTGAATACTCTGTAACCAGCTGTTTGTTTGTTGCTATAGCTACAGCCTCTCTGGGGTCATTATAGTACACTGACGCCATAAAACCAAGTAAAACCCTATGAAATAAGCCGATGGCTCCAACCGAATCGGCCAAATGGAGGATCTCGAATGAAACGTAACATCATCGTCGTTGATGAAGAAAAATGCAATGGCTGTGGCAATTGTATTATCGGCTGTCACGAAGGCGCATTGGCCCTGATCAACGGCAAAGCCCGACTGATCAAAGATTCCTATTGTGATGGACTCGGTGCCTGTTTGCCGACATGTCCGACAGATGCCATTACGATCGAAGAACGCGATACCGATGCATTTACCGCACCAGCTCCGGGTTCTCCGGCCGACTTGGAGATGCAAGCCGAAGCGGCTGCCCAAGAGGCTGTCATCGCCGCCGCAGTTAAGCCTGTTTTTCGCGGCTGTCCAGGTTCCGCTCAGCGGACAATGGATCGCCCAGAAATCGAATCCACCCCTGCAATACCGACCACATCAATGGTCGAAACGAGTTCCGAACTGCGCCAATGGCCTGTTCAGATTAAACTTTTACCGACTCAGGCTCAGTTTTATCAAGGTGCCAAACTGCTGATTGCTGCTGACTGTGCGGCTTATTCCAGGGCAAACTTCCATCAAGAATTCATCAAAGGCAAGGTCTGTCTAATTGGCTGCCCAAAACTTGATTCCATTGATTATGCTGATAAGCTGACCGACATTATCCGCAACAATGACATCCGCAGTGTCACAATCGTCAAAATGGAGGTGCCATGCTGCGGCGGTTTGGATTTTGCAGCTAAAAAAGCGCTCCAAGCGAGTGGCAAAATGATTCCTTGGCAAGTTGTGACGATTTCAACAGACGGCCGCATTATTGAAGAATAGTTATTTATTCCAAATATTTGCGTTTAATATTTCTAGGGTTCAAAATTGAGGTGGATATACCGCCTCAAGAACGACGTGATTTTGTTTCCAAAATGGCAATAGCCAGTAGAAAAAGAGAGGTATCTATTATGTCAAACATGTTCTGTTTCCAGTGCGAACAAACCGTCGGCGGCAAAGGCTGCACCGTTGCTGGTGCTTGCGGCAAAACAGCCGACACTTCCAATCTTCAGGATGACTTAACGCTAGCCCTGATTAATTTCGCGTTAGCGAACGAGGGGAAAGAGATCACCAAAGATGACGCCCAACTCATGATGGAAGGCCTTTTCACCACCATCACGAACGTCAGCTTTGATGATGTTTCACTCAACAAGCTCGTTGCACAAGTCGAAGCTGCAGGTGAAGCTAAACGCAACCTCAATCACTTAGAAATTCATAATGTCATCGGACAAGGTGACCAGCTTTTTGCCGGTGACCCCGATATTGTCTCGCTGCGATCCCTGCTCCTGCTTGGTCTGCGTGGCATGGCTGCTTATGCCTATCACGCACTGATGCTCAACAAAATGGATGCTGAAGTAAATCAAGCGATGTTTGATGGCATGGCTGCTGTTGGTAAAGACCACAGTGTCGAAGCATGGCTCAATTTACTGATGAAATTCGGTAAAGACAATTTCCGTTGCATGGAAGTCCTTGATGATGCGAACACGAGCACCTATGGTAACCCGGTCCCGACTGAAGTCACCATGAAAATTGAAAAAGGCCCATTCATCGTTGTTTCTGGTCATGACCTGCATGATCTCCAAATGCTTCTCGAACAAACTGAAGGTAAAGGCGTCAACATTTACACCCACGGTGAAATGCTGCCCGCCCATGCTTATCCGGAACTGAAGAAATACAGCCAGCTCAAGGGCAACTTCGGTACAGCCTGGCAGAATCAGCAGAAGGAATTCAAGAATGTTCCGGCTGCCTTCCTCTTTACCACCAACTGCCTGATGCCACCGAAAGCAGACTATGCCGATCGCGTCTTCACTACGGCTGTGGTCGAATATCCTGGTCTAGTCCATATCGCAGATGGTGCGCGTGGTCACAAAGATTTCTCAGTCGTTATCGACAAGGCGCTGGCCTTAGGCGGTTTTGCTGAAGAAGTCACCATGACCGGTATCAACGGCGGTTCCAAACTTTTGACTGGCTTTGGCCATGCAACCGTCCTCGGCGCCGCCACCCAAGTGATTGACGCCGTCAACCAAGGCGCTTTGAAACATATCTTCCTCGTCGGTGGTTGTGACGGTGCCAAACCAGGACGCAATTACTTTACTGATTTCGTCAAACAAACCCCTCAAGACACGCTTGTGCTGACTCTCGCTTGTGGCAAGTTCCGGTTCAACGATCTTGACATCGGTAATATCGGGCCGTTCCCGCGCATCATGGATATGGGGCAATGTAATGACTCCTACTCAGCCATCAAAGTTGCTGTCGCCCTCGCCGGAGCTTTCAACTGCTCCGTCAATGATCTGCCACTGACGCTTATCCTGTCCTGGTACGAACAAAAAGCAGTCTGCGTCTTGCTGACCCTGCTGGCCCTCGGTGTCAAAAACATCTACCTCGGACCAACTCTCCCAGCATTCGTTTCTGCAAATGTCCTTAATGTGCTCGTTGACCAGTTCGGTATCCGACCGACCTCCAATGTTGACTATGACATGCAGGAAATCCTCGGCGCATAATCCTTAACGGTTATTCATTCGGCCGTTTTGGGAAATCCCGTTTCGGATAAGTTCAAATGGAGCCTTGAGTGTCCGAAACGAGGCGTTGTGTAACAAGTTTCGTTGACAAAAATCAGATTCTTGTGGCACAACAATAGCAGTATGCAAATGGCCCGGTTGGTCTAGCAGCCGGGTCATTTCGCTTTTTTTGGAGGAAACCATGTACGATCTGATTGTTGTTGGCAAGGGGCCAGCGGGTTTATCGGCTGCGATATACGCCGTGCGCGCGGGTTTGTCCGTCCTTGTGATCGGCCGCGATGCCGGATCCCTCGGCACGGCTGATTTAATCGAAAATTATCTCGGGTTTGTTGAGCCAATTACCGGAGCAAAATTGCTTGCCGATAGTATTGCCCAAGCAACTCGCCTAGGCGTCGAAATTCTGTCCGAAGAAGTGACCGGTTTAGCTTGGATGGAAAATTATGTCGTTCATACGGCAAGTCAAGAATTTGAAACTAAAGCCCTCGTCATTGCCTCTGGTATGCCCCGCCGCAAAGCGACCGTCAAAGGATTAAATGAGTTCGAAGGTCTCGGTGTCAGTTACTGTGCCACGTGCGATGGTTTCTTCTATCGCGGTAAAACCGTCGCCGTCATTGGCAACGGTGAGTACGCGTTTAAAGAAGCGAGCGAATTAAAGCCCTTTGCCACCAAGATCACCCTGTTCACCAATGGGCGTCCCTATGAATCCGACAAAACAGATGAAAAAATCAGCGTTGACTTGCGGCCAATCGCTGCGGTCAGTGGCGACGATATCAAGGTGCGCTCCGTTGAATTAACAGATGGCACCATTTTAGCTGTTGACGGTATTTTTGTTGCTGAAGGTACGGCCTCAGCAGTCGATCTCGCGCTCAAGCTCGGTCTCGACAATGATGGCAAAGTGATCACCGTCAATAGCCGCAATCAAGACACAAACTTACCTGGTGTTTTTGCAGCTGGTGATTGTACAGGTGGTTTACTCCAAATTGCCGTAGCTGTCGGTGATGGCGCACGCGCCGGGATGGCTGCCGCTAATTATGTCCGGGAAATGGGCGGTGAAAAATCCGTCACTGTTCAGTGGCACTAATCACCTAATCCTTTGAACATCTATTAACTAATAAAACGCAATCTGCAAATTAAAAAACTGACAACAACAAGCGCGAGCACTGCACAGTGTCCGCGCTTGTTGAAGTTTTTCTTCAGTTTTTCTAAAATCGTCAAAAATTATCCTACTCGACAAGGCCAGATGGATCGCTTGAATGTCACTTTTCCGCAAACGTTTTCGGAGATTGCGGGCATTTGTCTTTAATCGGCTTTCAAGTCTATTTGATGTTTTGTGCGCTTTTTCGGCAAATTTTTGTGCTATTTTGCTGTAATTACTAGAATAAATAAAAAAATGTTTATTAAATCCGTAATATTTGATTCTTTCATTTTATTCTGTGCTAAGATATTTTTGGCACTTTACGTGTCACTTTTCCACGACTCTATAAGGAGGTAACAGCAGTGTTCAAGTTTGGTCATTTTTCTGGAGGCGTACACCCCAAAGGCAATAAAAATACCCACTTCTTTCCAACAATGCGCCTTGATGATTTCAAACATATTCGAATTCCCATGAGCATGCATATTGGTCCGCCCTGCACCCCTACCGTTAAAGCAGGTGATCCCGTCATGGTTGGGCAAATGATCGGTGAAGCCACCGGTCCGCTCGCAGTACCGATCCATTCCAGTGTTTCTGGCATCGTAAAATCCGTTTCGCGGGTTGTCGCGAGTTCAGGTAACTCCGTGGAAGTGGTCGATATTGAATCGGATGGCCAGTACACACGTCACGATGCTATCGCGCCTCCGATTGTCAACGATCGCGATACGTTTTTAAAAGCAATTCGCGATTCTGGCCTAGTCGGTCTCGGTGGTGCGGGTTTCCCCACCCACGCCAAATTACGCATCCCAGAAGGGAAAACTGCCGATGTCCTGATCATTAATGCGGCAGAATGTGAGCCTTATATTACCGCTGATTTCCGACAATGCGCCGAGCACCCTGATGAAATCATTGAAGGTATTCGGATTGTCATGCACTATCTCGATATTCCCAAGGCAATGGTCGGGATTGAGGATAATAAGCCACTAGCCATTGAAGTCCTGCGGAATGAATTAACAAAAATCGAGCTCAAAGAAAACACCCGTCCGGCTATCAGCATTCATGGATTGCGGACTTTGTACCCACAAGGTGCGGAAAAGATGCTGATCTATACGCTGACGAACCGAGAAATTCCATCAGGCGGCCTACCGATCGATGTCGGAGCCGTTGTGTTGAATGTTAGTACTGTTCGCTTCATTGCCAAATACATTAAAACGGGCATGCCCTTGGTCAGAAAACGCATCACCCTCGACGGCTCTGGCCTCAAAATCCCGTGTAACGTCAATGTCCCAGTCGGTGCGATGATCCCGGACGTCATCAAATTTGCCGGTGGCGATGCCGAAGCAGCCGGTAAAATCATCATGGGCGGTTCGATGATGGGTGTGGCACTCGATCGCTTTGACACGTCGATCATCAAGCACAATAACGCCATTTTGGTTTTTGGTACAAAAGAAGCTGAAATTCCACAGGAAACTCAGTGTATCCGCTGCGGCCGCTGTGTTGAAGCTTGCCCGATGCATTTGATGCCGACGCAACTTGATTCAGCCTCACGTAATAAGGATGTCACAGAACTCAACGACTACTTCGTTATGGATTGTATTGAATGTGGTTGTTGTACATTTGTCTGTCCTGCCAAACGTTATTTAGTGCAAAGCATCCGCGCTGGCAAAGGTTACGTTCGACTCGCAAAGTCAAAGGAGGCCGCTAAATAATGTTACAGGTTTCATCGTCTCCCCATATTCGCGATACAGTCACCACGCGTCGATTGATGCTCGATGTCGTCATCGCACTTATCCCCGCCTTGGTCGCATCAACTTGGATTTTTGGTTGGCGCGTCCTTATCGTCACAGCAATTGCTACTGGGTCATCTGTCCTCTTTGAATTCCTCAGCCGCAAGGTGATGAAGCGTTATGACTCCATCGGCGATATGAGCGCACTCGTTACAGGTTTGCTTTTGGCCATGAATTTACCGCCGACAATTCCGCTGTGGATTCCGGTAGTCGGTTCGTTTATTGCCATTATTATTGTCAAACAGATGTTTGGTGGAATCGGCCAAAACTTTATGAATCCGGCACTTGCAGCACGCGTCATTCTGATGCTGTCTTACCCCGCTGCGATGACCCGTTGGTCGATTTTGGCCGAGCGCGCGCGCGGTGCATCATCGGTTGTGACAGATGCCGCCGGTCATCTTGATTTGATCGCAACTGCAACTCCTTTGTACATTTTGCAAAATAACGGCGACATGCCGAGCTACCTCGATATGTTTTTGGGCATTAAAGGCGGTTGCATCGGTGAAGTCTCGGTCTTAGCACTCCTAATTGGGGCCGTTTACTTGATAATCCGTAAGGTCATTAACTTGTGGATCCCGCTGACTTATATCGGCACGGTCGTTCTGATCGTCACCATTGCTGGCGAAGATCCACTTTATCATGTGCTATCTGCCGGCTTAATCATTGGTGCTTTTTTCATGGCAACTGATTACGTCACAGCCCCGGTCACTCGCAAAGGTCAATTTCTCTTTGCCATGGGTGCCGGCATCATCACGGCCTTGATCCGTTTATTTGGGTCGATGACCGAAGGCGTTTCCTTCGCAATCCTATTGATGAATATTTTGACGCCACACATTGAAAATTGGACCAAACCGGTCCCGTTTGGAGGTCGCAAACATGTCAAAGGATAATGGCTATATGCCTGCGATTATCCTGACGATAATCGTCTTAATCACCACGGGGCTTCTAGCCTTCACCAGTAGCATCACGCAAGCCACTCGTGACGCACAAGCAGTCGCGGCGGATAATGCCAATCGGACCTTGATCTGCCCATTAGCATCGACTTTCGAACCTGTCGAACTTGCGCTAGACTCCCTAGATACAACAGGGGTCAGTGAGGCATATCTTGTCAAAGACGATCAAGGTGCAATACTTGGCTACCTCTACAAAAGCCAATTTCGTGGTTACGCCGGCGATGTGCCCGTGTTGGTCGCGATCGATAGCAACAATATGATCATCCGCGCGCTTGCTTTAGAAAATGGCGAAACACCTGGCCTTGGCAAAAAAATCGCCGATGATTCATTTATTGGTCAATATGTCGATCTCGATGCGACTAAAGTCTATACAGTCAAACCTAACGAAACCGACAAAGTTCTGTTAGACTCGATTGCCGGTGCCACGATTTCCTCAAACGCCGTCACTCATGCCGTCAATCAGGCTTCTGCCCTCCACTTACAAATTGCATCGGAGGTGAAATAAGATGTCACCTAGACGAAAAACCTTGATGCAGGAATTCAACAAGGGACTCCTCCGGGAAAATCCGGTACTTCGTCTCCTGTTGGGCACCTGCCCGACCCTCGCAGTCACAACCACAGTCAAAAACGGCATCGGTATGGGCTTGGCCGCAACATTCGTTTTGATCGGTTCCAACCTGATGATTTCGATGTTACGCAAAGTCATCCCGGACAAAGTTCGTATTCCTGCTTATATCACAGTCATCGCTGGTTTCGTTTCAATCGTCCAAATGCTGATACAAGCCTATTTACCTGATCTCAACAAATCACTTGGCATCTTCATCCCCTTGATTACCGTCAACTGCATTATCCTCGCTCGTGCTGAAATGTTTGCTAACAAAAACCCCATTTTGCCATCGGTCATTGATGGTCTAGGCATGGGTATTGGTTTCACCTCGGCACTCGTGCTGATGGGTGGCATCCGTGAAATCATCGGCAACGGGACATTCTTTGACATGCCATTGCCGGTCTTACAGGCTGGTGGTTGGATCGAGCCAACGATCATCATGATCTTGCCGCCGGGTGGTTTCTTTGTTTTCGGCGTGTTGATTGCGTTTGCGAACTATCTGTCTGAAAAACTCGACAAAAGAGACAAATCCCAGATTGATCCGCTCGCGGATTCCTGCGTCGGCGCGATCAACGAAAAGGCCGCCTGCGCGATGTGTGGTGCTTGCAGTATTGGTACACGTTTCCGTGAAGAAGAAGGTTTCAAAGACAAATCCGGACATCAACCGGAAGTTAAGTAAGGGAGGATATACCGATGAGAGAAATGCTGATTATTCTGTTCAGCGCGATTCTAGTCGACAACTTTGTCCTCTCGCGCTTCCTGGGCATTTGCCCTTTCTTAGGGGTTAGTAAAAACGTCAAAACCGCCATGGGTATGAGCATGGCGGTAATCATCGTCATGGTCATCGCTTCCGCTTTGACCTGGCCAGTCCAAGCCTATCTGTTATCTCCGCTCAATCTCGGCTATTTGCAAACAGGTGTGTTCATTGTTATCATTGCCGCACTTGTTCAGATTATCGAAACCTTCCTCAAAAAGGCCATCCCAAGTTTGTATAAGGCTCTGGGAATCTACTTGCCGCTCATCACGACCAACTGCGCCGTGCTTGGTGTCACAATCCTCAATGTTGATCAAAACTATACCTTCTTCGAATCCGTTTTCAATGCTGCTGGCGCAGGTCTTGGCTTTATGCTGGCGCTCTTCCTCTTCTCCGGTGTTCGTTCCAAAGTAGATCGTGCGGACATACCGAAATTTATGAAAGGGTTGCCGATCACCCTTGTATCAGCTGGTTTGGTTTCGATCTCATTCTTTGGTTTCAAAGGTTTGATCGAAAAACTATTCAGCTGATCACGGCAAAAAGGAGCTATACTGCATGTTATTAGTCGCTTTATTCGCCATCAGTTCTATTACCATTCCGATCTTGATTGCCAGCTCAATTGCTTTGTTTTTAGGCATTATCATTGTAATCGTGACCAAGATATTTGCCGTACCTGTCGATGAACGACTTGAAGGGATCAAAGCCATTCTACCTGGCGCAAATTGTGGTGCTTGCGGTTTTTCTGGTTGTGAAGGCTACGCCCAGTCAATGGCTGACGGCGACCCGAACACCGGCAAATGCCCAGTTGGCGGGACGGAAGTAGCTGAAGAACTTTCCTTGTTCCTCGGTGTTGCTACACCCGTTTTTATTCCGAAAGTCGCTCATGTCCATTGTCAGGGCACAGTCGATCACACCAACAAACGTTTTGACTATCGGGGTACTTTGGGCTGCGCGGCTGCGCACAGCCTCTTCTCAGGCCCTAACTCGTGCTCGTATGGTTGCTTGGGTTTTGGCGATTGTGAAGTTGCTTGTCCGTATGGCGCAATCTACATGGCAAACGGTATTGCACACGTGGATTCCGATAAATGTACCGCTTGTGGCTTGTGTGTCATCACCTGCCCCAAAAAGCTAATCGAGGTCATTCCAAAGCACTTGAATGCCTACACGGTCAAATGTAAAAATAAATGGCCCGGTGCGCAGACCCGCAAGAATTGTTCTGTTGGGTGTATTGGTTGTCAAAAATGTGTAAAAGCCTGTGAATTTGGGGCCATTACCATGGATGGACCTTTGGCCGTGATCAATCAGAGCAAATGTACGCAATGTGGCGCGTGCGAACTTGTTTGCCCGACACACGCAATTGCCAATGGATTGATGTTGGGACTAGACAAGCAGGGCACCCCAAGTCACACGGGAATTGTTAGTATTTCGCAGTAAATGCTGCCAACAAGCAGCAAAATATGCTCGTAAAAATCTGCAAAATCTGCAAAATCGTTTAAATGGCGGTTGCGCAAAACCATACATTGTGTTATCATTCTGTTTGCGCGTTTGCGCAACAAAACGTACAGGAGGTGTACAAGATGCCTAAGTGTGACGTTTGCTCGAAGGATACTCTCTTCGGCAGAAAGATCAGCATCACCCGTTCACAGGTTTCCCGCCGCGCACTCGCGAAGCAGAAACCGAATGTTCATAGCGTCCGGGTTGATCTGAATGGAACGCCCACGACCATGCATGTCTGCACCAGGTGCCTCCGATCCAACGCGGTCAAGAGAGCCTGAGCCGCGTTGTCGACAATCGTTTGTCGCTAAACGGGTAATCGCAGGAATCCACAAGCGCCATCCTTCACAGGGTGGCGTTTTTCGTTGTTTGAATGGAATTCGTTTTATTTAATTTATGGGGTCGCTCTGAAAATTCGACGAATACCGATCAGATTGGACCAGAGCACTTCATCCTTTGCTGGGTCTAATAAACGGATCGACGAACGCCCTTGGTTCTCCACGAGCATGCTGGTTTCGCTGATGCATATGGCCATACGAGTTGGTTCACTTGAATCTGGCGTCTGACCAAAAAAGAGCAAATCTCCGGGCGCAAGAATATCCGGGTCGACAAGTTCAGATTCGAGATCGCGCGAAAGCACCACTACTTCACCACTCATAAATTGCTCGGACATCAGTCGGGGCAGCTTCACACCGTTGACCGCCGCACTGACATAGGCAATCCCCGGAATGGAAGCGCCGTCAATGGTCATCCCACGATTGATCAAAGTTACATTTAAAAAAGACAGTGCAGACGTTGTAAAATAGCGCGCGCCGGATTCAACGGGCATAACCTCGCCATCAGGTGGCAAGATGACCATTCCCTCATCGCTAATCCAGCCAGTCTGGCCATCTGGCAATAAGACACGTGAAATACCATCGCCGCGATAGTCGGCATAAAGAACCGTTCCCATCATAACTTCAGCAATCAGCGTTCCGGTTTTTGCATGACTCATAATTCGCTTTGAACTCGTCGCGACGACGAGTTTATTTAATGCTAAAGCAGGCTCTGCCGAGTCGCAATAAGTCGACAGTTGATCTTCGCGCATGAAGCCTGTCAGCCCTTCTTGCAGGATGACCTGGCGAAACCCATATGTTGTTTGTATATTGGTCAATGTCACGGGTTCATTGTAAAGTACTTGTGCGAGTCGTTTGGCTTTAAGATCAGCCGTTTCATAAAGATCGGCTGTCGTTTGGCTGACCACTCGATTCATCTCGTCGAGGCTACGGCTGATTTGTTGGCCGTCTAAATCGCGGTTGTGTGTGAGATTGACAACACGACGTGTAATCGTGGGTGCCAAATAAAATACGATCAAGACGATCGCAACGAGTGCAGCGAGGGGGGCGAACCAAAAGGGAAAGCGGTGTGGTTTTTTGTCGACAAACACATTTTCCCGATAGATTGGCCAGTGTTTGTCGATATGCATAGGCGGTTCGAAGGGTTTGTACTTTTTACGAAAGAGACTCATAGGGGCGGGACACCTTCTGTTTGATATGGTAGAACCTGCTCGCTCAAAATCACACAAAAAGCCTGAGCAATCGTTTGCTCGTGCGACAAGCTGATGGCTACCGAAGTGCCGTGCAAGTCGATCAAGCGCGAGGCTGCAGCCTGGTGAAGGATGGCAACGGGGGCGCCATTCGTTTCTGACAAAATCTCCAGATCAAGCCACGATATGTTATGTGGTCCAATACCTGTCCCGAGTGCTTTGGCTATCGCTTCTTTACCAGCAAATCTAGCTGCTAAGGACGGAATGCGATAGCGGGCAACAGTGTCAACACTTTTTAAATCGATGGGATTAAGATCCTGGCGTTCGCATAACGCGAGTTCGCGCGCTGTAAACAAGCGGCGTAGAAATCGATCGCCTTGCCGGGAAATCGCGCGTTCAAAGCGAGCAATTTGGACGATATCCGTGCCACAGTGTATCTGCATCCTCAACCTCGGCGACGGCGGTTCAGTTCCAAACGGACATCGCTGCCAAAGAACCGATAAATCGCAAAATTACCCAGTAGTCGGCTCGTGAGTCGCTCATCATAGGCATCACGCAATGCAACAGGGTCAGCATTGCTGGAAATGACAGTGTGTAAACCAGATCCGGCGCGATGATCAATAATGTTGAGCAGATCAGCATATCGGCCAGCAGCACTATGCTCTGTGCCTAGATCATCGATCAGTAACATTTCTGCATGGTGCACCAAGTCGTGCAAAGCCGTCGCTTGTTCAAGCCGCGCTTCATCTGGGTGATAGGAAGCAAGCAAGGTGCGATAATTGCTCATAATTTCAAAAAGGAGGGGCGCTGTCACGTATAAGACCGAGCGGCCTTGATCGAGCAGGATATTCGCCATACAGGCCATGAGGTAGGTTTTACCCGTACCGGGTGGGCCGACAAAAAGCAAATTACGTTGTTCGATTGAGTCAAAACGTTGGACATAGGCTTCGCAAATTTGACGAATAGCAAGAATTTGTGCGCGCGGAGAGCGGTCGACCTTGTACTGTGTCGGGTTTTGTTGATCGCTAAATAATGTTTCATCAAAACGAGCAAACGTCAGCCCGTCTAAATTGCGCAAATTGGCTTGGGCGGTCAGGAGTGGTGTCAATATTTTACGATAGCAGCTACATGGGTGCCCCTGATCGATCCCGGTGTCCCGACAGATCGGGCAAACCGGCCTAATTTGGTCAAAATCAATGGGTACGTTGAGTTGTCCGAGTAGTGCAGTTCGTTCAACTTGTAAGGCTTGGCGGAGGTGCTGGGCTGGAGTTGCCCCACTATGTGTCGTCAGCAATTCGAGCAGTTGTTCCGCACCGGCAGCTGCGATTTTGCGATCGAGCTCCGCAACTTGCGGATACCGCCCGTAAACGTCAGCCCGGCGATGCAAACGGGCTTGTTCAGTCTGCTGACGACGACGATCGTATTCACGGGCAACCGCGCGACCAATAGATGGCTGTTCCATCAGACATCCCCTCCCAGCTTACGGGTTGGCAGAGCAGCTGATTGATCTGCTGACTGAATTGCAGGTTGCTCCGTTGATTGAGCCGCTGACTGATCAGCTGACTGAGTTGCAGGTTGATCCGTTGATTTATCGGTTGATTTATCGGTTGATTGATCTGGATCGGAGTAAAACGAGTCAAAATAGTTTGCTTCATAATCTCGTTGGTCAAAATTACCGACGCTCGCCCGGGGTCTTGAGGTCGAACTATATCCATTGGCAGAGCCTGATATTCCACCACCAGATGCGGCAGATCGACCACGTTCGCCAGATAGACGGGCGGCCTTTTGAGCCTCGTATCCACTAATCTGTTCTGCTGTTTTGAGTTGATTACTAAACCACTCTTGGATGATCTTGTCGATGAATTCAAGGTTAGGATTGGCCAACTTGACGACTTTTCGCAGGGCCAGTTCAATGATGTCAAAGTCGTAGCCATATTGTTCGACCCAACGTGTGACGATTTCTTCGTCGTAATCCGTCATCGATTTGCGCAATTTGCGGCCGACTTTACTCGTGATTTTGTTGATTTTTTCATAGGACATGAAATAACGGCTAAGATCCTGATGGGTAATGATTTTGCGCGATGCCCAATTCTCAGCAACACGGCTGATGTAAGCTTTACTGTTCAGCTTGTTACGACGACCACATTCTTGAAAAAGTGCATAAATAACTTCAGGTTCAAAATGATAGCGATCCGACCAGTTCTCAATTTCGGCATACCAAGAAGGGGCCATTAAGCCTTGGAAAAAGGTCTTGGCGATCTCTCGCATGAGCTGCTCGCGTTTATTGAAACGTTCGCTATTCTCGCCATTTTCGGTGGGGGGTGCGCTTGTCCGCGGACGGTAGGTGCGTTCGATCTCAGCCGCTTTGATGTCGCAAATTTCGAGCGAGCGGTCATGAATGACGAGCAAACCCGCCTGTGCAAGTTCTAAATTGGCGGATTTGATGGTATCGAGATCAGTCCCCATCCGACGCGAGAGGTCAGCCTCACTGACTTGGCGATTGTTACGGGCGGTCATCAAGAGATATAGATAGAGTTTTACGGCTAGCCCGCTCAAAGCAGGCATCAGCTCAGTGATGAAAATATCCGGCACAAGGGTGTCGGACAGCAAGAGCTTGCGACTTTCATCAATTTGCATGCCGCTAAAACCTCCAAAAAATCCATTAAAAAACCCCGCCCAATACGGGCGGGGTTTTATTATAGCATGTTTAGCTGGCTTTGCCATCCGCAATAGGTCATCACGGAGGTGGTCATCAGCAGATTTGAAAGCTGTTTACGAGCGTGACTTAGCCGATATCGGCTGCCATGCGGCGGTAGCTTTCGTAGCGATCAACCGAGTCCTGTTTCGCTTTGGCGAAGACCTTTTCGATCTGCTCAGGTGTCATTTTCTTGAGCATGGTCGTATAACGGTTTTCGCTCATCAGGAAGGCTTTGTGATCACCGGCCGGTTCTTTCGAATCGAGGGTGAAGGGGTTCTTGCCTTCCAGCTTGAGGGCTGGATTGAAGCGATAGAGGTGCCAGTAACCACATTCAACGGCGTTCTTTTCTTGACGTTGGGAAACAGTCATGCCGCCTTTGATGCCATGGCTGATGCACGGTGCATACGCAATGACCAACGAAGGCCCTTGGTATGCTTCGGCTTCGGCGAAGGCTTTCAGGGTCTGATTCTGGTTGGCGCCCATCGCGATTTGCGCGACGTAGACGTAACCATAGGTCATAGCCATCATCCCGAGGTCTTTCTTCTTGATAGCCTTGCCACCAGCAGCAAATTGAGCAACTGCGCCAGTAGGTGTCGACTTAGAAGCCTGGCCACCGGTGTTGGAGTAAATTTCGGTGTCGAGGACGAGGACGTTGATGTCTTCGCCAGAAGCGAGAACATGGTCTAGGCCGCCGTAACCGATGTCATAAGCCCAACCGTCGCCACCAATAATCCACTGGGAACGCTTGGCGAAGTAGTCTTCATTTGCTAAGAGATCGGCAATCAAGGTTTTGGCAGCGTCATTGTCACCGTTGTAGCTCTTGAGCGCTGCAACGAGGTTTTCACTGACGGCACGCGTCTTTTTGCCATCTTCTTTAGCTTCGATCCAAGCATTGCCGGCTGTATTAAGTTCTTCGTTGACGTCAACTGAGATCAAGTCTTTGAGCGAAGATGTGAGACGAGCGCGCAATTGCTTATAGCCGAGGTACATGCCCAAGCCATGTTCAGCGTTATCTTCGAACAAGGAGTTGCCCCATGCTGGGCCTTGACCCTTTTCGTTCGGACGATACGGCATAGACGGTGCGGAACCGCCCCAGATCGATGAGCAACCGGTCGCATTGGAAATCTGCATACGATCGCCAAAGAGTTGGGTGATCAGCTTGGTGTATGGTGTTTCACCACAACCTGCGCACGCGCCGGAGAATTCGAGTAAGGGCTGTTCAAACTGACTGCCCTTGACGGTTTCTTTGTTGACCGGATTTGGTTTGATGGACAAGGTCTGGGCGAATTCCCAGTTGCTGGCCTGTTCCATGTTCTTTTCGATCGGTTCCATCAAAAGTGCTTTGGTTTTGGCTGGGCAGACATCGGCGCAGGATCCGCAGCCGGTGCAGTCCATCAAAGACAGCTGGATGCGATACTGGTAGTTGTCGTAAGGCTTCATGCCCTTGACCGTTGCAAATTCTTTCGGAGCCTTGGCTGCTTCGTCGTCGGTGAGGAGGAACGGGCGAATAACAGCGTGTGGGCAAACATAGGAACACTGATTGCACTGGATGCAGTTATCAGCCTGCCAGACCGGAATTTTGGTAGCGATCATGCGCTTTTCATATTGGCTGGTGCCCTGCGGGAAAGTGCCATCTTCGCGACCGGTGAAGGCGCTGACTGGGAGGGTGTCACCGAGCTGAGCATTCATGACTTCAACGACATTCTTGATGAAATCCGGAACCGGCTTCTTCTCAACAACAACGTCTTTGGCGTCTGCCCAAGCAGCTGGGACTTTGACTTCGACAACAGCGTTGATCCCAGCATCAACTGCGGCATAGTTCATGGTGACGATATCGTCGCCCTTTTTGCCGTAGGATTTGTAAATGGCCTTTTTCATGTATTCGACAGCCTGTTCAACCGGAATGACCTGCGTCAGCTTGAAGAAGGCGGCTTGCATGATTGTATTGATACGACCACCGAGACCGATTTCTTCTGCTTTCGAAACTGCGTCGAGGGTGAAGAAACGGATGTTGTTTTTGGCAAGGTAACGTTTGATGCTACCTGGAAGCATGGTTTCGAGTTCCGCTTCATTCCAGATTGTGTTGAGCAGGAAGATGCCGTTCGGTTTGAGGGCAGTCATCATGTCATACTGGTTGACGTATGCTTGATTGTGGCAAGCGACAAAGTCTGCTTTGTTGACGAGGTAGGTCGAACGAATTGGGTTTTTACCAAAACGCAGATCAGAAATCGTAACGCCGCCGGACTTCTTCGAGTCATAGGAGAAGTAAGCTTGAGCATACATATCGGTGTGGTCACCGATGATTTTGATTGAGTTTTTGTTAGCACCGACTGTACCGTCAGCACCAAGGCCCCAGAAGCGAGCGGCGATTGTGCCTTCCTGTGCGACATCGACGGATTCGTCAATTGGCAAAGAGGTGAAGGTCACGTCATCAACGATACCGATGGTGAAGTTGTGCTTAGGCGCGTCATTTTTGAGGCTCTTGTAAACAGCAACGATCTGATCTGGTGTGGTGTCTTTGGAACCGAGTCCATAACGACCACCGACGATGATCGGGGCATTGGCTTGACCAGCAAAGGCTGCACAGATGTCCAAGAACAGCGGTTCGCCATGGGAGCCGGGTTCTTTAGTGCGATCGAGGACAGCAATTTTTTTGACGGAATTCGGGACGGCAGCCAACAGGCGTTCGACCGAGAAAGGACGGTAGAGGTGGACTTTGACCATACCGACCTTTTCGCCACGAGCGATCAGCAAGTCGATGGTTTCTTCGATGGCTTCACAAGCAGAGCCCATCGCGATGATCACGCGATCAGCATCCGGAGCGCCGTAGTAGTTGAAAGCTTTGTAATTGCGGCCGGTCAATTTGTTCATTTCTTCAAAGTAGTAATCGACGACGGCAGGCAAGGCATTGTAATAAGGATTGGCCGCTTCGCGAGCCTGGAAATATACGTCAGGATTCTGTGCCGTACCACGTAGAGTCGGGTGATTCGGGGACAGTCCACGTTCACGGAAGGCTTTGACAGCGTCCATGTCGACGAGATTAGCAAGATCAGCGTAATCTTGAACTTCGATTTTTTGGATTTCGTGCGAGGTGCGGAAACCGTCGAAGAAGTGCATGAAAGGCACTCGGCCTTTAATCGCGGCGAGATGGGCGACGGCAGCGAGGTCAACAGTCTCTTGAACTGAGGATGACGCGAGCATCGCGAAACCGGTCTGGCGGCAAGCCATAACGTCGGCATGGTCACCAAAGATTGAAAGTGCGTGTGCGGCAAGCGCACGGGCAGTAACATGGAAAACACCCGGGAGGAGTTCGCCGGAGATCTTGTACATGTTGGGGATCATCAGCAGCAAGCCCTGGGAAGCGGTGTAGGTTGTTGCCAAAGCACCGGCTGCTAAAGCACCGTGGGTGGTCGCCGCAGCGCCGCCTTCGGATTGCAATTCAACAACGTTGACGGTCTGACCGAAGATATTCTTACGGCCTTCTTGTGCCCACTGATCGGTGTAGTCTGCCATCGGGGACGACGGGGTGATTGGGTAGATGCCGGCAACTTCGGTAAACGCATATGAGGTATATGCGGCAGCGGTGTTGCCGTCCATGGTCATGTACTTCTTTTGTTTTGCCATGAGACACTCTCCTTATTGGGTCTATAAATACATTGAATACGATAATTGCTCAACAATCGAGGCGCAGCCAATGTGCGGACAGGGTCGAGCCAAAGACATTTTAGCACAATTCTGTAACGTTGAACACAATTATCAGGCTTTTGTTAACGTTTACGGTGTTATTTTGGACGATTCAGATGAAGTATTAGATAATTAAGCTGTGGCCGGACATTTCGGTCGGCTGAGGTAATTCCATGAGGTCAAGCATCGTCGGAGCTAAATCAGCTAGTACGCCTTCTTGCAACGAAACTTCACCGGCACCGATCATGATGAGGCGGACTGGTAATGTGGTATGTGCGGTAAAAGCGCCTCCGGTTTCAGGATCGATCATTTGTTCGGCATTACCATGATCAGCGGTAATCAGTGCGATACCACCTTGGCCAAGGATCGCGTCAACAACTTTTCCAACACAAGTATCGACGGCTTCGACAGCTGCAACTGCCGCCGCGAATATGCCAGTATGCCCAACCATGTCGCAATTTGCAAAATTGAGAATGATCACGTCATATTTGGCAGAGTTGACTCGTTTAACTGCTTCATCTGCAACAATAAAAGCACTCATTTCGGGTTGCATGTCATATGTAGCGACTTTCGGGGACGGAATCAAACTGCGGTCTTCGCCCGGAAATTCTTTTTCGACACCCCCGTTGAAGAAGAACGTGACATGCGCATATTTTTCAGTTTCAGCGATGCGCAGCTGCGTCAGTCCCTTTTGGGAAATATAATCACCAAACGTGTTGGTCAGACCATCTGGCAAATAGGCGACGAGAACACCCGGGAATTTGCTGAAATTCTTGTCATATTGCGTCAGTGTCACAAAGGTCAAGGGGAAATAGCCACGTGGCAGGGCAAATCCGTCAAAGTCCGGCTGCATAAAGCAACGCGTAATTTCACGGGCGCGGTCAGGCCGGAAATTGAAGAAAATAACACTATCGTTATCGCTGATCTTGGCGATTGGTTCACCGTGTTTGGTGATAACCGTTGGCAACACGAATTCGTCAAGAACACCAGCTTCGTATGACGCAGCGACAGCAGCAACGGCATCAGTTGCCTGGTTCCCTTCGCCCATTACCATCGCACGGTATGCTTTTTCGACACGATCCCAACGATTGTCGCGATCCATCGCATAGTAGCGACCCATGATCGAGGCGATCTGGCCGACGCCGATTTTTTGAAGTTCCGCTTCGAGCTGCTCTGTATACCCTTTGGCAGAATCCGGGGGTACGTCACGGCCGTCAAAGAAAGCGTGAATGAAAACGTTGGATAGACCGCTCTTTTTGGCTAATTCAACGAGGGCATACAGATGTGTGTTGTGGCTATGGACGCCACCGTCGGACACGAGGCCAAACAGGTGGAGGGCGGTGCCCTTTGTTTTGGCATTTTGCATCGCTTGCAACAAGGCTGGATTCGCGAAGAAATCGCCATCACGGATTGATTTAGTGATGCGGGTCAATTCCTGATAAACGATTCGACCTGCACCAATATTGGTGTGACCGACCTCGGAATTTCCCATTTGGCCATCTGGCAGGCCAACGTCCATACCACTGGTGCGAACCAACGTGTTCGGATACTCGGCCAGGTAGCGATCTAAATTTGGTGTTTTGGCAGCCTTGATTGCATTGCCAACGATTTCGTTGTTGACCCCAAACCCGTCGAGAATGAGGAGCGCAACGGGGCGTTTTGATAGCGTAGTCATATGGTTCTCCTTTTTGAATGAAAAGACCGGGATTTGTTAAAATCCGCGGTCTTCTCTGGTTTGCTTTAGGTGTGGCCGAGCGATTAAGCTCCGGCGTTGCAGATGACGCTAAAGTCTTCAGCTTTGAGCGATGCACCACCAACAAGTCCGCCGTCGATGTCAGCCTGAGCAAAAAGGCCCGCGGCAGTTTTGGCGCCAACAGAACCGCCGTATTGAATGCGAATGGTTGCGGCAATTTGGTCGTCGTAGATCTTAGCCATGAGACCGCGGATAAAGGCGCAAACTTCCTGAGCTTGTTCGTCAGATGCGACTTTACCGGTACCGATCGCCCAGATTGGTTCATAAGCGATGGTGATTAGGTGAGTTTTAGTTGCCGGAATACCAGCAAATGCCGCATTGATCTGGCCTGCGATCCAATCGAAAGTTTCGCCGGCTTCGCGTTGTGCCAGGGATTCGCCACAGCAAATGATCGGGCGGACACCCCAATTGAGGGCAGCTTTCGCTTTTTTGTTGACGGTTTCGTCGGTTTCGGCGAAGTATTCGCGACGCTCGGAATGTCCGATGATGACGTATGGCACGCCCATTTCAGCAAGCATTTTGGCGGAGATTTCACCGGTGAAGGCTCCGGAATCTTCAAAGTGGCAGTTCTGAGCGGCGATTGCGATATTGGAGTAGGCAGCGGCTTCGAGTGCGGCGGCGATTGCGGTGAAAGGAACGCCGAGTGCGATCTGAGCGCCAGCATTTGCGACGAGTGGCTTGAGTTCGGTGATGAGTTTGGTGGCTTCAGCTGGTATCCCTTTATTCATTTTCCAGTTGCCGGCAGCAAAGATGCGACGTGGGTTCTTGTCCATGAGGCAATCGACGCCTGGGAGTACTTTGCCTTCGAGGTATTCGAGGGAAGCACCACCACCGGTGGAGATGTGGGAGACTTTGTCGGCGAAGCCAAGGATTTCGACAGCTGCAGCTGAATCGCCACCGCCGATGATTGAGATCGACTGGGATTCGGAAATTGCGCGTGCTACTTCACGCGTGCCAACGGCGAATTTGTCGAATTCGAAAACGCCCATCGGGCCATTCCAGACTACCGTGCCGGCAGCACGGACAACATCAGCAAAAATTTTGACGGTTTCGGTACCAATGTCGAGGCCCATCCAGCCATCTGGAATTTCGTTTGAGGCAACGATTTTGGAATCTGCATCTGCAGCAAATGCATTGGCAATGTTGGTGTCTTGTGGCAAGAGCAATTGGACACCTTTAGCTGATGCTTTTTCGAGCAGGGCTTTGGCCATGTCAATTTTGTCGGTTTCGCAAAGGGAATTGCCGATCCCAAAACCCTGAGCCGCGAAGAATGTATAGGCCATCCCACCGCCGATGATCAAGGTGTCCACTTTGTCGAGGAGGTTGTCAATGACACCGATTTTGTCTGAGACTTTGGCGCCACCGAGAATGGCAACAAACGGACGCTTCGGGGTTGTCAGTGCAGTGCCCATCACGTCAAGTTCCTTTTGGATGAGGTAGCCACTGACTGCTGGGAGGTAATTTGCTAGACCAGCGGTCGAGGCATGGGCACGGTGAGCGGTGCCAAACGCATCGTTGACGAAGATGTCGGCCAATGAAGCGAGTTCACGGGCGAATTCTGGTTTGTTTTTTGTTTCCTCTTTGTGGAAGCGAACGTTTTCAAGCATCATGACGTCGCCATTATTCAAGGCTGCTGCTTTGGTCTTTGCATCTTCTCCGATTACGTCGTTCGCGAGGTCGACGGGTTGACCGAGCAGTTCAGCGAGGCGTTCTACAGCGGGTTTCATTGAGAATTTGGCTTCGGGTCCATTCTTCGGACGGCCGAGGTGAGAAACAAGGATGACTTTTGCACCTTGTTTGATGAGATAGTTGATGGTGGGGAGTGCAGCACGGATTCGTTTGTCGTCTGTAATCGCGCCGGTGCTCTTGTCTAGCGGGACATTGAAGTCGACGCGCACGATAACGCGCTTGCCTGAAACAGAAATATCCTCAACCGATTTTTTCATTACCATAGCCATGTTAGTCACGCTCCTATATGTATTCAACAATTCGTAATCATTTTGGACAGCATTTTATATGATAAACCGGCAAGCCGTTTTTTTCAATAAAAATGCGCCGAAAAAGGCATTTTGAGCGCATTTTCGCCGTTTTGAACAATAAAACTGGCGATCCGATAATTTGACGCTGTATCTTTGCCTGTGGCAAAATACTGACGTATAACAGGGGGACAGTAACCGTGAAAATTTCGCTCCTGATTCCATTTTATAATGAGGAAAAGCAGATCCCGATTACACTCGATACGGTTGTGCCGATTTTGGCATCAACGGGTTATGATTTCGAGCTGATTTTGGTTGACGATGGTTCGCGCGACGCGACTTGGTCGGTGATTGGCGAGGCAAGTCGCCTGGATAACCGGATCCATGGCATTCACTTTTCACGCAATTTTGGTAAGGAATCAGCGATTTGTGCCGCCCTTGACGCCTCAGTCGGTGACGCTGTTATTTTGATGGATGGAGATCTCCAGCATCCGCCGCAACATATCCCCGAAATGATTCGACTATGGGAAGCTGGCTTTGAAGTTGTTGAGGGGGTCAAAATGACTCGTGGCAAAGAAAGCCTGATGAGTCGCCTCAACGCTCACGTTTTTTACGGGCTTTTCCACTGGTTCTCCGGCTACGATTTACGCAATGCATCTGATTTTAAATTACTTGATCGCCGCGTTGTCGCAAAATGGCGCCGCCTGCGCGAACACGATACATTTTTTCGCGGATTATCGGCTTGGCTTGGCTTTAAACGAACAACCTTTGCCTTTGAAGTCGCGGCGCGTCAGACCGGTGGCAGTCGTTGGTCAATTTTCAAACTCGCGGGCTTGAGCATCAATGCCATTACTAGTTTTTCGATGATGCCGTTGCAATTTATTTCAATTATTGGTTCGTTGATGTTGATTGGGTCTGTGATACTGGCAATTCAGACCTTATTTAATTGGTTTGCCGGCACTGCCGCGGGTGGTTTTACGACTGTCATCTTATTGCAACTTCTGATTGGTGGCAGCATCATGCTTAGCCTCGGATTGATTGGAATTTACATCGCCCGGATTTTCACAGAAGTCAAAGGGCGACCGCGTTACATAATCGGATCGACAACGGATGAAAAATAAACCTAGCCCGCTAACAGAGCCTGCCGCTAGTGATCACTCGTCATTTACTGCAGATCGGTCACAACTCGCGGCACAGCAGCTAGATGCACTAGTTCGCGCCGGCGGGTGTGATCTGCACATGCACACCACGGCATCCGATGGTTCTGACTCCCCTGAATCGCTTTTCGACCGCGTTTGCCAAAACAAACTTCGGTCCTTTGCAGTTACCGATCACGATGTCATGCAGAGTTTGCAACCGATCGCCAAGCTCGTTGCTGAAGCGTGCGAAGCCGGTTTAACGTGCCCCATCTTCGTGCCGGGTGTCGAAGTTTCAGTCTCAGAAGATCGCGAGCTTCATCTTTTAGCCTATTTCCCACTCGGCGATGACGTTTTACTCGAACACTTTTTAGAAGAGCAGCGGCAAGCTCGGCATCATCGCAACATCGATATGGTCACAAAACTTCAGAGCTTAGGCTATGCCATCACACTCGATGCCTTAATCGACAAAGGCCAGGGCGTCGTTGGGCGAATGCAAGCGGCTCATTTGCTCACCGAAAGGGGCTACACCCGTTCGATTCACGATGCCTTTGAGCGAGTCCTCGGTTTTGGCAAGCCCGGCTACGTTGAGCGGCCACGACCGAGTCTCAAAGCAGCAATCACACAAATTAGGCGTTGTGGCGGCGTTCCAGTGCTCGCTCATCCGGCGATTTACAAATGGTGCGATGAATCGGCCATTGTTTCGCCCCGTTTAATTAATCATTTACGGGATGCCCGGGATAAGGGCTTACTCGGCGTTGAGGCCTTTCACGGTGAAACGAGTCTGATCGCGAACCTCGAAGTCTCTGCAGCAGCATGCTTTCTTGGCCTTTTACGAACCTGCGGCAGTGATGATCATGGTGCCAATAAAAAGGCTCTGACCCTCTATTCTGGGGAGACGCATTTCTTTCAAATACGCGAAACACTTGTCACCGGTGCATTGATCCGTGACGAAGCAGGGCTTTATTTACTAGCTCGCCGCTCAACCCCAGGACACGGATGTGGTCAATGGGAGTTGCCGGGTGGAAAAGTTGAAGCCGGCGAGGCTCCAGAATCGTGCTTAAAGCGGGAAATCCAAGAAGAACTTGGTGTTGATGCCACAATCGGTCCGCTAGTCAGCTTGTTGACTCACGCATATGATCACGTTCGCATCATTCTCGCGGTTTTCGAAACACATCTATCGAGTCAAGATTTCAGGTTAACAGCACATGACCAACTTACATGGAAAACAGCCAGCGAGGCCCTTGAAATGGATCTCCTAGCTGCTGATATCGCCCTTTTTGCACAATTGAATCGCTAGTCGTTCAGCCCGGATGCCGCAGATATGACGGTTGTTGGGGCAATGCTTGGAACAGCCGGCCCAACGTCGTATAACCCCTGGATGGGGCGGTAATAACTTTTGAAAAGGACCTCTTCACGTAAAAGGACGGTGCCTTTTTTGTAGACTTTGTATGCGATCGCCCGCTTGCCATCATGCGGTGCGCGGACCTCGACGACTTCGCCGGGTTTGAGAGTATTGTTGCTACGATAAATCGGGGGTTCGGCTGGGATGACTTCGGTTTCTTCAGATCGCAGGGTAATCGTCACCCCTTCTTCTAATCGCCGACCGTACACATTGACTGATAGTTTGGGTTTGATATAACTCGCGACGATCGCGACTGGATAGTCACTGTCATTCGTAAACTTGAAATCGACGCCACCCCAATCGACAGTCGCATCGAGGCCGATCTTGGTATAGCTGCTCGGCCAAGAGTGGGGAAAGCGTTCTTTGAGTTGAAAGTCAGATTTCATCGTGGCTTGCATCACTGTTGTGTTGACTTGGCAAACCCCGCCACCCAGTTCTTTTTTTAGGATGCCATCCGAAATCGCCCCTGCTTCCATGAAGCCACGTTCAGCTGTGCGCTGTCCGACTGATTCATTAAAAGAAAAAGTCGCGCCAGGTTGGATGATCGTGCCGTTTAAATAATCACTCGCTTTGAGCAAGTTGTTATCTCGTTCTGGATCGACTTTGTAAGCAAACGTATTCGCCGTGGCAACGAGCGTCATGCCATCCAAAAGCATTTCACGCGTCATGCCATATTCGGTCTTATCCGATTCAACTGCGATTTGTGCTTGAAACTGACCTTGATCGAGTGCGCTTATAACAAGTTCCTGGAAAATCTGCGGATCGGTGCGACGGCCAATCACACGTTCTTCGACTATGAATTGGTTGGTCTCAAAATTAAACCCCGTAGCCGTTGCTGGTTTCGCCGCTGTTTGTTGGGACGAAACAAACGTCCGAACTGCTGCCACAGTGAGTGCTTTGTCATAGGTCTGTGAAACCTTGAAATTGACCGGTTCCGTCTGCAATTTTTGGATGGTTTCATAGCGTTCGCGGACCTGTTCGGCTTCAGTCGTTAGCTCGCTCGTGCGACCATATGCCCAGGCCCGTTCAAGCGCCACCTGTACATCGCCTTGCCAACCGATCTCAGCAGCTGAAAGTGTCTTTTTTTGGTCATCAATCTGCAGGTCTACCGCAACTTCTGTCTGCCAGTCTGTGTATCTGATAGCAACTGCGTCTGCCGCTTGAGATCGTGTGAGTCCCCCTAAGGGAATCCCTTCAATCGAAAGCCCTTGATAGTACGTGTCGATATCAACTTGGTTTTTGAGAGCTAAAAATTCGTCATAGGCGATCGATTCAGCAATCTGCTGAGCTTGCCGAACGCCTAACTGCCAAGTCAGAAACGATATGCTTGAACCGCCAATTAATATCACACCAACTAGTAAATAAACGAGCGTCAATCCAAAGCGTTTGGACGATCGCTCGCTTGATTTCGAGCTGACATATTCATGTTTGAGATTTGGGGAGGTCATCCGATGTAGGGGTTCCTTTCAAGTTGTCCGGCAAAGCTGTCATGAGGTAAACCATCCGAGTGCTTTGGTTTTTGCGTAGTTAGCTAAGCATTCGTATGAGCCTTAGTTGATTAGACGACGGACGGCAATGATGGGGTCTTTATCAAAATTGGCGATCTGTTCGGCGACGAGGCCTCGTGAGCGAGATGCATTTACGTAATGCCCGTTCCCGATATAAATCGCCACATGATCGCAGGTGCTGTCATAGTCCCAATCAAAGCATAAAATGTCGCCAACGCGTGCATCAGCTTTAGCTACGCCGGTGCCGACTTTCGTTTGGTCGCTTGATTTGTGGGGCAAGGTTATGTCAAAGAGTTCGCGATAAACATACAGTGTAAAGCCTGAACAATCTAAACCCGTTGCCGATGTACCCGCGTAGACATATGGCACACCCAGCAGGGAACGGCTCAGTTCAATGATATCTTGTTGCTGCTTGGCAGTCATCGCACTGTCGGCATCGACAGCAACTGGTGCTGAAGCGGTCTGCGGGGCTGCAATAGTTTCAGTAGGCGCTGCGGTTGCCACAGGTGCTGCTACTATCGGTTCGGTTACGGCAGGTTCAGTCTTTATCGGCTCGGTCTGCTTGGGCTCAGTGACATCCGGTTCTGCGACAATCGGTTCTGCGGCAGTTGACTCGGTTGTGGCCGCGGATTCAGACGGGATCGTTTCATCAAGCAGAGTTGCTAGTGTGCGGCTGCGGTTTAGCATTAAACTTTCAGCGCCTAATTGTTCAGCACTTAAGCCATTTTCAATGGCTGAAAAAAGCACCACGTCGGTCGATGTCAAAGTAGCGCTTGTATCATTGATGCGAGCATTGGGAACTTGTACGGCAATCGCGGCACCACTACCAACGGTTAAATGTGCGACAAGGACAAACGTGAGGATCGAGATACCTGCCGTTGGCAACTGGCGTTGCACGCGGTTCCAATCAATGTGATTGATTTTGGGGGGGAATTGGATGACAGGGCCGACGTCAATCAGACGGACGGGCATGAATTGTACATGCGTCTGATCTGGTTGGTTTTTTTTCATGACGTTCGGTCACACTTTCTGGATCTGAAGAAGAACAATGGTGTGCGTCTGATCCGACTAATTTTGACGAGCAGAATACCCGAATTTATCAATTAGCTCTAAGTATACAAAAAAAAGTCGGAAAAGGCTAGCTTCTCCGACTTGTTCACACTGTCTTTCTTGATCTAAGAGGATAAGGTTTTGTTCTCGTTAAGACTTAGCGGACGACTTCGTAAGGCCAGCCCATGAGGCCGCCAAGATCGTATACATTGTTGTAACCCATGCGAGACAGGAAGAATGCGGCCTGGCCACTGCGTGCGCCACTAGCACAATAAACAACAATCGGATGTTCTTTGTCAGCTGGCAGGGCTTCAGGTTTGCGTGGCAGTTCATTGACAGGCAAAAGTTTGGCGTCACGGATGTGTCCACTCATAAATTCACCGGGGCTTCTGACATCGAGCAGCATTAGAGCAGGTGTGGTTTTTTGTAATTCGAGAAAAGTAGCTGGACGGATCTGTGTGACTTTACCCATTGTATAGGTCTCCTTCAATTTATGCGTTTAAATTAAATTGCTTGTATGCTTCAATTTCGTGTGCATGGCTATTTAACCTAAAATGAAGGGGGGATTTCCGTAACTAGATCACATATGAGTTAATAAACAAACACATTCTATAGAATCCGTCCAAGGAAACATATCCACAGGCTGCACGGCTTGGACTTGATACACCGGAGATAATAACGCGATGTCGCGCGCTAAAGTAGCTGGATTGCACGAAACATACACCAGTCGCTTGAGGGGCACCATCATCAAAGCTGCTAATAGTGCTTCATCACAGCCACGCCGTGGCGGGTCAATCACCGCAATTCGTGGGGCGATCGCGCCAGATTCGACTGCATCAATCATCCACTTTTCGGCTAGCGCCGATTCAAAGCGCACATTTTTAACCTGATTTTGTGCGGCATTAAACTGCGCGTCAATGATTGCCGCTGCGACACTTTCAATACCGATTATCGTCGCTTGTGGTGCCTGTTTCGCTAAAGCTAACGTGATCGTCCCCGTGCCACAATAAAGATCGAGAACTTGATCGCCAGCCCTTGGATCTGCCAGCGATACAGCTGCCTGATACAGCACATGAGCTTGTTCGGGATTGACCTGAAAAAACGATAATGGCGAGATCCGAAAGCGCAAATCTTGCAGACGATCTTCAATAAAGCCCGGACCAAAAAGTACGTGATTCTCGCGGCCAAGAATCACATTATTGGGTACGGGTTGCACATTCTGAACGAGGGTCGTGAATTCAAACGTTTGGCTTGATGTCGAAGCCTCTGTGATCGCTTGTTGTAACTGTTGGATTAAAAAATCGAGTTTAGGCGGCGGTGTGTTCGATTGTGTCACTAGGATGACCATGATCTGTCCAGACTCGCGCCCGATGCGAATGACTAAATGTTTGAAATCGCCTTGTTTTTGCTTCTCCTCGTACGGTGCAAATCCAGTTCGGACACAATAGGTCCGGACCACATCACGAATCACATCACTCAGCGGATGGCCTACAGCACAAGTTGCACCGTCCACGACCTGATGGCTGCGGCGTTCATAAAAACCAATTTGCGGGTTAGATGACGTGCCTCGCACCGGAAATTGTACTTTGCAGCGATACCCAAAGGGTTGCGCCATCCCCAAAGTAGGCAGTACTAGGTCATTTGCATCGGCAAGTTTACCTATACGTGTTAGCAAATTCACAACCTGATGCCGTTTGTGAATCAGTTGGGCCGGGTAATTCATCGCCTGCAGGGCACAGCCGCCACAGCGATTAAACAGTTCGCAAAATGGCTCGATGCGATCCGGAGAAGGCGAGACTGTCGAAACGAGCCGCGCGACTGCGTATTGTTTGTGTTGTTCGATGATTTCAACGACAACGCAATCCCCGGGAATTGCGCCATCAACAAATATGACTTGGCCATCAAGTCGCCCGATGCCCTGTCCTTGTTGATTGATATCAGTAATTAGGCTGCTTTTTTCATTCATGTTTTCATGATACTCAATCACTGTCAGGCTGGACAGACCCGCTGCACAATTTGTCATTATATGCATATTATAGTCATCATTCGCTGATGTTTATTGTCTTTTCACTCTTAACTCGCTATAATGAGAGCGCTTTGCTTTTTGGACTTAGCAGTTTTGAACGTTAAATGAGAGGACGATACATGCGGAAACATGCCTTAGGCGGTCGGCAGCAGACCCTTCGCCACATTCCCTATCAACAGATCTGGCTGGCCACGCATCGATCGGTTGTCATCCCGACCGTCATCAGCGTTCTTTTGATTTTTGCCATTTTGATGGGCTATATTATTGGTCATACCGACCCTCGGCGTGCTTATACGTTGAGCGAAGCCGCTGGTTTGGCGCAGATGGAAATTGACCGCGCGTCTGAACAGGACCGCATTTTGACGGTCGAGCAGATCAATCTCAAGCAGCAACTTAATCAAGAAAAATATCGCAATGACGCATTGGCTAACGAAATGGGTGCAGTCCAAGAAGAAATGGACAACATCGAAGCGACTATTCTCAATGCCTTAATGTCGAATCTTACCGACAAAATGGTCTCTCGATCCGGTGCTTCGGTTTCAAGCTACACAACTGAAGCCAAAAATTTAATATCACTGAATCAGAAATTGCTTGATTTTAAAAAGACAGACTTAGCTGAACGCGTCGACATTTCCGAATACGAAGAACTTTTAACGAGTCGCCTCGATCATTTGCCGACTTTAAAGCCTGTACCGGGAGCGTTGTCCGGCTACGGCTACCGTCGCCATCCGGTTTATGGCTACTATCATTTCCATCCTGCTGTAGATATGAGCAACCCTAAAGGAACGCCAATCAAGGCTGCCGGCGCCGGCAAAGTCATTGGCGCTGAATACCATAGTGGCGCTGGCAATCAGGTTGTAATCAATCATGGCAACGGGTTTACAACGACCTATATGCATTGCAGCAAATTCTATGTAAAAGTCGGCGATTATGTTGAAAAGGGCGACAAAATCGCCGCTGTCGGCAATACCGGGACATCCACCGGTTCCCATCTCCATTTTGAAATTCGACTCTACGGCAGTCCTGTCAATCCGAAGTCGATCGTACTTGAATCCTGATTGTTAAGCCCTTTTGCTACGTGAATCAAGGAGGCCTTACGGCTTGACTGTTTCGAGAAAACCCCGTAAATCTGCCCACGTCCATCATCCGCACGATCCCGTCCGCGAGGAACTTTTTCGACGTGTGCGCGGTCGTCCGACTCACTCCGGTGGTTTGATGAGTATTCCGCGGACCTTTGGTATTGCTTTGGGTCGTGTGTTTGAATTGGGCTTGATTAGCTTAATTATTATGGGTTTTTTGGTTGCAGGAATTGGCGGCGGGATGCTCGTCGGCTATATCACCACAGCTGAACCCATTTCGGCAGGCATGTTGAGTGGCACGACCCAAACAACCCATATCAAGGACTCTGACGGCAATGATATTGCCATTTTGACCGGAAGCCAGAACATTAACCGCGAGTACATTTCTTTCTCAAATATCAAACAAACTTATATTGATGAGGCTTTTAAAGCGATCGAAGACGAGCGTTTTGACGAGCATATTGGTATCGACCCACGCCGAATAGGGAGTGCGATCATTAGCGCACTCGCGAACGGTGGTGCAGCAACCCATGGTGGCTCAACGATCACCCAACAGGCGGTCAAAATGTTATCTGGTGCTGATCAACGTTCGGCACAACGCAAAATTCAAGAATGGTATAACGCCATTCAACTCGAACAGCAGCGCAGTAAAGACGAGATCATGGAGCTTTACCTTAATCTCGTGCCGATGGGTAACAGCTATGTTGGTATCCAATCCGCAGCACGTGCCTACTTTGACAAAGATGCCAAAGAGCTATCTTTGCTTGAATGCGCCTTCCTCGCGGGTATCCCGAACTTGCCAGCCGTCTATAACCCCCTCACTGAGACCGGTCGCCGCAATGCCTTGCGTCGCATGCGGATTGTATTGGGGAAAATGCACGATCTGACCTGGATCAGCGACGCTGAATACGATGCCGCACTCAATGAAGAGCTTGTTTTCCGGCAAACCCCAATGGCCGTTTCGTCCAATCAAGTTAACTCTTATTTCGTCGATTATGTCATTGAGACCGTGATCGACGATCTAATCGAACGCAATGGATATAGCCGTGAAATGGCGTCCATCGCCGTCTATAACCAAGGTCTCACGATCGAGACAACAGGCGATACGAGCGCCCAAAAGAAAACTGAAAGTGTCTTTAACACTCAAAGTTATTTTGTGCAAAATCCTGCTATTCTTGACCAATTTCCGGAAAGTCCGCAGGGCAGCATCGTCGTTATCGAAAATTATCCAAATCCGGGGCAGATCAAGGCCATCGTCGGTGGCTATGGGGAAAAGACCGGTAATTTCGTCTTAAACCGCGCTATCAGCGCTAAACGGCAACCAGGTTCAAGCATTAAACCATTAGCGGTCTACGGGCCGTCACTCGATTCTGGGAAAATTACTGCTGCGTCTATCTTTTCGGACATTCCGGTTTATTTGAATCCAGATGAACCCACAAAACTTTATCCCAAAAACAGCTATGAAGGATATAAGGGCAATCTTTCCGTTCGTAATGCCGTAAAATTCTCGGTCAACACGATCTCCGCACAAATTTGGCAGTACGTCTTGAAGGGCGAAACATCGCTCAAATATTTGTCGGCAGTCGGTATCGATCGACCAACGGAAAACTATGTGGCAATTGCCATGGGTGCTTTTAGTGAGGGTATGACCACACTCGAAATGGCTGGCGGTTATGCGACGTTTGCCAATGAAGGTCTTTATACCGAGCCTTACGCCTATACGCGAGTCCTCGATGCCAATGGCAATATTCTCCTTGAACATCGTCCGGAATTTACTCAGGTCTACAAGCCCGAATCTGCATTTATTATGACCGACATTATGACAGGTGTATTTGAAGCAGGTGGTACTGCGGGCGGGCGTGGACCAGTTAATACGATTGCCGCTGGTAAAACCGGGACAACCGATGACAATCGTGACAAATGGTTCTGTGGTATTACGCCCTATTACACAGCCGCAGTTTGGTACGGTTATGATAACCGCCTCGGTGGCACGGTAATCCCAGCACAAGATCGCAGTAATGCCATCATGATTTGGAAAGCGGTCATGGAATCCTTACATGAATCGTTACCTGCTCGTGAGTTTACAAAGCCCAAAAATGTTGAAACATTGATAATTTGCCCAGATTCAGGGCAATTGGCAACCGCTGCTTGTCCAGCGCCTTATGCAGAATACTTTGTCCCCGGCGCAGCCCTGAACCCCTCTGTTCCCTGCACAATTCACGGTGGGAGTGCAATACCGATCGACCCTGCAACCGGTCTGCCCATCGTCACAACTCCCGTTATCGATCCGGCAACGGGCTTGCCCGCTGAAACAGCCCCCATCGAAACAGCCGTACCTGCAGAGACCACAGTCGCAGTAGGCTAAACTACCTCAAACACCGCTTTTATGCACCGATATACATGATATCGCTGACTTCGCGTTCACTGTTGCGACCTAACGGGTTATTGACCACTTGGCCATTGAAATACATCGTTGAAGAACCGCCACCATCGAGATTATAGGCATTGACGCAACCGAGGTCTGCAAAGAGTTGGGCAAATTCAACAAGGGTTACCCCGCGACTATAACCTGAACTACGCCCATCAACGACGATAAATACGTAGTGATTAGGTTCAATCATCCCTATACCGGTGCGTGGATTCGCATGAGCTATTGAAGCGCGATTACCCATATTTGAATCAATTTTGACTTGGCCAAAGTCAGTCACGGCGACACCATCTTCGACTAGAATCGGCCCGAATGATAGGGTTTGAACTATGCCATCAGCGAGCAGTTGCTCAGATGTGATGGCCGTTTCATCATAAAAAAACATCGAACCATCGGCAGATATCGCTGCGCCAATTCGGGCGGGTTCATCGCGGTAAAGTATCCCATTGCGAATCTCGATACCATTGCTACGAAAGCCAAAATAATCGCCATTTATGGCAAAGACGGCATTGTTTTCAGTGGCGATATTTGACGTTACATCGACGATATTGCGACCAAATGTACCGTTGGCGAATGCCGATTGCAAATAGGCTATGTCGCTAACTAAAACATCCGCCACATAATAAGTCACGGTATCTTCGCCATTGCCCGTTACAACCTGACTGATTTTAATTGAAACATTATCGCTTTGATAACTGTTAGCCGTTAACAGAGCGGGAGTGTTTTCAGTTTCACCTGATGTGGTTGTTTGCAAATTCGTCTGGTTAGTTGCTATTAGATTCCCACTCGTTTGCAACGGGGATTGTGTGGTTACTTGAGCAGTTGATGCCTGGACTTCAACATGGTCAATCAGATAGCGATCCGCTAAGGCATACAGGGTTGTGCCGAGCGCCAGACTAACAGACAGCGCGATAATTAAAGGTAAATTTGTCTTCTTTTTCGATTGAGTCATGAATGTGCACCTCTTGATATTGCTTGAAGGTTATTTAATATGGAAGCTCTTTTAGTTATCACGATAGTCCACCCGTGTGTTGATTAAGTGATCATCTTGCAAGGAAAAGTTGAAATTCAGTCCGAACTCGCTTGGACATTCTCCTTTCTCCAGAGCACCCCACCCACTCTCGTTCGCTCGGACATTCTCGCCAGCTAAAGCTGGCTGCGAACTCGCTCGGCGAGAGGGGCGGGTGCTCTGGAGGTGGCGGTGGTGGTGATTTGAGCGTTTGCTGATCGAGATGACTGTCATGGATGCTCGTCGGAACGGTGGCTTTTTTGATAGTTATTTGTCTGACATATCTATTGCTGCTCGCTTTGGTCCGGTGCTTAATACCACTCTGGATAAATTGCATGTTGCCTAGAAATCACATGTATCGGTTCGCTTTCCCAAAAGGGTACGACCCCATCCGCCGAGCGAGTTCCGCAGAAGAGCCGTAATCGCAGGCGATTACGGCTCTTCGAGGATGTTTGAGCGAACGGATGGGTGTCCGTAGCCCTTTTGGTCGATCTTTTGAGCGAACGGATGGGTGTCCGTAGCCCTTTTGGTCGATCTTTTGAGCGAACGGATGGGTGTCTGTAGCTCTTTTGACAAACAATCACAACATGTTCACACAGTCTTCAAACACGGCTGTTATGCTAACGATGCATCAGCAACCACGATGCGTAATGTGTTTAATTTTGCTCACCGTGAAAGGATTTATACGATGATTTTCAATAACATATTTTCGAGTCGCAAAGCGTTATCGATCGCCCTTATCTTTCTTTTGATTGCTGCCCTTCTAACAGCATGTGTCTCCGTTCCAGGCGTGACAGCTACGAGCGTCACCACCAGTGAAACTAGCACGGGCACGGCTGAATCGGATACAACAGGTTCGGCGATCGCATCAGCTGCTGATGTTGCTCCGGTCAATGTTACTTTTGACAGTGAGGATACCAATGCAGTTTGGCTCGAATCGACTTCGACGTTGATTAACTTAAGTCAGTCAAGTATTGATATCAGTGGCAGCGGGGCGACGACGAGTGGTAGCACTGTGACGATCTCGGTGCCTGGTACCTACGTCATCAGTGGCAGCTTAGACAATGGTCAGATTCTTGTTAATAGTGAAGCGGACGGTATTGTCCGCCTTGTCCTCAATAGTGCTTCGATACACAATGAAACCAGTGCTGCCATTTTTGTGCAAAAAGCTGATCGTGTTGTTCTCGTTTTAGCAGATGGCACGACCAATACCTTGTCTGACGGCACAACTTACACGTACCCCGATGAAGAAACTGACGAACCCTCTGCAGTGCTTTACAGCAAAGCGGATTTAACGATTAACGGCACTGGCACGTTGGTTGTAGAGGGTCATTACAAGCAGGGCATCACGGGTAAAGATGATTTGAAAATTGTCAGTGGCACCTTGGTGGTCACTGCAGTCACCCATGGCATAACTGGTCGCGACCTATTAGCCATCCAAAACGCCACAATCACCGTCAATGCTGGATCCTCCGGTCTGCGATCCAACAATGATGAAGATACAGCCAAAGGGGTCATCTACATTGCAAACGGTACCTTTGATCTAACCACAGGCAGCGATGCTGTGCACAGTAGCAACCAAATCAAAATCGTCGGCGGAACATTTACCGTCAACGCACAAGATGATGCCTTCCATGCTGAAACCGCTCTGACGATTAATGACGGTGTTTTTAATATCGAACAAAGTTATGAAGGTCTTGAAAGCCTCTACCTGACAATCAATGGTGGCACTTACGATATCAACGCCAGCGACGATGGGATTAATGTAGCAGGTGGCGATACGGCATCGACAACAACCACAACCACCACCGCGAATGCAACTGCAATTGCAATTGACACCGCAACAGCGACTAACAGTGCGACCGCAACCGCGACTGACACGACGACTGCGACGGCGTTTGGTGGTCAAGGTGGCAAAGGTGGTATGGGTGGCGGTATGACCACCGGCAATGGCACGTTGACGATCAATGGCGGTTACATTGTCGTCAACGCCGTCGGTGATGGTGTCGACATTAACGGTTCAATTACCATGACGGGCGGCACTTTGTTAGTCAATGGCCCTGTTGAAAATATGAACGGATCGCTCGACTATGATAATGGTTTTACAATGACAGGCGGCTATATCGTCGCAGCCGGCAGTTCAGGAATGGCCATGGCGCCGGATGATACCTCAACCGTTCGCTCCCTCCTAGTCAACTTCGACACGACTTATCCTGCCGGTACCCTCGTCAACATCAGTGATGCAAGCGGCCAAACAATCGCCACATTTGCCCCGGCCAAAACCTTCCAATCAATCGTAGTTGCCTCGGTTGATATCGCCGATGGCCAGACCTATACTGTATCCGTTGGCGGTCAATCGACCGGCACGTTGAAAGACGGTCTTTACACGTTGGGCACCTATGATAGTGGCTCCGTCGTGACAACCCTCACGGTCAGTTCAATTGTCACCACCTATGGCTCGCAAGCCATGGGTGGCGGCGGTGGCGGTGGTCGAACGAGGCCAGGCGATCAAACGGATGTGCCCTCTATAGATGGTGACGATACAGCCGGTGCAACTGCGCCGGCTGATGGCATGAAGCCCCCGGCCGGCAGCCCCCCGCCGCGCCAATAAATCGCGATTATCGCGATGAACCCCAAGGGAAATTGAGATCGAGGAATTTCGAGCGTGAATATCCAAATCTATGCTGCTAAGAAAAATTTTGAAACGCAAAAGGCAGAGCGCTATTTCAAGGAGCGTAAAATCACATATCAACTTGTTGATCTCGGTAAAAAGAACCTGAGTAAAGGTGAGTTGCAAGTGATCAAAAATGCTGTTGGTTTAAAAGCTATAATCGATATCACTTCACGTGACTATCAAACCTACAGTATGGCCTATCATGGTACGACCCCCCTCGCCGAAGAGCTTCTCCTCGCCCACGCTGGGCTACTGAAAACGCCCATCGTCCGCAACGGCAAGCAAGCAACCGTTGGCTTTTGCCCCGAGATTTGGGAAGTCTGGGAATGAAACTTAATGGGAATGAAACTTAAAAGGAAAAAGGGATAGATGCTTGGCACCTATCCCCTTCTCATTTTATGCAGTAATGGATCAGACCTTTTTCAAAACCATTGCGGTGCGGCACGGGGCGTAGAGGATCAAGC
>JAQUDJ010000003.1:0-51409 GCA_028685755.1 Eubacteriales bacterium | reverse complement strand
TGGGAATGAAACTTAAAAGGAAAAAGGGATAGATGCTTGGCACCTATCCCCTTCTCATTTTATGCAGTAATGGATCAGACCTTTTTCAAAACCATTGCGGTGCGGCACGGGGCGTAGAGGATCAAGCCTTGGTAGTCGCGATTCATCGGCAGTGACTCGGTCTGGTAGATCGAGTCGTGGAAGATCCGGCCTTGTCCACCAAAACGCCACTCATCCGTGTCCATTACGACTTGATAACGACCATCTTCATGCACCGGAAGCTCAAGGAATGGATAAGACTCCGTCGGATGGAAGTTGAAAACAAAAACATACCCTTCATTTTTGAAAGCGATGATTTTGCGATCCTGATCAATCCATAAGGGGGTCGGCGTCCCGCCTTTGCCGAGTAATTTATTATCTGCCATAAAATGAATCATAGCACGATCAAAATCATTGAGGTCTTTGTAGCGCAATTCGGGGTTGTCGACGAGACTCCATTGACGGCGGCAGTGATGGAAACTCCAGCCATTGCCAGCGCGCGGAAAATCAATCCATTCTGGATGTCCGAATTCGTTGCCCATGAAAGTCAAGTAACCTTCTGAACCAAGCGCAATCGTCACCCAACGAATCATTTTATGCAACGCGATTGCGCGGTCGATCACGAGACTCTGGCTACCTTTATCCATGAACCAGTACATGTCTTGATCGGCCATGCGGAAGATCGCGGTCTTGTCACCAACGAGTGCCTGATCGTGGGATTCGACATAACCAATCCGTTTTTCCTGGGGGCGTGTGGTCGATAATTCGTGCCACATCGCATTCATACTCCAATTATGATCATTCAATTTGAGGGTTTTGACCCAATAGTCCGGCATCCCCATTGCCAAACGATAATCGAAGCCGAGGCCGCCCGCTTTGACCGGTAAACACATACCCGGCATACCACTCATATCTTCTGCGACACTGATCGCATCAGGACGAATTTCATGGATTAAATCATTTGCAAACTGCAAATACGTCACGGCATCAATATCAGTGTTGTGACTAAAGTATTTGCCGTAATTGTCGAATGCTGTACCCAAACCATGGTCCTGGTAGAGCATCGATGTGACGCCATCAAAGCGGAAACCATCGAAGTGGAATTCTTCCAACCAATAGCGAATTGACGATAAGAGGAAATGAATGACTTCGTGACGACTGTAATCAAAGCATTTGGAATCCCAAGCACTGTGATTCCCACGGGCGCCAGAATGGAAAAATTGATAATCCGTGCCATCGAATTCATTGAGCCCTTCGGCAAGATTTTTGACGGCGTGGGACTGGACGATGTCCATGAGTACAGCGATACCGAGACTATGCGCTTGATTAATCAGGTATTTGAGGTCATCTGGGGTGCCAAACCAAGATGAAGCGGCGAAATAATTGGAAACATGGTAACCAAATGAGCCGTAATAAGGGTGTTCCATGATTGCCATGATTTGGACGGTGTTATAACCGAGGTCTTTGATGCGCGGTAATATATTATCCGCAAATTCAACGTAGGTCCCGTAGTTGTATTTTTCTTGAGCCATGCCGACATGCGTTTCATATATCAGGGGTTGCTGGTCAGCTGGAACTTGATAGGTACTATCTGTCCATGTGAATGGTACATCTGGTGCCCAAATTTGGCCGGAAAAATCATTGGTATTGGGATCTTGGACAATTTTATGGATATAGAGCGGAATTCGATCGCGCTCGATGCCAAAGCTGCGGACCATGACTTTGACGCGCGACAAGTGGGATAGTGCATCCCGACCAGGCAAGTCAATCTGCCAATAGGTGTCGCGGCGTTCGAGCGGATGTGAGTACCGGTTCCAACCATTAAAATCACCGAGTAAAAAAAGTGCTTCGGCGGCGGGGGCCCATTCTCGGTAAACCCAGCCCGTTTCGCTACGGTGAAAACCATAAAAATCATGCCCGCTTGCGAATTCGCGGAAGCTGTTCTTTTCGCCTAACAGTTGTTTGCGGATCCCGTAATAATGATCCATCCGCAATTCGATGTCGCCTTGAAAGGATTTTAGCCAGGGATCAATATCGAGGATCGCATATGGGGATTGATTAGGTGTTTGTGTATTCACAGCATTCACGCTCTTTCACTTATAATTTTTTGAGATGTTTTTCAGAAATTGCATTGACTTTAGCAACTCGGCGTTGGTACTTTTCTTCCTGTAAAAAATCAGTCGTCATCCAGACGCGGATGGTTTCGATAGCAATGGCCGAACCGATGATTTTAGCGCCTAAGCAAAGTACGTTGGAATTGGTGTGAGCTCGTGCAAGCATCGCACAGAAGGGATCCTGACAGACGACGGCGTTCAACCCGTAAATGCGATTGGCAATCATCGCGCTGCCGTATCCAACCCCATCAATAAAAATCCCACGCTCCGCTTCACCGCTAGCTACTGCTAAAGCTGCCGGATAAACGTAGTCTGGGAGATCGCATGCTTCGAGGCTCGGTGCCCCAAAATCGAGGATTTCATGGCCTTGTGCGGTCAGTAGTTTTTTTACCTCTTCTTTCAGATCGTAGCCGGCATGATCACAACCCATTGCAATTTTCATGGAAAACTCCTCCTAGCAAGCGATGTCGATTAAGCTGGTAGCAAGCAGTCGTTCATTAGAAGATCTACCCTTCAACGATAGCCTGTTTACTGTTTTTATGCAACCGATAGCATAATCTGACAAAGCCTCAGACAAATCTTCTGAAAATCTGCAAATACCCTGTCTTGCAGCCCGCTAAGTCGGCTTTTGGAACTTTGATGGAACATCGATGAATAAATAGCGTGCAATTGTTGTCAACCTGTGATATCCTAAATAAACGCACATAATAAAGAAGGTCAACTCGATCTCGAAGGCAATAAAAGTCTTCTACAGATCGCAATAGGACAGAAGATGCGCTGTGAGTTATTTTGCAGCTGGTTTAACTCCTGAGACTTGTGTTTCCGGAGGTTTTCTTTTTTTTGAGCGATCTGGAAGTAAGAGATTGATGGTCATTGGACGTTTGAACGATAGAGGGATCCCAAACGCTGCCAGACTATCCCCAAGTGGTTAATGAATAATCGCAAGCAGATCGGACCCTGCGGACTGCTGAACGAATAGGTTTTCCAGGATGGAAAATCACCCAAAATAAAGAGGTAAAATATGTCAGACAAAACACTCAGCTGCAAAGATTGCGGCGCCCGCTTCGTTTTTAGCGAAAGCGAACAGTCCTTTTTCGCTGAAAAAGGCTACACCAATGAACCAACCCGTTGCCCTGATTGCCGCGCCGCTAAGAAACAGGCTCGTGGCAATGACCGCGGTGGATATGATCGCAATGGTGGCGGTTATCAGCGCACCGAACGCGAAATGTTCCCAGCTGTCTGCGCAGCTTGCGGCAAAGCAACAACAGTTCCGTTCAAACCGAGCAACGACCGTCCGATCTTCTGCCGCGACTGCTTCCAGCCCCGCAGATAATCATCGTCCTCAATTGAACATTTGCTGATCTGCTCATAAGCATCAAAACCTCCTGACGCACGATAGGGCTTGGGAGGTTTTGTTTTTTCGGAAGGATAGTGCCAAAATGGCCAAAAACGCACAGCCCGGTTTAGTTGATCAATTGATCTATAAAGCGGCTGAATCCAATCAACAGCTCGACTTTCATGACGTCATTGACGCGCTTGAAGCGTCGGCCATCGACTCAGACGCCATCGAAGTCGTTCTGGAGCGCCTGGCTATAGCGGGTATAACGGTTGTGAGCCCTACGGAGGACTCAACCGATGATTTGGAAGAGGCTGTCACCGAAGTCGCCCCTACCGGTTCCGTGGTCTTTGACGACCCGGTCAAAATGTATCTAAAAGAAATCGGCCAGGTCAACTTGTTGACGCTGACTGAAGAACTTGAATTGGCTACCTTGGCTAAAGCCGGTGATCCAGAAGCCAAGCATCGCTTGTGTGAGGCAAATTTACGCCTCGTCGTCAGCATTGCCAAACGTTATGTTGGTCACGGTATTCCATTTTTGGATTTGATCCAAGAAGGTAATATTGGTCTGCTCAAAGCAGTCGACAAATTCGACTATACCAAAGGTTTTCGATTCAGCACCTATGCAACTTGGTGGATTCGCCAAGCTGTGACGCGTTCGATCGCCGACCAGGGGCGGACCATCCGTGTCCCTGTGCATATGGTCGAAGCCATCAACAAAATGGCTCGCGCACAGCGCCAACTCACGCAAACCTATGGCCGCGAACCTGAAGTAGAAGAACTTGCCTTAGAGCTCGGCGTCACGGCAGAGCGCGTCAATCAGATCATGGAATATGCCCATGAGCCAGTTTCGCTTGAAAAGCCAGTCGGCTACGAAGGCGATAGCCAATTAGGGGACTTTATCCCAGATGAAGATTCCGCCTCACCGGCTGAACTAGCCACTTATTCCCTGCTCAAAGAACAATTATCACACGTCCTCAAAAGTCTGACGCCTCGCGAAAGCAAAGTGCTCCGCTTGCGTTTTGGCCTCGATGACGATCGCGGCCGTACACTCGAAGAAGTTGGACGTGAGTTTAACGTTACCCGAGAACGGATTCGCCAAATTGAAGCGAAAGCCTTGCGCAAAATGCGTCATCCAAGTCGGAGCAATAAATTACGTGACAGCTTGGATTAGTCCTTCCGGAAAGTGAGATCAACGATGAAATTACCCGCATTAAAAATTGCCAACATTGTTGCTGCCTTGCCCATCATTCAAGGCGGTATGGCGGTTCGCATTTCGACATCTCCTTTAGCGGCTGCGGTTGCTAATGAAGGGGGCATCGGTGTCATCGCCGGTACAGGAATGGATCCTGCTGAACTCCAACAGGAGATTCGCAAAGCACGCAGTTTGACGCGAGGGATTCTTGGTGTCAACGTTTTGTTTGCGGCATCGCAATTCGCTGAGTTGGTGAGTGCGGCTATTGCTGAAAAAATCGACTTGGTTATCTCCGGTGCTGGATTCTCACGAGATATGTTTGGATGGGGCAAAGCCAGCGGTATCCCGATTGTCCCGATCGTTTCGTCAGCGAAGCTCGCTATTCTAGCCGAAAAAATGGGCGCAGCAGCCGTCATCGTTGAAGGCAAAGAAGCTGGCGGCCATTTAGGGACTGATCGACCGATGAAAGACATCCTCGTCGAAGTGAAAGCAGCCGTCCAAATCCCGGTCATTGCCGCGGGTGGTGTCATTGATGGCTATGATATCGCAGAGGCGATCCGACTCGGCGCAGACGGTGTCCAAATGGGAACCCGTTTTGCCGCGAGTGTCGAATCCAATGCCTCAGACGACGTCAAACAAATGTATATTGATTCGATGCCAGATGATGTCATTCAGGTGCACAGCCCGGTTGGGTTGCCTGGTCAAGCGCTTCGCAAATCCAATCCGATTCGCTTTACAAACGGCGAGCCTCAGAATAGCCCACCTTGCAGTGGTTGCTTGAAACGGTGTGATCACACCTATTGCATCATGGAAGCGCTGAAGCAGGCACAAAAATCTGGCAACGTCAAAAAATCGCTGGTTTTTGTCGGCGAACAAGTCTTCCGGATTAAAGAAATTCTCCCGGTTCATGCTATTTTTGAACAACTCAAACGTGAGTGGACACTCGCTACTACGTCATAAGCACGTCTTGTCACACACGCTATAGGTATGTAAGATCGCTTCTATAAGCGGCTCGGTGGGTTCATCCCACTGGGCCGTTTTTAAAATAACCGACCGGAAAGATCACATGGTCGTCTTTGGGATTGATCCGACCTAAGGAGCGATCTTGTAGCGTAATCGCACGGCGCACACTAGCATTGCCAAACCGCGCCCGGATCAGATCAATCGTCTCTTCTAGTTGCTGTCGCCGGAGGTTCTGACTTTCGTTCTCAAAAAATGAGAGCTGAATCTCTGTATCCGCCGCGACCAAATCACTGCCCCGCACCCCGATGCTCCGCACGGGGCGAATCCAGTTGTAGGACTCGACAAAAAGCTGCATCGCAAGGCGTGCTATATCCGCCGAGAGATTGCTCGGGCGGCTGAGCTTAGCCTGACGCTCATAGGTTGTTAGATCCACATCGCGCACATGAATCTGCACGGTTTGGCACTTGAAATGGTGTTGCCGCAAGCGCATCGCCACGCTTTCACTGAGCACATAGAAAATTAGTTGGATATCTTCGTTGTTCACTAGATCACGCGGTGTTGTTGTGCTGTTGCCGATACTCTTGATCGCTGAGGAGGTGCCAAAAACAGCCACCGGTGACGTGTCGCGGCCATTGGCAAAGCTCGACAGAACATCGCCCCACTTACCGAGATAATCCTGCAGAAATTGCTCGTCAAGTCGGGCAAGCTCGCCGATGGTCCGAATCCCGAGGCGCGCAAGCTTGCGCTTCGTGGCTGGGCCGACGTAAAGCAGGTCGGCAGCAGGCAAGGGCCAAACCTTCGACTGATAATTCGCCCGCGTGATCACCGTTGTCGCGTCGGGTTTTTTCATGTCGCTGCCTAATTTAGCAAAGATCTTATTGTAGCTGACCCCAACCGAAGCTGTCAGACCAAGCTCTTCACGGGTGCGACGCCGAATCTCGGTGGCAATCCGCTCCCCAGTCATACCGCCATGGCAGGTCCCCCCGACATCAAGCCAGGCTTCGTCAAGGCCAAACGGTTCGATCTGGTCCGTGTAGTCGCCGTAAATCGCGCGCACCTTATGTGCATAGTACAAGTAAAGCTCGAAATTTGGCTTAACTACCGTTAGATTGGGACATTTTTGTTTAGCCTGCCAGAGGGCCTCTCCCGTAACGATTCCGAAGGCTTTGGCTGGGTAATTCTTAGCCAGTACGATCCCGTGGCGCAGCTCAGGATCGCCGCCCACAACGATCGGAATATTGCGCAGGGCCGGATTATACAGGCACTCCACCGATGCATAATAATTGTTCAAATCGGAGTGGAGAATCACCCGGTCGGACACGTGTCCACCCCCTCGCCAGCCGCACTATAGCGAACGTATGTTTGTTTTTTGAGTATAGCACCATATTGTCTTGGCGACAAGGCGATCATTTAGCACGGGGCACAGCTGTTGCTTATAACAGGCAAGGGCGGTGCCCCGGGAAAGTTGCTGCATGCTATAATGAAAGCGCTTCGACCCGAAATGAAGGTCGATTTAAAAGTCTTCAGGAGCACCCTCTATGATTGAAATCGATCGTTTAGTGCAATGGGCCATCGAACTGCAATCCATTGCCCAGGCAGGTCTGACATATTCCCAAAACCCGTACGAGCTCGAACGTTTCACGCGCATTCGCGAGATTGCAGCCGAAATCATGCAAGAAAAATCAGGACTCGACCTTGACTTTGTCAACGATGTATTTTGTAGCGAAAAGGGTTTCCAAACGCCCAAGCTCGACACCCGCGCAGCGATTTTTAAGGACGACAAAATCCTCCTCGTCAAAGAGACACTCGGGGGCACGTGGTCCATGCCAGGCGGTTGGGTGGATGTTGATCAATCGATCGCGAGCAATACGATTAAGGAAGTGCAGGAAGAAGCTGGACTTGACGTGGTTGCCGACCGTCTCGTCGCGGTGCTCGATCGCAACCGCCACAATACGCCACCTTACGCACACGGCATTTGCAAAGCCTTCGTCCTGTGTACAGTCATTGGGGGCCATTTTCAGCCCAATCTCGAAACCACCGCAAGTGAATATTTCAGTCTTGATGCGTTGCCTGAGTTATCCCTCGGCAAAAATACGGCTGCCCAAATCCGCCTCTGTTACGATGCCTGGCTAGACGAAAAATGGCAGGTTGTTTTTGACTAATTATAATAGGTCTGAATAAGCCACAATAGCATTGCTAAATTCATTGTTGTTTTAGCAAACAACTTGGCATAAATTGCGCAAATCCTTATGTAACTTGATGAATTTGTTCAAAGTGCCCTAATATTTTAAAAATATCTGTTCCCTTTTCACAAAACCCTGCTAGAATCAATTCATCCCGGTAGACCTGAGACAAAGCCGCCTCAAGCCACGCTTGAGGCGGCTTTCTGTATTTTCCGGGACATATGGAGGTTATCTATGCTGACAATGGTGCAAACAAATACCAATCTGCTAGAATTCCCAGTCGATCTTTCGACTGAGATGGTCACACCAGAAGCCGATATCGAATTGTTCTTTCCCTTTGACGTAACCCTTCATCGCGTGGATGCTGTAGATTATGCAACCCTAGAGCATGGACTCACCCAGCGCTTGCAAGCAATGAACAGTCTGCTGGCTGATTTGTATACCGAGCAACGCATCATTAAAGCAGGTGTATTGCCGAAAAGCATCCTTGAGCAAATGCCCAAATTTTATCAAACCGGCAAGGGTATTACCCCGCCGAAAAATATATACGTTCACTTAGCTAGTTTTGATGTCATCCGTGGTCGCGACAATCAATTCTACGTACAACGTGACAACATCAATACCCCATCTGGAGCAGCTTTTCCGGCATCAGCCGGTTATGCTGGAACATACAGTGATGCGCCGGTGCTCACAGCCCACTCAGCGACGAACATTTGCGATTATGACACGCTAGTTCGTGATGCGATGGATGCGGTGAACACCGACGGAATCAAAGTCGTTCTGAGCAATCCTTTATGCAATCCGCTATTTTTTGAACACGCCTATCTCGCAGATCGGACACGTTCAGAGCTCGCCTTCCCAGAGCACTTAGAAGTGTATGAAAATACCGTTTATTACCGATTTGTGAGTGGGCCACGCGTCAAAGTCGGCTCAGTACTTTGTACCTCATGCGACGACTTGGTCAATGCTGCTGGCTCTGATGATTTATCCGCGCACACCGCCGAAGCCTTGCTCGATGCTTATCGTGCAGGCAACGTCGCGATTATGAACGCACCGGGTTGCAGCATCGCCGAAGCACCTGCTATTTTCCATCGGATGCCGGACATCATTCGTTTCTATACCGGACAAGAACCGGTTCTTGCAAACGTCCCCAGTTATCGTGGGGATTCAACAGTTGACCTTGAGAGCATGCTGTCACGCCTGAGTCGTTTAGTCTTAAAGGAAAAACTACCCGATGGGAGCATCCGCGTGGTCTTTGGTCGCGATCTCGATGCTGATGAATTGTCCACCTGGCGGTTGATGTTAACACAGCGTCCCGAGCGATACACCGCTCAAGAAGTTGGCGATTTTGTCTCGTTTGACACCCTCGATACAGCGAATCGAATCGTGCCGAGAAAAGCGGACTTCCGTGTCTATGCCGGTCAAGGCAAGCGGACTCGGATTTGGAACAGTGGCTTATAAGCCGTCAATCTATGATGTTTTCGATCGTAACAGTCTGATAAGGTGCTTCCGGAAAAACTAAAACAAAACTAGCGAACAAGCCATCATCGGCGAGGATTTCCAAGCAAGTTTGGTCAATCAAAATCTGGCCACGCACCGGACCGGTAATCAACCGTTCGGTTTCTATTCGGGTAAATGCTGCCGCGTGTTCTGCCAACCAAAAGGGGCGTCGCGTCGCAGCCACACGATCAAACCAGAATTGACCCTCAGGCGATAGGCCAAATTGAAAAATCTCCCCGAGTGCATTGCTCAAGGTGAGGACAAAGGCACCAGTCGCATCAAATGAAATGAGTGACGATGCTGTAGTTGCCCGAATCGATTGGCTCACTGACGTTTGTGGTGGTACGAGGCCAAGTGGTAGCGGAGTCGTCAGAGCGCGTGGCAAGGTCAAGTTGATTTTTTCGATGTCGAATGGCAAGGCAACCGACGGATCCGGCCAAAGTTGCGATGCTAAGCGTAGCCCAGACGGCGTGTTTTGAAGCTGTAGCTTTCGCGGGTAGGTCATTTGTCCACAAAAATCGGTCTTGGGAATTTTGTCTGCGTAGTTCCAGTTGTTACCCCATCCAAGAATCAAGGGTTGTTCGTGATGCGCAAAACTCACGGCCGCATAATTATCAAAGCCAGGATCGAGCCAAACCGGCTCTTTTTCTTTTTGGGTACAGGTAAACGTCACACCGTCAAAGTCACCGACTAGATAGTGAGTACGTGAGCCACCTTCCGTGATTGGCCGAATATGACTGATGATGAAAACCCATTTATTGGTGCCATCAGAGGCGGCCATTTGAATCAAGTCTGGGCACTCCCAGACACCGGGACACGGATTGCCCTCCGGTCCGAAGGTGCCGCATTTTGTCCAGTCCAGTAAGGTGTGCGACTTGAAAAAATCGACGTGATCTCCGGCAGCGACCACCAGATAGTAATCACCCTGATTATCGCGGTGAAAAATTTTGGGATCTCGAAAGTCCCGCTGCCCGGGATTGGCGATCACCGGATTATGTGCGTAGCGCGTAAAATTGACGCCATCGATCGACCAGGCTACCCGTTGATCCTGTGTCTGCTGATTAGCCATTGTGTAAAAAAGGAGCAATGGTGGCTGCTCAGGCGTGCCCAATTGCGAGACATTTTCGCGGTCAAACCACGCTGATCCAGAAAAAACCATCCCGTCATCATCCGGCGCTAGCGCAATCGGCAACTCCTGCCACTTTTGCAAATCATCACTGACCGCATGGAGCCAATGCATCGGTCCCCACCGCGTATCGTCGGGAAAGTACTGCGCAAACAAGTGATAACGTCCTTGGTAAAACACTAAGCCATTCGGGTCATTGATCCAACCTTTTTGCGGCGTAAAATGTAGGATTGGCCGGGGGACAATCGGCAATGCTTGAGTCTCATCGATCGTGCGATGGGTCGTTGCTGTGGCGGTCAACTCTGTCATGGCGCTTCCGTTCTACTGTTTTATTTGCATGTGGTCGATCTGACCAGACATCCATAGGCCATATTGTTCAAGATCGGTTTCGGACAAATTATATTGCTTGTCGACTCCGTTCAAAAGAGCCATCGCCTGTTCCCGATTGGTGTCATTAAGCTTGCCCCCGTTTGCCGCTAACACGGCTTGCAGCTGTGTCGTGAGCATTGCGATCTGTGACCCTTCAAGTGTTTGTAGTTCTGTAAAAAGTGCTTGAGCCTCCGGCGTGATTAACCCCGTTTCATAACTGAAGTTCGGTGTGTTGTTGAGACCGAACAACAGCATCACTAAATGATCGCGAAAACGACTCGCTACGTATTTTTCATATGGAGATCCTTGATAGTCAGCTAACATCCGCTCGATACCGTAAGTTCGAGCCGCCAAAACCCATGGTTCAACAATCCTTGCGGCATCGGAGGACAACGGATCAAGCGAATCAATCGCCAAGCTCAATATCAAATCGGCCATTGAAGCCGTGTTGGATTGCCGGTATTGTGCAAAAACGCTGAAATCGACGAGGTAATAAAGCATGCCCTCGGCACTGGCAATATAGTAACCCTGATCTTGGGCTGTCACGACTAATGCCTTGATCGTCGGATCATGAATTGCATCGACATGACGATTGAGCTGTAGATAGTTGAACTCATAAGGTTCTGCAATTTTGAAAAAGCGATCTAAACTGCCCTGAGTGTTGGCAAATTGTTCAAGCATTTGATAGTCTTCAAAACTATTGCGGCGCATCCCGGAAATGGCGTATGCCGTAAATGTATCAGCAGCTTCTGGTGCGAGTTGAGTGATGCCCTGCAAGTAGAGGGTGTGAATCGCCTTTGAGGGCGCTTTTTGAGTATAGAGCGCGATCATGTCATCGACTAATTTTTGTTGAACGGTAAGAGACGCCAAAGTTGTGGGCGCAGTGTCCGCCGGCAAATCTAACTGGTATTCGGCAAGTTTGGCGAGGTATTTTTGCGCCGTTGGCCCTTGTGTATCGGGTGTTAATGTCGGCTCAGGGTGGGTTGCATCTGTCATAATTGGCACTAATGACTCTGACGCCTCGATATGAGTTGTCGCTATAGCAGTCGATTGTGGAGTGGGAGGTTGTTGAGATTGTGTTGTAGTACAACCGGCAACCAGCAGCCCAATGCCCGCAAAGGCGAGTAAAATCAAAAATGCAAGTAAGTGACGAACGTTCAAGATTTTTCGACTATCCATTCTGTAACACTCCGTTTGTGAAATTGGCCCAATTTTCGGATAATAAGTTGCTTAATTTTTGATAAGCTAAGTATTAGCCAATCTGTTAAGATAATAATAGCTATGACAATATTAAGCCATGTTGCACATGCTGTCCAAAGGAGGGCCCCTCACATATGACGCAGATTCAGCACATTCGTGGCGCGATCCTCGGGCATGCAGTCGGTGACGCATTAGGTGTACCGGTCGAATTTCTGAATCGCAAAGCACTGGCGCTCAATCCTGTTCAAGAAATGCGGGCTTTTGGTTCACACAATCAACCAGCAGGTACATGGTCAGACGATACAAGCTTGACCTTGGCGACACTGGACAGTCTTAGTGAAACATTGGCTAGCGGCCTTGATTACCATGATATTCTTTTACGATTCACCTATTGGTATCAGCGGGGTTATTATACCCCTTTCGGTAGCGCTTTCGATATTGGCCATACGACACGGGCCGCATTAGATCGCTATCTCGACGGTCTTGGGCCTTTCGAGTCAGGCCTGTCCGGCACAACGGAGAACGGCAACGGTTCTCTCATGCGGATTTTGCCGATGCTTTTTTACGGGCACCACTTGATAAAAGCCGATCAGATTTTACAGCTAGATCAGCCCGAACATTTAGCCCTAATCCATCAAGTATCCGCATTGACCCACGCCCACCCCCGGTCCCAAATCGCCTGCGGGATTTACATTTTGTTGGCCGACACACTCCTTAGCAGTAGCCAAGTTGGTCAAGTTGGTCAAGCTGGTCAAGCTGGTCAAGTCGGTCAAGTCGGTCAAGTTGGTCAAGTCGGTCAAGTTGGTCAAGCTGGTCAAGCTGGTTCAGTTCCTTCATGTTCTTCGAGCGTGGCACTCTTGCGGGGGATTGAACGCGCATTTTGTGCATACCAGCAATTCCCAGAATGGGTTGATGAACTCAGCAATTTCAAGCGTTTGGTTGACCCTGACTTTGCTAACTTGCCAACATACCAGATCAAAAGTACGGGGTATGTCGTGGATACACTCGAGGCCGCTTGTTGGTGCTTCGCAACGACTGAAAGTTACGCGGACTGCGTGCTCAAAGCGATCAATCTCGGCCAGGATACCGACACGATCGCTGCAATCGCCGGTGGTTTGGCTGGCTTATTTTACGGCATCGACGAGATTCCACAGGCATGGCTAGAGGCCCTCATCAAGCGGTCTTTGATCGAGCATTTATGCGAAAAATTTGACTCGGCTGACGAATCAGTCATTACCGCCAAAAAAAGTCCCTAAGCCGATATTGCCGAGCACGCTGCCCTCGCCTTTGCGCTGGCCACCGAGACGACTAGCCTGAACAATGCGGTCAGCCAACCGCGAGAACGGCAGAGACTGTAGCCAAATCGTACCCGGACCAGTCAATGAAGCAAGCATCAAACCTTCACCACCGAACAAGGCACTTTTGATATTTCCGGCAAATTGTACATCGTAATGAACGGATGGTGTCAACGCGACTAGGCAACCCGTGTCGAGCATGATCCGCTCACCAGGTTGCAACTCTTTGCGAATTATCGTACCACCAGCATGCATAAAGGCGAGTCCATCTCCTTCGAGGCGTTGCATGATGAATCCCTCGCCACCGAACAATCCGACCCCGATCTTCTTTTGAAATGCAATGTCGACCGAAATCCCCATCGCGGCACAGAGAAATGAGTCCTTTTGGCATATTAACATGCCGCCATAATCCATGAGATCAAAGGGAATAACTTTACCCGGATACGGTGCGGCAAATGCTACGCTTTTCTTTTCAGACCCTTGATTTGTAAAAGTTGTCATAAACAAACTTTCACCGGTCAAAAGGCGTTTGCCTGCCGAGAAAAGTTTACCCATAACATCGTTACCGGCACTTTTCTGCGAACCGTCGCCAAAAATCGTATCCATGACAATCGCGCTATCCATGTACATCATCGCGCCGGCTTCTGCGATCATGGTTTCGCCGGGATCTAACATGATTTCGACAAATTGCAAATCTTCACCGATTACTTTGAAATCAACTTCATGAGCTCTTTTCATGGTTATTACCTCACACAAAATTAGTTGTTGTATCTATTTTATCATGTTTTTTTGACAAAATAAGGAACACCCCAGCGCACGTGTTACGTTGCACCGGGGTGTCTCTGCTGTGATTGGCGAATGTTGGATGGCGAATGTTGGATGGCGAATGTTAGACGGCGGTATCAAAGGTTAACTATCGCAGGCGATTAGACGACGCCTTGAGCTTTCATAGCTTCTGCAACTTTCAGGAAGCCAGCGATATTTGCACCAGCCATGTAATTGCCTTCCATGCCGTATTCTTTGGCAGCTGCTTCACACGCATGGAAAATACCTTCCATGATGTTCTTCAGTCTTAAATCGACTTCTTCAAATGTCCAAGACAAGCGCGCACTGTTCTGGCTCATTTCGAGTCCAGATGTCGCAACCCCACCCGCGTTAGCGGCTTTGGCCGGTCCATAGAGAACGCCGTTCTTGAGATACACTTCGATCGCCTCTGGCGTTGAAGGCATGTTAGCACCCTCAGCTACACAGAAACAACCATTCTTCACGAGTAATTGAGCGCTGTCTTTGTCAATTTCGTTTTGAGTGGCAGACGGTAGAGCAATGTCACAAGGCACTTCCCAAATCCGGGTCGATCCTTCGACATATTTGGCATGTGGATGCGTTTTGACGTATTCTTTGATGCGCTTGCGTTCAACTTCTTTGAGCTGTTTGACGAGCTTGAGGTCGATGCCCTTTTCATCGTAGATATAGCCATCGCTGTCTGACACGGTAATGACCGTTGCGCCAAGTTCAGTCGCTTTTTGCGCCGCATAAATGGCCACGTTACCGGAACCAGAAATTGAAACGATTTTGTCTTGGAAGCTCATGCCGTGAGCTTTGAGCATTTCGGATGTGAAATAGCACAAGCCATAACCGGTCGCTTCTGTACGTGCTAAAGAACCACCATAAGTCAGTCCTTTACCCGTTAAAACACCCGTGTATTGATTGACGATACGCTTATATTGACCATACATGTAGCCAATTTCACGGCCTCCTGTGCCGATGTCGCCAGCTGGGACATCGCAGTCTGGGCCGATGTGGCGATACAGTTCAGTCATAAAGCTTTGGCAGAAACGCATGACTTCGCCATCACTTTTGCCCTTCGGATCAAAGTCGGAACCACCTTTGGCGCCGCCCATTGGAAGAGTTGTCAGGCTGTTTTTGAGAATCTGTTCAAAGCCGAGGAACTTGATAATGCCGAGGTAAACGGAAGGATGAAGGCGCAAGCCACCTTTGTAAGGCCCGATTGCACTACTGTACTGGACACGGAACCCGCGATTAACCTGTACTTTGCCTTTGTCATCGACCCACGGAACACGGAAAATGATCTGTCGATCGGGTTCGACTAGACGATCAAGAATGCCAGCATCTGCCAAATCCGGGCGGCGATCGATGACCGCTTCGAGGGATTCGAAGACTTCAGTGACGGCTTGGATAAATTCCGGTTCTGCCGCATTGCGCTTCTTGATTGTCTCGAGAAGTGTGACCATGTACTGATTTTTTAACGCCATTGTTAAAAACCTCCAGGTATAATAATTTTCTATCTCCAAGCTAGGCCCATCCCTAACTTTTCATAGCCTTTACATGCGGCGATCTGATTCGAAATTCAGTTCGCTCGCTGACCATCCTTTCGCGTCTCTAAACTGTGCAATTCACACAAGTTTTATTGATATACGCCTAAAATTTTAACACCCTGCTGTAATGATGACAATCAAATAAAGTGAAGATTTGCAATCACTGACTGACTAACTTGCATGACATAAAGTAATTGGCATCATTTTGCCACTCATTCGTACCCATCCTGCATGATTGTATACAATGTCTTGCCTCCAGAGCACCCACCACTCTCGTTCGCTCGGACATTCTCCTTTCCTCCAGATCACCCCGCCCACTCTCGTTCGCTCGGACATTCTCGCCAGCTAAAGCTGGCTGCGAACTCGCTCGGCGAGAGGGGCTGGTGCTCTGGAGGTGGCGGTGGTGGTGATTTGAGCGTGAGCTGATCTAGGCGACTGAGTCTTTATTGATAGCTATCAGCTTGACGGTCATCTTGTTGTCCGCTTCGGTTAGATGCGAAGATGCCGCTACAGATAAGTACGCGCTGCCTAGGAATTGGATGTTCCGGTGCACATTCCAAAAGGGTACGACCCCATCCGCCGAGCGAGTTCGCAGAAGAGCCGTAATCGCAGGCGATTACGGCTCTTCGAGAATGTTCGAGCGAACGGATGGGCGTTCGTAGCCCTTTTGCTTTTATCGCTTTTCGAGCGAAACGGATGGGAAGCTTAGTCTTCCTTTTCTTCCTCCATGTGCTTCTTGGCTTCGGCGATGACTTTGTCGGCTACAACTTGCGGCGCTTGTTCATAGCGGGCAAATTCGATCCCGTACCAACCGCGGCCGCTGGTCATCGATTTGAGGTCGGTGGCATATTTGGCCATTTCGGAGGTTGGGACTTCGGCGGTAACGACTTGGATGCCATCATCTGGACTGATGTTGATAATGTGGCCGCGGCGCTTGTTCATGTCGCCCATAATGTCCCCGAGGTAGTCGTCTGGAATAAACACTTTGGCGACGCTGATTGGCTCGAGTAATGTGGGGGATGCCTGTGGCAAGCCGGTTTTGTAAGCGAGGCGGGCTGCAAGTTTGAATGCCATTTCAGATGAATCGACATCATGGTAAGATCCGTCGACGAGGGTGGCTTTGAGGTGGACGACAGGGAAACCCGCTAAGACACCTTTGATGATCGCTTCTTGGAGGCCTTTTTCGACGGCTGGGTGGAAGGATTTTGGGACGGATCCGCCGAAGATTTTCTCTTCGAAGGTCAGGCCTTCAGCCGGGCCAGGTTCGAACTCAATCCAAACGTCACCGTATTGGCCGTGACCACCAGACTGCTTTTTGTGTTTGCCTTGGACTTTGACCTTTTTGCGAATGGTTTCGCGATATGGGACACGCGGTTCTTCAAGGGACGATTCGACGTGGAATTTGGCATTTAGCTTTGAGCGCAAGACGTCAAGGTGTTGTTCACCGAGACCCGACAAGACGATCTGATGGGTCTCAGGATCGTTGCGAACGGTGAAAACTGGATCTTCGTCTTGGAGCTTGTGGAGTCCCGTGACGATCTTATCTTCTTCGCCTTTGACCTTGGGTAGAATGGCCATCGACAAGCTCGGAACAGGGAATTTGATTGGTGCCATCGTGACTGCTTTAGCCTTGTCGCACAAGGTATCATTGGTCGTGGTAAAGAGGAGCTTCGTAACCGCGCCGATATCACCGACACTAATTTGCTCAGCGGGGGTTTGCTTTTTGCCGAGGGTCATGAAGACCGAGCCGATACGCTCGTCTTTTTCTTTGAGCGTATTGTAAACGGTTGTGTTTGGCTTAAACACACCGCTGTACACGCGGAAAAGTGAAATGCGGCCGACAAAAGGATCGGCAATGGTTTTGAAGACGAATGCTGCAAGAGGTGTTTTTTCGTCAACTGGAATTTCGATTGCTTGGCCATCGGCAGTTTCGGCAGGTGCAGCACCCGCTTCTTCGGCAGAAGGCATGATGTCGATCAGGTGATCCATCGTGAAGCTTATGCCCCAGTTGGCGGTGCCTGATCCGACATAAACCGGATAAACATGGCCGGTGCGAGCCGAATCATGTAATCCGTGATAAAGTTCTTCTTCAGTGAATTTTTCGCCAGCAAAGAATTTCTCCATGAGGTTGTCATCGCTTTCGGCGACAGCTTCCATCAAAGGATCTTGCAGCTCATCAATACGCGCCTGCATGTCTTCTGGCATGTCAATTTTGGAGGCTAATCCGGTCTTGGAATCGAGGCTGTAGGCGACTTGGCCGACGACATCGACAACACCGGTCATTTTGCCGTCTTTGATGATCGGCAGAGAAAACGGAACGACTTTATTGCCAAAGGCATCACGCAAGCTTTCAAGCGCTTTGTCAAAATTGGCGTTGGCTTCGTCCATGCGGCTGACAAAGAAATAGCAGGGTAGGTCTTTTTTACGAGCTTGGCGAACGGCCTTTTCAGTGCCGACCGAGACACCATCCTTAGCACTGACGACGACAAGGACGCTGTCTGCGACGCGCAGGGCTTGCATGACTTCACCAACGAAGTCAAAGTCACCTGGGGTGTCGAGGAGGTTGAGTTTGCAGTTCTTCCATTCACAGGTTGCCACGGCGGTGTTGATGGAAATTTTGCGACGGATTTCTTCAGGGTCGAAGTCCAAAACCGTGTTACCGTCTGCGGACTTGCCGAGTCGATCCGTGGCCTTCGCGTTGAACAGAACCGCTTCCGCGAAGGCTGTTTTGCCTGATCCACCGTGGCCAAGAAGAGCCACATTGCGGATATTCGTTGCTGAGTAGTTTTTCATACTCAATTTCCCCCTTGCATAAATCGAAGATCGATGTCGGGGCGCGGGCGTCACGCGCGAATCTGTGCAAACGTCCTGCCGAAAGGCACCGTCTTAGCTATTATACTATGCGTTTTGCCAAAAGTAAGACTGGAAAACGGAAAATGTTCGTGCAATCAGACGGGATTTTGTTGGAAATCGAGCCAGTCGTTCAGGACAGTTTCCACATCTGCGAGCGTCTTGGCCTGCATTGCGAGATTTTTCCAATGAGCCGCATCTCGTGTACCACGCAAGTAGGCGGCTAGTTGTTTGCGCATTTCGGTTACTCCAGTGAATTCGCCGAGATGTTGTGAAAGACCATAGACATGGCGGCGCATCATTGCCGCTTTTTCTGCAGCTGATGGCGGTGACCAGATTCCACCGCCAAGTTCCGTCTGTAATTGGTCAAAAATCCAGGGGTTACCGAGGGCTGCGCGGCCAATCATCAGGCCGTCAACACCGGTTTGGTCGATCATTTTTCGGGCGTCACCAAGATTATTTAAATCGCCATTGCCATAAACTGGGATCTGCACTGCTGCCTTAACCGCTGCGATTATCTCCCAGTCTGCCTTGCCGCTATAAAACTGATCGCGGGTGCGGGCGTGAATCGTGATTGCGGCCGTCCCGGCGTTTTGACAGATTTGTGCAAATTCGACGGCGTTGACAGATTCCGCATCCCAGCCTTTTCGGAACTTGACTGTTAGCGGTTTGACTGCGGCGCTTCCTGCGGAGGAAACATCGGCGCCAGCCCCAGCAATCGTTGCGAGCGCACGCACTGATGCCTCGATCACGCGGGCAGCGATGTCCGGTGTTTTCATCAACGCGCTGCCCTCCCCGCCACGCACGACTTTGGGCACTGGGCAGCCCATATTGATGTCGATCAGATCGCACTGTGAAAGAATCGGGTTCTCATGAATTTTTAAAATAGCCCGATAAAAGTCATCCGGGTCAGCCCCGAATAGTTGAATGGCGACCGGCTTTTCGGCCTCCGGCGTGATTTCAAGATAGCGCCAACTGCGCTTGAGATCGGGGTCGTACGTGATGCCACGGGCGCTGACAAGTTCTGTGACGACAAGTCCGGCCCCGAGTCCATGGCAAATCGGACGATATGTTGCATCGGTCGTACCCGCCATCGGTGCGAGGGCGAGATTGTTCGAAATCTCGAGGTGGCCGATTGTGAGCGGGTGTAGGTAGGGGTTGGCTGGCGATGGGGTTGTGGTCATGGTAGCAACTCCAGTTAGTTTGTTGGCAAATAGCGGATCATTTGGACTATTTTTGTTGTCGGGGCGCGATTGACTGAATTTTCTGATTGCCTAATAGAATCAAGCAATGCCTCAACAAATCTGTTAGCTGCTTTACGATTATTGATATGATACTGGTGAAAAATACTACTTGTTGCCATGTACCCCTCAGTTCTTCAATGCACCGTAAGTTAATGTCATTTTATCATCGTACTGTTCTGTTGACCGTAAATTGAAACGGAAGTTCTTCGACAAAAAACCGCCAGACTCGTGCAATACGAATTGGCGGTTTCACTTGGCGTCCCGGACAGGAATCGAACCCGTATCAACAGTTCCGGAAACTGCCACCTTATCCTTTAGGCCACCGGGACATAAGACGCTTGCAAATTATAGCAGAGGCCACGAACTGATGCAATCGCAAGGCTAATGCGAGCAAGCTATTCTTTCAGGCTAATCTTTCAATACTTTCGCCATCGGTTTACCTTTAGCTAAATCGTCAACGAGTTTGTCGAGCCAGCGAATTTTCTGCATAAGCGGGTCTTCGATGTCCTCGACGCGAATGCCGCAAACCACGCCGGTGATTTTGTGGACGTTGGGATTGATTTGTGGAGCTTCGGCAAAAAACGTCGCAAAATCAACTGCCTTTTCGATTTGCATGTTTAATTGATGTTCGTCATAACCGGTCAACCAGCAAATGACAGTATCAACTTCTTCCCGAGTGCGGCCTTTTCTTTCTGCCTTTTTGATATACAACGGGTAGACGAGCGCAAAATCAGTCGCAAAGATCTTCGTATTATTCATACTTTTCTCCCCGACATGCTTGGATTTGTTGCTTGCTCTATTAGGGTTAGTGCAACTTTCAAAGCGTCTATTCGTCGTTCTAGGAGCGTCTGCTGAGACTTGCCAAGTTTTAAGATGTCAATTTTTACACATTTGTGAAGCGTGGATAGCAAAGAACGATGTGCTTCGCTTAATTCACTAGAAGAAAATTCGTCAACCATTACACACTCCTGCATGTTGATTAATAAATGCCACACTTGTGAATTGCTGAATCTCAGCGCCTATGTATATTTATAGAGGCAGAGAGAAAAACGAGTCGTTACTTGCTGATGGCCATTTTAGTCTATGTTTACCGAATATTTCAGAGTAACGGAGCTGCTGGTATATTACCGATTGAGTCTGCTTCTTAATGTATTAGGCCCAACATGATACTGATCTGAGCCACTAATTTATATAGTCAGCGGCCTTGACGATGTCCATAAAGCAAAGCTTATTCGAGTTATGTCCTTTTGTCTGCGCAACGTTTCAGCAATGGAACCAGGCATCCTTGGAGTTTAACAATTACCCAATGTGCTGACATTAAATCAATATTGTGTCGCCTACCAATACTATGTCGCCGTCATCAAATGGGTCGCCACATTCGGGACAGAACTTTGGTGGGTGAGTCTTATCATCCGGTTCCCAACTACACTTGTCACATTTATATTGCGGTATTCCGGCAGGCTTTGCTTTGCCACATTCTGTGCAGAATTTAAATTTGTTCTCCGCACCGCAAGTACATATCCAATAGTTTGTTACATCGTTCGCAATTATGCTATCAACGATTTCGCCATCTGTGCCTAATTCTTCCGCATCAACATCAATCGCAGATTCGTATTTGGCAAACTCTTCCGGCGACATATGTGCCATTGTTGAAAGATGTTTCTGAAGTCTGTGTGACATCGGCTTAAAGGTTGCCAGTGTAAGTCCGCCAGAAATAGCTCCACCAAGCAATGGCACTGCTTTTGATACTCCCTTGGCAAATGTTGCCTTCACCATTTTTTGCCCTAACATTGTTGCTATTTTCTTAACGAGGGGATAATACCACGTTTTTGTAAGTGCTTTTGAGGCAACATTTTTTGCAACAGCTTTTACAGCTGTTTCGCCAAACAACTTGGTCACGACCTTGTTAGCGGCTCCTATGCCAGACATCACACCGATAAACAAAATGAGTTGCGACTCAGTATCCGCGTCAAGCTCTGAAGATTCGGCAAACATCTCGTGCCAACCATAAATATATGCTAGTTCTTGAGCAATGCGGATTACAAATCCATAAAATTGTGCCAAGTCAGCAGGAATAGTAGCAACCATGGCGAACCCGCCTGGTAAGCCAGCCGCTGCTGAAATTGCAGTCACCTTGACGGTTTCTGCATTAATCACAGCGTTTGCAAGACTGTCCAATATTGTAATTGGAATGCCAGCCTGAAGCGTTCCCTCAGCAATAGCCCTTTGCACCTGCGTTGGAGTACACAACTTACTGAGGTTTTTGATCAGGAACTCTTCTCGGTCGATATGGACAAACGGGAGTTTTGCCGAGCTCTCGATGACAGATGTGAATGCTAGTTGCTGAGCCATTACAGTCTCTCCTTACATTGTTTAAGTGATATTGTAGCGTCTTATAGTTCCGATTTATTGAAGAAATAACGCTCAGAACGACTTCAATAAATAATTGGGATCATCAATGAGTCTGAGTTCGCCAAGAGAATCTCGGTCTTTCCTCTTTTTAATGACCAGAACCAAGCTTGAATTTTCGTTTAGATATAGTTAAAAGTTACAATTACCACAATTTCCGGATCGGGTTCATGCATCCAGAGCAAATGTGCATTTCTAAATATGATATGAACTCATATCATATGCATTTTATCAAAACACAACTAATTATTACAAACTAATAATTCTATTTGACAAATACGACTATTTCAAACGCCACAATTTCCGCAACGGCTCCAAGATACGTTATCGCAAGTGCAAGGGACGTATCAGCCCCCTACTCAGCCCATCTCAATCGTCACGTCTATGTTTACCAATGAATGTCAGAGAGCCAAAACCCTTGATCGCATCGGTAAGGTCATCGATGTGTCTATGTTTACCAATGAATGTCAGAGACCTGAGATAAAGCTTTATGCTGTGGGGTTGCGCATCCCCAATTACGCGCACGAGCTTCGGCTCGTTTTTTTTATTCAAAAAGCCGGATCCTTCGATCCGGCTTAACACCATAAATGTTTCGATCTACCCTACAATACAGTCGCGTACGCTCGCACGGGGCTGCCATCCGCGCCTGGGATTAGCAGGGGAACGGCTGAGAATTGCACGCGTTGGCCAATTAATTTGGAGAGGTGATTCAAGCCTTCAACGATGATCATGCCGTTGCCAAGGATCATACGGTGCATGTGGCGTTTATCAAAGCCAGGGCGGACGACTTCGCGGACGGTTGGCAAGTCTAAGCCAAACAGCCGAATGCCTTTTTCGATCAAGAATTCAGATGTGCCTGCTGCAAAGGATGGGATGTCTTGGAAAAAGGCGGACGTTCCGCCGCGATGCTCCCAGTCGGTTGATAATAGGACAAAATCACCATGTTGCCAGTGGCTCCAATCGGCTTGTTTGAGGTCGAGTGGTTGGTCTGGTTGCCATGGCACGGCTATGACGGCGGCTGGGCCGATGAAGCGTTCGATGGGTTCTGATTCGATCGATAGGCCACTCGCTACGAAATGGCGGGGCACATCCAAATGGGTGCCGGTATGGCAGCCCAAAGCCATTGCGGTGAGCTGAACTCCATCTTTTTCATGGGTATGTGGATGGGTAATATTACATTCTGGATCGCCGGGGTAAACAGCCATCTGATGGGTCAATGGCCATGTTAAATCGTAAATCATCGTTGCTGCCTCCAATTCTTATTGATAATTATTGTATAATAAGGTTCATCATGTAGGCAATTGCACATTTAACGGTTTGATTGAAATGAATCGCACAATCACCCCTTGACTTAATTTTAGCACGTCTGGAGGCTTTGAACATGTCGACAAAAATTGTAATTATCGGGAGCGGTATCGCAGGAATAAGTGCCGCAGAAGCTGCACGACAACAGAATTTGCGGGCTGAAATTGTCCTGATCAGTGAGGAAAATGACCTGCCTTACTATCGCCTTCGGTTATGTGAAGCTATCGCAGATCCCAAAGCCCTCGACGCTTTGACAATCGAAACGCAGGCGCATTACGATGCATTAAATATATCAGTCAAATTGGGCCAAACCGTCAAGGCCATTGATCGTTTGGGCAAGAAAATATCCCTGACTGACGGTCATGAAGAAGCTTACGACCGGCTAGTCTTGGCGACAGGCAGCTCCAGTTTTGTGCCCCCGCTTGAGGGTGTGCAGCGACCTGGTGTCAAGACGCTCTGGACCCTGGAAAATGTTCGTCAGCTGACGGCAGAACTCAAGCCAGGCCATCAAGTCGTCGTCATCGGCGGCGGTCTGCTCGGTTTGTTGGCTGCCGACCATATCCAACAGCGCGGAGCCGAGGCGACAGTTTTGGAACTATCTAGCCGTCTACTGGCGAATCAGCTTGATGCGGTTGGCTCGGCAATTTTCCAGGCCAGTGCTGAAAAACGAGGCATTCATTTTGCATTAGGTGCTGAAACAGCAGAGATTGTGGGGCAGTATGACGAGCCGCACGCACCAGTCGCCGGAGTCCGTCTAAAGGATGGCCGCTTAATCGAAGCTGACCTCGTCCTCCTTTCAATCGGCGTTCGGGCCAACAGTCAGTTAGCTGCAGCAGCTGGCCTGCCGATCACGCGCCGAATCGTCACCGATCTTCAGATGCGCACCATTGATCCGGATATTTTCGCAGCTGGTGATGCTGCCGAGCCAGACGAATACTGGTTTGGTCTCTGGCCGGTGGCAATGGATCAGGGACGCGTCGCGGGTACAAACGCCGCCGGTGGAGATGCGATTTTTGCCAAAAATATTCCGCCGTACTTTATCCAGACATTAGGCACGGAAGTGGCGGTCCAAGGCGATAAAGGTGGCCCTGGTGAATTTGAAGCAGATATCGATGTCGAGCAGGATCCGATGCGCGGTACATATCGCAAGCTAGTTTACCGTGGCGGTGTCCTGTGTGGTTTTATGCTAGTCGGGGACACTTCGGAAATGCTCACTTTACAGAAAAAGATCGGTAAACGCCGGGGAGAGTCTGTCTGATAATTCGGAAATAGTCATTTTCGACAACATAATCCGACTGCCTCGAGGAACTTAATATCTCGAGCGAACTTAATACCGCGCGCGAACTTATGACCTATCCAACAACGTAAATAGCTCGCGCAGATTTTTCGTCCAATCGGGGCGCGATTTGGCAGCGGCGCGAAAGACTAGATAAGGCTTGGTTCCGGCATTGAAAAGGATTCGGCCTTTGAATTGTGGTGCACCCAAAAGACCTGATAGACCGGCCATATCTGGCTTTTTGTTTTCTGCGTAAGTGAGCACAAAATTGTCCTGTGCCGTTTCAATTTTGATAAAACCACAGCGCCCGGCAGCGGCGCGGATCAGTGCGATATCGGTCAACCAAATCACCGGATCCGGGATGTCGCCATAGCGGTCGATCAGTTCGTCGTGGACATCGGTATAATCTGACAGCGTACGAATGCCGCCGATCCGGCGGTACATGTCCATGCGCTGCCCTTCGTCTGGGATATAGACTTTGGGGATAAAGGCATCGAGTGACAGATCGATCGTTGCCGCGACGGCTTTTTCAACGGACTCACCTTTTTGCTCGAGAATTGCTTCTTCGAGCATTTTGCAATATAAGTCGTAGCCGATCGCGTCAAGGTGTCCGTGCTGTTCGCCGCCTAAAAGATTGCCGGCACCGCGCACTTCGAGATCCCGCAAGGCAATCTTGAAGCCTGCCCCGAGTTCAGTGAAATCGCGAATGGCCGCGAGGCGCTTTTCCGCGACTTCGGTGAGGATTTTATCGCGGCGATAGGTGACGTAGGCAAAGGCTTGGCGATCGGAACGTCCGACACGGCCGCGCAATTGGTAAAGTTGGGCTAAACCGAGACGGTCAGCGTCTTCGATGATGATCGTATTGACGTGGGGCATATCGATGCCGGATTCGATGATTGTCGTACAGACCAGGACATCAGCTTGGCCTTCAATAAAGTCCTCAATGACTTCTTCGAGACGTTTTTCACTCATTTTGCCATGCGCGACTGTGATCCGCGCGCCAGGCAAAAGCTTTTCGAGATGGGCGGCTTTTTCAACGATTCGGTGGGTATCGTTGAACAAATAAAAGACTTGGCCTTGGCGCGAGAGTTCACGCAAGATGGCTTCCGTCATGATTTCTTCGTCATATTCCATGACATAAGTCTGGACCGGGCGGCGGTCATGCGGTGGTTCTTCAAGTACGCTGATATCACGAATGCCCGACATCGCCATGTGTAAGGTGCGCGGAATCGGGGTGGCGGATAAAGTCAGAACATCGACCATCGGATAAGTCGCTTTGATTTTTTCTTTGTGATCAACACCAAACCGCTGTTCTTCGTCGACAACAAGTAAGCCGAGGTTCTTAAAAACGACATCCTTTGAGAGCAGGCGATGTGTGCCGACGACGATGTCGACTTTACCCGTTATGGCACCGGAAACTGTCTGCTTTTGCATGGCATCGTTGGCAAAGCGCGAGAGTAGTCCGATCGTCACAGGGAAGCCTGCCATTCGCTTTTTGAGGTTTTCAAAATGCTGCTGGGCAAGCACGGTGGTCGGGGCGAGGAAGGCGGCTTGCTTATTGCCCATCACGGCTTTGAACACAGCTCGAAAGGCAACTTCAGTTTTACCGAAGCCCACGTCACCACAGAGTAGGCGATCCATGACTTTTTCAGAGGCCATATCCTGCTTGATTTCAGCAATGCTTGTCAGCTGATCAGCTGTTTCTTCGTAAGGGAAATCTTCTTCGAATTCGCGTTGCCACACGGTATCTTCGCCAAAATCGTTCCCCTTTCGCGCGGCTCGTTCGGCATAAAGCTTGATCAGGTCAGTTGCTAGTTTGCGGATCGAATCACGCGCTTTTTCTTTCTGGCGGGCCCATTCTTGGCCACCGAGCTTTGATAGTTTGGGTTCTTTACCCTCAGCGCCGACGAATTTTTGGAGCTGGTCAAGACTCTCCATCGGAATGTATAGACTATCACTGTTCGCATATGTAACATGCAAATAATCGCGACGGACACCGCTGTTTTCGACTTGGACTAGTCCATCGTAACGACCGATCCCGTGGGCTTCGTGGACGACCATTTCGCCGGGCACGAGATCACTGAACAGATCGATTTTGATACCATTGGAATGGCGACGCCGACTCTGGCGTTCACTACCGAATATATCTTGGGTGCCCACGATCGCGAGCTGCGCAGCTGGCCAGACAAAACCGGCTTTTAAGGGGCTGTCGGAAATCGTTAGGGCGAGATCGTGTTCACGGAAAAATTCGTATAACCGTTGGCGGCGGCTCTCTGATCCGGTAAATAGGAAAGGCTGTGTGCCTTGCCGGAGCCAATCGGCACACTCCGACGCCAGTTTTTCTTCGCGGCCACGAAATCCATCCGCCGGACGACCGTTGATGTCTATGGAATTGCCCCCTGGGAGGCCATTGCCGGACGCCGCGATATTGGCGAGCGCAACGATTCGGCCATGTTGGTCAATCCAGCGCGCGATATCGACGCCGCGCAATTGGGATTCTGCGGTCAGCGGTAAAACTTGTGTTTTGCTGAGCATCGCCCGAATCCGTTCATCAAATTCGGCCTGAGACGCGTCGAGGCGATTGCGCCAGCGCAAAGGTTCATCGAGGAAAAACAGGCAACCAGCGGCTTGGGCATGGTCAAGTATGGTCGACTTTTCGGGTGTAAAAAGGGCTAACCAGCGGTCTAAGCCCGCAAAACTCAAGTGCTGTTGAAAGCGCTCCACATCGCGATGCGCCAATTGCCTAAAGGCTTCGGCTTCATCGCGGAAGGCGCCTGCGGCGATCCGTTCTTTGAAAATACACTTAGCGATATCGGCCATTTGTTCAGCGATCAGTGCTTGTTGATCCGGCGTTGGCAGAATTTCGCGGACAGGGGTGATCGTTACGGCTTGTAACATCGTCTGCGAACGTTGACTCTCAACATCAAACGTTTTGATCGCGTCGATTTCGTCATCAAAAAACGATAAGCGGATTCCATTCGCTTCATCGCTGTCATCGGTCCGAGCCAGACCAATGTCGAGAATATCGCCACGCATGGCAAATTGACCAGGACCTTCAATCAAGCGCATTCGCTCAAAGCCTGCTGCGAGCAAGGCTTCAGCTAAAACTTTTGGGGCAATTTGCTGACCGATGGTGAGCTGAATTGTAGCCGCCCGGTAGATTTTGGGCGCAATCAGTCGCTGCAGCAGCGCCGCAGCGGGGATGACGAGTGCCGCAAAATCGCCACTCTGTAATTGGCCGAGGATCGCTTGCCGAGCATGTTCTTCTTCATGGCTCGTGGCGTCAGCATCGGTCAGGTTTAGTTCACGGGGGCGAAAAACGAGAACAGGCTGATCAAGTAACGCGCGCAGATCTGCCGCGACTGCGCGGGCGCGCAATTCATCTGGGACGAGGATACACGGTTTGTTGCCTAATTCGGTTGCTAAGGCTAAAGCAAGGACAGTTTTCTGGGTGTCTTGCAAGCCAAAGACATTGACCGGTTGGCGTTGATTGCGTGAAAAAAGCCCGGCCAGTCGGGTATAGGCCGGGTCGAGTCGCACGTGATTGAGGAGTTGTTTGAGTTCATATTCGATCATGGGTTTCCTTGGTTTGCCTTGTTCATGGCATTTTCGAGGCCCTCACGCAGCGTCCATTCGACGGCATCGACGGCCTTATTAAGAGCGGCGAAAAAGTCGGTCTGGCGATCTTTGGGAATATCCGCAAGGACATAATTGACGAGTTCCCAATTCTCCGGGAGGGGGCCGATCCCGACACGAATGCGCGGAAAACATTGAAGCCCGAGGATGTTGACGATCGACCGCATACCATTGTGTGTACCGGTACCGCCTGCTGGTCGCATCCTGATCGTCCCGACTGGGATGTCAAGATCGTCGTAGATAATCAGCGTCCGTTCCGGTGGGATTTTGTAAAAAGTCATCGCTTCCCGGACACTTTCACCGGATAAATTCATAAAAGTCGTCGGCTTTAAAAGGATGACCTTTTGGCCCGCGATCGTGCCTTGGCCGGTCAATCCTTTGAAGCGAATCTTATTGATAGCAAGGTTGTAGCGTTGGCTGAGAATTTCCATCGCCATATAGCCACTGTTGTGCCAATTTTTTTCATATTGTTTGCCAGGATTGCCAAGTCCGACAATCAGCCACAAGGTTTGCTCGGCCATCTTAAGGATTGAGACGCTGATTGCGATTTAGGCCACGCGTCTTGACCCAGTCTTCTTTGTTAATCTGATGGGCGCGGGCGATTGCGAGAGCGTATTCGTTGACGCCTTCGGTAATCGTTGAGCCCGCAGCAACATAGGCATTTTCGTCGACAGAAACCGGTGAAACGAGGCAACTGTTACTGCCGATAAAAGCATGGCTGCCAATGGCCGAACGGGACTTGTTGACTCCGTCGTAATTGGCCGTGCTAGCGCTTGAGCCGATATTGACGTTATGACCGACGTCGGTGTCGCCGATATAACACTGATGGATCAAATAGCAATCGGCACCGAGGGTTGAGTTTTTGATTTCAACAAAATTGCCTAAGCGACAGTTCGGACCAATCTTGGAGCCGGGGCGAATATGGGAATAGGGGCCGATATAGGCGCGGGCGCCGATTTCACTCTCGACAGCCGTCACATGATCGAGGCGGACGCCATCAGCCACTTTCATGTCGACTAAATGGGTGTCTGGGCCGATGACCGCATCACTGCCAATCTCGGTGGAACCTTTGATGCTGCAATTAGGGAGGATCGTGGTGTCTGTGCCGATTGTGACACCCTGTTCAATCCAAGTCGTGGCTGGATCGACAATAGTAACGCCGTCAATCATGTGCTTTTCAAGGATTCGACGATTTAAAATCGCCATTGATTCTTGGAGTTGGCGGCGATCGTTAACGCCGAGGACTTCTTCAAAGGGTAAAGAGCTAGCGCCGATTTTGTGGCCATCCTGCCGCAGAATTTCGATGGTATCCGTAAGGTAGAATTCTTGTTGGGAATTGCGGCAACCGATGCGACCGAGCGCTGATAAGAGTAAAGCTGTATCAAAACAATACATGCCTGCATTAACTTCGCAAATTTCACGTTGTTCGGGTGTGGCGTCACGGTGTTCGACAATTGCTTGCACATGGCCACGTTCATCACGCAAAATCCGCCCATAGCCGGTCGGGTCTGGTGCATGGGCTGTGACCACAATCGCGGCGTAGTGGTCTTTTTCAAAAGTGTCGAGAACACTGCGCAACGAAGCAGCGGTGACGAGCGGCGTGTCGCCACACATGATTAATGTTGCGCCACGGCGGCCTTCTAAGAAATGGGAGGCTTGTTGGACAGCATGGCCTGTTCCGAGTTGCTGTTCCTGAAGGACAAAGGCAACCGATTCGCCTAAGACAGCTCGTACTTCTTCTTGGCGATGGCCAACAATATAGACTTGATCCTCAGCATTCGCGCCGTCTAAAGCTGCTTTGACCCAACTGATGAGCGGTAGGCCCGCAGCTTGGTGGACCACTTTGGCGTGTTTGGATTTCATGCGTTTGCCTTCGCCAGCGGCGAGAATTACGGCACAAACCTGCATTTTTGACTTCCTCCAGAAGCTATTTCTTCCACCCGACATTATAGCAGATTGGCCGGATCGGGCCTAATGAACTTTTTAAAAACGGCAAATTTCCGCGGCAAAATCATTCTGTGTCCTGTGAATTCTGGGGATAAGCTTTTGCACAGAATTGTGGATAATGTGGATAAGTCTGTTGATAACTTTTTTTAATGTTTCACGTGTAATAATTCTGTAAAACTCTTGCAACACAATTGTTTCACGGGATTCTAAAAAAAGCGTGAAGTTGTCATATTCCTGCATAAACAGCGATTATTCAGGGGTGTAAGGCAGTATTCGCATTTTAGGCGAACAATTATTCGGGCAAGCGGTTTGTGGAAAACTCTGTCAGTAACTCCACCGTTTGACAAACCCCTTTGACCCGTTTATGATGGGGGTAATTTAACAGATGTCATAAACCTATGACTGAAGCGAGTACATCCGGATGGGTCATCCCAGAGAGCTGCCGATGGTGAGAATGCAGCATGAGACGCCGGGTCGAATGGATTCAGGAGGGCAGTCCGAAAACACGCAGCTGATGCGTCGCGAGTAGGCACTGACGGGAACTCGGCCCGTTACCCCGCGAGCACGTATGTATGTACGTGAACAAAGAGGGTCTTTTTGCAATAAAAGACCAATCCGGGTGGTACCGCAGGAGTTGATGCTCTTGTCCCAGAGAGGACAGGGGTATTTTTTTATTTTCCGGCATCCTCGGCTCGTCGCAATGCGCGGGGCCGAACATCCACTAGGAGGTCTCAATTATGGGCACAGTTAATCAAATCATCCGTAAAATCAGCGAAGGCAAACCGTTGACCGAAGCTGAAGCATACCATGCCATTGCCGAAATTATGGCCGGCGAAACCCAACCGATTGATATTGCTGCTTTTTTGATGGGCTTGCGCGTCCGTGGTGAAACGGTTGCCGAAATGACTGGTGGCGTTAAATCGATGCGCGATGTCGCCGTCCGCATTCATCCGGATGTCGACTTCCTCGTTGACCCGGTCGGCACCGGCGGAGATCAAACGGGCACGATCAACATCAGCTCATCCGCTGCGCTCGTCGCAGCTGCAGCCGGCGCCAAAGTCGCCAAACACGGCAATCGTTCCGTGTCGAGCAAATCCGGCAGTGCCGATTTTTATGAGGCGCTTGGCCTCGATATCACCCTGACCCCTGATGAAGTAAAATCTTGCATCGAAACTTATGGTTTCGGGTTTATGTTTGCGCCAACTTTCCACCCGGCGATGCGCCATGCTGGCCCGATTCGCCGCCAGCTCGGGATTCGCACCTTGTTCAACATTCTCGGTCCTCTTTCCAATCCGGCAGGCGCCAAAGGTCAGGTCGTCGGCGTCCACGATGCGGCGATTATGCCCTTTGTCGCAGAAACGATGAAAGCGATCGGGGTCGAACATGCCATGATCGTTCATGGCAGTGACCACACAGATGAGATCACGATTACCGGTGAAACGGCCGTTGTCGAATTGAAGAACGGCGACATTAAAACCTATCTTGTCAAACCACAGGACTTTGGCTTGCCAACTGCGCCACTTGAGGCGATCAAAGGCGATAGTCCGGCCGATAATGTGCGGATTATTCAAGCCGCATTTGACGGGCAGCAGGGCCCGGTTCGGGATGTTATTCTGATCAATGCTGCTGCCACAATCTATGTTGGCCAAAAGGCAGCGACGCTCCAAGATGCCTATGTCTTGGCCGCGCAAGCCATCGACAGCGGTGCTGTAAATCAGCTAATAGCCAAACTTCGCACCGTTCGGCACAATCCGCAACTGCCCCACGAAAGTGAGATTAAGATATGACACACATCACAACAACCGGCACAATCCTCGATCGGATCGTCGATCAGAAGCGCTTTCGCCTCGATCAACGCCAAAACACCATTGCCTTCGAACAGCTTCGCCGTGATGCCGAGGCTCTCACACAACAGCCGTCAGATTTTGCGGCTGCTCTGATCAAGCCCAAAAGTCTAGGCTTGATTGCTGAGATCAAACAGGCCTCGCCTTCCAAAGGCATCATTGCCCCTGATTTCCGGCCGGTCGAACAGGCCATGGCCTATGCGGCAGCGAACGTCCAAGCGATTTCCGTTTTAACTGAGGAAGACTTTTTTCTCGGCTCAGACGAACATCTGCGCGCGATTCACGCCGCCGTTCCGCAACCGATTCTCCGCAAGGATTTTACAATCGATGCCTACCAAATCTACGAGGCTCGGCTCTTAGGCGCATCGGCCATTTTGTTGATCGTCGCCTTGCTCAGCAATCCGCAAATTCGCGAATTTTATGCCCAAACCAAAAGTCTCGGATTATCTGTATTAGTCGAAGTCCATACTATGGAAGAACTCATGCGGGCCTTGGATTGTGGCGTCCACATAATTGGCATTAACAACCGTGATTTGAAGTCTTTCCAAGTTGACCTCGGCACGACCGAACGTCTTGCCGGTGTAATTCCGCAAGATCGGATTGTCGTTGCCGAAAGTGGCATCGTCACCCCGCGTGATATGGCGCGGGTCTATCGCGCGGGCGCTCATGCCGTGCTGGTTGGTGAGACCTTGATGCGCGCATCAGATTCCGCTACGGCATTTGACCAAGTCGGCTCGACAATCCTCAACCTTTACAGCGAGATGCCCGGATGAGCCAGCCATTGATCAAGTTCTGCGGGATGCGGCGCCACGAAGACATCGCTTTAGCCAATGTCTATTCGCCAAATTATATCGGTTTAATCTTTGCGCCGAGCAAACGTCAGGTCGCCCCAGAACTGGCCGCCGCACTGATTAGTCAGCTCGACCCAACGATTAAGGCGGTCGGTGTTTTTGTTGATGAAAAGCCTGAAAAAATTGCGGCCATCGCCCGGATGGTTGGTCTTGCCGTGGTTCAACTCCATGGACATGAAGGGCGTGCTGAATGGAATAGTTTGCGCGAATTGCTGCCACCAGGTGTTGAAATTTGGCAGAAGCTTAGCATCCCCGTAGATGCTAGTTTCGCCGCCCGCCGTGTGGCAGACTATGAACAGATGATGACCTTGATGCGCTTGCCCGATGCCCGTCCCACGGTCTGGCTGCTCGACACTGAACTAGACGGTCAAAGTGGCGGCACCGGTATCACGTTCCCTTGGGCACTCCTCCATGAATTTGCCCAAAACCACCGTGTCGCCTGTGCTGGTGGTCTCAACCCAGACAATGTTGCCACCGCAATCAACGCCATGCAGCCTGCAATTGTCGATTGCTCGAGTGGCATCGAACGTAACTTAGAAAAACAAGCCGATCTGATGCAAGCTTTTTGTCAGACGGTGCGTCAGACTGAAAGGACGTGACTACATGAACCCTGCACAAAATACCCCCGCGACTAGCAAACCCGGACGCTTTGGCCCCTATGGCGGCCGATATGCAGCTGAGACCCTGATGCCCGCGCTCCTCGAATTAGAAAAAGCCTACAAAGAAGCGATGGCGGATCCTTCATTCATTGCAGACTATCAACGACTGTTGCGCGATTACGCTGGTCGCCCTTCCCTCTTTTATCACGCCGAACGGCTAAGTTCAGAACTAGGCACTCACGTCTACCTTAAACGCGAAGATTTGAACCATACTGGCGCGCATAAGATCAACAATGTCCTCGGGCAAGTTCTTTTGGCCCGACGGATGGGCAAAAAGCGCTTGATCGCCGAAACTGGGGCAGGTCAGCATGGTGTAGCCACAGCCACTGCGGCAGCTTTGTTTGGTTTAACCTGTACTGTTTTTATGGGCGCTGAAGACATGGAGCGCCAAGCCCTCAATGTTTACCGCATGGAGCTTTTGGGTGCGACAGTGACAAAAGTGACCTCCGGCACAGCGACACTCAAAGATGCCACCAGTGAAGCAATGCGCGAATGGACCCGTCGCGCCGATGATACCTATTATGTGATTGGCTCAGTCATGGGGCCCCATCCCTATCCGACGATCGTCCGCGATTTCCAGCGCATCATCGGAGATGAGATCCGCGAGCAGTGCCAAGCTACATATGGCCGCTTGCCCACCGCCTTAATCGCCTGTGTCGGTGGCGGCAGTAATGCCATGGGGACGTTTTACCCCTTTATCGATGAGCCAACTGTCCGTTTGATCGGCGCGGAAGCTGCCGGCGAAGGCATCGATACCCCCCGACACGCAGCCACTATGGCTTACGGTAAGCCAGGTGTATTTCACGGGATGCACTCCCTGTTTTTACAAGACCAGACGGGGCAAATCGCACCAGTCTATTCGATCTCTGCCGGACTGGATTATCCGGGCATCGGCCCCGAACATGCCTGGTTGCAACACACTGGCCGTGCCGAATACGCTGCAATTACAGACTTAGAAGCCGTCGAGGCATTTGCGTGGTTGGCTCGTCAGGAAGGGATCATCCCTGCGATCGAAAGTTCACACGCCCTCGCACTGTTACGCAAAATGGCTGGCGAATTCAAGCCTGACGATATCGTCGTGGTCACCCTTTCCGGGCGTGGCGATAAAGACGTCGCAGCGATTCAAGCGTATCAACAAGACCACGGTCTGCTGCTGACCGACAATCGGGAGGAATGACGATGAGCGATTTACCCATCAAGGTGCCTGGCACCTCACCAGTCACACCAGACACACCGGCCACGACAGCCACGCCCACCAATCGCCTTGAAAAGAAGCTGGCCGAGCTTGCTACCCAAGGTCGCAAAGCGTTAATCCCCTTCATCGTTGCCGGTGATCCGGATCTGCGCACCTCGCAGGCGATCGCCCGCACAATCCTGCACAGCGGCGCAGACATCCTCGAAATCGGTGTCCCCTTTTCTGATCCGAGCGCCGATGGACCGACGATCATGGCCGCAGATGCCCGCGCGCTGGCACACGGCACGTCGATTGTCGATGCGTTTCATCTCGTCCGCGAGCTCCGCGCCGAGACCCAAAAGCCAATCCTTTTCTTGTTGTACTACAACACCGTCGTGCAAATGGGCTTGGATTTGTTCTTTGCCACATGCCGCGACGTCGGTGTCGACGGGATTATTGTGCCCGATTTGCCACTTGAAGAACAGGACGAAGTCGGTCCAATCGCCGACTCGCATGATGTCATCATCACCCGGATGGTTTCACCGCTATCAGGGCCGCGGCTGTCAGAATTGACGGTTAACGGCCGTGGCTTTGTCTACTGTGTCGCAGCGCTCGGTGTCACCGGGGAGCGCAGCGAATTATCCGCAGATTTGTCGACCTTTGAAATGGCCGTGCGTGCCGTCAGTCCGATTCCGCGGGCCCTCGGCTTTGGGATATCAACGCCCGATCAAGTTCGTGAACTCGCGGCTGGTTGGGATGGAATCATCGTCGGTAGTGCTATTGTGCGACGCATCGGTGAGGGTCACGCCGCCGGACTCAACGCCCAGCAACTGGCTGACCAGCTCGGTATATATGTGTCGAGCCTCCGGGAAGCCCTGGATGAAGGCACGTTAGCCGCATTGCAAGGAGGTTGACCATGGCTGATCACGGTTTGCCCATCTTCCCCGAACGCGGCGCCTTTCTCGAGCTCGCCAAACAGTACCGGATCGTCCCAGTATCCGTGCGGATGCCCGCCGACACCGTGACCCCGATATCCCTTTTTCAACGCTTTGATGATCAAAAGCAATCATTTCTTTTAGAATCGGTCGTTGGCGGTGAACGGTGGGCGCGGTTTTCCATCATGGGTCGCAAACCCCTTTTGCGTCTGACAAGCCGGCGCAATATCGTGCATTATGCACTCAGCGACCTCCCCCTCCAAGCCTACGACAGCCAACATCCGCTCGACCTCATCCGCCAATTGCTTCAGGATCATGCCCTGCCTCCGGCACCAGCCGAAGAAGGTTTCCGTTGTGGGCTCGTGGGTCATTTTAGCTATGATTTTGTCCGCTATCTTGAAGTCCTACCCGATAATAATCCTGACCCGCTCAATTTGCCTGATTGTGAGCTCATGGCGCCTGCTGAAGTCGTTCGCTACGACCATCTCAAGAATGAAATGACCTTGATTTGCAATTGCCTGATCAGTGATGATCCGGCGCGTGATTATAACCTCGCTTCCGCGCAGCTGTTTAACCTCATTAACCAACTCTTTGGACCACAACCCGGCAACTTGCCCGTCGCGTTACCGCATGCAAGCCGTCGTTCCATGCAACTCGATTTTAAAGCCAATGTCACACACGATGAATTTGTCGCTCAGGTCCAGCAAGCCAAGGCCTATATTCGAGAGGGTGACATCTTCCAAGTCGTACTTTCCCAGCGCTTTTCAGCCGCCTACAAAGCTGACCCCTTCGCAATTTATCGCGCGTTGCGGCACGTCAATCCATCGCCATACCTCTTTTTTGTCCGTCAAAGTGAGGCTGTGCTCATTGGCGCTTCCCCTGAAATGCTCGTTCGGTTATCGGGTCGCCGTATTGAAACCTGTCCAATCGCGGGGACCAGACCGCGCGGTCAGACTGTCGAACAAGACGATCAATTCTCCGCTGATTTACTCGCGGACACCAAAGAATTAGCCGAGCACGCGATGCTCGTCGATCTCGCGCGCAACGATGTCGGCCGCATCAGCCAATTCGGGACCGTCGCAGTCCGTGATTTTTGTCACGTCGAACGATTTTCCCACGTCATGCATCTCGTGACCACCGTTGAGGGCGAATTGCGTGAAGACCGCGCCGCAATCGACGTACTCTCATCGCTGCTGCCTGCCGGCACACTATCCGGAGCACCCAAAATCCGCGCGATGGAAATCATCGATGAGCTCGAAAACGTCCGGCGCGGTCCATATGGCGGCGCAATCGGCTATCTCGGCTTTGACGGACTGCTCGATACTTGCATTACAATCCGTACCGCCATTTTGCGCGATGGTCAGATCCACGTCCAATCTGGAGCGGGGATCGTGGCCGATTCAGTACCCGAAACCGAATACCAAGAAACCGTCAACAAGGCAATGGCCTTGTTTGCGGCGATCAATCAAGCAGGTGACTACTTATGATTCTGCTGCTCGACAATTTCGATTCCTTCACCTATAACGTCTATCAAATGGTCGGCGAATTCCATCCCGACATTGAAGTCTATCGCAATAATGTCTTAACAATTAACGAAATCGAAGCATTAAAGCCGTCGCATATCATCCTGTCGCCCGGACCGGGCTATCCCGCCGATGCCGGCATTATGCCGGCAGTTATTCGCCATTTTGCCGGTCAAGTACCGCTGCTTGGCATTTGTTTGGGGCATCAAGGGATCGCCGAAGCTTTCGGAGCCCAAATCATCCAAGCCCCTGTCCCTGTACACGGCAAACGGTCCATGATCAGTCTCGACCGCAATTGCCCGATGTTCAAAAATCTCCCGCCCAAAGTCGAAGTCGGCCGTTATCATTCGCTGATGGCCGATCCGCGCTCAATGCCAGACTGCTTAGCTGTGACAGCAACCAGTGAAGATGGTCTAATTATGGCCTTGCAACACAAAACCATGCCCGTTTTTGGTCTGCAATTCCACCCAGAATCAATACTCACCGACTATGGCCAGCAGATGTTAAAAGCCTTTGTGGGTGTTTGATCCGCGATGTTAAAGATCACCTTGCTCTTTGATGAGAATAAGCTGCCTGCGCCGATTTTAGCGGGCTTGCTTGAATATAAAAAGCGCTTGTCGCAAAGCTGTTCGCTCGTTTGGCAAACTGGCACCAGTCAGGGCTCGGACGCTGATGTATCCCCTACGATTCAGCATATTTATTTGGACCGCAGGGGGCAAACCTATACCTCGCCAGCGTTTTCTGATCAAATTCAAACGTGGATGACCGCTGGTAAAAGTCAACTTGTTTTTCACATCGGTGCGAGTGGTCCCGTGACCGAACCTAGCGAAAACCCACCGTCGATCCCTACTCTTGGCACCATCTTACTTAGCACCCTCTCCCTGTCACCCCTCGCACTCAGTGGCGATACCGCTGGATTGCTTTTAACCGAGCAAATATACCGGGCTTTTCGGATCATGGAGCACAAAGCCTACCACAAATAAACGCACGAGCAATAAAACATAACATCTCGGGACTGCTACGACGCGCCATGCTGGGTAGCAGTTTTTTTGTCGTCATTCAACAGACGAATCTCAATATAAGCAAAATAGATCGCCAGAGGTTTCATATTATATTTTATGATAACAACGAATTTAGCTAGATTAGCCCTCTGAAATGGCCGATGCCATTCGTATATCTTGGTGCGTTAGTAAATTTTACGCTAATTTAATGTAACTTTATAATACTTTTCTGGAAAAGGGGGGATGGAACACTTGCTTGCTTTAGAAAATAACCCAACAACAGCAGACCAGGTCGTCACGGCAAGTTGTTTCGCAAAAAACGCGTTGAGAAGCATTTTGCCGTAATCATCTTCATCCACAAGGAGATTATGCATATGCCTTGGAAAAAAGCACTGGCCATTATTCTTTCTTTATCCATATTCCTTGTCGTCAATTGTGGTTTTACAGTCGTTGAAATAACCCGTGATGAATTATTAGCAGAGGATCTCAAAGGATATGAAATCTATATCAAGGATCGCGAACGTGATGTCGTCAAGGAGATGTTTATAGTCAAAAAGAACGCCAAGACGAAAGTTATGGAACGGTTCGTCGTTGGTCAGGCAACGATCACGTACAATGAATCCCAACTTATGATTTTTGTAGAACCTGGACGAACTGCGGAATTAGAAGCACCATCATCTCCAGTTGACATCACAACAGTATGGAAAGTACAAGCCATTCGTGCATTTGTGAGTCCAGATCCTATTCCAATGTCTGAAACCCAAATGCCTGTCACCGCTCGATTTCCATTTAAACAAACTTTCAGCCCACTTGTTGCATCTCATTTGATTACCCTGGATCTATTTAATGATGTGGGTATCACATGGTTACCGGAAGAAGCTGATCGATTAAACCTCAATGTTGTTGTTTTTTTGCGGTTGATTGGTTCGGACGGTAAAAATGTCTATTCATCTGATGCTTGGGTCGGCGACGCCGATGATCCAACATTTACAGTTGGAAGCGCTTTTAACGGTTCAAGCTTCTCGCATCAGATCAAACCGATCGCGCATACAAAAAATGTCTCGAAGATGGAAGAAACCACGACCGACAAAGCGAAAATTGAAATTTTGACAACATATGTGCCAGCCCAGCGTGCTAACGGCGACCCTGTAGAAGTGACCTATCGGAATGAACGCGGAGTTGTACAAAGTGTTCGAGATGAAGTCAAGCCACTTGTTGCAGTCTATTCGGAAGAGACGCCTTATTCGGATTATGAAATCCCGGCAGTTTCTGGTACTGAGATTATCTCGGAACGAGCAAAGGATGTTTGGGCCTCCATCTCGTTAGATGAAGGTGAAACGTGGAAGCGGTTTAACTTATCTCGCTCATCAGATCGAACCTCTTTTGCAACGACACAAGGGGCGGACGCCGGTCCATTCTTTGGAGATACTCACAAACCGAATATTAAAGTACAAGGCAATCGCATCCTCGTTGCCTGGACGAGCAAATATGCCCGAGGTGGCCGACCAACCTATGCTATTGCTGAAGGTGAAGCAGGTTACGTCGAAGACATCTGGGGCGTAAGTGGGCCGCAGCGCTCCAGATTTTATGGTGAAGACGGCTATAATATCGAGTTGCCTTATAGTACCGTTTGGATTGCCCGTGGTTATGTAACCCCCCTTGGTGAGATCGCGTGGTCCAAGGCCGAGCGCCTCACATCGGGTCGTCGTGATGCAAATCAAATTACGATTGCCAGTAGTGGCGATGGTTTCGCCCTTGTCTGGCAAGAAGATCCCGAGGGATTAATGCCAGGTGAACAAGCCGGTCCAGGTGAAGGCTGGAGCGGTGCAACCACCAATCACAAAACCGATATTTGGTACTCCTATATCTCGGCTAGCAAATTTGATGCGGCGGATCCGGATTTTGAATCGAGTAATGAGGATCCTCAATATGAATTAGAAGATAAGAACGGCGATGGCGATGGTCGCTTCAAAGCCCTAAACCAAATGACCCTACCCATCCGACTAAGTGACAATGACACCCTCAATACAGAAAACATGAAGATTCACGAACTGACCCAATATACTGCGGATCTTAATGCGTTTGAAGAGGTTTATTTCCACCGAGAGAGCACAGATCCAGAAGATGATGATTATGATTTATTCTGGCGAATTGATCTTGCAGATATTAATCATTTCTTTGATCAGGATATTGGCTTATCTTTGACCTCGTTATCGATTTTGGCACCAGTCGACCTCTTGTTAGATGATGCTATGGCGGAAGTTGAAGATCCATTCGTGGATGAAGATCTACCCACCGAAACAACCCCTCAAGAAACCTCCCCAGACATTGCACCTACGGATGTGCCACCCACCGAAACAACCACTCAAGAAACCTCTCAGGAGACTGCACCTTCGGATGTGCCACCCACCGAAACAACCCCTCAAGAAACCTCTCAGGACACTGCACCTTCTGATGTGCCATCTGTCGAAACGTCGAGCGTTCTAATCGAGCCAAGTGAGGTTTATGAGGCAGCTTCTACACTCGATTCTGTCAATTTTGACATCGCGGCTGAAACCACCGCTGAAACGACAGTGGAGACGACGGCAGAAACGACAACAGAAACCACCGCTGAAACGACGGCAGAAACAACAACAGAAACCACCGCTGAAACGACAACAGAAACCACCGCTGAAACCACCGCTGAAACGACGGCAGAAACAACGTCCGAGACGACAGCTGTGACTGAAGAGACTACTGCTCTAGATCCTGACCAATTAGAACCAGAATTCGCGTTAGCCGAATTGTTGTTAGATGCCGCTGTTATCGAACCGACATACATTTTTGCAGATCTTGATGGTAATGAAGGCACCGGTGATGCCGACGGCTCGCACGCATATGGTTATAAGCTTAAAGGTCTGCTCTGGAATGATGCCCATCCTTACATTCGTTTTTACAAGAAGATCAATAACCAGGGTGAGGTCAAATACGTTGCAATTACTTTAGAAGGTTATCTAATGGATGGTGATACCGGTGCTTCACGACCCAATTTGATGATGCAAGGTAAATGGGCAATTCTCGGTTATGAAGAAACCAAAGGAATCGGAGCAGGTACGCCAACTGAGCATTACCTCGAAGAAGAAAGCGAGGAAGAGCATACTGGCGAAGGCTCGGACAAGTACTATGCTGATTTGGGTAAAAATGTTATCTACCACAGTTCAAATTTCACTAGTATGGCTTGTGTTAGTAGCGGTAGGATTCTTAATCCACCTGAGAAAGATGAATCTGGTAATACTCTTTATCTGAAAGATGCAAACGGCGAAATCATTCTCGATTATTTAGGCGATCGCATCCCCGCTTATCAAAATGCCCGTCGCCCTCGCTTTTTAGTTCAATCAAGAGCCAATATTGGATTAAGCGGAACGGTTATGGTCGTGCTATACAAAATGGGCGAGGATGGCAAAGGACGGCCCTCCGACATCATCATGCAGCGTTGGACCACCACTAAGACTTCGACTGACAACCCATACCGAATCGAAAATCTTGTGGAGAATGATATTCAAAATATCAGTAGTGTGACACTCGTTGCAAGCGAAGATTATGATGATGATGAAAAAATTAAAATGTTGAAATGGAGTCAAAGCGAAGCCAATCTCAACGATCATACTAGCGCATATGAGAACGATGATGCCCGTGCGCATCGTGGCTTCCTCCGGGGTGATTTCCTGGCAGTCGCCTATACCTGGACGCCAAACTGGACAGCATCGCGCAATGGCAACGACAAATACGACTTATATGTCCGACGTTCGTTCAATGGTGGTAATGACTGGACAACCGACCCATACGGTAGTGGTGTCACTCATACAGATATCTACCGAAATTCAAAAGCTGATGGTGGCGGTTTCTATCCTGCCTCCACAACGTATGCTGCTGGCGAATTTGAGCCAGCTCAGAACTTATCGCTATTGCGCAACAACAAAGAAAGTGTCATAGAACCGCGACTCGTTGGTGTTCCTGGCACAATCTACACAGATGGCGTTGCAAAGTATCCGGAAGATACCCAAAACCCCAATGCCTTTTGGGTGACCTATGGCACAGAGTTGAATGTTGATTCAAATACCAGTGACGACTATGATGATGACGAAATCTCGGCAAGCCCACTGGATCTGTACTACAGTTACAGCCTAAACCAAGGTGAATCCTACTTCACCGAAACAAAGACGATCAATCCAGATGGTGAAAGTGATTTAGCAGGTGATCAAGTTCAAGTTTGGGACTGGTTGGCCAAAGATCGTGGCAACTGGACCCCTGCGCAAGCTGAAGCTCAAATTCGAATGACCCCAGATGGCTCGGTCTTCTACGCGATTTGGAATGAGAGTGGGTCAGATCCGACAACCGGCGCGCCACAAAGTGACGCGATTTTCCGCCGAATCGTACGAAATCACGGAGTAATCGAGGTTCGCAACAAACCAGTTGAGAACGAGCCCTAATCACTGGGCAGAGGTAGACCTTGTAACCTGATTCCCCGATCCATAGAATCATGTCCTACCAAATACAAAGGAGTTGGCTTTTATGAAAAAAACTTATTTATTGCTAGCTGTTTTCCTAATTCTAACCATGGTGTTTTCTATTTCAGGTGATGTCTTTGCTGCGAAAAAGGTCAAACCCATTGCTGCCCAACTTTTAGAAGCACCATACAATAATTTAGCCACACCTGTCGTTATTACGGATGATGTGGAGCTGTTTTACACGAAGCAATGGATTGATATCGATGCAGACGGTGTTTATGACGGTAGCGAAATCTTCTTGGTAAAAGACAGTTCGAATGCACTCATCCCATTGACGGTGGCTGCAGATATGTCTGATGCACACCCCGATGAATATCTCGGGCAGGTCGATCCTCCAGATGGCACCCCGGAATATTATGTTGAATACATTCTGTATGGCAACGAAATCGACGGGTATTATACAGCTGACCTGATCAATAATGAGACGCGGGAAACTGTCCCTGATGGTTTAGTTGATACGACGACGCCCGTTCTGATGACGGATTGGTTACCAACTTATGGGCCATGGTTTCCACAAGCGACAGCATTTACAACCGAAGCACTTGCAATCATACCGGTCGTCAATACACCACTTTCACTCCTTGATAATCTCTATTGGCAGACTGAATACGTCGAGAATTACAAAAACACATGGCAAGCCGATTGGGTGCGCGCAGATAGTTTAGTCAAAATCGATTTCGTCGACTGGGGAAATCCATTAGAAACGACTAACCCACTTGTTGGCTATCGCTTTCCAGTTGAGCTTTACTTGTATACCAAACTACCCGATGATGGCTTGATGACTGCTTACAAAATGGCGTGTCTTGATTACCCGAGTTCCGCAGAAGAGGTTTACGGTACAAATCAAGCTGCCTACGAAAGCTATTATGCGACCGTCTTGACCAACAAGTTCCGAGTCGAAGTGTTTGATGGCGATAATTACTATGATATTGATATTGAACCGGCAATCGGACCAAGCGGCAAGATGAATTTTGCTTCAGCTGGCGGTGGTTGGGTTCCGCAAAAGGCAGGAAAGCACCGCATTACCTTCTATCTCAATGACCCCAACATTACTCTTGAAGGCGCGATCGTCAATAATGACGAACATTATGTCTTTTCACATGGCATTATGGCCGAAGAATTATCGGACAATAGACAGGAAGTATCGTACATTAATGGCCAATATGTAACGTGGATCGATGTTGATGTCGTCATTCCTAACAGCAATGGTGGGCGCAAGACCAGATAAGACAGATGAATTTTTGATGGCAATTTTCAGGCAGTTTCTGATGACCTCAGAAACTGCCTTCTTTTATTTATGTAATAATCAATCTGATTAGTGTCATAAAATCGTGATAAACTGAATGTACTAATTACTTATTATGTCATTTGATTGAACTTTCTTTGCATTAGACCCTCCGAAATACTTGTTTAACTTCGTATTTATATGTGAGGGTATCACCTTACAAAAGGGTAATTTGCATGAACCCTTTATCTGGCGACACCAAATCGATCGTTATCCAAATTCAAGCGGGTGATATTGCCTTGCGTGAGCAGTTTATCACCTCAAGCTTGACGTTTATCAAACATGCAGTCGCACAAATAACTCACACCTTTTTTGTTGAGCAAACAGATGAATTTGAAATCGCTTTAGAGTCGTTTAATGTCGCGCTTGATCATTACAAATCTGACAGCACCGCATCGTTTGAAACCTTTGCTTACCTCGTCATGCGGAATCGAATTTTCGACTGGCTCCGAAAGCAACAAAAAAATGCAAGGACAATTTCGCTGTCAGCACAAGATCCAGAAAATGGACTGGCCCTTGAGGAAAAGATCGCAGATCCACAAAGCGAACGTGTCCAGCAAAATTTAGAATTTGCCGAGGAAATGATTAACTTGGAATTACATTTACAAGAATTTGGTCTTGATTTACCGAATATAACCCATCATTTTCCTAAGCATCAGGACTGTCGCTGTCTTTGCCTTCGAATTGCCCGACTAATTGTCAGTGATACATCGTTCTATCAACAGTTAAATCAAAGTCATCATCTACCAGGCAAAGCACTTTCGCTTCGCAGTCATATTCCGGTCAAAACGATTGAAAAAAACCGTGCGAGCATTATATTTTTGACGCTACTGATGACCGGATCATTTGAAACAATCCAAGGATACCTCACCGCTTTTGAAAGGGGGTGTCCACAGTGAAAACGGGTGTTGTTCTCTCTATCGATCACCGTCATGCCCTGATTTTTACGGCAGACTGCCAATTGCTGCGGCTACCACTCACTCCAGAAATGGCGGTTGGCCGTGAAATCGTGTATGGTCAAACTGAAAATCACCCAGAAATGACCCGGTTTAATTGGCAACGTTTGGCCTATCCCGCACTCGTGTCAATTGCTGTGCTGATTATTGTATCTTTAGTCTTGTGGTCGACACACTTGCTAGCGAATGACCCTGTGTATGCCTACGTATCTGTCGATGTTAAATCCAGCATGCAATTATCCCTCGATCGACAACTGAATGTTATTGCCATTGAGGTTTTTGATTCAGATTCCGCCAATCTAATTGTTAACCTGCCACTTGTTGGATTGCCGTGGCAACAAGCAATCACGATTTGGATTGAAAAATTGGAACAACAATCCGCTTTAGTTGAGGATACTGTGCTTATCTCGGCGGTACTACCCAAGGGGCAAACTCAGTTCCACGCCCAATTAAATTCGTTACGAGGGCACAACGGATCCGGAACATTTTCTGGCTTAGATGTCCATGTTGCCCTCTCAAATGATGAACATGTAATTGATGATGCACATGCAAACCACTTAACAATTGGTCGCCAAATCCTTCTCGTCCAGTCCAGAAATCTCTGCCAGGATTGGAATGAATCGACAATCGCAACCGCGCCCCTGTCTTTGTTGGTTCATACACTGTTAGCAAATGATGTGATTAACATAACGAGTCAAACGGGTTCTATCACCCAATCCCTTCTCGTCGAAGGCGATCTGATGCCAGATGCTAGCGAACAACTGACTGATCTGACCTTAAACCCGTCAATCGAATCGCTTGAAACTGTTGAAGAACTTCAACAGGAGTCTTTGACCACAAAATATGCAACAGCCTATGAAACGGCGATTTCCCAATCTGAAACAAATACTCAGAGCAGCCAGACCGTAATCTCTTCGGATGCCGTGGCACCAAGTCCTTCATCGGCACAAGAAACATATGGTGACGGTTCACAATCTTCCCAATCAGGCTCAGGGGTTGACCCATCTAGCAATCCCACGAGCTCTGCAAATTCCGCAACTGAAACTCAAATCGATCCCGGTGCTGGATCAGGCGTCGGTACTGGTCCCGGTCCCGGTGGATCACTATTCATGCCAGGTAAAGGGTTCAACCGTTTCATTGCATTAATGGCACGTCATATCCACGCTTGATTAAGTAAATCCAGTAAAATCAATCGCGCCATTTGGTGCGTATAAGTCATTTGAGATAAGCATATCCGTTGCCGAGCCTGTCGCTTGAGCTCAGGTGCAAGTCCATTTGACCCACCGATCATAAACACAAGATTACTTGTATATTCACGCGCATCGCCAAGCCATCGTGCCAAATCCGGCGCGAGTGTCCCTCGCTTGTCTTGTTTGGGCCAATGACCAGCCAAATCGAGCGCTATTAAATAATCACCTGGCAACAGTCGCGCGCGAATTCGTTCAGCTTCCATTTGCATCGCACGGTCAACTGGCCACGTGTCCGGGCTATCTTCTACTTCAATAATTTCAATCGCGTCCCCAGTCGCCAAGTTCCGTTGCAAATTTAGCTGCGCGATTTCAACGGCATCTTGCAAATATTTTTCACGAATTTTCCCCGGGGAAATAATGCGAATTTTCACGTTCAGGATTTACCTTTTGCTTTAACTTGAGGTTTAACTTGCGGTTTAACTTGCGGTTTAACTCAGCTCAATTGGTGTGCTGACCGAAAATCGCCGCGCGATGCTGACTTGCAAATGCTCGCCAATTCGCGCTTGTTGTAACGCTAATTGATCACGCACCGTGCTCATCGCCAGTTCAGGATAGTTGTTTTCTTTACTCAAATGCGACAAAACAAAGCGTTCCGTGCCGCGACTTAAAAAATGGGCAATCGCTCGTGCGCTATCATCATTCGACAAGTGGCCAAATTCGCCAGAAATGCGTTGTTTGAGCATCTGGGGATAAGGACCGGCTGCCAGCAGCGTCGGATCGTAATTGGCTTCAACATAAATCACTCTACTTCCGGCGAGTTGATCGAGTAAAACTGGATCAGGCCAACCCAAATCAGTGCAAACGGATACCGCACCTTGCGCCGTTTCAATTTTAAATGCAACGGATTCAGCAGCATCATGTGACGTACGAAAACCAGTCGCTTGCATAGCTTCCTGGCCTATTGTGAAAGGTTGATTGCTATCAAAGATATGGACGAGGTGCTCAGGGTATTTGCCGAGCTGATACCGCAGTGCCTGATAAGTTCCCTGATTCACGTAAAGCGGCATCTGATAGCGGCGCATCAACGCCCCAACACTGCGACCGTGATCGGAATGTTCGTGCGTGACGAGAACACCGGTTAATTCGCTTGCTGATTCGCCAATACTTTTTAAGGCATCTTCAATATCACGCAAGCTGACACCAGCATCAATTAATATTTTTGTTGATCCGCTGCCGACAAAAATCGCATTCCCACTGGATCCACTTCGCAGTGCGCAGATCTTAACGCCAGTCAATTTTCGATACGGGTGATATCTGCTCCAAGTGCCCGCATTTTGGCTGTAAAGTTCTCATAGCCGCGTTCAATTTTGGCGATATCAGTTATTTCAGTCGTGCCCTCGGCGACAAGTCCAGCTAGAACCATGGCAGCACCGGCACGCAGATCACGAGCCGTCACAACAGCACCAGACAGTTCCGGAACACCGTCAATAATCGCCATTTGGCCAGAAGTCATAATTTGCGCGCCCATCATTTTTAATTCATCAATATATTGGAAACGGTTGTCCCAGACATTTTCGAACATACGACTTGTACCTAGAACAGTACAAAGTAAAACGGTGGTTTGGGGCTGCAGATCGGTGGGAAAGCCCGGGTAAGGCATCGTTTTGAAGCTCGCAGCTGTTAGGTCACTTCCTGCTTCGATCGATACTCGAATGGAGTCGTCACCTAGTTCGATGGAGGCGCCCATTTCTTCGAGCTTAGCGCTTAAAGGTTCCATGTGTTTGGGGATCAGGCCATGAACTGTAATATCGCCACGCGTAATCGCTGCCGCTAACATATACGTGCCCGCTTCAATCTGATCAGGAATGACCGCGTAAGAACCGCCAGCCGGCAAAACGGGGGTCCCGGTGATGCGGATAACATCTGTTCCTGCGCCGCGAATATTCGCACCCATCGTATTTAAGAAGTTTGCAACATCGACAATATGTGGCTCTTTAGCCGCATTTTCAATAACTGTGATCCCTTCAGCCTTAGTCGCTGCAATCATGATGTTGATCGTTGCCCCAACACTGACGACATCGAGAAAAATATTCTCGCCTTTGAGCTTTTCGGCATGTAATGAAATGCGACCATGTTCGATACTGACATGCGCGCCCAACGCTTCAAAGCCCTTCATATGTTGATCGATCGGACGCGTGCCAAAATTACAACCGCCTGGCATCAAAATCGAAGCGTTTTGGAAGCGCCCAAGCATTGCGCCGAGCAAATAGTAGGAACCGCGAATACTGCGTACCCGTTCATTGTCAGCACTCCACGAGTCTATTGGCATGGGGTCTATGTAGAGCGAGCCTTCACTGTCACGTCTGATTTCGGCGCCCAATGATTTAATGATTTCAAGTAAAACATTAATATCTGCAACGTCTGGAATGTTCTCTATTTTGCATGGGCCATCAAGTATCGTCGCTGCCGCAATTATACCGAGCGCAGCATTTTTGGACCCACTAATTGTGACATCACCGGTTAAGCGTAAGCCGCCCCGCACTAAATAACTGGCCAAAGGGAAATCCTCTTTTCTACGTTCTGATGTTTCGAATGTTTCGGCTGTTTCGGCTGTTTCGGCTGTTTCGGCTGTTTCGAATAATTCTGATGCAACTTATGCGTCTTAAACTTCTGCTGTTTCAAACAAATGGCTGAGTAACTTTTCACGCGCTTCAGGTTCTAGTGTCTCTAACGTTTGCTTGTCGGTTAAGTCTTCTTTCGCGTAATCGTTGAGATCTAGCAAAGCCGACTGATGGAGCAAGTCTTGGTTCGTTTCACCATCGCGCAGGGTGTTAAGCGTATCACGAAAAACTTTTTGTGCACTCGGCAAAATCACCGAGAATTCTGTGCCTTTACCTAGTGTACTGTCAACTGCTATTTTACCACCATGAATCTCTGAAAGTTCGCGTGCAATTGATAATCCCAACCCAGTGCCGCCAAACATTCGCGACCCAGTCATATCAACACGATAAAAGCGATTAAAGATGTGTGGCAGGTGTTCCTTTTCAATGCCAAATCCCGTATCGACTACTTTGACATAGACATCATCAATAAGATGGCCGATATAGACTTTAACAGAACCACCGCGATCGGTGTACTTGATCGCATTTGATATCAAATTGACTAATATCCGTTCAATCGATGAGCGGTCTGCATAAATGGGGGGAATGCTTGTCACCGCAAAACTTTCAAGACTAATGTTTTTCTCTTGTGCTTGATGCATCAGTCGATCCGCTGTTAAACGGGTCAATCCCGCTAAATCCTGCTGTTCCATCCGCATCCGAATACCTTTGCTATCAATACTCGAAAGCAACAACAAGTCCGCAACGAGGTGCTCCATGCGCAGGGCATCATCATGAATTCGCATGATATCTTTGCGAATCGCATCTGTGTTTTTTTCAACTAGACCCCAATCCAGCAACGATTCACTGTATGTCTTAATTGTTGTCAAAGGTGTTTTCAATTCGTGCGACACATTAGCAACAAAATCTTTGCGCTGCTTTTCTAAACGTTCTTGGGCAGTTATATCCCGCAAAACAACAATCGTTCCCGCGTGACGCCCACTTTGTCCAAAGCGCGATGCCTTGAGTCGGACACGGAGGATGTGATCGTTAACTGTGACTTCAACGGTGATATCTTCGCGACCAAGTAATACCGCAGCTTTTAAACCGTTTGTTTCGCCATAGCGCTCAAAAAATGCCTCAAGTGTATTGGGAATTGACTCTGGAAGTAAAATTAAACGCGCTTCATCGTTCGAATTGATCAATTGGCCATCATTTGTATAGGCTAATATCCCAATATCAAGGTCCTTCAAAATCGCTTCTGATTTATTGCGCTCTTCTTTAAAACGATCGACGTAACTGCTTAACTCATTATTATTTGCTCGATTGCTACGTCGAGAAATGAAATGAAAAACAATGGCTTGGATGCCAACGGTCAATACGATCGCAGCTCCGATTAAAATTATTGGATGAATGCGTGCTAAATTCGAACCAACTGTATTCCAAATTGATTGGACATGCTGCCAAGCATTCAATATATACGTCGTAAGCATCAAATCTGAGGCATTTAAAATAAAGGCTCCCGATCGCGAAAGCCCAATAGATAAAGTCATTTTTAGGTGGTTGCTCCTGTTTGGGGATGTTTATCAAAGTAGTAACCGACACCACGTTTCGTCATAATGTATCGGTAATTATGTTGATCTGGTTCTAATTTCTCACGGGTACGGCGGACAGTGACATCGACGGTCCGAACATCACCATAATACTCATAACCCCAGACCTTTTCGAGCAATGCTTCACGGGAGAAGACCTGCCCAGCATTCTTGGCTAGAAATCGAACAAGTTCGAATTCCCTCAATGTTAAATCAATCATTTCACCTGAACGTTTGACCTGGTATGCTTCTTGATCAATTTCAAGATCAGCAAAGGTCATAACCTTCGGATGATCTGTACCATCCAACTCGCCAATTGTTACACGCCGTAGTTGAGCTTTAACTCTAGCTAAGACTTCACGAACACTAAAAGGCTTCGTGATATAGTCATCTGCACCTAGTTCAAGACCGAGGACTTTATCAATTTCTTCACTTTTAGCGGTGAGCATCAAGATTGGCACATTTGTTTGCAAGCGTAGTTTTCGACAAACGTCAAATCCGTCAATTTTCGGTAGCATACAGTCGAGCAGAATCAAATCAGGTTTCTGACTGATTCCCATTTCAAGACCTTGAGCGCCATCATAGGCAGTAATGGTCTGATAGCCTTCACGTTCGAGATTAGCCTTCAGAATATCAACGATATTGTGCTCGTCATCGACGATCAGGACTTTTGCACCCATGAATCAACCCTCCAGATTTCAGACTTAGGAGTAGAGATTGTGTATGTCAGACGATAGTCGAATTGGACATATTGAAGATATTATATCACGTATTTGAACATAAAAAACAAGACCACTGGGAGTTACCCAGTGGTCTTGAAATGATCCGGCGGAGACCTATTTTTCCGGGCCGTTACCAGCCAAGTATTTTCGGCACGAGAGAGCTTAACTGCTGTGTTCGGGATGGGAACAGGTGTGACCTCTCTGTCATTTCCACCGGAAGGGTTGAGG
>JAQUDJ010000055.1 GCA_028685755.1 Eubacteriales bacterium | reverse complement strand
GCATATCGGCTAGGCCTTCGGTGAATTGCGCAAAAGCGGAAGCACAGAAAATGCGCCGCGCGCCGCGTGCTTTGAGTGCTTTAGCCGCGCGAATCATCGAATCACCGGTCACGATCATGTCGTCAATTAGTAAAACATCGCGATCTTCGACGTCTTCGCCAAGGAACCGTAAGGCGATTGTCTGGTATTCACCGTCAATTTTTTCCTTGTAGTCCGACTGGCGATAGAAGATGCCTAGAGGAACTTCGAGCATTGACGCGTAATATATGGTGCGGTTGATCGTATTTTCATCAGGTGAAACGACCATGAAATGATCACGGTCGAGCTTAAGATCTTGAACATTATGGAGCATTGCTTCGATCAATTGAAAGGCTGTGGAAAGATTTTCAAAACCTTTACCCGGTACGGCGTTGTCAACGCGGCCATCATGGGCTTCAAAAGTGATCAGATTAGAGATGCCCATGTCAAAGAGTTGGCGCAAAATGTAGGCGCAATCGAGAGATTCGCGGGCATTGCGGTGATCCTGACGGCCTTCATATAAATAAGGCATAATGACATGGACGCGGCGTGCTTTGCCACTGGCGGACAAGATGATGCGGATGAGATCCTGAAAATGCTCATCGGGAGTCATTTCATTCGCTTTGCCACGTAGGGAGTAGGCTGCGGAATAGTTTAGGACATCACTGACGATAAAAAGGTCATGACCACGAACGGATTGTTGCATGATCGCTTTGCCTTCGCCTGAGGTAAAACGCGGGGTGTCGACATCGATGCGGTAGTCGGAGCGCATGAAACCTGGGATTTGGGCGAGTTCCGGGTGTTGGCCGACATAGATGGAGCGGCGGTTCCGGAGGTGGTAATTGATGGAGTCGGCAAGTTCCGAATCAACGTTGTGCATAATCAGACCGATCGGCCCGACGGGGTGCATCGGATTATCCCCGTACTGATGATAAATGTAATAGTTGCGATCGTCGGCCGTTTTGGGCACAGACATTCAGCAGCCTCCTGTCAATAGATCAGATTATTTTACAGAATAAGACCAGACTATTATAATCGATTTTGAATCTGTACGGAACAGTCAGGTGATGATCTGAATCGACTTATAAACAGGGTATTTGTGCCATCTCGTCATAAACCGTATCGAAAATATAAAGTCTTCGTTTTAAAAACGACGTTTGGAGTATTATTGTGGCCATGAATTTTCTCAAGACCCAGTTTTTTGGAGTTGCCGCTGATTTAAAACAGTGCCCGCAAGATAATTTGCCAGAAATTGTCATATCTGGGCGTTCGAACGTAGGCAAGTCTTCGCTGATCAATACAATTGCCGGACAAAAGCAGTTGGCCCGCGTGAGTAGCACTCCCGGTAAAACGCGCCTCGTCATTTATTTTAATGTCGAAAACAAGCTTTATTTAACGGATTTGCCAGGTTATGGGTTTGCCAAAGTCTCACAGGCTAAACAAGCTGACTTTTCGGCGTTAGTTGATCTTTATTTGACAGGTAACCGCCCGATTCGCATGGTTTTACATTTGCTCGACGTGCGCCACAAACCATCGCAGCTTGATATTCAGATGTTAGCTTGGTTGGAAGCGAATAATCTACCGTTTCGCGTGATCTTGACCAAGTGCGACAAACTCTCTCGGGCGCAATTGGTCCAACAGGTCAAAGTGCTCGCCAAAGAACTCGACCTTGAGGATGATGTCAACATGATCACCTTCTCCGCAACGAATCGCTTAGGCTTGCACGAACTGCGCTCGCTAATTGCCGCGCAAGTTGGGGAAGATGCGGCTTTCACGGATTAGATAAATGATCTGCTAATGCAATTTAAGTAAACCTATTGGTCGTCGAATTGATCGTCAAATAACGCAATACATGCAAATATATTGGTCGTCGAATAGATTATGGAATTGTTTGTCGAAACCGGAACACACTACATCAAGTGGTTCCGGTTTTTTTGCGTGCGAAAAGGGGGGCGGATTGTCGAGTTTTGTCGAAATTTGTCGTACGAATAGGGCTTATAATCGCTCGTAACCGCGTGCAAAATGAACGGGTGAACGGGGCGTGTGGGGGTGGCAGGATATGCGAGGGGGGAGGTTGTGGCAGGTTTGGCGATGGATGTTGTTGCGACTTCAACCCCTGCAATTTCGGCCGATGTTTGCTGTTGCTTTGGCCGGGTTAATGGGGTTTGCACTTGGCATTTTAGTAGCTGAATGGACTGCGCGAGCGTGGCCGTTATGGCTGTGGCCGTCGTGGCTGTGGTTTGGTCGTGAGTATGGTGCAGTGTATGGGGGCGTGTTTGGTGTTGTGTTTGTGGGTGCGTTCGTGTGCGTGTTCGGGGCTTGCCTGTTGCTGGTGGGAAGATTTAGCCGCAAAAGAACCGGAAACTCTCACACAGAGGAGGAGGGTTATCTGGCTAATGTAGTTCAAGCAGTAAGCGTGCACATTCCTGAACAGCTACTCGTGATGTTCTGTCTATTTGCGATGCTTTTTGGCATTGTCAGGTCAAACCTTTTATATACCGCGAATATAAAATTTGCCCAACAACAAGCCGAGCAATATGTGCAAATACGAGGGCAGGTGGTCAGTCATCTAAGTACGTATAGGATTGGGGACACTCAATTCGTCACGGCTATCGTGAATGTGCTTGATCAACCAAGCTTAGGGTATATGGGTCTAATCCGCATCGCGATTTCTGGTCCCCAAGCGTCACTCGAAAAACGATCGATCATAACCGTTTCAGGGTATCTCAATCGGCCTGATCAAGCATTCAATCCAGGCGGTTTTGATGGGCGTGCGTGGCTCTGGCGTCAAGCAATTTTATTGCAAATGAAACCTAATCCAGCTGCCATCAATGTCCTGACACCAGGTGATCTGAACATTATTGAAAAAATGGCAAGTGATTTGCGAATCACGATCGCGAAGGATTTAGCCCGTCTGGTTGGACCAGAACGGTCGCCACTTTTGTTGGCGCTGTTGATTGGTGAAACAACGGAATTAGTCGATTCGACAGCCTATTTTTTTCGTCAGGCCGGGCTCAGCCATTTGATGGCTGTTTCGGGCGCGAATATTGCTTTTTGGTTGATCCCTCTGACATCCCTGTTGCGGAAAATGAATATGCGACGTGGCATCAGACAGATGATGCTTTTACTGGCCTTGGCCGGTTTTGGATTTCTCACCGGCTGGCAGGCGAGCGTGACGCGTGCCATTGTTATGAGTGCGGTCATGCTAGGTGCGCG
>JAQUDJ010000054.1 GCA_028685755.1 Eubacteriales bacterium | reverse complement strand
ATATGAACAGTTTAACACGGGAGATGGGTAAACGGTGTCAGGCACGTACCAAGCACGTGCTAGACACCATTTACCCAACTTCTTCATTTTGCAGGGCTCGCATGATGGTATTGCGATAGACTTCGACGGGGTGGACAGCGGATAGGGCTGTTTTGCGGTCGAATAGGAAGTGAGGTACGACGTCAAAGTAGACTTCATAGGCATCTTTTTCATCCTCACGGATGATGTCAAGATAGGCGGCCCGATCGTTGAGGATTGTGCGAGCTTGCGACTCGTCTATGCCTGCGGCCACAGCTAATTCAACTAATACATCGTAGTCGCTGATCACTTTTCCTTCAATGAAATAGGCCAAAAAAACGCGATTCATATAATCGCTTTCCGCAACTGCGCTGATTGTTCGAATAAACTGGCCGAGGCGATGGGCGTCGGTTGAATTGGTCGGCTTTACGGCGTCTAAATTAAATTCAAGTCCATCATCGCGACCCAATGCGGCTGTTACCGTGAGTATTTTTTCAACTTTGGCAGATTCGTAGCCATTTGCCATAAGTGAATCTCGTAAATTTATCCCATCATAATTGTCACGATGTGCATCGAGTCGAAAAGTCCGGAAGTGAACGTCGATATCAGCCTTGGTCTCAGCTTCAGAAATCAATGCGAGAGCAGCATCCAACCGTCTTTTGCCGACAAAGCAGTAAGGACAAACGAAGTCAGACCAAACCTCAATGATCATCGTGGTGTCATCCCAGTGCGGCAATTGGGTTGTGCCGATGTACCCGATCTTTGACAACAAAGGTCGTAAAATCCATCGCCAAATTCTTTTGAAGCAACATATCGTGTCCAAGACACAGCCCCATCAAGAGCGTCAATTCAACACCGATTTGATTCAGCTTTTGCGCCTGGCCAAGAGGGTTACAGGAGATTGTGTCTTTAATCTTGGTCGGGTCGAGTTCCTTTTCTAAAACTTGATCCACGGTGCAAGAAACCATATGCGGGACAAAACCTGCCACAACGAGAATTTCTCGGAGGCGAACTGCATCTTTCTCCATACCGTAGCAATACGCACAGCCGATTTTACGATAACCGCGGAGCTTTGCGTATTCGATGATTTCCTGCAGACGTGACAACGATCCGGCGCGACCGTTATCAATCAGCTCCGACGCCGCCATAGTGTACTCGCGGATGTCGTCCGACTGATAATCTGCCTTATACGCCGCGCTATTATCTTGGCAAGGCGTGGATGTCGCAACGCGGCAGCCCTTACTTGAACATTTTGTACAATCCATCGTGTTAACTCAGTGCTGCGTCGCCGCGCTCTCCGGTACGAATCCGAATAGCGTCAATCACGTCACTGATAAAAATCTTGCCGTCACCAACTTCGCCGGTGTAGGCGACCTGAATAATTTTTTCGATGGTCGATTCAACCTTCGAGTCAGGTACAATAGCTTCGATTTTGACTTTAGGTAGAAAGTTGTATTCGACTTCTGAGCCCCTGACGTATTCTTTCCAACCCATTTGCTGACCGCAGCCCATGATCTGGGAAATCGACAAACCATTGATATCCATGGCCTTTAACGCGTCGCGAATCGGTTCAAACATGTCCGGACGCAAATAAGCTTCAATTCTTTTCATTCAAAAGACCCTCCAGAAACTAGTATTCACGCAACTGTCACGCGAGTCAATAAAATAGACCGCGTTCAGCCCGTAAGAAACACAACATGTCGTTATAAAGGGCTTAATCCAAACCGTTATAAGCAGGGTAAGCGGATTCATCATGTTCGGCAAGGTCGAGACCGCGATCTTCATCACGCGCCGACACGCGCAATTTGCCGGTCAGCAACTGGGCAATCCACAGGGCAAATAGTGTGCCAACAATCGCTAAACCTGCCGTGACGACGATGGATAAAAGTTGGCGTAAGAACAACGTTGTTTCACCATAAACGAGGCCATTCCATCGGACCGCATCGAGTGAACTGACTGGGTTAAAGCCTTTATGGGCAAAAAGTCCGGTGGCGATGGCACCCCAGATTCCACCGATCCCATGGCAACCAAAAGCATCGAGTGAATCATCGTAATTGAAGCGATTTTTGACAACAGAGATAAAGAAGTAGGCGATCGGGCTAGCGAGCAGGCCAATAATCAGAGCGGCCCAGATCGGAACATACCCCGATGCTTGGGTCACGGTAGCCAACCCCAAAACCATCCCCGTTGAAAGACCAACTAAAGTCGGGCGGCCGGTCTTGATTTTTTCGATCAGCAACCAGGAGAGCATCGCCGCTGCACCGGAGGTGTTTGTGGTAATGAATGAGTGAATCGCTAGCTCATTGGCTGCACCAGCACTGCCAGCATTAAAGCCAAACCAACCAAACCAAAGCAAAGATGCCCCAAGAAAAACAAACGGCACATTATGCGGATGGTATTTCGCCTTGCCAAAATTTTTACGACCACCGAGCCAGATGGCTGCGACCAAGGCGCTAATCCCGGAACTAACATGGACGACGAGTCCACCGGCAAAATCAAGCACACCCAACTGTTGTAAAAAGCCGCCACCCCAAACCATGTGGGCGAGTGGGTAATAGACAACAATCATCCATACGGTGGCAAAAACAAAAAGTGACGAGAACCGCATGCGTTCGGCAACCGCGCCTGAGATCAAAGCCGGCGTAATGATCGCAAACATCATTTGAAAAATGGCAAAGGTCACCGTATTGGGCAAATAGCGAGCACTATCAACGGTTTCGGTCAAATTCATACCGATCCAGCGGAGGTTGCCGATAAAAAGACCATCCCCGGAAAACGATAATGAGAAGCCGATTAGGACCCAGAGGATCGAACCTAGTCCAATCATAAAAGCCGATGACATCATCGTGTTGATGACATTTTTGCGCTTGACCATGCCCCCGTAAAAAAAGGCTAAACCTGGTGTCATGAGCAGAACCATGGCCGATGCAGTGAGCATCCATGCGACATCACCGGTATTAATAGAACTCATTTTTATCCTCCCGAGTCATCTTTACAGCATAAAAAAAGAAGTCGAGCCGGACATGCATTGCGCTCGTCCGGCTTTTGACTTCTTTGTCAATTTTTTGCTGATATTAATAATAACGTGGCTATTATAACATCAGGTGGGCTTCAGTCAAGAGGATATGCCAGCTCCACTGCCATCCTTCAAGCCACCGCCGCCACCGCGATTCACACCACCAGCACCTTCGCCCGTGCCAATTGGTTCACCTGTGCCGCTTGTGTCGCTCGGCATGCCAGCACCCTGACCAGCGCCTTGGCCTGCACCGTCAACCGGACCGGCGCCGT
>JAQUDJ010000014.1 GCA_028685755.1 Eubacteriales bacterium | reverse complement strand
CTGACCCATCGTGAATACGAATTACTCAAGTTTCTCATGCTACACCGTGGGGTCGCATATAGCCGCGACGATCTCCTCAATTTTGTCTGGGGCTATGAATATTCCGGAGAAACACGAACAGTCGATGTTCATATTCGCCAGTTACGCCGAAAAATCGAAGCGGATGACGCTAACCCGTTGCTGATCGAGACGGTTCGCGGTCGCGGCTACCGATTCTGTGAGGATTGATCAATAAGGCATGCTTAGACGCATTTATGGCTTAATCCTAACAATTGTTATTTTAGCGATAGCCGCATCAGGAATCGCTGCTTTTTTGATCATCGAAACTTACCATGATCAAGTCAATGAAGAATATTTAACAAATGCTGCAGGCGTCATTGAACAACGACTGATCGCCGCTACTTCATATGAACAAGCCGCTCAATCAGCGATTGAAATTTTTAGCCGAGGTGACGAAACCATTCGCGTCACGCTCGTTCGTCCCGATGGCCAAGTCGCTTATGATAGCGAAACGGATGCCGCGACGATGGAAAATCATCTCTATCGCCCGGAAATCCAACAAGCACTCGGCAATTTCGAAACAGGAATTTCGATCCGCAAGAGTAATACACTCGGGCTCAACATGGCTTATCTCGCGCTCTATTCACCAAAACTCGAGCTTGTGATCCGCACATCAATCTCTAATGCCAATCAAATGCAAGGCTACATTCGGCTCCTAGTCACACTAGCCGCGGTGTTTTCGCTGGCGTTGGTCGCGTTGATTATCCTTGGTTACTTCTCATTGCGAATGATTACGCGACCACTTGTCGAGCTCAAAAATGCGGCGATACAGGTCAAACAGGGTGATTACAAAATTCGTGTTGGCTCATTACTGGCTGAAAAAAGCGAATTGTCAGATCTCTCTGATGCATTCAATGCGATGGCAGGACACTTGCAAGCGACGGTCAGTGATCTTGAAGATCGCAATGCGCGGCTGGATGTGATTTTAAATTCGCTTGTCGTGCCTTTAATTGTTGTTGCTCGCTCGGGTGATGTCGTATTTCTCAATAAGACGGCGCAAGATTTGTTTGATCGCCATCTTGACCCTGAACAAGCCCAATTCCCCCTGATTCTGATTACCCATCATTCGGGGACTGAGACTTTAGTGAGCGATTGTTTGCATGCAACAACTGCGGTCAGTGGCGAAATGACCATCTCGACCGTGCGTGGTTCGCTCATCTTCAATGTTACGGCTTCGCCGATCCATTATTCTGGAACAGAAAGTGCCATTTTGACATTCCTTGATGTCAGCCAAGCACGCCAATTACAGCGTCTGCGCAGCGAGTTTGTTGCGAATGTCACACACGAATTACGAACCCCCTTGACATCAATCCGCGGCTTCATTGAGACATTGCGCCACGGTGCGATCGATAAGCCAGATGTCGCCCGCCGTTTCCTTGATATCATCGACGTCGAGGCTGAACGATTACATCAATTGATCAGCGACATTTTGGTGCTCTCGGAGATCGAAGATTTGCGCGAAGACAAAGAAAAGACGAGTTTCAATTTAAATGCACTGATCGATGATGTGGCTGTACTTTTAGATGAAACCGCCAGTACTCGCAACGTGAGTATTGTGCCAGAAGCCGGCGATGAGATCCTGATGGTTTCGGCCAGTCCATTCCGCATGAAACAAGTTCTCATCAATCTGATCGATAATGCGATCAAATATAACCGCGAAGGCGGCAGAGTTGCGATTCACGCCGTCCGCCTTGCACCGAATCGAGTCGAGTTGCGCGTGAGTGATAATGGCCCAGGGATCGCCCCAGAACACGCCGAACGGATTTTTGAACGCTTTTATCGCGTCGACACAAGCCGCTCTCGTGAACTTGGTGGCACTGGATTGGGGCTCTCGATCGTCAAACATATCGCCCAACTCTATGGCGGATCAGCCCGTGTTGAGAGTAAAATAGGACAGGGCTCGACGTTTATCGTCGATCTGATGATCTGACCAAAGGAGTATTCAACATGACCGATCGTGAGATGTTGCCGTCAAACTGGCAACAATTTGTTGATACATGCCAAAGTTGCCGCCAATGTGCACTCGGAACGACCCGCAATCAAGCCGTCATCTGGCGTGGCGCCTGCCATGCACCTCTGATGATTATCGGCGAAGGTCCCGGTGCCGAAGAAGACGCGCGGGGTGAACCGTTTGTCGGTCAAGCTGGTCGCCTACTTGATTTATTGCTGAAGGCTTACGGCCTTGATGAAAAAACCTATCACATCGGCAATATCGTCAAGTGCCGTCCACCTGAGAATCGCGTACCGACTGAAGACGAGGCCAAAGCATGTCGCCCGCTTTTGGCCAAACAATTCAACCTTGTCAAACCCAAAGTGATTGTTCTCCTCGGTGCCACGGCTTATAAGTATTTCACTGGTGGCACGGAAGGCATTACCAAAATCCGTGGCCAATGGATCGAAAAGAATGGCTACTTGATTTTACCCACCTTTCATCCGGCCTACATTCTGCGCAACAACCGCGAAAGAGTGCGCCTGTGGGAAGATATTGGACTCGTGCGCGCCAAACTCGAAGAACTTGCGATCTTACCCCCGCTGATTGTCCAACCTGAGATGCCAACCGCACGGAAGTAAAATGAGCAGCTGATTTAAAAAAATCGGCTGCTTTTCAGTTAAACTTCAGAATTTCATCACAATTGAAGACTAATCTGATTGATGTAACGAACAAAAACTGCCGGATCATCTGACATCCGGTTGGTCAGTCTTTCAGGAGGTCAGTTCTATGTTTAATCGAAGTTTAGCAGTCTTTGCATCAGCGACCATTGTGGTATCAGGTGCTTTAGGTTTTGGCGGTGGCTATGTAGCGTCCCAATATTTCCCTGCCTCGACCGCAGTTCAAGCAGTTGGGCAAGCTTCAGATCTGTCCGTCACCTCGGCCACTGCGGCTACAGACCAATCGGGCATTTATTCCGAAAATGGCAATGCCGTCGCGGCCCAGTCCCTTGTGAACAACCCAGCAGGTACAGCACTTAGCGTGGCGGAAATCGCCCAACTGGCCTCGCCAGCTGTCGTCGAAATTCGCACAGAGGTGAAAGTTAGCGGACTGCGCTCATCAGAATACATTGCTGAAGGGGCTGGCAGTGGCGTCATTATCGGGTCGGATGGCTTGATCATGACGAACAATCATGTCATCGAAGGCGCTTCAAAAATGACAGTCCGGCTCAAAGATGGTCAGACGTTTGAAGCGACGCTGCTCGGAACTGACAGCGTCACGGACGTCGCTTTGATCAAAATTGCTGCGACAGGACTGCCAACCGCCCAATTAGGTGACTCAGATCAATTGCAAGTCGGCGATCTCGCCGTAGCCATAGGTAATCCGCTCGGTGAGCTGGGCGGGACTGTGACCGATGGCATCATCAGTGCCTTAGATCGCGAAATCAGCCTCGACAATGTAACGATGAATCTCTTACAGACCAACGCGGCAATTAACCCCGGCAATTCAGGAGGCGGTTTGTTTGATGAATCCGGCAAGCTCATTGGCCTCGTCGTCGCAAAATCATCGGGCACCGGTGTCGAAGGCCTAGGCTTTGCGATTCCAGTCAATGATGTCAAAACGATCATCAATGATTTGGAGCGTTATGGCGCAGTCCAAGGTCGGGTCAAACTCGGGGTGACCTTGCTCGACATTAACTCTGAAGAACTTGTTCAAATGTATCGTGTAACCGAAATGGGTGTCTATATCCTCAAAGTCGATGAAGCAGGGAATGCCGCACGCGGGGGATTACAAAGTGGGGATCGCATCGTAACAATCGATGACCAAACGATCGCTTCGTCAGAAGATGTGCGCAATTTGCTTAAAGATCAGACGGTAACATCGACGCTTCGCTTTTCAATCACGCGCGATGGTCAACTGCTCACCCTTGAAATCGCTTTGCAGGAAACACAGCCACAAGTATAATAATTGAGAAGCCGCGGAGGTGACCTGATGAGCCGTCTACTTTTAGTCGATGATGAAGAAAAAATTCGCCTAATGCTCAGAAAATATGCAGCATTTGAAGGCTACGAGATCGTCGAAGCACAAGACGGCATGGCTGCGGTGCAGATTTGCAAACAAGAAGATTTTGACGCCATTATCATGGATGTGATGATGCCCGAACTCGATGGATTTTCGGCCTGCCGCGAGATTTTTAAATTTAAAAAAATCCCCGTTCTCATGCTTTCGGCACGGGGCGAAGAATATGACAAAATTCACGGTTTTGAATTGGGCATTGAGGACTACGTCGTCAAGCCCTTTTCGCCGAAAGAAGTCATGATGCGGATTGGTGTGCTGATCCGTCGCAACCAAAAACCTGCTGCCACCGAGAAGACTCACGATGTGCTGCAATACGAGGGCTTGCATATTGATTTTACAGGCCGAGTCGTATCCGCTGATGGCGTGACGCTCGATCTCTCACCGAAAGAATATGAATTATTATTTTATCTAGTTCGCAACAAGGGGATTGCACTGACACGTGAAAAATTGATCACCGAAGTTTGGGGATACGACTTTTTTGGTGATGACCGGACACTAGACACGCATATCAAACTTTTGCGAAACAGTCTCGGCGAATACCGCAAGTTTATTGTCACGTTGCGTGGCTTAGGCTATCGCTTTGAAGCTTAAGGATCGCAACGTGATGATTAGTACTGAATCAACGACAGATTTTCAATCCAAACAGAAATCGCTTCAGAAAGTTAAACCCAAAGCCAAGCGTCCCACAATTGGTGTGTCACTTTTCGTTTCATTTTTAACATTCTCGCTGGTTCTCGTTGGGTTGCTCTGGATGTTTCAAACCGTTTTCTTAGACCGTTTTTATCGCGGGATCAAGACGAGCGAAATCAAGCGAACCGCATCGGTTATCGCCGCCAATATCAATCACGATGAACTCGAGACACTGATTACACGCATTGCTCAACAGGGCGACCTCAGTATTCGGATTTTCACCGTTTCTGGTGGCGATTTAGCTTCGTTCGAAATCGGACCGACTAGTCTAATCAATCATTTAGCGATCGACGATCTTTATGAGTTGTATGACAAAACTGTCGCTTCCGGTGGTGAATATCTCGAACTTTATGACCGCTCGGAATTTAATGACGATCGGTACGACGATCGAAAATTTGCCGGGGCAGTCCCTCTGCCAGGAGATGGGTTGAAGCAATCGATTATTTACTCGCGCCAGGTTGTGCTATCGGACGGCACATCGGCAGTCATTCTGATCAACACGATGCTCTCGCCAGTGACTGCGACGGTTCAGACATTACGGGTCCAACTCATTTATGTCACAGTCATTTTGACACTACTTTCGATGATTCTCGCCTGGGTTCTCTCGCGTCAGATATCACGGCCAATAATCCGGATCAACAAACGTTCGAAAGAAATGGCTGCTGGCGACTATCAGGTCCGTTTTGAAGCGTCTGGCTACAAAGAAGTTGAAGAACTTGCCGAAACGCTCAACGAAACAGCCACCGAACTCAGCCGCGTCGAGTCCTTGCGCCGGGAATTAATCGCGAATATTTCACACGATCTCCGGACACCTTTGACGATGATTCGTGGATATGCTGAAGTTATGCGCGATTTACCTGGCGAAAATAATCCAGAAAATGTCCAAGTGATCATTGATGAATCAAATCGCCTGGCTAATTTGGTCAATCACATCTTAGACTTATCCAAGCTCCAATCGGGGACCCAACATTTGAAAGTAGCAGACTATGATTTGACAGCTGCAGTTGGTGATATTGTTGACCGCGTCGGCAAATTGACCGAAGCTGAAGGCTATCATGTAGATTTTGAGGCCACCGAAAAAGTTACGATTAGTGGCGATGCAGCGCGAATTGAGCAAGTCATGTACAATTTGCTGACAAATGCCGTTCACTATACTGGCGCCGATCACCGTGTGCTTGTGCGCCAATCGGTGACCGATGGGTGGGTTCGCATGGCGGTGATTGATAGTGGCGAAGGAATTGCGCCTGAAGAACTCAAACATATCTGGGACCGCTATTACAAATCTGACAAGTCTCATCGTCGCGCAGTTGTCGGTACGGGTCTTGGCCTCTCAATCGTCAAACAAATTCTTGAATTGCATCACGCTCGTTATGGTGTTGACTCCTTGCCTGGTCATGGTGCGACATTCTGGTTCGAATTACCCGTTCGAAAATAATTATTAGAATTCAATAGATTATCGCTCGACCTTCACAAATTCATCACCTTCGGTTGTTATTCTCAGAGTACAAAACGACTTTGAGCCCAACAACCGGAGGTTTTTTAATATGAATCCCAAAATGAAACGCAAATTAATTATTGATGTCATCCTAGCGGCCGTGATGATCATTTTGATGCAGCCACTAATCAGTGGTGTATTTGCCCACGAATGGCTTGGTGTCATCATCGGCGGCGCGTTGGTCGCGCATCTCGCGATCAACCGACAGTGGATCGCCGCTGTAGGAAAAGGCTTCTTTTCAAAAATCAGCTGGCAAGCCAGAATCAATTTTATGATCAACAGTATGATGGCGATCAGTATGACCTTGACGCTCTTGAGTGGCGTACTCATATCCCAATTCCTCTTCACACCGCTTGCTGCAGCCAACTACTCAGCCTGGACCGCTATTCATAGTTTTTCGAGTTGGGCCACGTTGCTGATTGTCATCATCCACGTCTTGCTGCATGCCGATTGGATCAAACGGGTCATCCGCACCCTCATTCGCGACCCACATCTCCAGCCTGTGCGCACGGTTGTCGTACGCGCTACCCTTGGTCTTTTTGCCTTAGGTGCCGCCTATTCAGTGATCCAAACATCGGCCATTGAGGTGCTCCTTGCCACACAAGATCAAGATCTTGCCATTCAAAATTCGACCATGCTTAATAATTCGACCTCAAGTTCGCAAGCCACAACAGATTCGACCCTTGATGATATTGATCAGGGCACAGCGGTTATCGACTCGTTGCCGGCGAGTTCAGCACAGACCACCACAGAATCTTCCATAGTCGACAATTCAGCTGCTGCAGTCCCGACATTAACCCAATACCTTTCAAACTTCACTTGCACAGCCTGTCACAAGCATTGCCTACTGTCCGCCCCGCGGTGTGGCAAAGGTGATCCACAGGTCGAGCAATATACCGCACAGTACTACTCCGAATACCCAGAAGCAGCCAATTGATCACAGCTTTTCATCACAAGTAATTTTTTTAGCACAAACGGACATGAAGGGAAGATCACAACGATGGCAACACCCTGGCGCCATGAACTCAAACACCTCATCAATCGTGCAGACGTCATGGCACTGAGCAGTCGCTTAGCTGCAGTGATTCCTCGTGATAGCCATGCCGGACCAGATGGCCGATATCGCGTACGCAGCCTGTACTTTGACAATTACCGCGATGCCGCCTTGAACGAAAAAATTGACGGTCTCAGTGAACGCGAAAAATTTAGATTGCGCTTCTATGGCGACAACTGTGAATGGATTCGACTCGAAAAAAAGATTAAATTACGTAATCTATGTGGCAAACAATCGACTAGGGTCAGCCGCGAAGAGACAATGCGCATAATCGCTGGTGACACAAATTGGTTGTTATCCGATCAACGCCCTGTTTTACAGGATCTAGGAGCTAAGATGCAAGGCCACCTCCTGCGCCCTAAAACGATTGTCGAATATCAACGTGAGGCATTTATCTATGGCCCAGGCAATGTCCGGATCACCCTTGATAGTGAAATCCGCTCCGGTTTGCATTCGTTAGCTTTTTTTGATCAAAACCAACCGCTCGTCTTGACGGATTTGCAAGGATTGACCGTGCTCGAGGTCAAATACGACGCTTATCTACCCGATATCGTCCGCGATATTATCCAACTTGGTGAACGCCAAGTCGGTGCTATGTCTAAATATGCAGCTAGTCGAATATTTTATTAAGGAGAAAACCCATGAATTTTTCGGACATTTTCAAAAACAGCTTTCTCGAAAAAGCCACAACCTTCTCAGCAGTGGACATGATCATTGCCCTCGGTCTGTCGTTTCTACTCGGCGCCTTCATTCTCACGGTTTATCGTAAAACCTACCGTGGCGTAATGTATTCGCAGAGTTTTGGCGTCAGCTTGATGGCACTGACCATGATCACGTCGTTAGTCATTCTTGCCGTAACCTCAAACGTTATTTTATCCTTAGGTATGGTCGGTGCTTTATCGATCGTCCGGTTTCGAACTGCGATCAAAGAACCGATGGATATCGCCTTTTTGTTTTGGGCGATCGCTGGCGGGATTGTGCTTGGTGCCGGTTTGATCCCCCTCGCCATTTTTGGCTCTGTATTTATTGGACTCATTCTCCTGATTTTTATCAGTCGCAAACCGAATGAAGTCCCCTACATTTTGGTCCTAAGCTGCATCGATGACGAGGCTGAAAACCGCGCGATGACAGCGGTCAATGCGCGCACCAACCGCCAGATCATCAAATCGAAAAGCGTTACAGCCGGTAATGGCATTGAACTAACGGTAGAGGTCCGATTGAAAAACAACTCGACTGAATTAGTCAACGAAGTGGCAGCCTTAGCAGGTATTCGCAACGTTGTGCTCGTAAGCTATAACGGCGATTTCCAAGGCTGATTGTCAAAGTCTCAGCTTTTCTTAAATTGTCCACCACTCGCGGCTTTCTCGTGCGAGAAGTTCGATCGCTTTGACTGGACCGGCGGATCCCGCGATGTAATTCGGGAATTTTTGCCGCTGACTTTCGCGGTACGCGATGATTTGGTCAGCAAACTTCCAAGACGCTTCGACCTCGTTCCACCAGGCAAACAAAGTCGCATCGCCTCGCATGATGTCATAAATCAAACGTTCATAAGCCTCAGGGGTGTTGCCTTGATTCGGGCTTAAGTGACTCGTCTCGACCTTGACCGGCACGATTTCTTTCTGCGTGCTGAAATCCTTGGTATTGAGCTGAAAATAAACACCGACATTAGGCTGAATGCGGATAACTAGGAGATTGGGCTCCTGGCGCGCCTGTTCACCGGCAAAATACAGAATATTGGGCAACGATTTGAATTGAATGACTATTTCGGCGGCACTTTCCTGTAATCGTTTGCCTGTGCGGATATAAAACGGTGTGCCGGCCCAACGGAAGTTGTTGACGCACAGGCGCATTGCGACGAAGGTTTCGGTATTGGAGTTGTCCGGGACCCCAGATTCGTCACGATAAGCAGGGACCTGCTCGGCACCGACTACACCGGCTCCATATTGCCCAAAGACAACATTTTCACGCAAGGTATCAGCTGTGAAAGGCTCAAGGGCTTGGATGACTTTGAGCTTTTCTTGGCGGATGGCATCGGTACTCAGGCTGACAGGCGGTTCCATCGCGACAAGCGACAAAATTTGCAACAAATGATTCTGCACCATGTCGCGGATCGCCCCGGAATGATCGTAATAACCACCTCGTGAACCAACCCCGAGTTTTTCACTGAGGGATATCTGAATATTGTCGATATACTGGCTACTCCAAAGCGATTCAAATACCACATTGCAAAAACGCAGTACCATGATATTTTGGATCATATCTTTACCAAGGTAATGATCGATACGATAGATGTCAGACTCATCAAAAACGGTGTGCAAAGCATCGTTCAAATGCTTCGCGGTGCTTAAATCCTTGCCGAAAGGCTTTTCAATGACAAGGCGCTGCCAATTAGCACAATGGCCGTCAGAGCCACGGCGGCAAACCGATTGGCCACTCGCCCCTAACCCGCCAACAATTGTTTCAAAATACTCTGGCGCGACTGCCAAATAGAAAATCCGATTACCCTGCGTGTGATATAGACCATCCAATTCAGCGAGGTAAGTACCTAATTGTTCATAGCCAGCTGTTTCGGTGAAGTCTAGTTGGTAGTAGTGAATAATGTCACGAATCCGCAACCATTGGGCGTCGTCCAATTTATTGCGGGAATATTTATTTAATGAGGTGTATAGTTCCTCACGGTATTCTTCAGAAGATTTTGCTCGGCGACCAACTGCAACGATTGCGAAATGTTCGGGCATTAATTGGTCAAAAGCCAAATTATAAAGGGCGGGAATTAACTTGCGATGGGTCAAGTCCCCGGTCCCGCCAAAGATGACCATAATAGTCGGTTCACTGACGCGGACGGTGTTTGTATTGATATCCATAGTAGCCTCCTGTACCAGCATCTTCGCATAAATCGGTGAGCGCTAGCTGTAACATTGTAACATTTTGTTGAAAATTGCTAGATTCATAAAGGAACAAATGTTTGCTATATTTCGCTATTATAGGGCAAATTTGTTGACAATGTTCAAAAAATGCGCTGATCAATCGTACAAATGTTTGTTTATTTCATCGAAAAGGTCGAAAAAACGTTGACGAAACCGCAAAACTATCGGTAAACTTGCCACGTTCATTCTTTATTGACGTTTAACATGACAGAAGATGCGAAAATTAAAGTAATGAGGTACACAATTTATTTATAGAATCGTATCGGCTTTGGTCCTTGCCGCCACCTTAACCCTCCAGGGATTGGGAATGAACACGGCATATGATCAGGCTACGAAAAAAACCGCACAACCGAATATGGCTCAATTAACTTATACCGCTAACCAACAAGACCTGCAGATGACCTTTGAAGCCCCAACCTTTGATTTCGAGTCGACGCTCAGCCGTGAAGGCCAAGAACTTGACAATGAAATCAGCACCGAACTCGATTTCGGGCAAAATGACAAAAGAGCAGATGAATCTGTTCACGCATCACAACCAACACTGAACCTGATGGAAATCAAACCCGATTATGAATGGCTTGAATTTGAGATTTCCTATTACACCAAGAATGAACGCGGCATGGACGGCCGCGGGATCACCAAGACCGGCACACAGGTAGAAGCTGGTCGAACCATCGCAGTTGATCCCGACATTATTCCATTCGGCACCAAGGTCTATATAGAAGGAATTGGTTATCGTATTGCCGAAGACTGTGGCAGCGCGATCCAAAATAATCGCATTGATGTTTACGTCGATCATGCTGATGAATTTCCTGCCATTGGACGCCACACAACCAGAGTCCGAATCATTCAATAATTAGCGATAAGCACAAACAAATTGAAACCCGCAAATTGACGCATACAAAAAACCGCTTGGCACTTCAGCTCGAGCGGTCTTTTGTTTTGAGGAGAAAAGGCTTATATCGAAGGAGTCAGATCTTTAAGCGCTAGGCTTAAAATCGACCAAACCGATAGACTGTCTGATGGCGGAAATGGACGCCAGCCGGAAAAATGGGAGAAGGGAAGTGCGCGTGTAGCAAGGAATTCGGATAATACTGGGTTTCTAAGCAAAAGGCGTCGTTTGCAGCATAATAGCCACCCTTACCACTTTCATTCAAGTGATTGCCGGTATAAATCTGCACTCCAGGTGATGTGGTTTCGACAGTCATTGTCAGACCTGACACGGGCTCAACAGCTCGGGCGCAAAATCTAAGCTCGCCATTGGCACCACGAATCACATAATTATGGTCGTAACCCGTACCGTAAGTCAGCTGTTGATCAGTCGCGGTGATAGCTTGCCCCATAGGCTTCGCTTTATCAAAGTCAAACGGCGTGTCGATGACCGGCTCAAGTCGACCGTCCGGCAGAAGTTCTTGATCAATTGGTGTGTAAAAGTCCGCAGCAATTTCTAAGGTGTGATCGAGGATGGTGCCCTTGCCTGCCCCTTTTAAATTGAAGTAGGCGTGGTTAGTCAGGTTGATCACTGTATCGTGATCAGAAACGGCATTGTAGGAGATCGACAATGCGTGATCAGCAGTCAATTGATAGATCACATCACAAGGCATGCGACCGGGGAATCCCGACTCGCCATCGGGGCTGACATAATGGAATTTGACAACAGGTGTATCACCAGGGTCGATAATTTCGTAGGACCAAACCACCTTATCAAGGCCATTAGGCATACTATGCAAGTTGTTGCGGCCTTCAGTGGCGGCTAACGGATATACGTTGCCATTAAGCTCAATCCTTGCCTTGGCAATTCGATTCGCATTACGACCGACGGTTGCCCCATGAAAAGGATTCGTCGGCTTTTCATATTCCGCTAGTGTTTCATAACCTAAAACAACATCAACCCGCTCACCAGTGGTGCTAGGCACCAAAAGGGATTGGATCGTTGCGCCATAGGACATTAAATTGCAGCTCATCCCCGTGCGACTTTCGAGTGTGATGAGATCAACTGCTTCGCCGTGCTTGGTTTGTCCAAAAGACTTAACATGAACACTCATAGGAAATCATCCTTTCAACGGGCATTGGTGCGAGACATCCATTCGCCGATTCAGGCTTTGCGCTGCCCGTAGTAAGCGTGTTTACCATGTTTGCGCAGATAGTGCTTATCGAGTAGGTTTTGATCAACGGAGGGCAGGGATTGATTGAGCAAGCGGGCGTTCAAGGCCATCATCGAGCATTCTTCGAGGACGACAGCATTGTGCACGGCATCTGACGCGCTTGTGCCCCATGTGAAGGGGCCGTGGCTTGCCACGAGAACGCCGGGCACGGCAACGGGATCAATTTTGCGACCTTCAAACGTTTCGATGATGACTTTTCCGGTATTTAATTCATACTCACCATTGATTTCGGCATGGGTCAGGTGACGCGTGCAGGGCACATCACCGTAGAAGTAGTCTGCATGTGTCGTCCCAAAGGCAGGGAGATCGAGACAGGCTTGTGCCCATGTTGTTGCCCACCGCGAATGGGTATGGACGATCCCGGAGATCCCCGTATAACGGCGATAGAGAGCTAAATGGGTCGCTGTATCACTACTTGGCCGGTACTGACCTTGTTTGACATGGCCTTCAAGGTCGAGGACGACCATATGCCGTGACTCGAGTTCATCATAGGGTACGCCACTCGGTTTGATCACAACTAGACCGAGTTCACGGTCAATGCCGCTCACATTACCCCACGTAAACGTCACCAAATTGTAGCGTGGCAACGCCAAATTCGCTTGTAGGACTTCTTCGATCAACTGTTCTAAATTCATAGCTCTACCTCAAATGATTTACAGCTGCCTTTTCGATGGCCAAGCCCGCATGATAGCGTTTGAAAAAAACATTAAATCCAGCGACATCTTGTGGATCGGGCAAAACAATTTCACTATTTTGCCCAATGAAAACCTGATCCTTTAAAAATGCACTTAGGCTACGCCTGTTATGATCATTCACGCAATAGGCTGCGAGAATCGCGATACCCCACGCCCCGCCTTCACCGGCTGTCTCCAAAACGGATATGGGGGTGTGCGTCGCGGCGGCCATGATTTTTTGTCCGACCCCTTTCGTTTTGAAAAATCCACCATGGCCTTTAATTTCATCAACCAAGACACCTTCTTGATCAAACAAGATATCGAGACCGGTTCGCAAGGCTCCTAGCGCAGTGAACAAATTGACCCGCATGAAATTGGCTAAGCTGAAATGGCTTTGTGACGAACGAACAAATAGCGGGCGGCCTTCCTCAAAGTGGGTCATATGTTCGCCAGAAACATAGCCATAAGCGAGCAATCCGCCACAATCTGGATCGCCTTCAAGTGCGAGATTTAAGAGGGTATCATAGAGTTTTGCCTTGGAGACTGGCGCGCCCAAAGCATTAGCGGCATCACCAAACAAATTAATCCAAGCATCATAATCCGATGTGCAGTTGTTAGAATGTGCCATTGCAACCAAGTCGCCAGCGGGTGTTGTGACCAAATCGATTTCGCTGTATGCACGAGAAAGTGCCTTTTCGAGCACGATCATGGCAAAAACTGACGTCCCAGCCGAAACATTGCCTGTTCTGACCGCGATGCTGTTCGTCGCGACCATTCCGGTCCCCGCGTCACCTTCAGGTGGGCAAAAGGGGATGCCGGCTTGTAATTGACCGCTCGGATCCAGCAAAAGAGCCCCGGCAGTTGTGAGTGATCCTGCTTGTTCGCCAGCTGCGAGCACATCCGGCAAAATTGTACCTAATTTCCACCCTAGATTTTGATCGGCAACGAGTTGATCAAACTGACTAATGAAAGCCGTGTCAAATTTACGAGTATTCAGATCAATCGGAAAAACGCCTGATGCTTCGCCAACCCCAAGTACTTTACGACCAGTTAATTGCCAATGGACATAACCGGCAATCGTTGTCATAAAGTCAATCTGGTCACGGTGTGCTTCGCGATTGAGAATGGCCTGATAGAGGTGAGCAATACTCCAACGTTGTGGGATCGGGTAGTTGAACTGTTTTGTTAACGCTTCAGATGCCTGCCCGGTTATCGTGTTGCGCCACGTACGGAAAGGAGTCAACAAGTGATCATCTTTGTCAAAAACAACATAGCCATGCATCATTCCACTAAAGCCGATGGCTCCGATGGTTCTAAGCGTCACACCGTAACGCTCGCTAACTTGAGCTGCAAGATTTCGGTAGCTTGCTTGGACTCCGGCCCAGACGTCATCTAAGCTGTACGTCCAGATCTGGTCAACTAGGCTATTTTCCCAGTCGTGACCACCGGAGGCGATTGGCGAGTAATCTTCATTAATCAGAACCGCTTTGATCCGGGTCGATCCCAATTCAATGCCTAGCGCAGTTTTGCCGGCCTCAATTGCCTGGCGAATCGATGCGATATCAGTCTTCATGGCCAGCCCCTTTTTTAATTTATTTATGTTTCCAAACGATATCGTTCCAGATCAATTCTTGGCGCAATTCGGGGATTTTGGTGTGCGCGCCAATATGAATGAACTCGATACCCATGATCTCAGCCCAATCGCGCATCATATCGGCCGTGACGGTATATGAAAGTGCGGAGTGATGGGCGCCACCGGCATACATCCAAGCTTCGGCTGAGGTTTCAAGATCGGGCAGTGGCTTCCATAGAACAACGGCAACTGGTAAGTTGGGCATATCATATTCCTGCTTGCGACAGTCAACTTCATTGACGATCAAGCGGAAACGGTCGCCCATATCGATGAGTGAAGCCAAGATAGCAGGGCCCGTGGCGGTTTTGAAGGTCAGGCGGGCCGGTGGTTCGCGATCGCCAATGCCAAGTGGCATGACTTTGATCTGGGCTTTCTCTGAGGCAATCGAGGGGCAGATTTCGAGCATGTGAGCGCCCATATTCAGACCGTTGCCTTCTTCCATATGGTAAACATAATCTTCCATAAAAGAGGTGCCACCAGCGAGGTCAGCTGACATTAGCTTGAGGATGCGTACCATAGCTGCTGTTTTCCAGTCACCTTCGCCACCAAACCCGTAACCTAAACGCATTAGGTCTTGGCTTGCCAGTCCTGGCAATTGTTTGAGCCCTTGTAGATCTTGGAAATTCGTGTGGAAAGCGCCAAATTTGCCGTCTTCAAGGAATTTTTTAAGTGCAACTTCTTCTTGGGCCTGATAACGAACGGCTTCCAGATTATCAGTAGCTAATTCGTAATGGGCTGAATATTCAGCCATTTGGGCGTCGATTTCCGCCTCTGTTACCTGGTCGACGAGCTTGATAATGTCTTGAACGCCATAGTGATCGACGGACCAACCAAACTGCATATGCGCTTCGACTTTGTCGCCCTCAGTGACGGCGACTTCGCGCATGTTGTCACTGATGCGCAACACGCGTAACTGGCGGCTTTCAAATGCGCCCACTGCAGCGCGCATCCAGGTCGCCATCCGTGAGCGAAATTTGATATCCTGCCAATAGCCGGCGAGCGCTTTTTGCGGCAAACGCATCCTGGCCAAGATAAAGCCATGTTCGCGGTCCCCGTGGGCGGATTGGTTGAGATTCATATAGTTCATGTCGATCGTCTGCCATGGGATTTCGCGATCGAACTGAGTATTGATGTGCAGGAGAGGTTTCTGTAAAGCCTTCAAGCCACGAATCCACATTTTTGATGGCGAGAAGGTATGCATCCACGTGATAATCCCCGCGCAGCTTGGATCTTGGTTAGCGGCTTGAATCGTGCTAAAAATTTCGCTGGAATTGCGCACGACCGGTTTGAATACGAGGGTGCAAGGAATGGCTGAATCGGCATTCAAGCCATCGACGATAATTTGGGCATGCTCGTCGACTGTTTGCAAAGTTTCCGGCCCGTAGAGATCCTGACTGCCGACGATCAACCAAAAGGAATACTGTTTGAGTGCTGTCATGAAAAAATTCCTCCACTTATTTTTAAATATCACGTTTACGTGCCAGGCATGTTGACGGTGACTACTATTTCATACAACTTGATGGTACAAGTAAAAACTGCGCAAAGCAATCATCTTTATTTCGAAATGTCCGAAAATATTTAGGTTACCCCTGTCGACTCACGGATGATCAGTTCAGGGCGATAAACAAATTGGAGATCATCGAGTTGATTATCGAGCATTTCGATCATAAACGAGGCAGCGCGGCGCCCCATTTCGATTTTGGGATGTATCACAGATGTGAGTTTGATCGACCCATCAATCGATCGTTTTGAGTCGTCAAAACCGACGACAGCAACCGATTCAGGAATCGAAAGCCCGCGGTCTCGAATGGCTTGAACCACGATTGCCGCGACATTATCGTTGTAACAAACAAAAGCAGTCGGTCGATCAGGCTGACTCAGTAAAGTTTTAGCCAAAATGTATGGATGGATATGTTCATTGGTCGTTTCGTATTCGACAATCTGGTTGATTTCAATCGGTAATTTGTACTGCTTCATCGCCGCGACAAAGCCTTTGCGGCGCTTAAGCCCTTGGATGTCGTCTTTTTTAAAAATCCCGGCAATTCGGGTGTGACCAAGGCGAATTAGATGTTCTGCCGCAAGAAATCCGCCTCGTTCGTCATCTAAAAGCACGCTTGACGCCGGAACATCGTCATAAGTGGCATTGATAAAGACAATTTTGACGCCTTTTCGAATGAGTTCGTCAAAAATGGGCTGATTAATATTGGCTAATGCGCTGCGTGTCGGTTCAATGATCAAACCTGCGACATCATGTTCGATAATATTGTTTAAGAATTGCGTTTCTTTATCCTTATTATTATTGGTATTGGATAAAAGCATGGAGTAGCCTTCGCCGGACAGCACTTCTTCGATGCCAAATATGATGTCTGGGAAAATATAATCCGAAATATAGGTTGTGATCACGGCGACAATTTTCTTGGAGTTGCGGCTTTTGGGCACGAATTTACTATAAGTCCCCTTGCCTTGCTCTTTGTAAATCAAACCGAGACTCGTCAATTCAGAAAACGCCTGACGAATCGTGTTCCGGCTGACATTGAACTGACTCATCAACTCATGTTCGGATGGTAATTTCTCGCCAAACCGAATGATGTCTTGCTTTAACAGCTGCATCACATGCTGCTTGACCATTTCATATTTAGGTTCTTCTAATTTATTCTCGTTCGTCTGCTCAAACATCGCGCCACCCTTAGTCGTCGCTTGTACCTATTACTTGTTCATACAAGTTATCATAGGGGCGTGCTGAGGCCGTGTCAATTCAGATTGACTGGTATTTCAACCGATATTCAGAAGGCGTCAAATGGTATTCTTTTTTAAACACCTTGGAAAAATAGGTGTAGTCTTTAAATCCGATCATTTCAGCGATAGTGATGATTTTGATTGGTGATTCTGCCAGTAACACCTTAGCTTTTTCAAGTCGTTTTCGGCGAATCAACTCGCCAACACCAAGCCCCAATTGCTTGTGTGTTATGTCGTATAATTTTGTGCGACTAATGTGAAAAAGGCTCGCCAACGCATGAATATCAAGCTCTTGGCTGAGGTTGTCATCAAGGTATTGATTGATTTTATCAATCAACCTGTCGTGCTTTAGCGACACCAATTCTTTTTGCAAAACATAAAACGTACAGGCTTCTGCGATTTTTGCTGCCGCTTGGATTTGGGGTAAGTGTTTCATTTTGACTTTGCGGGCAGCATCTTGCCAGGCGTTAACTTGATCGGCAGGAACCTGCAAACGCTCAATGACAGAATCGATTAATTGATGGCGATTATCGGTGATTTGACCAAACATCATATAGCCGATAATGACACCATTCGATTTGATCGGTGCAGTTGCCTCGATCAGACCAGCATGGCATCGATAAATGACGAGCTTGCCTCGTTGCTTACATTCGTCAAATGAATGGCTGTCACTTTGGCAACATTCTGCCAAATGGGCAGGAATTTGTCGGACTAAAGTACATAATTCGCAATGGTGGGTCGGATAGGTCAAAATTTCTTGAAACAGATCGTCAAAGACAACGATTCGGATGCCGGTAAGGGTGTGAAAATCGCGTAAAAGCTGAAGAAGGGGTTCCTGAGCGACGTACAACGACATCTGAATAATCCTTTCAATAACTTTGTAAGCACTAGCTGAATTGTACAAAAAATCCGGACGAATTTACATATATGCTGACTGAATTCCCTATCGCCAAGATGACGTCAGGACTACGATAAGATTAGGCTTTATTAACAACACAAGACCAATAGCGTTTGACCTCGACCGTGGAAGGAGTTTTGAAACATGGAAAAGCGAAAAATGACCTTTGCACTGTATTTTGGTAACCGCGGCTTTATGCCGGAAACCTTGATCGCTGGCGCTCGCATCGATATGAGTGAGGTTGTCGCCGAAAACAACATCAACTTTCTGATGATGGATGAAAACGCGACCGCCTTTGGTGGTGTTGAAACCCGCGAAGACGGCCGAAAATATGCTACATGGCTCAAGTCGCATGAAGGCGAATATGATGGCGTCATTCTCTGCATGCCCAATTTTAGCGATGAAAACGGGGCCGTGATGGCCTTGCAAGATGCTGGTGTGCCGATTCTCATTCAAGCCTACCCCGATGAACTCGACAAAATGACCTTTGGCAACCGCCATGACGCCTATTGTGGCAAATTCAGTATTGAAGATGTTTTTCACCAATATGGCATTCCTTTTACGGTATTCGCCCCTCATGTTGTGCATCCCCGATCTGAAGCCTTCCGCCAGAATCTCCAAGACTTTGCGGCAGTCTGTCGCGTCGTCAAAGGGATGAAACGCGTGACCATTGGCTGCTTTGGCGCACGGACCACGGCTTTCAAAACCGTGCGTTTTGACGAAATCACCTTGCAAAAGTACGGGATCACTGTGGAAACCTTCGATTTATCGATGGTAATTCATCGCATGGGCGAAAAGAAGGACGACGACCTTGCTGTCCAGACAAAGATTCGCCAACTGAAATCATATACCGACTTTTCCAAAGTGCCGGATCAGCGGACGCTTTCGATCGCTAAACTTGGTGTAGTCCTCGATGAATACCGCGAGGAATATCAATTGGACGCGTTAACATTGCGTTGCTGGGAAGAGCTCCAGACCTATTTTGGGATCGCACCTTGCGTACTTTTAAGCGAATTGAACGATCGCGGCATTGCGGCATCCTGTGAAATTGACCTGAGTTCAGCGATTAGTATGCGTGCGATGGTACTTGCCTCAGAAACCCCGGCTGCCTGCGTCGATTGGAACAACAATTACGGCAATGATCCCGATAAAGTGGTCTTATTCCATTGCGGCCCAATTGCTGAAACGCTGATGGCTGCACGCGGCACGATAACAGATCACAAAATGTTCTCAAAACATGTGCCGGATCGTGGTTGGGGCACCAATGAGGGCCGGATCAAAGCCTTCCCAATGACTTATGCCAACTGTAAAACAGAAGATGGCAAACTAACCTTCTATGTCGGTGAGGGTGAAATGACAGACGACCCGTTACAAGATGGTTTTTTTGGATGTGGAGGCGTAGCTCGGATCGATAAGCTCCAAGACAAATTGCTTAAACTCGGACGCAATGGATTTCGCCATCACACGACAATTGGGGTGGGCCATATGAAACATATTCTCGATGAAGCGATCAAATATTATCTAAAATATGACCTGACAGAACTCGACTAACTTCAGATGGTTGAGTAGCAGAGCGAGCTGCGATGTGAATACTGGAGGCAATTATGCCGATTATTACTCACCGTCAAGATGTCCTTGGAATATATCAAGAAGCTCGCGAAAAGCATTGGGTTTTGCCGTGTTTTTGCACGGAAAATCTCACGACAACGGAGGCAATTCTTGAGGCTACGCGCGAATATGGCGCATCTTTAGGCATCGTCGATTTACCGATCATCATCGCGATAACCAACCAATACCACGATCGCAGCCAATCAATTTTCTACACCCACACGCGCCGTTGGGATATTGGACTCAAGCTCTTTATGGCCGATCTTCGCGTCCTGGCAGAGCCCGGTTCACCTTATGAAAAACTGCGGATCATGATTCATCTTGATCACACGCAATTTGATGATGACCAAGACTTGCTCAACTGGGATATGCGCGAATTTTCCTCGATTATGTACGATGCCTCTCGGGCGCCCTTTGCTGAAAACATTCGCCTGACTCGGGCTTTTGTTGAGCAACATGGTGACGAAATTGTTATCGAAGGTGCATGCGATGAAATTGCCGATGAGTCCGGGCGAATCACCAGTGTGCTAACGAGCGCGCAGAAAGCCCAGGACTATCTTGACGGCACCGGCGCAGACCTAATCGTCGCCAATCTCGGCACCGAACACCGTGCGGTTGGGATGGACAAAAAATACCATGGTGATTATGCCCAGGCGATTCAAGCGCGAATTGGCACACGGTTGGTTTTGCATGGGGCCTCGTCGGTCCCCGGCGATCAACTCGCTGGACTCATCGATGACGGCGTCTGTAAAGTGAATCTCTGGACAATGCTCGAACGCGATTCGTCCCCCGTGTTATTCAAGGAAATGGTCATGCATGCGAGCCAAGTTGCCGGAAACCAGCTGATTCAGGCGCTCAAAGCCGAAAATTATCTCGGTGATTCAGTCGATAGTGAAAGTAAAGCGTCGATCGATTATTTCACGACCACCTATCGCCAAACTGTCGTTTTTGATGTGATGAAATCTATCGTCTATGCACATTTGCGCATTTGGTATCGCTAAAAAAAGGAGAATTTGCCATGTGTTTGCTCGGATTAGATATCGGCACGTCCGGTTGCAAAGCAACTATCATTGATGAGAACGGACGTGTCCTATCCGAAGCGTATCGAGAATATGCCCTCATTTCCGAACGACCCGGCTGGCAGGTTCTTGATCCAGAGCAAATTTGGAATGCTGTCGTCCAAGTGATGTCAGAAGCCATCCAAGCAAAATTTTGCTCCCGCATTCGTGCTATCGGCGTTTCGTCCTTTGGCGAAGCAACGGTAGCAATTGATCGGAACGGCCGAGTCCTCTGCAACAGCATGATTTACATCGACAGTCGAGGCGCACTAGAAGCCGAGGCGCTCAAAGAACGCTTCGGCGATCAAAAAATCTTATCGATTACGGGCACAGCAATTGATCCGATGTATAGCCTGTGTAAGATACTGTGGCTCAAAAAAAATCAACCGCAAATCTTTGCGGATACTTGGAAATTTCTCCTGTTCGCCGATTTCATTTTATTTAAACTTGGGGCGGAACCTGCGACAGATTATTCGCTAGCGACGCGGACAATGGCCTTTGATATTACGAAAAAGCAGTGGTCTGTCGAAATCCTCGACGCGGTTGGGATCGCGGTCGACAAATTTGCACAACCCGTCCAATCAGGCACAGTCATCGGCAAGATCTCCTTAAGATACGCTCATCTATTTGGCTTATCGCAAGACGTTGTCCTCGTCGCAGGTGGCCATGATCAAGCCTGTGCTGCCCTTGGCGCGGGAGTCACCCAGCCGGGGCTGGCTGTTGATGATCTCGGTACAACTGAGTGTATTACGCCCGCTTTTAGCAAGCCAATTCTGACTAAAGCAATGGCTGCCAATTATTATGCGTCTGTCCCCCACGTAATTCCGGACCTCTTTGTGACATATGCGTTTAGTTTTACGAGTGGCAGCGTATTGAAATGGTATCGAGACACTTTTGGCGATTCCTTCAAAGCGGCAGCACTAAAACAAAACCGCAACGCCTACGAATTATTGATTGAAAGCGCTTCACCTACACCGGCGTCGGTGCTGGTTGTGCCCCATTTTGCTGGCGCTGCAACCCCGTATATGGACCACGCGGCAGTGGGCGCAATCATCGGTCTGACCATCAACACAAAACCAGAGGACATCATGAAAGGGATCCTCGAGGGTATCACCTTTGAGATTATGGTTAATGTTGAACGGCTAGCCGAGGCCGGCATTGCAATCAACGAACTGCGTGCTGTTGGTGGGTTGGCAAAATCCGCCGCTTTTCTGCAGCTCAAGGCGACGATGATGGGCATTCCAGTGACAACGTTAGCAGTGCCGGAGGCTGGCACACTGGGTGTCGCAATCTTAGCGGGAACGGCTTGTGGGCTATACCCGAGTCTTGCAGAAGCCGTCAAGCAGCTCGTACATACCGAAAAAACGTACTATCCAGACCCAATCCTTCATCAGTATTATCAAAAGCGATTTGTCCAGTACAAAAAACTATATCCAGCCCTTCGCGCACTCCGCGATACGGATCAGCACTTTCAGTGAAAGGATAAACCTCATGAAAAAAGCGGTCATTTTTGGTGCGGGTCGAATTGGGCGAGGCTTTATCGGGGTGCTTTTTTCTCAATCTCAATTTGCTGTGACGTTTATCGATGTCGTCGATACGGTCGTTGCCCAGCTCCAGCATGATCGCGCGTACCCCGTGCGAGTTGTTTCAAATCAGGGCTTTCAGGACTACCGAATCGCCCCCGTTGATGTGATTCATGGACGAGAAACTTCAAGCGTCGCGCAGGCTATTGCTGAGGCCGATCTATTAGCGACCGCTGTCGGCGTCAATGTTCTACCGCAGATTGTACCGAATCTTATCGCCGGAATCAGGCAGCGCATATCCACATCAGGATCAGGCAGACCGCTCAACTTGATCATTTGTGAGAATTTGATGCATGCCGATCGCTACTTAATGCAATTAATCAAGTCTGAACTCGCCCCATCAGAAGTCGCTTGGGTTGATCAAAATTTTGGTTTAGTTGAAGCATCGGTTGGCCGGATGATCCCTGTGCAAACACCGGACCTGTTAGCGGGCGAACCGCTTCGTGTTTGTGTCGAGGCATACAATTTCTTGCCCGTCGACCGAGCCGCCTTTAAAGGCGAAATACCGGAAATAACGAACATGATTCCTTATAGCCCCTTTGATTTTTACATCAAGCGCAAGTTGTTCATTCATAATATGGGCCACGCGATTTGCGCCTATCTCGGGGACTATGCAGGGCGAACTTACATTCAAGAATCGATTATCGACGCAGATACACTCTTGATCGTCCAAAATGCCATGCACGAAGGTGCCCGCGCGTTGGCAAAACAGTTTCATGTCGACTGCGAGCCGATTATTTTACATATTCAGGACCTTATCAATCGGTTTGGCAATGCAGCACTCGGTGATACATGCGAACGCGTTGGTGGTGATCCCGCGCGCAAACTCGCACCGGATGATCGCCTGGTGGGCGCAGCTCGACTTTGTAGCGAAATGGGTATTACCCCGGTAAATATCTGTATAGGCATTGCTGCGGCAATCTTCCGTTACTTGCGCGAAACCAACCAAGATCAGTCCGAACAGTCCGCAACCAAAGCAATCGTGTTCCTTTCACAACTAGAGCCTCATGACCCGATAATCTGTGAAACACTCGTTTTTTATCGACTGCTAATCAGTGGGGCGCCACTTTCAACGCTCAGAAACAAAGCCTATCTTGAAACTGCAGCACTCGGAAAACCTGTCATTTAGATAGCAACAAAAGGAAGCAAAGGAGGGCAGGTATGTCTGGCATGCCCTGCAAAATCAATCATGACGTGGTCTTGCAGTCGATTGTCGAATGATTAATTCAGGTGTAAAAGTCAAAACACCGGGATGTGACCGCTGGTTCATATGACTTTTGGCAATAAGCTCTAATAAAAGCTTCGCACCGCGTTCGCCCATGTTCTCTTTGCGAATATCAACCGTTGTGAGTGGTGGGTTGATCATTCCGGCAAAATCATTGTTGTCATAACCTGCTATAGAAATATCTTCTGGAATTTTTAATCCCAAATCGTGCAGCGCTTGGCAAGCGCCAAATGCTACAAAATCACTGGTGCAGAAGATGGCCGTTGCAGTAAGTTGGCCAACCTTCAACAATACTTCCAACTTTGATCGCATGACTAAATAGGCATCGCTGCGGGTGCCGTCGCAGGAAAATATAGTCAGCGCGTCATCGTCAAGATCGTAATTGATTAAAGCAGACTGAAATCCTTCGCATCGCTGTGACTGTTTTAAAAAATAGCCAGGTACATCCAAACAAATAAAGTGACGATGTCCAAGCCCATAGAGGTACTTTGCAACTCGAGCCGCACCTTCGAAGTCATTGCTTTTAACGACATTTGCCGGGACATCGGGGAATTCTTGACCGAGAATGACAAAAGGAACATGAGCTTGCTGGATTAATTGAAGGGCTTTGTCATGTTCGCGACTTGGCACCAGTAAAAAACCGTCGATTCCGTGTTCGAGCATACTCGCTACGATATCCGTTTCGACATCGGAACTGACATTTGAACTACCCATCATGATTGTGAAGCCAGACTCCTTGCAAATTTTCTCGGCGCCAATGGCAAAACTCGCGGACAGGGGGTTACTAATGTCCGATACAACTAAACCGATGATGTGTGACCGGTTTGTGCGCAGCCGGCTAGCCGCCATGTTTTTACGATAGCCGAGACTTTCCGCTGCATCGCGTACGGCTTGTTTCGTCTCGGCACTGATGTCTTGCATGTCACGCAATGCACGGGACACCGTGTTGACTGAGATGCCAAGTTGTAAAGCTATATCTTTTAACGTCGCACTCATTTGCAAACCACCTGTTTTATGCTGTTGACTTGATTCTAGAGGAATGATATATTTCTTTTGTAATGTTAACGATAATGTTACAATAAGTGAAGATAAATGCAATAAGTTTCTATACATTATCAACAACTAATTGGTTTTCGTTCAAGTTTTACTGAATTTAGAAGGACTTGTATCTCAGCTGCATGACTATATCACAACATGCAGCGTCATAACCTTGGATGTTGTGTTGTTAAACAACATTAAAATAAAAGTCGGAGGAAGAAAAAATGAAGAGAATCCTTGCTCTAATCTTGATCCTCACAATGGCCCTTGCTCTCACCGGCTGCGGCGCCGCCGCAACCACCGCTGGCGCAGCAGAAACACAGGCAGCTGCAACCACCGCAGCAGCCGCTGAAAGCAAAACCGTAAACATCGGTGTTCTCGTTTGGAAATTCAGTGACGCCTATGGATCAACCGTCCGCTTAGCTATCGAAAAATATGCCAAAGAAGTTGGCGATGCACAAGGTGTCACCGTTAATCTTGATATGCAAGATGCCAACGACAACCAGACCACCCAGAACGACCAGTGCGATACACTGCTCGCCAAAGGGATTGATCTTTTGATCATCAACCTAGCCACCGATGGTGCTGCTCAAGCCTTGATCGACAAAGCCGCCGCCAAAGGCGTACCGGTCCTCTTCTATAACAAAGAACCAACCGATTCTAAAACCCTCGTACCAGCTGCCAAAAGCCTTTTCATCGGCACCAAACCTGAAGAAGCTGGCGTCATGCAGGGTGAAATTTTTGCTGAACAATGGGCAGCCAACGCTGCTTGGGACAAAAATGGTGACGGCGTCTGCCAATACCTGATGTTCAAAGGTCAAGCCGACAACATTGAAGCAATCGCTCGTACCAAATACTCCATCGATACTGCTGTCGCCAAAGGCGTCAAAATGGAACTCGCCAGCTCAGACATCTATGTCTGCGATTGGGACACTGCAAAAGCACAAGACACAATGACCGCTGCATGGGCCAGCGTCGGTAGCAAAGTTGAAGCCATCTTCACCAATAATGACGGTATGGCAATCGGTGTTATCGCTGCCCTCAATCAAGTCAGCTTCAATTCCGGCGACAAAGCTAAAAACTACATCCCAGTTTACGGCGTTGACGCAACCGACGAAGCTGCTGCAGCTATTTCTGCTGGCAAAATGGCCGGTACAGTCAAACAAGATGGCGATGCAATGGGTAAAGCTGTTGTCACGATCGCCGTCAATGGTGCATTGGACAAAGGCTGGCTCGATGGCACATCTTACGAGATGGCTGCTGATGGATACTCTGTCCGTATCCCTTATGCCAAGATCCAATAAACAGAATCACATTTAAACCCAGTGAGCTGGGGCACTTAAATCCCGATTTAAGTGCCCCAGCTTCACTATAATCAGCACAAGTATTTTGTAGGATAACTTGACACTGTCCAGTCACAGCTCGAATCAATTGCGGGCTTTGACTGGATCTTTCAAGTCAATAACAGTGGAAGTGGTGATCAATACGGACAACGAAAATTATTTGCTGGAAATGATCAACATCGAAAAGAGCTTTCCCGGTGTTAAAGCTTTAGACAATGCTCAGCTGAAACTCCGCAAAGGCACGGTCCATGCTCTGATGGGCGAAAACGGCGCCGGCAAAAGCACTTTGATGAAATGTCTGTTTGGTATTTACCGTAAGGATTCCGGCATCATTCGCATGGAAGGTGAAGAAATTAACTTCAACAATCCACGCAATGCTTTGGACAATGGTGTTGCCATGGTTCACCAGGAACTCAATCAGGTCCTGCGCCGAAATGTTATGGAAAACATCTGGCTTGGTCGATTCCCGACTCGCAACGGCTTAATCGACCACAAAAAAATGTACCAAGATACCATGTCTGTTTTTAAAGAACTCGAAATCGATGTCAACCCTAAAATTCAAATTGGCAAACTCTCTGTCTCCAAACGTCAAATGGTTGAAATTGCTAAGACCGTTTCTCACAATGCTAAGATCCTTGTCCTTGACGAACCAACTTCATCCCTAACGGATGAAGAGGTGGAACATTTGTTCCGCATCATTCGCAAACTTTGCGATCGGGGTGTTGGAATTGTCTACATCTCCCACAAACTAGATGAAATTAAAAAGATATCGGCTGACGTCACGATCATGCGCGACGGTCAGTGGATTCACACGTGCCCAAGTGACAGCATCAGCATTGACGAAATAGTTAATCTGATGGTTAACCGTGATATGTCCCATCGTTTCCCACCCAAAACCAATACCCCGGGCGACGTCCTGATGGAAGTCAAAGATTTGACCGGTAAATATGAGCCGACCTGTAAAAACGTCAGCTTTGAGCTCAGACAAGGTGAAGTGTTAGGCGTTGCTGGACTGGTTGGTTCTCGCCGCACTGAATTATTGCAGACGATCTTTGGTGTCGAATCCTTGGGATCCGGAACCATTTCACTTCGTGGTAAATTAATTGATAATGGATCTCCCAAAGCAGCCATCAAAAATGGCTTCGCGATGATCACCGAAGAGCGACGAGCAACGGGTTTGTTCCCATTAATGAACCTGATCTTCAACTCAACCCTGACCAATATCCGGAGTTACTTAAAATTTGGTCTGCTTTCCAATCATAAAATGATGGAAGATACCGCGTGGGTTATCAAATCCATGTCGGTTAAAACCCCAGGCCAGAAAACTAAAATCAAGTACTTATCAGGTGGCAATCAGCAGAAAGTGATCATCGGACGCTGGCTGTTAACCAAGCCGGAAGTGTTGTTGATGGACGAACCGACTCGAGGTATTGACGTTGGCGCTAAATATGAAATCTATCAATTGATCTTGGATCTGGCCGGAAACGGCAAAGGGGTCATCATGGTTTCGAGCGAAATGCCAGAACTTGTCGGGATTTGCGATCGTATTCTAGTCATGAGTAATGGTCACATGAGTGGTATTCTGGAGAAAAATGATCTGGCAAAGCCCAATGTTCAGGAATTGATCATGCACCTCTCCGCCAAATACGTTTGATGAGGAATTGATATGGAAAAGAAAATTGCAAACCGTTTTAGCAGTGAACAATTCCGGGATTTTATTCTAAACTATGCACTGTACATTATTCTCGGCGCGATAATTGTATTTGTTTCAGTTACGACCTGGCTCGACCCCACCAAAACACCTTTCCTACGAGTTGAAAACATCATTAGCATTATCACGCAAGCATCAACAAAAGGTATTTTAGCCTTGGGTTGCGCCGGGATCATCGTTTTGGCCGGTACTGACTTGGCTATTGGTCGTATTTTAGGCTTGAGTAGCGTTGTTGTTGCATCACTTGTCCAAGCCTTCACGTACGGCACACGCTATTATCCGCAACTTTCCGAAATGGCCATTTTTCAAGGTGCTGGTTGGTGGCTTCTGCCGATCATTGCGCTTATTTTGAGCATTGCGATCTCAGTATTAGTTTCTGTGATCAATGGCTTTGGTGTGGCGGTTCTCGAGATGCATGCCTTCATCATAACCTTGGGTACATCGCTGATCACCTATGGTGTTTCAAGTCTCTACGTTGAGGGGCAACCGTCTGGCTCATCGATGTCCTTGTCAACATTTGACCAACGATTTATTGATATCGCACTTTTCAAATTTGTTTCATTCGGACCTTTCCAGATCCCGATGCTCGTCTTCTATTTTGCTTTGACAGCATTTGTCATGCACATTATCTGGACCAAAACCGTCTTAGGTAAGAATATGTTTGCGGTCGGTGGTAACCTTGAAGCCGCAGCCGTTTCCGGTGTCAACGTCAAAAAGACTATCATCGGCGTCTTTGCCATGGCCGGCGTCCTCTACGGAATCGGTTCATTCCTCGAAACCGCTCGGATCCAGTCTTGCAACTCCAGCACGGGGACGAACTATGAACTTGATGCAATTTCAGCCTGCGTTATTGGTGGTGTATCCTTCACCGGAGGCGTCGGCAATATCCCAGGGGTCGTCGTCGGTATCTTATTACTAATCACAATCAACTTCATTCTCGCGTTTTTAGGCGTTAATGCCTATTTCCAGTACATCATTCGCGGTTTGATCATTATCATTGCAGTTGCGATTGACGTCCGCAAATACATCGCCAAGAAGTAATCACGTGCAACCAGAAAAGGATATGAGCGACATGACTGAACCTGAAATCGATCTATCAACCCCGACCCAACCGATCAAATCTTCCGGCTCGCTTTTCGATAAGCGATTTGGACTTTATAACAAAATCAACATCAAGCTCAAAACCATGGATATGATCATTGGTGGGTTAGCAATTTTGTTATTTGTTTTCTTTATTTTGGGAATGTACGCCTAATCGATTGAGTTACTTTGAAGCTCGGAATACATCAAAAAGTGGGAGCACATTAAAATGCTCCCACTTTTAAATTGCATCTAACATTTGTCTGTGCTTAAGACAGTGTCTTCGATATGCAGTGGTTAATTGAGCTCAAGTGCTGGCCACATTTCCTTTGGCATTGAATCATAAAGCGAGCGCAATTCATCGGCTGCCAAGATTCCTTCCGTTGAATTGAAGTGTGTCAATGAAGCCGTTGAGGCCGCAATGCCGATTTTCATTGCATCCTGCAAGCTCCGGCCTTGATAAGCACCATAAAGACAACCAGATAAAAATGCATCGCCAGCCCCGATGGTGCTAACAATTTGAGCAGTTGGCAGATCAAGTGAAGGCAACACCACCTGTTCGCCTGTGGCCGACATTCCGACAGCCCCTTCGCGACTATGTAGAATGACCCAAGTCGAAACTCCCATCGCAAACAACGCCCGACAAATATCCAACGCTAAATCAGAGCGAAAATTTCCCGCAAAATCACGGACGGGTAATCCAGTCGTCATCGCAGCTTCGTATTCATTGATGATTACATAATCTGAATAGCGCAAAGCTGGAGGGACAAGGTGAATAAAACGGTCGGACGCTTCGCTGACGATATCAATTGATGTTCGAATGCCTTTAGCTTGGGCGGCCTGAAGCAGTCGCGCCATCTGGGTGCCAAATTCAGGATCCGGTGCATCAAGTTGATCTAGCAGTAAGATATAGCCAACATGGAGGAATTTTACGCTTAATCGCTCTAAATCAAAATCGGCAGCACACAGATCAGCGTTCGCCCCGCGAAATTGGAAATACGTGCGTGTCTTGTGTGCGAGATCAATCATCGCATCCGTAAAGGACGTGCTACCTTGAATGACAAGATGACTTAAATCAATATTAGAATGCCCCATGAGCTTTTCCCGTATAAATTCGCCGGCTTCATCTGCACCGAGTCGTCCAATGACGACTAAGGGCAACTTGGGATCGATATGGCTCAACGCCAACGCACAATTACTAGCAAGCCCGCCGGGTTCTCGGTTGATCCGGCGAATGGTTGATAGTGTCGAATGAGTTGGGTAGGAATCGATTTCTTTGTAATAATCAAGAATAAGGTTTCCACCTAAAGCAATCCCTGTTCGTTCCAAAACCATCACGCAACCTTTACTGCAAAATACCGATAGCCTCATTGTAAGGCACATAGCCTCATTTGAGTCAGCGTTGTGGGATTCTTATCACTATCTTCAGACGGAATAGCCTATAATAATGAGCAGTGTCGCATCAAAAATAGAATGGATTTCTTTTATGACAGGCGTATCTATTAAAAAAATAGCCGAAATTGCAGGTGTCTCGCGCGGGACTGTTGATCGAGCCCTCAATGATCGTTATGGGATTGATTCACAACTGAAGGCTCGGATTCTTCAAGTTGCCGCAGATTTAGGCTACCGCTCAAATCGCGCGGGTAAAATGCTCAGTATTCGCAAGTCACCCCTCAAAATTGGGGTCCAAATGCCGTCAATAGGCAACGATTTTTTTCTTGAAGTCGTCCGCGGGCTAAATGCCGCCGCTCAAGAATATGAAGATTTTGGTCTGACGCTATCGATACAAACGATGAAAGGCTTTGACGTCGACACCCAGATCGCCCAAATTCGCGATCTTCTCGCCCAAAATATCAATGGACTCGCGTTCGTACCGATCAATCACCCAGCCATTTCAGCATTGCTTGATGAGATCGCGGCAAGAGGAATTCCTGTTGTCACATTCAATACCGATATCGCAGCTGGAAAACGGCTCTGCTATGTCGGTACGGATTATTGGCACAGTGGCGCAACAGCCGCCGGTGTCTTGCGCTTGCTTGCCAAAAACGATCCGCTCAAAGTTCTGATCCTAACCGGTTCCGTACAAGTTCTAGGTCACAATCAACGGATAACCGGTTTTAACCAAATCATTCGCCAGAATTGTCCTGCTATTTCGATCGTCGATGTCTTAGAAACCCTCGACGATGAAGATCGCTCTTATACGATCACGGCACAAGCCTTAGCCATTCATCCGGATCTCGGCGCGATCTATTTGACTGCTGGCGGTGTCGCAGGCGCTGGCCGAGCGATCGCGGAATGCCAGCTCCAAGGCAAGATCATCGTCATCAGCAACGACTTAACCCAAACTGAACGCGATTATCTGGAACAAGGGGTCATAACTGCGACGGTTGACCAACAGCCTTATGAACAGGGCTACAAACCGATCCAATACCTTTTTGACTATTTGCTTGACGGTCGTTTGCCTCCCGAACAGACCATTACCCACAGTGAAATTCTCATCCGCGAACACTTAATTAACCCTTAAAAACCCTTAAAAGTGTTTTTAGTTACCAAAGCTTGATTTTTCGAAATCACGGCGTTATGATGAATTTAGCAAAGTCGTGCTCGAGCACGACTCCAATAATCGAAACCATTACAGAGAGGTGATCGCCATGTCAGAATTTTATCCCGGAATCTCCAAAATTGCTTACGAAGGCCCGCAATCCAAAAATGCACTCGCTTTTAAGTATTATCAAGCAAATGAACTCGTCGCCGGAAAGGCAATGAAAGATCACTTGAAATTTGCGATGTCATACTGGCACACGATGGTGTCCGGAGGCGCCGATATGTTTGGCCCAGGCACGGTAGATAAAAAATATGGTTCAGATGACCCGATGGAAAGCGCCAAAAACAAAGCCCTTGCCTCATTTGAACTCATGGACAAATTAAGCATTGATTATTATTGTTTCCATGATCGTGATATTGCCCCGGAAGCTGAGACGTTAGCAGAATCCAACGCCCGACTTGATATTATCAGTGACTTGCTTCTCGATTTGCAGAAAAAAACCGGCAAGAAGCTCCTGTGGGGCACCGCGAACTGTTTCTCGAACCCACGCTATGCCGGCGGTGCCGGTACGTCACCTGAAGTTGACGTCTTCACCTTTGCTGCGGCACAAATAAAAAAAGCACTCGAAATCACCGTCAAACTCGGTGGCAGAGGCTATGTGTTCTGGGGTGGCCGTGAAGGCTATGAAACCCTCCTCAACACCAAAATGGGCTTTGAACTGGACAACCTAGCACGTCTCATGCGTTTGGCCGTCGATTATGGTCGCAGTATTGGTTTTACCGGCGATTTCTATGTCGAACCGAAACCGAAGGAACCAACTAAACACCAATACGATTTTGACTCGGCAACCGTTATCGGTTTCCTGCGCCATTATGGCCTCGACAAAGATTTTAAACTGAACATCGAAGCTAATCATGCGACCCTAGCAGGCCATACCTTCCACCATGAAATTCGTTTAGCCCGTGATACCGGTTTCTTTGGCTCGATTGATGCCAATCAGGGCGACATGCTCCTCGGCTGGGACACCGATCAATTTCCAACCAATGTTTATGATGCGACACTATGTATGGTTGAAGTGCTAAAAGCAGGCGGCTTCACAAATGGTGGACTGAACTTTGATGCAAAAGCTCGCCGCGCCTCGAACAGCCTCGAAGATATTTTCTACAGCTACATTGCAGGGATGGATGCCTTTGCCCTCGGTTTGAAACTTGCGCAAAAGCTCATTGACGACGGGCGTCTCGATGAATTTGTCAATGAACGCTACAGTAGCTGGAACAATGAACTCGGCCAGAAAATCTTGAAAAATCAAGTGACGATGGCCGATCTTGAGAAAATTGCCTTAGCCAAAGGTGATGTCAAAGTCGGTTCTGGTCGTCAAGAAAATCTCGAAGCAATTTTGAATACGGTGATGTTTGGCTAATTGAAGCTATTTCTTATATGTAAATCTGTTCAGGCAAATCCGAAAACCGAAAGGACGCCATAAAATGAACAACACGTGTATCGTGGGCATTGATGTCGGGACGAGTGGTGTAAAAGTACTCGCACTAGACCAAACCGGCCAGATCCTCAGCTCGATCGTTGAAAGCTATCCACTTTATCAGCCACAAACCGGCTGGACGGAACAAGATCCTTCGGATTGGTGGACCGCAACGGTCAAAGCGCTCAAGGCAATGATGCAGACATTAGGCGACTTTCAGATTGCAGCAATTGGTCTCTCAGGCCAAATGCATGGCATGGTTGCTCTCGACTCCTCAAATCGTGTCGTGCGGCGGGCGATCCTCTGGAATGACCAGCGGACCGGCCCGCAGTGCGAGGCGATCACCGAGGCCGCTGGTGGTCTAACGGAACTGCTCAAGCTGACGAATAATCAGATGCTGACCGGTTACACGGGCGGCAAAATTGCCTGGCTCAAAGCTATTGAGCCGGATAATTATGCAAAGACAGTCCTAGTGATCAATCCGAAAGACTACATTCGATTTCGCTTGTCAGGCGCGCTCTGTACCGATGTTTCCGATGCGTCAGGCTTTGGCTTTTATGATGTCGCGAACAATGTCTGGTCAGATTCCCTGATCGCCAAAGCTGGTCTTAAACGCTCGCTTTTTCCGGAAGTTGTTGAATCGGGGGCAATCACTGGCCAGGTCACGCTAGAAGCTGCCACTGAAACCTCGTTACCGCAGGGTATTCCGGTCGTCGGTGGGGGTGGCGATGCCGTCATTTCCACGACGGGTCTTGGCCTGATCAAACCCGGTCGCGTAGCTGTTACACTCGGCACATCCGGGGTTGTGGCGATGGGTTTGCCCCGATTCATGGATAATCCACAGGGCAGCCTCCAAGTGTTTCGTGGCAATGCCCCAGACACCTTTACCGCAATGGGCGTTACGTTGGCCGCAGCCGGTTCCTACCACTGGTTCCGCAATGCCTTAGGCCGCTACGAAAGCGCCGTTGGCAAAGAGCAAGGCGTCAGCGCATTCAAACTGCTCGACGACGAAGCAGCGGCTGTCGCTGCTGGTTCAGACGGCTTGATTTTCATGCCTTATCTTAATGGCGAACGTTGCCCGATCAATGATTCGAATGCGCGCGGTGGTTTTGTCGGATTGACCTCACAACACGAAATGGGCCATTTCGCCCGTGCCGTACTGGAAGGGGTCGCCTTTTCAATGCGCCAAGTCTATGAATTGATTAAAAGCGAAAACGGTGATCTAATGGCTTCTGGTGAAGTCGTTTTGGCCGGTGGTGGAGCAGCCAGTGACCTCTGGCGCCAAATCTTTGCCGACGTCTTCAATATGCCAGTCCGTACCGTGTATGGCAGTGCAGAAGGTGGTTCATTCGGCGCAGCCTTAGTTGCTGGTGTTGCGGTAGGCGTCTGGCCATCCTTAGAAGCGACCGTTTTATTGATCAAACCAGAAAGTGAAACCCAGCCAATTGCCGCCCATGTGGCTCGCTATGAGCAAGCATATGCGACATATTGCAAGTTGTACGATGCTTTGAAGTGGATCTAACCTAAATTCAACTCCATGCGCTCGATGATATGATCCTGATAGACTTCGTCGAGCTCAACGAAGTAACCACTCCAGCCCCAGACACGGACGATTAAATTGCGATAATGATCGGGGTCAGCTTTGGCCGCGATCATTTTTTCGCGATTGACGGCGTTGATCTGCATCTGGTGGCCACCCATATCGATGAAGCTTTTCACATATTGCCCGACTTTGTGGACACTATCGCTATTTCGGAACATCGTGTCATGAAGTTCGATGGTCAGTGGGCCGCCATTAGCAACGCGCGTCAGATCTGGCTTGGTAAAGGATTTGATGATCGAGATCGGCCCACTCGTCCGGCTAAAAAGACTAGGCGAATAATTGCAGGCGAGGGGTTCGCCTCTTTTGCGGCCGTCTGGTGTAGCTGGTTCATCCTGCGCATGCCAAATGTAATACATCGCAGAACCCGTCCCCGCGCGATAAATCCCGCCGCGATCATTTGTATGTCCTTCTAAAGAATCGGCAAACCAGTTCAGCAGTTTGACAGCTAAGTCGTCTACTTGATCGTCATCATTGCCCATTTTAGGGCTTTGATAGCGCAAAACCGAGAGCAGCTCGTCCTGCCCCTCAAAGTTACGATCTAGCATCGTGATCAGCTCATCTTTTGTGAAACGCTTTTCTTCAAACAGGTATTTTTGGATCACAGCTAGCGAATCGACAGCAGTCGAAAGACCTGTGCCATGGAAACCATAATTGTTATAGCGACCGCCGCGGGAAATGTCACGGACTTGCTCGACACAGCCGTCCATCATCAGGCTCATCAGCGGAGCGGGTTCCATATAGATGTTGGTGGTTGAGGCCATCAGACGTCTTGCTTCGCTTTTAATATTGTCTTGCACGGTGGCCATCAAGTCGTCAAATGTTGTCCAGCTTTCAGTTTGGCGGATCGCGTGGTCAATGACGTGGGTGAAGGACAGCGCGTTAATATTGGGGATGTCCATCCCGGTCCCGGGCACGATAAACTCCCAGCAGGCGGCGACGACATAATTATGTGCATCTTGATCCGCATAGCCCCAGTTTTTCAACGCCTGTATGACGATGTCGTCATTTGAGTATTGCGGGAATCCAAGACCTTGGCGTGTGAGCTCAGAACCTTTGTCGTACAAGGCGACCGGGGTCTTTTTGTTGACACGCAAGTTGATTTTGGGATCAATCAGCTTGAGTTCTAAACTCGCTTGCAGACAAAGATCAGACAAATCGTTGTAGCTTTGGGTGCCATCGGGATTTAGGCCGCCGAGGACCAGACTCTGGCCATTGTCACCCTGTTGCATACCGGGATACAAATCACTGTCTTTATTGCAGCTGATAAAAAATGCTTCAAGTAATTCAAGGGCTGTTTCGCGATTTAATATGCCTGTATCAAGATCGTGTTGGAAATAGGCATACATATATTGGTCAAAGCGCCCCAAGGTATTGTGATAATTGAAGCTACTCCACAAGCCGAAATGCAGCAACCGCAGAAATTGCAGGGCTTCCTGAAAAGTTTGCGGTCTTGCGCGTGGGATGCGTTCAAATACGGCAGCCACGGATAGGTTGCCAACACGAATTGCTTCAGCTCGATACTTATCGGCAAAGTTTTCCAAGGCATCCAACACAACCAGTAACGTTAGCAAATAATGCGATTTTTCAGGGTCATTTTGAAAAAGACTAAGTTGGGTCTGGATTTCTTGGCGCTTGATTTCGGTGCCAACTGCTAAAAGCTTGGCGTAGTCTGGGTTGATATTACAGACTTTGCCCTGCTCATGGACGGTGTAAGATTTTTTGATTGCTGCCCACTCTGCAATTGTGAATATTTCGGGAATGTGCTTCACCGTTCGCAAGATCGCAATTTTATCGTTTGCTAAGACGACAGGGATTTCCTGATCCAACACGAAGGCGAATCGCCTGGCCGCCCGCGTGAGATCATCTAAACTTGCTGCTGCAAATTCAGTTGCCACTTGTTGTGGGTCTAAATCCACCGTTCGGAACTGATGATGCTTTTTGTCGGTGATAAAATAGGTCAATTGATCTTCAATGAAACGGTTCATAACGCAACTCCTTCAAGGCAAAGCCTTTAGATGACCTGGCAAATGACACCTCTTTTTTCAAATTCGTGGGTGCTCAGGTTCGGTTCTGCTATAACATCGAAATTTGGCTTATAGTCCAGGCCGACCATGCTGTATTTTGCGCCTGCAGTCACGTGATAGGGCAAAAGCTCAACTCGTATCAGAGAAGGGCAATCAGTCAACAAAACTGCTGTTTGGGCCATATTGTCAGGATGGTCATTGACGCCCGGAATGACTGGAATGCGGATGATAAAAGGAACACCGCTAGCTTTGAGCTGCTGCAAATTTTCTAAAATCAAATCGTTGTCGACACCCGTGTATTTTCGATGAATTTCGGTGTCGATCGCTTTCAAATCCATCATCACGAGTTCAACTTCTGCAAGGATTTGCTTGAAGATGCTCGGATTGCAATACCCGCTCGTTTCGATTGCGCGGTGATTGCCACGCAACCATTTCAAGAGGGCAAGGAGAAAGGCAGGTTGCGCCGTCGGTTCGCCGCCGGAAAAAGTAAACCCACCGTCGTTGGCTTTGAGGTAGTCAGCGTTGCGCAGTAGTTTTTCGGCGAGTACCTCGGCCGTATACGTTGTGCCAGCCACGCGGCGCAGACCGCGCGGGCAAACCGTGACACATTTGCCGCAAGCTGTGCAGTGATTAAGCGAGGGGCAAACAGCATCACATTTGCCGCAATGCAGGCAACCGTTCGGACTGGCCATCAACTGCGGTTTAAAGCTGATCCCTTCCGGATTGTGACACCATTGACAGCGCAAAGGACAGCCTTTGAAAAATACCGTAACTCGTAGGCCAGGTCCATCAAAAACGGCTAATTCCTTGATATCAAAGACGATCCCTTTTTCATTCATGAACGCATGATCATCCTATGCTCAATTGCCCGATGTCTTTTATAAATCGTGACATTAACCTTAACATTAACGATAATGCTATTGTAATTTGTTGCGTATTTCCTGTCAATGACCGTTTGGGCTGTATAGTGCTGTCGCTGGATGCGGTAGAATGAATGCAGGCATCATCCGCGCAAGAATTGAAGGTGAGACTTATGGCTACTCGTGACAAAAAGAGCATCACGTTGAAGGATCTAGCTCGTCAAACGGGCTACAGCATCAACACGATTTCTCGAGCTTTGCGCGATAAAGATGATATTGGCGTGGAAACGCGCGAGAAGATCAAAAAGCTTGCGCATGACCTAGGTTATGTCAATAATGCTTTGGCCATTTCGTTGCGCCTCGGTGTGACCAAAACAATCGCTGTGATCTTTGGGGATATCTCGAATCCCCATTTTGCGATTTTAATGAAAGAAATTGAAATCCGTGCGCGCGAAGATGGTTATACGACCATTCTGTTAAATACGATGGAAGACGAAACACTTGAGCTTGAGGCGATCCAAACAGCGCTGAACAAAAATGTCGACGGGATCATTATTTGCCCCGCACAGAAAACGACTGCGAATTTAGATTACCTCCAAAAAAGCGGATTGGACTTTGTGCTCATTGGCCGCCGCGACGATCGCTTCAGTTATGTGATCTGCAATGATGAATTGGGTGGCTTTCAGGCCACACAGGCTTTGCTTGCAGCTGGTCATCGCGATATTTTGTTGCTCCATGGCGCGTTGTATATATCAAGTGCACGTGAGCGCCGTGCAGGGTATCTGCGGGCTTTTGCAGATGCGGGACTCGTCGTAAACGAGAAGCTCATCCGAGAAGTGCCGGTTGTTGCAAATGGTTGCGAAGCCGTTTTGGCGCAACTTGATGCAGCAGGACAGCCATATTCAGCGATTTTCGCCTTTAGCGATATGCTCGCTTGGGAAGCCTGGAGTTGTCTGCAGCACCGAGGAAAAATCGTACCCGGTGATTGCTCGATTATCGGCTTTGACCACATTCAATCGCGACTTAATTTACCCTTTCAACTCACTTCAATCAGCACCTATAAAGGTCAAATGTCAACGACCGCGGTCGATATTTTGTTGCGTAGGATGCAAGGCCAGGAAGTTTTAGAACAGGTTGTGATCAATACAACACTTGCCGCAGGTGACACAATTATTAGACGTTGAGTTGCGATCGAATCGCACTCGGTGTCTGGCCTGTTGTTCGCTTAAAGGTACGATTAAAATTGGCTAGATTATTAAACCCACATGCATAGGCGATCTCAAAAATTCCGAAGGAACTCTTTTTCAACATTTCAATTGATTTAGAGATGCGAACTTTGTGAATAAATTGGGTTGGTGTAAATCCCGTAGAATTTTTGAAAAAGGTGCAGAAATAACTGGGCGTCATGAAGACAAGTGATGCGAGGGCATCTAGCGTGATATTTTCGGCAAATTGTTTATCAATGTATTCAAAAACGATTTGCAACTGATCTAAACGGCGATTTTTTTGGGCTTGACTGCCGGTTGATTTGCCTTCGTCTTGATAATTCCGAATCAGGTAGGTGAAGATATTAAGCAATTTGGATTTGATCATCAATTCATACCCATAATTTTTCTGCCGATATTCCATTTCAATTTCTGTCAACAATGTAAAAATATTTTTACCAATATCCGTATTGCATTTGATTTTGTTGCTGAAATTTGAGCCGCGGGCAAAAAATGGTTCGAGGGACTGCTCGTCGGCACTTAGGCGCGACGCCCCGGAAGAGACTAAGCGGGGGTCGAACATGACGACCGGTTGAATCATCGGCTCTGGGGGCAAGACTTCCATATAGTGGGGCTCGATATTATTGATCACGATGATATCGCCTGGTGCAATATCGTAGACAGTATTCCCAATATAGTATCGACCAATACCTTGTTTGACATAGGAGATTTCCAAGTAATTATGCCAGTGAAAGGTGTGATCCATGCAGTAATAAGGTTCCATTTCTGCGAATTTGATCGCAAATGGAAAATCTTCAGGCAAATCGCGAAACTTATAAACTTTCGACATATTCGTCTCCAAAATCAAAATATAGTATTAGATATTCCGAAAAAAAGATAGGTCTTGCGGAAGCGAATTACCTATACTGGGAGTATACCGCTCGATCAGCAGATGCGCGAGTCTGCGATTCCTTCGTGAAGCACGAAGTTGACCTTGGAGGTCCTGATGGACGACTATTTGGCACATCCTGATCGTTACCAATCCATGCAATATCGTCGCAGTGGCAAAAGTGGCCTACTATTGCCCGCTCTGACGTTAGGTCTCTGGCACAATTTTGGTGAGACAACACCCCTTGATCGGCAGCGTGCTTTGCTACGCCAAGCTTTTGATCTTGGGATCACTCATTTTGATTTGGCTAATAACTATGGACCACCTTACGGTGGCGCAGAAACTTCATTTGGCCAAATTTTCTCCCTCGATTTTAAACCATACCGCGATGAACTCTTGATTTCGACTAAGGCTGGATACGATATGTGGCCCGGTCCATATGGCAACTGGGGGAGCAAAAAATATCTTGTTGCTAGCCTTGACCAGAGTCTTGGCCGGATGGGACTCGACTACGTTGATATTTTCTATCACCATCGCCCGGATTTAGACACACCTTTAGAAGAAACGATGGCCGCTTTGGATCTAATTGTGCGCCAAGGAAAAGCGCTTTATATTGGTTTGTCTAACTATCACCCGCATGAAATGCGTGCCGCACTTGCAATTCTCCACCGTTTGGGCACGCCTTGCGCGATTCACCAGCCATCGTATTCGATGCTAAATCGCTGGATCGAAACGGAAGGCTTGATTGATCTAGTTGGGGAAACCGGAGTTGGCATTATTGCCTTTTCACCCCTCGCACAAGGTCTGCTCACAGGCAAATACCAACAAAGTATTCCGGCAGATTCTCGCATCGCGAGTAATAGTCGTTATTTAACTGCCGACGCACTGACGACCGAAAAACTCGCACGGATCCAGAAGCTGAACGAACTCGCAGCGGCTCGTGGCCAAACCCTAGCGCAATTTGCCCTTGCATGGGTACTGCGTGATCCCCGTGTCACTTCAGCCTTGATTGGCGCAAGTCGTCCAGAGCAAATTATTGAAAACGTCGCAGCGCTGAAAAATTTATCCTTCCATGCTGATGAACTCGCCACTATTGAGCAAATTCTCGGTTGATATGGAAAAGCATGAAATGTCCTTTCCGCTAGATATACAAATCGAACGCTTATTTAATTTTGCAGTTGAACGCGAGCTCATTCAGCCTTTAGATCGTTTTGAGGCACGCAACGCCCTGCTTGATCTATTTCAAGTAGAGCAACCCTTTCACGGCGAACTTCCCCTCGCGCTACTTGATGAAAAGCTCGAAACGGCGACCGGAATTCTCGATACGATCGTCGAAACAGCGATTCAGCGCGGCTTGATTGATGGCACAGTTTTCCCACAACGCGCCTTGTTCGACACCCGGATCATGGGTTGCCTGATGCCCAAACCCTCGACCGTCGCTGAAAAATTCAGCCAACTCTATCAGCAATCACCTGATCAGGCAACGTCCTACTTTTATCAATTGTCGATCGCTTCCAACTATATCCGAACCGCTGAAATTGCCCGCAATATTTCCTGGCAAACAGCAACAGCGTTTGGTGAAATTGAAATCACGATCAATCTCACCAAACCCGAAAAAGATCCCAAACAAATCGCCTTGGAGAAATTACTGCCGCAAAGCAGTTATCCAACCTGCCTCCTTTGCCCAGAAAACGTTGGTTATGCTGGCCGGCTCAATTTCCCTGCCCGCCAAACGTTGCGACTTGTGCCACTCAAACTAGCTGGCGAGCATTGGTTTTTGCAATATTCGCCGTATGTCTATTACAACGAACATTGCATCGTCCTCGGCGAACGCCACGAACCAATGACCATTCATCGTTGGACCTTCGAAGCAATCCTCGACTTTGTTCGCCAGTTTCCACATTATTTCTGTGGCTCCAATGCCGATTTACCAATCGTTGGTGGTTCGATCCTCAACCATAACCACTTTCAAGGTGGTCGTGCAAAATTCCCGATGGATACGGCGACGATTCGTGGCTACTACGAACACCCAGCCTACCCGGAGGTCGTGATCAGCCATCTTCATTGGCCACTGACATCGCTGCGCCTGACCAGCCAATCGATCGATGCCTTGGTCGACTTGGCGGATCAGATTTTAAAAGCTTGGCGCGATTATTCCGATCCAACTGTTGACGTGCTTGCCTATTCCCAAATCGACGGACAGATCGAGCCCCACAACACGATCACCCCAATTGCGCGACAGAATCGATACGGGCAGTATGAGCTCGATTTAGTTTTGCGTAATAACCGGACGACTGAGGAACTGCCACTTGGCATTTTCCATCCACATCCAGAGATTCATCCCATCAAAAAAGAAAACATCGGCCTGATTGAGGTCATGGGACTGGCTATCTTACCTGGTCGTTTGCTCAAAGAACTTGGCGAATTGAACGAGAACGTGCAAAATGAAGTTGGCCAGATTTTCACAACAGGACTTGTGCATTGTGGCGTTTTCAAATTAGACGATCCAGGCCAAATGGCTTTAAACCGCTTCTTAAGTTCAACCGGAATATCACGTGGAGGAACCTTATGAAAACGATTCTCGTCACCGGCGGTGCCGGCTATATCGGCAGCCACACATGTGTTGAGCTATTAAATGAAGGGTACCAGGTTGTTGTTGTTGATAACCTCGTCAACGCAAGCGATGAGTCCCTCAACCGAGTTCGCCGGATTACCGGCAAAATGATCGACTTTTACAAAATTGACCTCTGCGACACCGACGCTTTGCGGTCTGTTTTTCGGATGCACACGATTGATGCAGTCATTCATTTCGCCGGCCTAAAAGCCGTCGGCGAATCGGTCGCCCAGCCCTTGCGCTATTATCGGAATAATCTTGACAGCACCTTCTCACTGTGTGAAGTGATGGCTGAATTCAACGTGAAACAGCTCGTATTCAGCTCGTCTGCCACCGTTTATGGCCTGCCAGATCGCGTCCCCTTGACTGAGGATTTTCCGATCTGGTGCACCAATCCCTACGGTTGGACCAAGCTAATGAATGAACAAATCTTGCGGGATATTCAGATCGCCAATCCGAATTGGTCAGTTGTCCTACTGCGCTACTTCAATCCGATAGGTGCTCATGAATCCGGCCTGATTGGTGAAGACCCCAACGGTATCCCGAACAATTTAATGCCCTTTATTTCACAAGTTGCGGTTGGGCGTCGCGATGTCTTACATGTCTACGGCAATGACTACCCTACAATAGATGGCACGGGTGTCCGCGACTACATCCACGTTGTCGATCTCGCACTTGGGCATTGTCGTGCGCTGACTTATGCGAATGAACACATAGGTTCAGAAGCGATTAACCTCGGAACCGGCCGTGGCTACAGTGTTCTGGAAATGGTTAAAGCGTTCGAAACAGCAAGTGGCCGACCGATCCCGTACAAAATCGATCCACGCCGCCCGGGTGATGTCGCAGTCAGTTATGCAGATCCAGCCAAGGCAAAAACACTCCTCAATTGGTCTGCCCAACGCGACTTGGCAACGATGTGCCAAGATACCTGGCGCTGGCAAAGCCAGAATCCTAATGGCTTTGGAATCAAAGCTGACTAACATGAATCAAAGGGCCAAACTGCAAAATAATATTTCGAGGAATTTAAAATGGCGAACCTAAAGCAACTTAGCAATCAGATTTTATCCGGTGCACTAAACGAACGGATTACTGCCGTGTACGGATGTCCGCAATCTGCCGCACCTTTGTATGCCGATCGGCTATTAAATTTGCTTGAGGCATTTCAAGTCAATTTCCCGACCGAAAATGATCAAGTTGCACTTTTTTCCGCACCCGGTCGCACCGAGATTGGTGGCAACCACACCGACCACCAACATGGCCACGTCCTCGCCGGCAGTGTCAATCTAGATATCATTTCCGTGGCCCGTCCCAATGGCACTTCGATTGTTCGCATCCTCTCCGAAGGTTTCCCGATGGATGTCATCGACATCAGCGATCTAGCCATTTCAGAAGCCGAGAAGAATACCTCGGCATCTTTGATCCGCGGCGTGATCGCGCGCATCCATCAGCTCGGGTTTTCAGTTGGAGGTTTTGACGCCTACACGTCCTCAAATGTGCTAAAAGGCTCTGGCCTATCTTCGTCCGCAGCCTTTGAAGTCCTCGTCGGAACGATCGTGAACACCTTCTTTGCTAATCAGCAATTAACCGCCGTCGAAATCGCCCAAATTGGCCAATACGCTGAAAACGTTTATTACGGCAAGCCGTGTGGTCTGATGGATCAAATGGCATCGTCCGTCGGTGGGATCATCGCGATCGACTTTGGCGATCCGCTAGCCCCCGTCGTTGAACCTGTGCAATTCGACTTTGCTGCTTCCGGTTTAGCCCTATGCATCATCGACAGCGGTGCTGACCACGAAGATTTAACCGATGAATATGCCGCAATCACCCGCGAAATGGGCGCCGTAGCAGCACATTTTGGTCGGCAATACTTGCGTCAAGTCGCCGAAGCGGATTTCATGGCTCAAATGGCCACGATCCGTGTCAAAACCGGCGATCGCGCTGTCTTGCGAGCTATGCACTTTTTTGCTGAAGACCGTCGGGTCGCTAATCAAGCAGAGGCCTTACGCCACAAAAAAATCGACCAATTCAAGCAATTGATCCTCGAATCGGGTCGATCATCAGCAAGCTATCTACAAAACATCTTTGCTACCGGCGCAACAAAAGAACAATCCGTTCAACTCGTACTGGCACTGTGTGAAAAATACCTTGCCCCAATTGGTGGCGCATGGCGCGTCCATGGCGGTGGGTTTGCCGGGACCATTCAAGCCTTTGTCCCAGCAGCGGATGTTATGGAATTCAAACAGAAAATGGAAGCTGTTTTGGGGGCAAGGTCCTGCCATGTGTTAGCGATTCGGCCAATTGGCGGCTGCTGTTTGGTGGAGTGATGATCAAAACTGGAAAAATAATTCCGTACGTTATGTACAAAACGTACTCTTCGTGTTAGTATTGTAGCTACAGGGGGTGAGCTTATGCTGACACTTAATGCAACTGAAGTTCGTAAAGATTTTAGCGAATTTATTGATAGTGTTGTTCACGAAAAGCCTCGGATTATTAAGCGTTCACGAGACTATGTTGTAGCCATGAATCTCGAATTACTGAAAGAAATTCTTTCAATAGAAAAAATGGTTATCGTTATCCAACAAGAAAGCGATGGATCAATAACTGGTGTATGTGATGTACTAGGTTTGATGACAAACGCGAAGACACAAGAGCAAGTTCTAAAAGATCTAGCACGTGAAGCTGTTGAATATGCTGATGATTATTATCAAGATTTTGCATATTGGCATGCTGCACCAAACAGAAAACATCATTTGCCCTATGTATTTGCGATTCTTTCACAGCGTCCAGAAAATGTAGCAAAGGAGCTCTTCGTGTTAGCCCCTACATCGCACTATAAATAGCACCCATCAAACCTACCAGCATCGAGCTGAATATTCCTGCCAAAACTATACCGATCAAACTCAATAGCAATGTAGCGCGGGCGTAGTTCTTTTTGTTTTCATTGGAGTTGCTGCCGAAGGCCCAGACGAGCAAGAGTATAAATCCAACAACGGGGATACCTGTTAAAAACAACATCAATAGAAATTGCCCGACGGTCAAAGGTGTTTGATCATTACTCATATGAAATCCTCCGATATTTAATTGAATATGCTTTATTTATAACATATATCGAATTATAAATAACCAGCGGCGTATACTGAAAACAGGTGATACTTGTTTCGCTTGAAAGGAGTGACGCATATGGCACCCGAAATTTCAGCTCTCAAGAGTACTCAGTCTTGGGCAATTCCAGTTGTCGATCCGGATCATATCCCAGAGCAGTTCGTAGCCGCATTTCATCTATACTTTCGCACAGAAGAAGCGCCATACATGCTATACAACCCGCGTCAGGACAGCGATAGAAGCTTGAGTGATGAGAAATTAATTTGCCTGACAAAAGACCGACTGGTTATCATCTGCGCCGATCGATCCACTTTTTTATGTCGGCCTGATGACGTACTAACCGTTCACTTAGAAGAACTCTTGCTAGCCTATAGCTTCACCATTTGCACCGCCGTAGATGAAATCAAAATCGATTACAACGCAGCGTGTGCGGATTTGTTTGAACCGATTGTCACGAGCTTGAGAACTAAGGGGACGGTCGCTAAAGATGGTCACACTGAGTGGCAACGCCTGCGGGCATTAGCCGATATCGATCTCAAATTTGCAAATTATGCACGACAGATTTTGCGCGAAAGTGGTCGATTGCTCGAACTCATTTTACAGCCAGAAATTATTTATGAAAAACATATCATTGCTGAAACAAGCTTGCTCATTTTGACTGAAACTGAACTTGTATGGGTCATTAATGACCGAAAGCAATGGGTTGAAGAGCCAGTCTACGGGGCAACCATCAACATCACGCCGATCACCCAATTGATTAATTGCACGGTGATCGATGATCATGACTATGGTCAAATCCATCTGACTGTGTCGATCAATGGCGATAAAACGTGGACGATTCCCTTTACACCTGATCGTCGTGAAGAACTTGAACAATTTACTGCAAGAATCACGAAATAGTACAAATAATCAATAGATAAACATAGTCTAATTTAATTTGCTCGATTAAGATTTGATAATATGACAGCAATTTACTTGATTACAGGATTTTTAGGATCCGGCAAAACGACATTTCTCAAGCGGCGCTTAGAGATGACTACCGTGCGAACGGGTGTATTAGTCAACGACTTCGGCAAAATCAATTTTGATGGCTTGCAGATTCAACATGATGGGTTAGAAATGGTCGAGCTCAGCAATGGGTCGATCTTTTGTAGTTGTCTGAAAGACTCGTTTATCGATGGCCTCGTGCACTTAGTGGACTTGGAATTAGATCAAATTTTCATTGAAAGTTCGGGGTTAGCAGACCCATCTGACATGGGAAAAATCCTCGACGTGGTTCGATTGCGGACAAAACCAAACAGTTTTAATTTTAACGGCACGATCTGCTTGATCGACTGTTTATTTTTCCCCAAAGTCCTGCCCAAAATGTTAGCGGTTGAACGCCAAATCCGCCACAGCCATCTGATTATCTTGAATAAATTAGATTTGGTTGAGCCTGCTCAAGTTAAGATCATTCGGAATACAATTGGCCAAATGAACCCCCTAGCGGCCGTGATAGAAACCAGCTATGGCTTCATCAACTCACAGCATCTCGCTTTCGAGATCTTCCCAATCGAAGATGAAGAATCGACAAATAAGATCACAACCCGCAACAAGAATCTGATCTTACATTTTCTACATGAGCCAGAAGAACAAGTTCTACGTGAATTCTTGACCGCCTTAGGCAGTCACTTTTTTCGGATCAAAGGACTTATTCAACTCAATAATCAAACCTTCAAAATCGATCAAGTGAATGATCAACTGCAAATGAATCGATACGATGCACGACCGGCTATCGATCCTTCTCTGATTGCTGCAGCCGAGCTCGATCCACATGCCGGGGCAGAGTCGTGGAATGCCAAGAACAACCAACTCGTTTGCCTAACATCCCAAGGCCTCGAGAGTATTTCTCATCTCTCGACACAAATTGAACGATTTATCCCCGGATATTGCCGTCTCGAAATGTAAATGGGCTTCGATTAATAACTGCCGGTACGAATCAAACTGCGCACGGCTTCATTGATGCGGCGAGCAATATAGGTATTGTTCATCGTATATAGATGAATGCCATCAACACCGTGTGCAAGCAGGTCGACAATTTGCTCAATTGCAAAAGCAATCCCCGCATCACGCATTGCTACGGGATGATCTCCATAATGATCAATCATCTTCAAAAGCTTGGGCGGCAGGGTCACGCGGCCCATTGAAGCAATTCGTTCAATCTGTCCGCGACTCATAATCGGCATAATACCTGCCTGGATCGGGACATTTATCCCGACTTTGGCTGTTTTTTCGCGAAAGGTATAAAAGAGATCATTGTCATAAAACAGTTGGGTAATCAGTTGGCTAGCCCCGCTGTCGACTTTTGTTTTTAAGTGACGGATATCGGTATCGAGGTCGGGTGCTTTGGGATGCCCTTCTGGATAACAGGCGGCGATGACGTTAAAATCCGCATGCTGCCGAATAAATGACACGAGGTCACTGGCTTGCTTGAAATCATGCTTGGGCTCCGAACCTTCAACTGGATCGCCGAGCAAAGCTAGAATATTTTCAACATTGTTTTCTTTGAGCTCTTTTAACAGAACAAGTACATCGTCTTTTGACTGTTGAATGCTCGTCAAATGCGCAACCGATTCAACTTTGAGTTGATTTTTGAGCTTGGACGCAATCGCAACGGTAGCCTCTTTATTGGCATTGCCACTGGCGCTATAAGTGACACTTATGAAATCAGGGGTTAATTCCTGAAGTTCTCCGAGTGTTAAGAAAATTGATTCTAAGGGTATCGTCTTTTTCGGCGGAAAAACTTCAAATGAAAAAACGGTTTTCTCGCGAAATAAATCTGCAGTCTTCATGAATACTCACTTTCGAGTTATGCTGCACCTATCATAACGTGAAAATTGGATATAGCAAAGAACCTCTATGCCCTAAAATGGGCATAAAGAAGTTGAAAATATGATTATTCGATTAGGAATGGCAACCGTGCTCGTGCTCGTGGCAAGAATCACCGGAATCAGCGAGCGTTCCATCGAGCCATTTGGTTGCGACTGCCAGCAAATCGCCTGAACAACCCCGTAAAACATCAATACCGGACCGACGCAGAACATTGACTGCCCCGTCGCCCATATTGCCTGCCAACATCAAAGTCACACCGATATTGGAAAGTGTTTCTGCTATGTCAGACTTGCAACCACAGCCAACCGGCGATTGAACCGTATCTTGGCTAACAATTTTTTTTGTAGCCAGATCGACCGTAAAGACAGTAAAGTATTCACAATGACCAAAATGGTCATCAATGCGATCTTGTTTTGAGGGCAATGCAATTTTCATTCGGGGTAACCTCCAAAGATTCAGTCATAATTTCAACAGGATAATGCTATAATTGACATATGCCGATTATAGCACAAGATTAACTTAATCATTCTTTTAGACAATTAAATTGGAGGGAAACACGATGCCGAGACCGACCAAATGGAGACGTGTCTGCTGCTTGCCCGCGAATACCGAATATGGCCCATCAAACCGGCCCATTAACTTAAACGATTATATCAATATGACCGTTGATGAATACGAGACAATTCGCTTAATCGATCTTGAAGAACTGACCCAAGAAGAGTGCTCGGTTCAAATGAGAATTGCCCGCACGACTGTGCAACGTATTTATCAAGACGCTCGCCACAAAATTGCAGAATCCCTTGTGTTAGGTAAACACTTGCGCATTGAGGGCGGCGAATATGAGATCAACAGCGGTTCCTGCCGCGCTAAGAATTGCCCCAAGAAATGCGCAAGATGACGAAATAGCCCGACTACCTTACCGAGAGGTTTATATGGCGGCGGTTAATTTAAATCAATCGAAGAAAGCTCACTTGCGGTATACTAATGACGACAATTTACGATCGACAAGATAGGGGAAGCGTTCTTTGAAAAAATACCTCATTCGACTACTCACACTTGTATTTGGACTTTTCATTTTTGCAATTGGGATCGTGATGACCATGCAGGCCAATATTGGTTATGCACCTTGGGATGTTTTACACAAAGGGCTTAGTGAGATGTTGGGGATATCGTTTGGATCGATATCGATCCTTGTTGGCTTACTCATTTTGATCGGCGTCGCAACATCAGGTGAGAAACTCGGTTTTGGCACAATTGCTAACATGGTATTGATCGGCGCATTTATTGACCTGATCGTTGCTATGAAGCTCATTCCTTTGATTCACGGGTTTTTCTATGGTGTGTTATTTATGGCACTTGGGCTGATTGCAATCGCCTTTGGTTCCTATTTTTACATCAAATCAGGCTTTGGCGCCGGTCCTCGCGACTCGTTGATGATTGTTTTGCGCCGGAAGACTCATTTGCCTGTAGGCGTTAGCCGGGTCATAGTTGAAGGAACCACAGTCTTGCTCGGTTGGTTGCTCGGTGGTCCGGTTGGTTTAGGTACGGTCATCTCTGCTTTTGGAGTTGGCATCAGCATTCAGTTCGTTTTTTCATTGTTAAAATTTGATCCTGCTACGATCGAGCAAGAAACCGTTCAAGTGACGCTTCAAAAATTGCGACTATTGATGCGTATTGATTAATGATGCTCACACTACTTAAGGCCCTGTCCTATTTCTTCATTATTCTTCTGACCTATTTGTTCAAGAAAAAAGGTTTATTAAAGTCGGAAGATCAGCGGGCAATAACATTTATTGTGATGAATATCACGTTTCCAGCTGCGATCGTCATCAACTTATCGGCACTCGATTTAAATTTGTCATATTTTTCGATTATATTTTTAGGAGTCGCTTGCAACTTTGTGATGCTATTGTGGGCCAGCCTGTTTTCAAGGCGACATGCGACACGTGGCCGTGGATTACTCATGCTTAGCACGTCCGGCTATAATATTGGAACCTTTGCAATGCCTTTCATTCAGACGATCATTGGTCCTTTCGGGGCAGGTATCGTTGGCTTATTTGATATTGGAAATGCAGCAATGGTGACCGGCGGATCGTATGCGGTTACGTCCCGCTTCCTCCATCGGGAAAAAGCTGAAAATTTGCGCAAGACAGTCAACACCCTTGCGCAATCAAAACCATTTGTCACTTACATCGTCATGCTAGGACTTGCAGTATTCAAAATTAAAATTCCCACGGAAGCCATTACATTTATCACGCCGATTGGTGTGGCTAATTCATTTATGGCGATGCTGATGATTGGCTTATTTTTAGAAATCAGATTAGATCGCAAAGCTATAAAAACGGTAAGTTCTGTGCTGTTTCTGCGCTTTTCAGGATCGACCGTTTTAGCTGTGCTATTTTTTTACTTTTTACCTTTTTCGGTAGAAGTTCGCCATATATTAATCGTTATTCTCTTTTCGCCACTGTCGGTGATGACCCCGATTTTCACTCGCAAAATTGGCGATGATGAGGCCTTAGCGAGCTTGTTAACATCACTCACTGTTATTACAAGTTTGGTGATTATGACAATTTTAATTGTTATGTTGAAATTCTAGGAATGAAAACCGGAGACTCGCTGAGTAGCCGTTCCGACTAGAGGAATCGCGCTATTTCTGATATAACCAATATATTGATTCATTGACTATAATGCGATCAAATTATCAACAAAGGATGCTTGGCCATGATTTCGAATTCGATGAAAAAAAATATCCAAGGCGGATCTGTCATTCGAAAAATGTTTGAAGAGGGGATTCGTTTACGCAAGCAATTTGGGGCAGATCAGGTTTACGATTTTAGTCTCGGCAACCCTGATTTAGAGCCCCCACAAGAAGTACTCGAAGCGATTCGGAATCTCACCGCAGGTGAGCCAAATGGCTTGCACGCGTATATGAGTAACCCAGGATATCCTGAAGTCCGCGCCCTTATAGCCGAAAAGCAAGCGCTCAAGAGCGGACTCACTGTCAAAGCGGACTCGGTCTGCATGACTGTTGGGGCGGCAGGTGCGATGAATGTCATTTTAAAAACAATTTTAGATCCCAACGATGAGGTCATTATCCTCGCGCCGTATTTTGTCGATTATTTAAATTATGTCCAAAATCACGGTGGCAAACCTGTTATCGTGCAAAGTGATCCGGATACGTTGCTACCGGTTATTGAAAATATCGTCCATGCGATTACACCACGCACCAAAGCATTGATCATCAATTCGCCAAACAACCCATCCGGGGTGATTTATTCCGAAGCCATCTTGGCTCAAATCGATCAAGCCTTGCGCAATTCTGGCCAAACGATATATGTGGTGTCAGACGAGCCTTATTCGGACTTGGCCTATGATGGGCAGACGACCCCGAGCACCTTGAAATTTATCGAGCATAGCATTGTTTGCACCAGCTGGAGTAAAACGATGTCTTTACCGGGTGAACGCATTGGTTATCTTTGCATCAGCCCACGCTGCGAAGATTTTGATGCGATGGTTGTGGCCGTTGGTCAATGTAATCGGATGTTGGGTTTCATTAATGCACCGGCTCTTTTTCAACGCGTTGTGTTGCATTCCATCGACGCTAAAGTCAACATTGGACGATATGAATCTCGCAGAAATCGAATTTATGATATTTTGAGTGCGGCTGGCTTTGATGTACAAAAGCCTGCCGGCGGACTCTATTTCTTTGTGCGTTGCCCAATCAAAGATGACTTTGAATTTGTTGCATCATGTGTTGAAGCGCGCATCCTAGTCGTACCTGGAAGTGGGTTCGGCTTCCCGGGCTTTTTTAGACTTTGTTTTGCGGTGCCAGACACTATGATTGAAAACTCGGTGAATGCTTTCATGGAAATTGGCCGGCGCTACCATTTGATCTGATCATTGACGGAATTTACCCGTTGGTAGTGGTTTTTCCTGCTTCTTCGCACAGATATGAAAGCAAGATATGAAATCGGACCTTGGGATCATCAAAATCCGCATCAACAATTTCTTTGATGCGGTCAATTCGGTAGACCATCGAATTGCGATGAATAAAGAGATCGGCAGCCGTCTTGACGAGATTACGTTCGTTTTTTAAGAATTCGTACAATGTTTTATAAAACTGTGTCGAGTGTAGGCTGTCGTAATTTAGTAGACGATTGAGTGCGGGATGGGTTATTTCGCTACCTTTGATTATGGCTGCCACTTCCGAAACCATATAATTCATCGCACTTTTGGAATCGAGCTCAGCGAGCTCATTTGGATTGAAGGCGAGTGCAATAGTCGCTTGTTGAAATGCACTTTTCAGGGAATGCCAGTTTGAAAAGGGGGAACTCACCCCGATTTTTCACTTGCTGATCGTGCGCGAGCTGTTTGAGCGTATCCATTTTCTCAGCGATTGGCGAATCAAGGGGAATGAGTACAACCAAATGATCGCGATATTCAAAACGGGGATTACGGCAGAAAATATTGCCTACCGTTGGCAAATAACTCGGAAAGAACAAGATGCATTTGCCGCCCAGAGCCAGCAGCGTGCAGCTGTTAGCAGTCAAGCTGGCTATTTCAAAAGCGAAATCGTGCCGGTTGCCATTTTCCAAAAGAAGGGCTTGCCGATTCTCTATACAGCACTTGCCATGGGTGGACATGTCCGAGTGGGCATGGAGGACAATATCCTCTATGCTAAAGGGGTGCTAGCGACTTCCAATGTCCAATTTGTCGATCGCGCCAACAGACTCATTACCGAATTGAATAAGCAAGTAGCAACCCCGGCAGAAACGCGCGAAATGCTTGGATTAACGAATAAGGGTGGTTTGAATGTTTAGAATACTCGCGATTAACCCTGGTGCCACATCGACTAAGATTGCCATTTTTGATGAATCCGTAGCGATTCTACGCCAAACAATCGAGCACCAAGGTGACGCCCTCAAGGCTTATGCGAACATCATCGCGCAGTTTGACTATCGCAAGAAATTGATTTTGGATGAGCTTGTAACTGCGAACATCTCACTTGATTCAATCAACGCTGTCGTCGGTCGCGGTGGATTACTCAAGCCGATTGCTGGTGGCACATATTTAGTTAACGACGTGATGTTAGCTGATTTAAAGGCTTCACAAAGAGGCGAACATGCATCGAACCTCGGAGCGATTTTGGCAGACTCGATTGCTCGCTTGGCTAATGTCCAAGCTTACATTGTGGATCCTGTGTCCGTAGATGAAATGGCGCCTGAAGCACGGTTATCGGGTCTGCCAGAACTCCCCCGAGTCAGCATGTCACATGCCTTAAATAGCAAAGCTGTGGCACATCGAGCAGCTCATGACCTTGGCAAGCGTTATGAAGATATCAATCTAGTTGTAGCCCATTTGGGCACGGGCGTATCTGTCACACCGCATTTAAAGGGTAAAATGATTGACGTCAATAACGCGCAAGAAGAAGGCCCATTTTCACCGGATCGAACCGGTGGTTTGCCCACCTTAGCATTAGCCAAACTCTGTTATTCAGGCAAATATACGGCCAAAGCAATGTACAAAATGATTTCAGGCGAGGGCGGGATGTATGCCTATTTAGGCACTCGGGATGCACGCCAAGCTGAAGACCTGGCCAAATCGGGTGATGCACAAGCCGATCTCGTGCTCAAAGCGATGGCGTATCAAACCGCTAAAGCGATTGGTGGGATGGCGGCTGTCTTATCAGGCGATGTTGACCAAATCGTACTTACCGGTGGTCTAGCCTATTCCAAACTCATCGTCGACCTCATCATCCAACGAGTCAAATTTATCGCCCCCGTTGTGGTCTACCCGGGTGAAGCAGAAATGGACTCCCTCGCTGCTGGGACGTTGCGTGTATTAGCAGGCCAAGAAGCAGCGAAAATTTATTAAGCAATATAAACACCAAAAACTGAAGGAGCAGGTCATGATCAAGTACTTTTCGCAGATGGAAGCAGCACTCGTCAGTAATAACCCAACTGTCATCAGTGTTGCGGTGGCGCAAGACGAAGAAGTGTTACTCAGTGTTAAATATGCAATGGATCAGAAAATCGCCTCTTGCATTCTTGTCGGTGATGAAGCAAAAATTCGCCCACTTATGGAAAAACTTAAGATGCCTAGCAATATCCAAATCGTCCATGAACAAGATGACGCATTAGCGTGCCAAAAGGCTGTCATGCAGATTCGCGATGGTCATGCGCAGGTTCTGCTAAAAGGCTTGGTCAATTCGTCCCATTATTTGCGGGCCGTTTTGAATGCCGAATACGGCCTGCGAACTGGGCGCTTATTGAGCCATTTAGGCGCATATGAAATCCCCCGCGACAACAAAATACTTTTTGCAACTGACACTGGCTTGCACATTTTACCGACCGTCGAGGAGAAAAAAGATATTATCAGAAATGCGATTGGGGGACTCCAATTGATGGGGATAGCACATCCTTATATTGGAATTCTCGCAGCAAACGAAATCGTGAATGCCAAAATGCCAATTACAACCGAAGCTGCTGAAATCGCTAAGTTTTTTACCGATGACCCTGATTTCAAAGGCACCATTGAAGGCCCTGTTTCCCTGGATGTCGCCGTCAGCGCCAATGCAGCCAAACACAAAGGCATTACCAGCAATATTGCGGGCAAGACCGATGTTTTTGTTTTTCCATCGGTTGAATCCGGGAATATCTGGAGTAAATCGATGATGCATTATGCCAACATCAATATGGCAGGGGTCATCCTTGGTGCTAGTGCGCCCGTAATTTTGGTCTCCCGCGCCGATGACGCGACGATCAAGTACAATTCGATTGTTTTTGCCTGCTATTTGGCAAATCAAGCTCGTCTTGTCAAGCACGAAGAGGCTGGTCAATGAAAACAGGAGACTTTGTCTGGGGCTTACTGCTCATCTGCTTTACCGCGTTGTTGATCATTCCAGAAACAAAAGCCGCATTCATGCTGGCAACCGCAAATCAGCCGATGCTCATGGGGTTTGGCAAGTTTGCATTTCTCGCCTCTATGGGTGAGCTCCTTGCCAATCGCATATCAATTGGTAAGTGGCAAATCAAAAAAGGCACATTCGCAAAAGCCATCGTTTGGGGCTTTATTGGGGTCTTGGTCACGCTGATGTTCACGCTCTATTCTTCGGGTGTGGCTGGTGCAATCCAAGCTGGATTCTTACCAGCCTTGCCTGAATCCGCAGGCATTTGGGCAACTATTTGGAAGGCTTTTATGATCAGTACGATCATGAACCTCACCTTCGGACCGATGTTTATGGCGGCTCATCGCATATCGGACTTACTGATTGACAGTCATGTTGCTGGTCATCCGGTCCGTGTGGCGCAAGCCGTCACCCAAATCGACTGGCAAAATTTTATCAAATTCATTGTTGCGAAAACGGTACCCTTTTTCTG
>JAQUDJ010000013.1:12672-56566 GCA_028685755.1 Eubacteriales bacterium | reverse complement strand
TGTACTACGGAAATGAAAATACCTATAGCTCCCTCCAAGAACTCAAGCGAGCTCTGCATTCATACATCAAATACTATAATGAAGACAGAATTGTTACCAGGCTGAAGATGAGTCCGATTGCTTATCGTAAAATTATGTTAGAAAATATACATGCAAGTTAAGCAACCCACAGTACAACTTTTGGGGTAACTACAAAAACCCCGAAATGACTGGAAACAGGACGTTTCAGGGTTTTTCATTGCTTGTTGAGACTCGAATGAACCGACCATTTTCCTGTGGAAAACTCGGTTTTTGCTATATTTTTGAAATATTCTTTGCCCATCTAAAGACGATTACATCAGATTTGCCATGTTTACGACTTTCCTTTGTTGAGTGCTTCTTGAAGCTTTTTCACCTCATTATGATGAATTTTTACTGCCTCTGCCGTCCGACTAGGTTGAACATGAATGTAAAGAGAAGTCATTGATTCATAGAGTTTTGAACTGCCAAGGGTCTTTTCAAGCCCTTTGATGGTATGTCCAAGGATTCTGGAAACAGCCAGGTAGTCACCTGTCAAATCATAGACGTTTGATGCCGTGCTGTGACGAAGATCGTGAATACGACATCTAGGATAACCGAGCTGTTCAGTCAGCATGTGAAATTTCTTAGCCATATGAGTTTCTTCATAGGGGTTGCCATTCGTTTGGCAAATGACATAATCCTGATCAACGAAAGGGGTCTTGCTATTTGCCAAAGTCTTAAGATGTTGCAACCGCTCCAATTGTCTCAGGAATATTCCGAGTGCCAGGTCGCTCAAGTACAGCGTTCTCAAGCTGTTGACGGTTTTTAGATGACAAGTCATTTGACCCTTTCTGCGAAGCTCCCTCGGCGAAAGTTGTTCTTTGATAAGAATTGATCTTCGACTAAAGTCGATGCAGCTCATTTTCTAACCTATTGCTTCCGATCACCTGAGACCATAAAGTCCTGTCAGTAGAACAAAGCATTCCCAGTCTGAGCCAGAAAGATCATTCATGAGTCGGGCAATCATGTTGATATCATAGAGTTGTGGCTTAAAGTCGCTTGCTTTGAACTTGGTGATTGTATACATGACCGGATTCCGATCGATCAAGCTATATGAACAGGCATCATTGAAGGCCACACTCAATGTCTGTCTGACATAATGAATAGCTGAATCCGTGTAGCATTTGAATTTCATTCGGCGCATCACGTTGTCACAGTGTTCTGGAGTAATGTCCCAAAGATGATAATGACCAATCACAGGAATAATATGCCTATGAATATTATTCTTATATCCGACTGCTGTATTTCGCGACCAGCGTTCGGTTTTCAATCCGTTATCCAACCATGTGGTGAGGTATTCACTCAATAATTGATTGGCTTTTCGCTTCAATGGATTGATGCTATTTTCTAGAATCTCTTGCTCATGAGCGAACGCATCACTTCGAGTAAGGAAGCCGCGTTTGCAATACATGTTGTATCCAGTGTCGGTCTTGAGATTGATAAAAACATCGTAAACAGTACCCCTTTTTCCTGTCCGTACCCCAGACTCGGATCGGTTGTTTTTGACTTTTCTAGATCTAATTGCCATGGTTGTGCTCCGTTCCAATGGTCATGCAATCGGCATGCTCTATCATTGAACGGGACTGAGCGATCAAGTTCCACCATGCTATAATGAGGCAATATATTGCACGCAATAGCTTGCGCACTAATACTTGTATGAGGTTTGATCATGCAGCTGGAAGATCACAGGACAGAATACAAATTGAAACTGACCGATCAACTTGAAAAAGAGATCGTTGGATTCCTGAACACTCGTGAAGGTGGCATATTATATATTGGTGTTTCTGATGACGGCCAAGTTGTCGGTGTTGATGAAATTGATGTCGTACAGCGCAAGGTTATCGATCGAATTCGTAGCAATATTGTTCCACCGACCATGGGCTTGTTTGAAGTCACCACTGAAACACAGGAAAAGCGTACGATCATAAAAGTTATGGTTTTAAGTGGAACCGAAAAGCCTTATTATATCCGTTCAAAAGGGATGTCACCTGAAGGGGCTTACATTCGGATTGGCAGTTCAACGCAGCCAATGACACATGAAATGATCGAATCTGCCTTCTCCAAGCGCACAAGAACATCATTGAAAAACATCCCATCTCCACACCAGGACCTGACTTTTGCCCAACTCAGGATTTACTACGAAGAGAATGGTTTAGAATTGAATGAGCAATTTGCCCGGTCGTTGGATTTATTAACGGAAGACGGTCGCCTTAATTACTTCGCTTATCTACTGGCAGACCGTAACAGTATCTCAATCAAGATTGCCAGGTATCGGGGCAGCGATAAAGTCGATTTGATCGAGAATAAAGAATTTGGTTATTGTTCGCTGATCAAGGCTACATTCAATGTGCTCAACAGGATGGATATCGAAAATGTCCCCCGAACAAGGATCACCAGCACGATCCGGGAAGAGACTTTTCCAGTGGATCCGGTGTCTCTGCGTGAAGCGATTGTTAATGCGATCGTCCATAATGACTATATTCGCGAGATTCCACCCGTCTTTGAAATATACTCTGACAAAATTGTAATCACTTCAGCTGGTGGACTGATGCCTGACATGCAGGAAGAAGAGTTTTTCCTTGGATATTCTGCGCCAAGAAACCGGGAGCTCATGCGAGTTTTCAAAGATGTCCAACTTGTTGAGCATATTGGTTCTGGTATTCCAAGAATTCTAAGAAAATATGACCGGTCGATTTTCAAATTCACACAAAATTTCTTGCGTGTGACATTTGAATATCCTGAATCGATTGCTGATCAGAGTAAAACTTTTGAAGATAAACCAGCGATAACTAGTGATAGACCGGCGATAACCGGCGATAGACCGGCGATAGACAATTCGAACTACAGGGCTGTCCTTGAGTATCTAAAAACAAACGACCTAATTACAAATTCCAGCGCTATGGAAATATTGGGATTGAAAGCGTCTCAAACGCGTCAAATATTGAGTGAAATGGTTGAGCAGGATTATCTTGAAGCCCATGGCGAAAAAAGATATAGGTATTATGTTGCAAAAATATGATTATCCAATTGAATATTCATGGTTGCCTTAACCCGATCAAGACAGTTATTATACTCGAGATTATCCCGTTTTTAGTGTGTTTGTTGTTCCTCAAACATGGCTGCTTCGCCAAGTTCATAAGCTATTCCAGGCTTTCTCCCGTTGGGAATTTTGCGTATGATGATTAATGCAGATATTCCTTTAAAGATGGAATGATAGTTTTCAATAAATCCAGGTTTTGATAGCTGTACTGAGTAATAGCTCTTCGCGAGACAACTGAACTTGCCAGGTTTAATAGCTGTTTCGCTGTGCCTAGGACCGGTGGTAGACTCTCTCCGCCAAACGAAATGAAATTACCCCCGAAAGTTGTACTGCAAGGTATAATTTTCGGGGGTATTTCATTTATGAAAAAGACCAGAGAAATCAAACTTAGAATTGTTCTGGAGCATCTTGAAGAAGGTCGCACGATTGCCGAATTGTCTAAGCAATATGGCATTGATATGTCGAACGTAAAGTGTTACATAAATTTGTTCCTAAAACATGGTCCGAGTATTTTCACCGATCCCGAAAAGCAGCAAAGCTATTCTCGAGAAATGAAACTATCTGCCATCAAGCGCCACCTCGTGGGGGGAGAATCCATGCGCAGCATTGCTGCGGATATCGGCTTAAAGGATCCTGGAAGCTTGCGTGACTGGGTTCATAAGTACAGAGTGCACGGTGAAGAATTGTATTATGTCAATAGTATCTCCCCCAAAAAATCATCGGTATTTCCCGGGAGATACTATTGACATAAACCTCGCCTGATTGATCGCGAGAGAAGCGGAAGAATCGATGCATTTAGAATATCCTCCTTTTCGAACATCTATTAGTTACAAAGAACGCACGTAAACACACGCGTGCGTTTATTAAGATCAAATAAATACACGCGTGCGTTTGAAAATACAAATGGCGAGCAAGAAAATTGATCAAACAAGATTCGGATTATTTTGACATGATACAATCACAATCAGGAATTATCAAAGTCTCCGCTCGTTGGTTAGTATGGATCAACTTTTGTATTTATTATGCAAGCAAATTCTGTTAGTATTGTTATTAAACAGTCCGCCGGATAACTGGAAATAGTGTGATTTAATAACAAGGATGAATAATGAAACCAGTAGAGGAAATCAAGAGACTATTTTTTGAACATGGTGGGATGCTGCGCACGGCAGATCTTTCCCATGCCCGAATCTACTATAAGGACATTCAATTGCTTTTAGAGCAGGGACGGATCGAAAAGATCCGGACCGGTTATTATCAATGGATTGAACAAGACAACCTGAGCGAGGTTGTTATTATCAAACGATTGTTTCCCGATGCGATACTTTGTCTGGTTTCAGCATTACATTATTACGGTTACAGTGATCGCACCCCATTACGCTGGACAATTGCCGTCAGTAAAGATTCGCCAAAGTCCCGATTCAAGATCGATTATCCCTTTGTTAAACCCTACTATGTCGAACCTAGTCTACTCGAACTGGGCCTGACTTCAGTCGAAATTGATGGAAATGTCGTTAAAATCTATGATAGAGAAAGAACAATTTGTGATTGCCTAAGATACATGAACAAAATGGATAAGGAAGTCTTTACCAAAGCAATCCGTCATTATGTTGACGACTCTCACAAGGATATTTACCGCCTGATTCAATATGCAAAATTGCTTCGTGTTCAGGCGAGAGTCAAGAATCTGATTGGAGTATGGATATAAATGGATCAAGGGGCATCTATCCTCGCAAAGCTAAAAAATAAAGCAAAAAACTCAGGTATTAGCTATCAGCACTGCCTCCAACTCTTCTTCCAGGAGGAGTTTCTCAGGCGATTGTCGAAGTCTCGGTATATGGAAAACCTTGTACTGAAAGGAGGCCTTTTTATTTATACGCTGACAGGATTTGAAAGCCGGGCAACAATCGACATCGACTTCTTGCTTCGAAAAATAGAAAGCGATCCGAGTCGGATGGATGAAGTCTTAGCTGAAATTCTGGCAACACCAACCGGTTATAATGATGTTGTTATCCTTGAGGCAAGAAAAACCGAACAAATCACGCCGCACAGACTATACCAGGGAGTCAGTGCGCAAATCATTGGTAGAATTAAAAATGTTCGAGTTCCTTTCAATGTCGACATTGGTGTAGGTGATGTTATTGTGCCTGCTGCAGTAAAGCGTCAGGTTAAAACTCAATTGGCTGATTATGAATCCCCGATCCTGATGACCTATTCAATCGAAAGTACAATTGCAGAAAAATTAGATGCGATCCTTCAACGCTTTGAGTTGACAGGACGTATGAAAGATTTTTATGACATATATTATCTCGCGCAGACCTTTAACTTCTCTGGAGAGAAACTGCAGAAAGCGATTCACGAAACTTTGCGAACCAGACAGACTCCACATGACGATAAGAGTTTCATTCGAGTAACCGAATTGAAATCTGATCCAGAAATGAAGGTGAAATGGCGGTATTTTCTAAAAACAATCGGGGATGATCTTCTTCAATTTGAACGGGTGATAGATCAGATCGAACAATTTCTTTCACCTGTTTACGATGCGATGACCAAAGATGAGATTTGGCATAAAGATTGGAATTCGCAAACCCTTTCATGGGAATGATTAAAGGGCTACTAGATCAATTAGTCTTTGGGAAATCATATAAACTACATACATGAAGAAAATAAAAGTAATTTGAAACATGTCGACAATTTAACAGAAGATATTATATGGATTGGCTACAATTAGTCGAACAGAAAAAATAAGGTCATGCTAAACTATCCGAGCATGGAGAAATAAGCATGGACAATCGAAAAGAGAACGCCGAACCTTTACAGATGAATTCAAACGCCAGGTTGTGAAATTATACAACGCTGGCAAACCTTGATCTGAGATATTGCGGGAATATGAAATAACCGGCCGAATGGATGACAGCAAGGTCATTGCGGAAATCCAAGCGGCGTACTTTGATAACAGACGTGTCTACGGTAGCATAAAAATTAAAGCCATACTGTCAAAACAAGGGATGGTGATTTCCCGGCGTAGAATCTGCCGCATCATGAAGGAACAAGGTTTGGAATCTTCTTATACTAAAAGCAAATTCAGGAACCTGAAGGGAAAGACCAATGATGCGGCGATACCCAATGAACTTGATCGCCAGTTTGCGAGCCAGGAGCAACATGCAGTCATTGGCAGCGATTTGATCTATGTCAGGGTCAATTACAAGTGGCATTATATCTGCATTTTACTTGATCTGTTCAATCGTGAAATCATTGTTTTCAGTTCAAAAGCCAGAAAAGATGTTCAGCTCGTATACGATGCATTCGCGTCTGTCCAACAAAATCTGGATCAGATTCACAAGTCGTTTCAACATGCGATTGTTTATTGCTTTGTAATTGAATCTAATTTTTGGTTGACCTCAATTGCATCTTTACGCGTCGAAAAGTACATCATGGAATTTGCGATTTGTTTAACAGCAAATACTGGAATCATAATCGAAATAATCAGATCCCACCGGTTAACAAACCCACCCGGTGTCAAAAAGAATAAGAGGGCCAAGAGTGACAATCCGCCAGTTGTCGAAAAGACAATGTAGCTTTTTAACTGGTTACTTGCATCGTGTCCTTCAAAATCCAGAAAGGCCAATTTAAACGAGGCTAGCGAAAAGCCCAATAAGCAAATCTGAAACAGCGTGTTGCGACTGACAGAAAGTTGCGGATTGAAGAATAAGATGACCACAAACACTAACGTCAGTAATCCACAGGCCTTGACCGTGTCCCGAAAGATTTGTTTTACAAATAATTTAATCAACATATGAACTCCTTGGTTCACCTGAATTGCGCCACTAAATCCCCAGTTTACGCTTTAAATCAGGTACATAATTTCGCGAGATGATGACGCGTTCTCGATTTTTCAGGTGAGCTTCTAGACGACCATCGAAAAGCGGGCGAACTGAAACGATCATTGCGCTGTTCACAATTAGGGAGCGTGAAGCGCGAAAAAGTGGCGATTCCAAGACCTCGCGCTCGATTTCGTAGAGCTTATTGCGTGACTCGATCACCTGGTCATTTAAATAGATATAGACATGATCATCGACTGATTCACAATAGTAAATAGACTCGGGATCGATCATCACGAGTTCATTGTCGCGGTGACCGATCAATTTGCGTCTGGTGCTATTTAAGAAATCGAGTAGGCGTAAAGCTTCGCTGTCCTGATCATGACAGTAAAGGATGATTTCAGATTCCTTACCTGCAGGCAATGGTTCGATGCGAATTTTCATCTCAAGCCTCCTATACTCAGTATAGGCAGCCGCATGGGGATGAACAGAGGGTTTCCGCTTTGTTGCGAAAATCAGGGGGTCAGTTGATCGAGTTCTGCCTGCAAAGTCTTTAAACGTTCTATCGGCAAGGCATCAATAGCCTTTATTGGATAATCAATGCCCAATGCCGTGTATTTCTGAAGACCGAGTGTGTGATATCCGAGTAGCTCATATTTAGCAATTCGAAGTGCTGGCCAGCGACTCAAAAATGCAACGAAGGCTAGCAAATCGTTTGATGTGTCATTCAAGCCCGGGACGATGATCTGGCGAATCCAAATGGCCGTGCCCAGGCGTTCGACAGTCGTCAGTAGTGTGAGTAGTGGCTGCTGGGACTGACCGGTTAACATGCGAAATGCGTGCGGATCAGGTTGCTTGATATCGAGTAAAACCAAATTAGTCCGCACCAAAATTGCTTCGAGCAAGGCATGCGGACCACTAAACCAGCCGCTTGTATCCAGCGCAACATGAATCTGCTCGCGGTTCAACGCTACAAGTAAATCAAGTAGAAAATTGGCTTGGGCTAACGGTTCACCTCCGGAAATCGTCACCCCGCCTGTCGCCCCAAAATATGGCTTCATCCGCCGCGCTTTTTCAACAATTTCGGAAGTTGTCACAGGCGTCCCGCCGCGAATATCCCAGGTATCGGGATTATGGCAGTACTGGCAACGCAGGGGGCATCCTTGTAGAAAAACCACGAGCCGTAAACCTGGTCCATCTTGTGTACCGAGTGTTTCGTACGAATGGAGATAGCCGATCGACGTGGATTTAGAACTTTTGGGTAAAATCATCTTGCGATTAACTCAAGCGATCATGGAATGTGCGGTCGAGGACTTCACGCTGCTGCTCGGGTGACAACCGATTAAAATGAACAGCATAGCCGGACACGCGAATCGTTAGATCTGGGTATTTCGCCGGATGAGCCATTGCATCCTCGAGCAATTCACGATTTAAGACATTAACATTAAGATGATGGGCTTCTTGCGAAAAGTAACCATTGAGCATCGCGACGAGATTGCTGACCTGTTCTTCAAGCGTTTTGCCAAGGGCAAACGGCGTGAAATTCATTGTGCAGGAAATACCGTCACGGCAGCTGTCATAAGGAATTTTGGCGACCGCATTTAGAGCCGCTAACGCGCCAGCTTTTTCCCGGCCATGCATCGGATTTGCACCAGGTGCAAATGGTTCTCCCTTTAGGCGGCCATCTGGTGTCGCGCCAGTTTTCTGGCCATAAACGACATTGGAGGTAATAGTGAGCACCGAAAGCGTGTGTTGGGCATCGCGATAACACGGGGTTCGCTTTAGGTCTGCGAGGAAATTATTGCAAAGGGAAGCGGCGATCGAGTCAACGCGGTCATCGTCATTGCCGTAACAGGGGAAGTCGCCAACGGTGGAAAAATCCGTAACCACACCGCGATCATCATGAATCGGGGTAACTTTCGCAAAACGAATCGCGCTCAGCGAATCGGCGGTGACCGACAACCCGGCCATACCAAAGGACATCACTCGATTGACTTTCGTGTCATGCAACGCCATCTGAATTTTTTCATAGGCATATTTATCGTGCATCGCATGAATGACATTCATCGTGTTGACATAAAGGCGGCTGATCCAGCGCTGATAAAATTCGAAACGCTGCATGACATCGTCATAGTCAAGCGGTTGATCAGCAGCGACAGGTGCCATGACTGGACCGATCTGTTCCCCAGAGACCTCGTCCCGGCCACCGTTTAGCGCGAGTAAAAGGACTTTGGCTAAATTACAGCGCGCCCCAAAGAATTGCATATCTTTGCCGACTCGACCAGCTGAAACACAGCAAGCAATTGCATAATCATCGCCGTAGCGGGGCCGCATCAAGTCGTCATTTTCGTATTGCAGCGAATCGGTTTCGATTGAAAGTTGGGTGCAATAGCGCTGAAATGGTTGCGGCAGGGCTGTTGACCAGAGCACAGTCAGGTTCGGCTCCGGTGCTGGGCCAAGTGTCCGCAAGGTGTGCAAATAGCGGTAGGCGGTCCGAGTGACCATTGTCCGACCATCAACACCCATCCCCCCGACAGATTCGGTGACCCATGTTGGATCGCCGGCGAAAAGTTCATTATATTCGGCAGTCCGCAACTGGCGTGCCATGCGTAATTTTAAAATGAAATCATCGACTAGTTCCTGGGCGCCACTTTCTGTGAGCGCGCCTTGCGCCAGGTCGCGTTCAAGATATATATCGATAAATGTCGTCGTCCGACCGAGCGACATGGCTGCCCCGTTTTGCTCTTTGATCGCTGCTAAATATGCAAAATAGAGCCATTGAATGGCTTCATGGGCATTGGTCGCTGGAAGTGATATGTCGTAGCCGTATTGGCCGGCCATTTCTTTTAGCTTTTCGAGAAAATCGATCTGGCGATAAAGTTCTTCAAGTAAGCGAATATTTTCCTCGGTCATATCCGCTTCGCCGAGGGCTAGGCGATCTTGTTCTTTACTCGCAATTAGACGATTGACACCATAAAGTGCGACTCGGCGATAATCACCGATTATTCGGCCGCGCCCATAAGCATCTGGCAGGCCTGTCAGAACGCCCGCTTTGCGAACTGCTTTCATTACAGGGGTGTAAACCCGAAACACCCCATCATTATGTGTCGTCCGATAGCGAAAATGTTCCCGCACGGAATCCGAGAGTGCGTAACCGTAGTCCTCGCAAGCTTTTTCCGCCATGCGGATACCGCCAAATGGATTCACCCCACGCTTTAACGGGCGCGCTGTTTGCAATCCAACGATCAGTTCGAGATCTTTGTCGAGGTAACCAGCGGGATAATTGGTCAGGGAAGACACTGTCGTTGTGTCGATATCCAAAACACCGCCCAATTCGATTTCGATTGAGCGCAGGCGGTTGTATTTGCTGTTGATCAGCTGTGTGCGGGCAGTAGCCGGTTGCAGAAAATTTTCATCGCCCGTATAGGGTGTGTAGTTTTGCACAATGAAATCAGCGACATCAATGATCTCTAGCCACCGACCGACTTTGAACGAGCGATGTTGCTGCAAAATATTATCCATTTACGACCTCCCGTGCTTTTTTAGCACAAAAAAACCTGAGTCAACATAACTGTTGCCCAGGCGGTCGACAAGACGTATAAGATTCGGTCCCCTGTGGTATCCCACATCTGTCCGCCAGTTCCGAATCGTCTTGGCCACAGTATATCAATCTGAATCGATTGTCGTCAATTGACAAAATAATCATATATATTCACTCGGATATCACAAAGTCATCACAATTGACGCCTACAATGAATCTATAGAACGACACATGACGTCAAATTTGCTTCAATTCGAAACGAAGGACGCCCAAATAAAGGAGAAAATCACATGATGAACAATTCTATCTCAGGACTCGCATCCCTGTGCACCCGCACTTTTGGTGGCCGTTCGTATGACGGCCGATCGATGATGGATGGGTTTTATGGCAGTAACTACGGTTGGGTCGGGATGATCGGGCAAGGCCTTTTCGGACTAGCTATTCTCGCCCTTTTTATTGTCCTCATCGTCTGGCTCATTCGTCTTGCAAAACGCGCGGGCAATTCATCTAGTCAGAACAATTTCGGTTCGACTTCCAGCTACCATGTTGAGACTGCATCCGCGCTTAAACTCTTAAATGATCGCTATGCCAAAGGTGAAATCTCAGAAGAAGAGTACCTCAAAGTCAAAAAGAATCTAACGGAATAATATCAGCTGCTAGTGCCTCCCGTGTTTCTGAGTGTCACCTCCTCTGCATTCAATAACCGGCCATCAATGATAAAAACGCCTATCCTCAACGGATAGGCGTTTTTTGCTTGATGAAACTCGAGAGATTTTCAACAAAATGAGTATCAAAATTAAATGAATCGCTCAAAATCAAATAAACCGTTGGCGGAACCAGTTTGTAAAGGCTTCCTGTTCTTCAAAAGAAATATCGTGGGCGACTTCATATTCGCCGTAAGTGACCTGGGCGCCAGCATCAGTAAAATACTGGGCGTTTTCACGGCCTATCGTAACTGGAAAGATCTGATCAGCGATCCCGTGAAAAATGGATATGTCGACTGCTTTGACTGACTTATTTTCGAGAGATTCACGGATGTGTTTGGGGATATAGCCGTTGAGCGCGACGATGCCGCGGATGTGGCTGCCCATTTTTAAAGCGAGCGTCATGGAGAGAATTGCACCTTGACTGAAACCAAATAGATATTTTTGGGTTGGATCAATCGGATATTTGTTGTCGGCGTCCATGATAAATTTCATCAACGCTTCGACGATTTCATTGAACGCGTCGATTTCCGGTGAACCGAGGCGAATGATTGGAAAGAACGAATAACCGTTGCCTTGAGCATGAGGTCCGCGAATCGAGACGATTATACAATCATCTTTTAATGTTGACAGCGCTTGTAACATGTCTTGTTCATCGCTGCCACGCCCGTGAATTGCAAAAATGACCGGATAGTTGCGGGATTGATCATTGTTTCTGGGTGTCGATAATGTCGAGATCAATTCATATGGCATCGATAAACCTCCCTGATTTTGCTCGGGATTTAAACATCGCGCTGTTACTTGAAAGTATATATGCAGATTAGCCCTTATCGTGGACTTGGGCAAATATGATATGCAACGAAAAAAGACCTTCAGCACACGTCTTAACGACGAAGCTGAAGGTCTTTCAAGAATAAGTAGAACGAGGTTGTCTTAACGCTTAGGTCAAATCTGCGGTGCAATCAAGATTGCCTTGCATCATTCCACCACCCACGCCAGTCCCAGCGCCGGTTCCATCTTGCATACCAACACCCCTGCGGCCGCCGTTACCACGAGCGCCATCTTCGGTGTAGCCTGTGCCATCACGGGCACCCAATTCACCTTTGAAACCTACGCCGCCAGAGAGGCCAACACCGGTGCCTGTACCATCACAGTCTGCGATGGCAGCCGTCATCGTTGCCAAACGGGCATCGGCATCGGCTTGTGTGAGGCGACCATCTTCGACTAATGCATTCAAGCGATCTTCCATCACGATAATCCGTTCGGCATGGAATTGATCGAGCACATCGGCTGCGACAGCTTGTTCCCCGTAGGTTTCTCCATCCTCGCGTGCTGCATTGACTTCGTCGACTGTTTTGCCAGTGAGACCTGCGATAATTTCAGCCGGGGAGCCATAGATCGAAGCGGCAAAAGAGACGCTTGCAAATGCAACCATAATGGTTACAACGAGTGAGAGGGCGATGAGTAATTTACGTGTTTTCATATGTTTTACCTTGCTTTCCGACACAGCATGTGTCTTATGTCTTAAGCATAGATTTGAGTTGTGTTGAAAAAGTGTGAGGTTTTTAAAGGATTTGTGATGACTTAAATGATCAGCGAATCCATTGAAAAACTGTTTATTAATAGCGATTCGTCAAAAATGACGTGGTCTTCAGTGATTTTTAACGCCTGAAATCGTCTCTAATTTCGCTTGGTGTTCAGTATTTTATAGTGTCTGATTAATCACAACAGTCCACAGTATTTATACCTTGAAGCGAGGCTCAAAGACATGTCTTATGAAGTAAGGATGGATCACAACATGAAAATGAGAAAAGAAATGTTCACAAGTCTGATTTTGGCGGTCGTTTTGATTGCCAGCCCCAGTACTGTCTCTGCATTAGCAGTATCCCCCCTCAGTGACATTGAAACCGCAGATCTGCTATTCATCCGCGAAGAAGAAAAAATGGCGCGCGATGTCTATTTGGTGTTGGGGGAACAGTGGAACAACCCAGTTTTTGATCAAATAGCTCTCAGCGAGCAAAAACACATGGATGCCATCAAAAAGATCCTCGATCGATATGACATGGCTGACCCGATCATCGATGAAATTGGTGTTTTCGGCGATCCTGACATCCAGGAGCTTTATGATGCATTGATTGCACGTGGCATGGCCAGTGAACTAGAAGCTTTAGAAGTCGGGGCTTTTATTGAAGAATTTGATATTCGCGATTTGTGGGAAGCGATTGAGCACACGGCAGTTTCCAAGATCAAAAATGTTTATGTCAATATCTGTGAAGGCTCATATAATCATTTAGTTTCTTTTGTTGATCAGTATGAAAATTTAAGTGGGTTAGATTATGAAATCCAATATCTGACACCAGAAGAATTTGAGTTTGTCTGTGAAGCAGATACCCATTCAAGGCCAATGAAAGCAGCTTTTCTACGTCGCAGATGAACGTGCCCTCTTTGGTTACCGCCACCAAAGAGACATAATCATACGAAGAGGGGGCTCGTTCGCACCCCCCCTTCGTAGAATAGTCGACTTCGGGTTACGTTTGTGATTTACGGTGTTCCTTGGTTGGAGACGATAATATTCCGATAAACAGGTGTGTTTCTAGTAATGTGAATTTCCTTCAGCAAGGAACCGTCGTCTGTTTCAGGATTAGGCAAGTTGAGATTTGAGATATATCCTCCCGGTAGCTCCATCAACAGGATATACCCACCAATCTTGAGCGTTTCCTTCGGAATGTCCCAGTCGACCCAACCATCTTCTCCGACATGGCCAGTCAGTTTGACTTCATCTGAAAAGACGGGGTGGCCTTCTGGTCCGTATTGCAATATATAATCTTCATATTCTGCAGCTGTTCCTAAATCAATTTCGCGGCAAAGGATAACATGATGACCAATGATCTTGTCCGAAGGTAATCCTTCACGACCTCCTATTTCTTCTTGGACAAGGATGTAGACATATTCCTTAGGTAGAGTGGGTACAGGTGACGTAATTTTGAAATTGTCGACAAATGTCTTTGGAAGACCCGTTACCTCATCATCACCAGCTGGGAATGAAGCATCTGTGCTCATTTCGATGAAATAGGACACGGAGTAATTGCTGGTCAAAGTAAATCCAGTTTCAATGAACAGATTATACAGAAATTCCATCACACCATCGTTATTTGAGTCGGTTCCATCCACCACCACTTCGCCTGTGCCAAGTGGTGTACTTTTACCTTTGTCGGTGACTCGGATATGATAATCGCCATCAGGTAAATCATAGCATCGAATATAGACATCTTCTCTTTTTGCGAATTGGTCGACCGGTGCTGGATCATCAGCCAACGTGGCGACAATAAAGGCAGCGTCTGTCAACAAGGGATCAGGTGCGACTGAAACCAGACAAGTATCTAGCGTTGTTTCAGGCGTAGTGGGGAGTAATACACTAATCGTCGCTACACCGGGAGCTACGCCCTTGATTGTGGCCGTTTTGTTGTCCGCAGTGACGGAAAAAATCTGGACGGCCGATTCATTGGAACTCCGCCAGATCAGTGCACTTGTATCGGCGCCCTCAGGTCTAACTGTCAACGTGAGTAAAGCTGTGTCTCGATCAAGACCGATATACAAGCTGAGTGTATCCGAACTGAGGTCAGCTGTCTGAATAGGTAAGACCGGTGCTGTCGAGACGTTGATGTTCAGGGCTGCTGTGTCAGTCGTATATTCAACATCACCTATCAAAGCATAAGTGCCTGTTGCGTCTGTTTCAAGATTCAAATATTGGATACTTTCAACTAGTGAAATCGATGCATTTTCTGCATTGGCTGGTAGTGTCCATGTAACAAAGGCTGGATAGGTTCCACCGCTACTCAAGTTTGTCATGACTGTTTGTGGTAGTGCAAGAATCGATCCAGGTGCCGCATCCATGTCAGTTAATGTGCTCACACTTTCAATGACCAAAACAGAAATCGCACACGAATCTGTCAAAGCGCCATCAGCCGTTGTTGCGGTTATTTGGGCAGTGCCTCCGGCAACAGCGGTCACTAAGCCATTTAAATCAACTGTTGCGATCGCTGGATGGTCAGAAGACCAGTTCACCGCCTGGTTACTGGCATTAAGTGGCTCAATTGTCGTTTCTAGTTGGACTGTTTGGTCAATAAAAAGCGATTTGCTTTCAGGTGCGACCGATACACCGGTGACAGGGATTGTTTCAACTGAAATCACATATTGAAGCTCGCAGTTAAGACTCAGATTGCCCTTCAACTGTCGCAAAACGACATCAGCCGAAGGTGTCGAGTAGCCAGAGATCGGTTCGCCCGTGACGTGCACAGTGCCGCCGAAAGGAATTTTGAAAATTGCAACTCCACTGGCGTTTGTCGTGCTGAAGTAAAATGTGAGAATTCCATCAATTTCTTTCTCGGCAGTGATTGCTATTCCACTATTGTTTGCTAAGCCAGAAACAGTGACTGCGAGTGTTACGAGCCCCCCGCTGCCTCCACTACCTGAAGCCGAGGCAATAGAGCCTGGTGATAAGACAAGAACAGAAAGAACCAAGATAAAAGCAACTAAAGATTTTGATTTTTGAGTGATTTTAGGGTTGCCATTCATAAACTTAACCTCCACTCGGTCTGGTCTGTTGATTTGGGTTGCAAATCAGATCAGATCGATCTTGTACCAAGAAAAAGATTAAGGCCGAATTGACGGTCTGAAAAATGATTCTGTTATCGTCTAATCAGACGATAATCCGCAGTGCTGATAAGCTAATTCGCATGCTGTAATGATGACCGACTCCCTCAAATTCATTTTACCACCGGGGGTTTATGGGTTTAACAATTAATTATTACAAAATGTAAATAATAATAGCATTAAATGTAAAAATAACGTCATTTTAATCTAAAAATGAAGCAAATGTGTCGCATCTAATAGGAACTGTTTGAACCGCTTCTACGTGAAGCGGACACAAAAAAGCGCTGCCTCCTAATTCCCCGGAGACAGCGCTTGTTCATTTGGTTTGACAGCAAAGATCTTACTTAACCGCCCGAGCCTTTTGCCCCTGCTTGTGCGACTTCTTCTGTGTCGTCAGTCGCCGCGCCATTGCCGGAACCGGAGGTTTCCCCTTGGTTACTGTTGCCAGTCGATTCGCGAGACTGTTGCTGCGTGCCTTGGCCGGGCCCTTCTTCAGAACCGCCATACTGGCTTTGCCAGACGTAGCCAGCTTCTTCAGCTAATTGACGTCGTTCTTGATTGGCAAAGTACTCGCGGACAGTTTTTGCTTCATCTAAATGTGCTTGAAGGGCTTTCTGATTCATCACATGTAGACCTAAGCCAATTTCTTCCTGATGTGCCTGAATACGCAACTGCTCCGTGGCTTGAACCATGACCAAGTTAACGTTTTCCAAGTCAATTTGAAGTCGGACTTGTTCGTGTAATCGTGTCTGTAGTCGCGTAAAGAGCGGTTCGGTCACGTCATCTTGTTCAACAAGTGGCACCATGGCTAACACAACAAAATCATCAGTTTCCGTGTCGCTGTCAAGAAATCCGGCAGCTTGTGCGGCCAAAATGATTTTCTCGACAGCCTGTTCAGCAGGCATGCCAACTAACTCGCCAAACTGCAGCTTTTCGGCATCTTGATTCATCGCCTGCCACGCAACGACGAGCCCATCAGCATTCAATTGCAATTCCATGGAGGGATTGATATCAATCGCCAAGACTGCAACGGCCGGATTGCCAATTTGTGCTGTTGCTGTAACCGATTCAAGCTGTGAAGCCGCTTCGGTTGAACTGGTGTTGCCAGATAATACTGCCGTGCCCGCGTCGTGATTCGGAGTCTGACCAAACTGCACAGCTAATACACCGATTGCTACGACTAGAACCAAACTAGCAACCACGGTTATCCATTTTTTCGACATATAAACGCCCCCTTTTTCCCGGACAGCCAAGAACAAATCCTCTGGCGAAACTTGAATCGTTTGGCCAACTGCATACCCCGGTTGAAGACGAATCTTTAAATATTCGTGATCTTCTGTGAGGATAACAGCCGTTTTGTGCTGAATTTCTAAAATGAGTGCCTTGCGATTCATGATTTCACTTCCATTCTGGTGTCCTGAGTTCAACATAGAATACGGGGACTTCATTATTTTTGGGGACTTATCTAGGCGGTACACTCGAAAGTCTTTTAACGCTCCAAAACGGCCGCTCATCTTACCGGATCGCCACTTACTGCGCGTAACCAAGCGGCCATTTCCGTGTCAGGTTGGGTGAAGACCAACACGGCTGCCAATAGGTAAACTTTATTGCGTTTGACGACTTTAGGACTGACCGCAAGTTGCAAGACGATTTCTCGAATTGGTAAACGCTTCTTTTTTCGGAGCATCTCTAAAAGACGCTCGGATGCGGCAATCCGCTTCGCGATTGACAATACCGCTTCCCGAGTATCCCGGTGTCTGGGTGATTTGGTCGCTAATAAGCTGAAGGTTAGATTATAGTCGGCCAAAACTCCCGAGAATCGTTGAATATCTTGAGCCATGCTGAGCTCGTTAATCAGCTGATCGACATCGTCAGCTACTACATCCAATTCATCGAGACACACCGTCTGGTTGCGATTTTCCTTTTGCCAATAACTTTTGATTCGACTAGCAATGACCAACTTGGCAAAGGCTAAAAAACTCCCACGGTGGTCAAAACGGTTCATTGCTTCATAAAACGCTTGCAGACCGATGCTAAATTCATCGTCGTTTTCAATTTCGATATAGCGTCCAGAAACAGACGCAACCGTCTTTAATATAAAGGGTCGATATTTCGTCATCAGACGTTCAGCCCAAATTTCATCGTGGGAGCTTTGCCAAGCAATTACCTGCTCATCAAGCGTTTGATCAGATTGCATGTAGTTGACCATTCCTTTGGTTTTCAACAGGTGAGGTTATCCGATATAACCTACTGCCCTCGTTGAAATTTTGGAGGCCTTTATTTTATTATGATCATTTTGAGTGGTTCGTGCAATTTATATGGATGATGATGAGGGCCATCTTCTGATCCGTCTTAGCGAAAACAAAAACCGCCAAGGCTTACAGCCTCAGCGGTTTCCGGTGGTGGAGCATAGGGGGATCGAACCCCTGACCCCGACACTGCCAGTGTCGTGCGCTCCCAGCTGCGCTAATGCCCCGCGGCTTGATTATTTTATCTTAGGGCTAGCGGCATTGTCAACGGTTTTTTGACGGTCAATCGCGATAAAAACAGCGATTAAATACCGTGAAATGCGGCATAGATGGATCAGCGATTTTTGACAAGTGTTGTATAATAAAAAAGTATGTTAAAGAAAACGCATCCGTTCTGGAAACGTCTGCTGAAGTCGGCGCTGATTTTTTTGATCGCGCTTTTAATTATCTTGGTTGTTGCACCCTATCTCATCCCTGCCGATTTGCACTCCGTTGCATTACCCGTTCAACCTTACGAAAACAGCGAGCATTTTGATGCTTCCGGCGTGGATTTGCATTACCAAATCTGGGATGCTGCGACACCAGTCGGCAAGATCTTATTGATTCACGGCTTCGGTGGTTCAACGAACAATTGGCAACAGAATATCGACGCCTTGAATCAGGCTGGCTACACGGTGGTTACCGTCGATCTGCCTGGCTTTGGCTACAGTAGCCGCAAGGCCGGACTCGATCACAGCCAAGCTCAACGCAGCGACTGGCTCTGGCAATTACTCGATGACCTCGATCAGAATCGCTTTGACGCGGATTTGGCAGACTCATCCTGGTCTATAGCGGGGCATTCAATGGGTGGCGGTACCGCGCTGGCAATGGCCATAGCACACCCTGAGCGCACGCAAAAGTTAATTCTCATCGATGGGGCGATATTTGATAACAGACCATCCTTTGTCCCGGTTTTGATGCGCTTTCCACCACTTGATCGCTGGGTTCAGGTCATCTTCAACTTTTATCTGAGGACCCCCGCACAGTTACAACCGACCCTTGCTGATGCTTTTCAACAACAGCCCACCGCTGAACAATTTGCACATTATCAGGCACCTTTAATGATTCAGGGCACCGGGCGCGTGTTGGGCGATATTGTCCGCACCGCCGGTAGCGTTCCCGCGACCCTGCTCAGTGACCTCGAAGTGCCTGTTTTTGCGATTTGGGGAGAGCAGGACACCTGGGTGCCCCAGTCAGTTCTTGCTCAAATTCAGAAACTCCGTCCCGATATCAAGAGCGTTCTGATTCCAGGCGCTGGCCATATGCCGATGGAGTCCCATGCCGATCTATTTAATGAAGCATTGATCACAATTTTGAAGGAGACTTTGCCATGAAAAACATCCCGCTTTATGACGTCCGGCCGATCGCAGACCTCCGGGACATGCTCGCCCAAAGTGCCACATTATATGGTGCCAAAACAGCCTTCATGGTTAAAGACCCCCGGGCACTCACTGAAAATCGCGCCGACCATGTCCAGGCTACGCCCGAGTCAATAATTGCGGCGATTCAGGTCACTCCCCCTGCAGATTCTGATGCAAAATCAAGCCCTTATTTGGCGGTGTCTTATCAACAATATGCGAAAGATGTTGATGCCCTCGGTACGTATTTTTTCACTAATGGTTTGCAAAACACCCGGATTGCGATCCTCGGCGAAAGTCGCTATGAGTGGTACGTCAGTTATCTCGCGACCCTCAATGGCACGGGCATTTCTGTGCCACTTGACAAAGAATTGCCTGAAGGTGAAATCGCGAACTTGCTGAATCGTTCGCATGCCGATGTTTTGATTTTTGCGAATTCCAAACAAAAAGAAGTCGATGCGATCCGCAGTCAGATTCCGAATGTTAAAGTGTTTATTAGCATGGATCAACCCAAAGTTGAGGGTGATCAATATTTCTGGGATTGTTTAGCGCAGGGCCATCTGGCCTTAGCAGCTGGAGAAACAGCATTTCTCCAGGCCCCGATCGACACCGAAGCCCTCTCACTGCTGCTTTTCACGTCCGGAACCACGGCAATGTCTAAAGCCGTCATGCTCAACCAACGCAACCTTTGCATCAATTTACAAGCCATGTGTCAGATGCTATACGTCGATCCGTCGGACGTTTTCTTGTCCGTTCTGCCACTCCATCACACCTATGAAAGTACGTGCGGCTTCCTCTGCCCCGTTTATCGTGGCGCCACGGTAGCGGTCTGTGAAGGCTTACGTCACATTACGCGCAACATGCAGGAGTCTAAGGTCACGATGATGCTTGTCGTACCGCTGATGTTGGAATTATTTTACAAACGCATCATCAAATCAGCCACATCCGACCCTAAACTGGCTAAAAAATTCCGCTTAGGCTTAAAAATTTCCGGGCTACTGCGCAAGGTTGGTGTCGACAAACGACGCTCGCTGTTTGCAAAAGTCCACAGTACATTTGGTGGATCCTTGCGGATGCTGATCGCTGGGGGTGCCGCGATTGATCCGGCGATTTTATCAGGCATGCGAGATCTTGGCATCGAAACCGTCCAAGGCTATGGGCTAACTGAATGTGCCCCGATTCTCGCGCTCAATCGTGATGTCGACTACAAAGACCGCGCAGCGGGCTTGGCTTTACCGGGTGTAGAAATCAAAATCGTCGATGCTGATGAGAATGGGATCGGCGAAATTATCGGCAAGGGTCCGAACGTGATGATGGGTTATTACGAAAACGAAGAAGCGACCAAGGAAGCGATCGATGATAACGGCTTTTTCCATACAGGTGATTTGGGATTCGTTGACAAAGATGGCTTCGTGATCATTACTGGGCGCAAAAAAAATGTCATTATCGCTAAAAATGGCAAAAATATTTTCCCAGAAGAAATCGAATTCAAATTGATGCAGCACGAGCTCATCGCTGAGTGCCTCGTATCCGCTCGCATTGATGCAGATGGAGAGTCCGTTGTGCGTGTCGATATTTTCCCGAATGAAGAAAAAGTCAAAGCATCCATCGGGGATGTCGCCTTGAATTCGGACGCTGTCCGCGCAGCCATTGACCGGATTATTCGCGACGTGAATCATGGGACCGTCACTTATAAATACATCCGCGAATTTGACTTGCGGACCAGTGAATTCGAAAAAACAACGACTAAAAAAATCAAGCGCCAGTACAAATAAACGCCCTGCTCGTGTGACTTTTAGCACAGCAACCGATGACCAACTGTGCTAATCTATTTCAAATTTACCGGCCAATCCGGTCATCTTGCGGCTACCAGTCGCCCATAGGAGCGTGTCATGGTTGATTATCAAAGCAAAATTAAAATTGGTGTCTATGCTGTAGTGAGTTTAGCCGTTCTGGCAATCCTCGCCGTCGTCCTTGTCCCACTGATTTTTCCAGGTACAGCAAAACCTGCAGCTGACGCAACGAGTACGGACGCAGTTTATGAACTCGTCTGGAATGGGACAACCAATGATCACGTCGTGATCGAAGATTTCACTGCCTATATGGCCGCCACCAAAGAACCGATCCTCATTGATTTCTGGGCCGAATGGTGCGGACCCTGTCGCGCCGCTGCCCCAACCATCGAAAAATTAGCCGAAACCTATGCCGGCAAAGCCCACGTCGTTAAAATCAACACCGACCTCGCCGGCGAAATCGCCCAAGCCTTCGGTGTTACCGGTATCCCCAATTTCGTCATCGTCCAGGACAGCGCCGTTGTTAACTCCCTGACCGGCTTTGGAGACGGCGTCGAACAATCTTTAAGTGACATGCTCGACAGCGTTATGTAAGGTTGGTGACTGGCACGTGCCAGTCACCAACCCAACCCATGGAGGCTCGCTATGACTGTTAAAACGACGCGCCTTTTGATTTTCGGCTTAGGCCTTGTCTTGCTCGTGGGCGGAATTGCCCGCGGTGATATGCTTGCGCTTTGGCGACGTGCAACCCAGCTTTGTCTGGGTTGTATTGGTATCGGCTGATGACTGCGGATAAAAAATCACCTGGCAAGCGCCAGGCACGTGCTAGGCACCTTTCGCCACTTTCCGCGCAACAGAAGCGGCGCAAATGGTTTCAAGGGTTGTATTTACTGGGTACGAATGGCTATTTGGCAGGATTTTTCAAGGGGACGATTTATCAAGGCCCACTCAAAAACGCATGTGTGCCTGGTCTGAACTGTTACTCTTGCCCGGGAGCTTTAGGTTCGTGTCCACTTGGGGCGTTGCAGAATGCATTAGCTGATCCGCGCCAAAAAATTTCCTTTTATGTTATAGGTTTTCTAACCATGACTGGCGCGCTTGCTGGTCGGGCAGTTTGTGGCTGGCTTTGTCCATTCGGGTGGGTCCAAGAGCTGCTGTACAAAATCCAAACGCCAAAGTATTATCTCGAGAAACAACTTCCTGCGCTGCATACCGCATTAAAGCAACTCAAATATGTCATTTTGGCCTTATTCGTTATTCTTTTACCTTTTATTCCAACGCTTACTGGCCAGTTTGGCGACCCCTATTTTTGCAAATATATTTGTCCATCCGGCACACTTTTTGCTGGCATTCCGCTGGTGTCGGTTAACGATCAACTTCGCGCTTTAGCTGGCTGGCTTTTTGGCTGGAAAGGGCTTTTGCTCGTCATCTTCTTGGCATTAGCCACAGTGACGCCCCGTCCATTTTGTCGTTACGTGTGTCCACTCGGCGCCATTTATGGTTTTTTTAACAAAGTCAGCGCCTACCGGGTGCATTTTGAACCGTCAACATGTATCAGTTGCAATCGTTGTACCAAGCAATGTCCTATGGCCGTTGCTGTTCCACATCACGCAAACGTCGCTGAATGTATTCGATGTGGTGAATGTGCTGCGGTTTGCCCGACAAATTCCTTGAAAGTTGGTTTTCAACCATTCCAAACACCGTTCAAATCACCGCAAACGACTGAGGGGATTGCTAACAGCCTCGACTAATCTTGATCCGCTTATAGCCGGCCACCCTAAACCGGGAGGAGGTACTCGGATGTCGATCGTCACTCATTTGCTTAATGCCGCAGAACCATGGGTCGCTTTTCGTGCGTTACAAGATCTTGCTGGCTATGAGTTAACTAGCCCTGCGGTTCAGACAATCCGGCAAAACTTGCTGGCTCATCCACTGGTCACAGGACTAATCGATGAAATGCAGGACTGGCCAGGCACTGTGCTCAACAGTCACAAAAGTGCAGGTCAACAATACCACAAGCTTGCCTTCCTAGCCGATCTCGGGCTGACGCGCGAGGATGCCGATTTCTCTATCCTGAGCGCTGCACTCGAACGTTCGCAGTCACTGGACGGGATTTTTCGCTTACCCATGCTGATTTCACAAGCTCATGGCGGAAGTGGCCAGCTCGACTATGCATGGGCGCTCTGTGACGCCCCGTTGTTACTTTATTCAGCTTTGAAAATGAATCTTGTCCGGGATCGTCAGTTAGCCATTCGCGCGGTCGAGACCCTTGCTGCTATGGTCCGTGACAATGGGTGGCCCTGTGTTGTATCACCTGAATTAGGTGGATTTCGCGGACCTGGCAAAAAAGCTGACCCTTGCCCCTATGCGTCTTTGATCATGCTCAAACTTTTAGCACTCACACCAGCAGGTCGAATTAGTCCAGCGGCACATGCCGGCGTCGAGACCCTGCTCAGGCTTTGGGCCGAGAGCCAGAACCAGCATCCCTATATGTTTTTCATGGGTACAGACTTTCGTAAACTCAAGGCGCCGTTCATTTGGTACGATATTGTCCATGTCGTGGATGTTCTTTCCCAGTTTCCGATCGCTAGGACCGATCCTCGCCTCCAGGACATGTTGGCGATTATGACGGGTAAGGCTGATGCGGACGGCTGGTATACACCGGAATCTGTCTGGCAAGCTTGGGGCGCCTGGGATTTTGGCCAAAAAAAGCAACACTCGCCCTGGCTAACTTTTTGCATCGAACGAATCAAAAAACGCATTCAACAAACTCAAGGAGGACTCTCAACATGTCTGTGATGAAATTTGCATTTGGTGAGATGCCTGACGGACAATCGATTGAACGCTATCGCTTGCGCAATGCCAATGGCTGCCAAGTCGGCTTAATCACCTTTGGTGCCGCGATCCAATCCTTTGAAGTCCCAGATCGTTTTGGCCAATTGAAAGATATTGTCTTAGGCTATAAAGACATAAACGGCTACCTTGGTCCGACCAATCCACGCCACGGGGCAACGATCGGGCGAGTTGCCAATCGTGTCAGGAATGGCCGATTTAATCTAAATGGCCAAATCATCGAACTCTCAAAAAACAAAGACCCTCATCACATGCATGGCGGGTTTATCAGTTTTGATAAGCGCATTTGGACTGCCGAAATCATCCGTGACGGCGAGGACCTCGGTGAAGATCCTTGTGTACGTTTTAGCCTTTTTTCCGCGGATGGGGAAGAAGGCTATCCAGGTAATTTGCAGGTCAGCCTGACCTATACGTTAACGCAAGATAACGCCCTGCGCCTTGACTACGAGGCGGTTGCAGACCAGGCGACCGCAATCAATCTGACCAACCACGTGTACTTCAATTTAGCTGGCCATGAGCGCTCCGACATCAACGGGCATATTGTGCAAATCGAGGCAGATGCTTTTACCGTGATCGACGCCAATTGTTATCCAACCGGTGAAATTCGCCCAGTTGAAGGCACTGCACTCGATTTCCGCACCCCTCGTCCGATTGGGTTCGCAATTGATGCGGACGAAGAGCAGATGCATTTTGCCAAAGGCTATGACTTCAATTACGTGTTGCGTGGCGAAGAACCCCGCATAGTTTCCGGGGCCAATCCAACGGCACCAGCTCGTACACTCAAACGCTGTGCTGTCGTTTATGAGCCGGTATCTGGCCGCAAGATGACGGTGGAAACGACATCCCCAGGTGTCCAGTTCTACACAGCTAACAATATGAAACCCGGCGATATCGGTAAAGGCGGCGCAACATATCTGACGCGGGGCTCATACTGTCTCGAAACCCAACATTTTCCCGACGCAGTCAATCATACGAACTTCCCGAACGCAATCTATCAAGCCGGCGACGTGTTTCGCGAAACGACGATCTATCGCCTAGCGGTCGAATGAGGGATCAAAGTCCCATGCTTTTTCGTAAATCGCCAAAATATCGGCGTCACGCAGCGGTAGGAACCAACCACACGTGCCGTCAGGGTTGCGTTTGGTGCGTTTTGTTAACGTTGGCAGGTCTTCAAAAGGCACGTTCATAGCCTGCAAATTCTGTGGCAAGCCCCAGCTGACAAAAAGTCGTGACAAGGCTTGTATACCTAAGCGGGCTGAGCGTTCCGGTGCTGTGAAATCAAGTGGAATGCCGAGTACCTTATCAGCAAAACGAGCAATTCGCATGGTTTGATGCGGTAAAATATGCAGGAGCCAAGCCGGATAGATCGCAGCGAGGCCGGCACCGTGTGTCGTGTTATAGGCGCCGCCCAATTCCGCCTCGATAGCGTGCATGCTCCAGTCTTCCTGCCGTCCCATGCCGAGCAAACCGACGTGCGCAACGGTGGAGGCAAAGAACAAGTTAGCCCGTGCGTCATAATGGTTTGGGTTAGCGAGTGCAGTCGGAGTTTCATAGATGATTGAACGCAACGCACCTTCGCAGAGTTCGTCAGTCAGACTGACTGCTGTGGTTTGCGTAAAATAGCGTTCCATGATGTGAGCCATCATATCGGCTGAACCAGCCGCGACGAGCGGTAACGGCAGGGTGAAAGTCAGCTCAGGATTGATAATTGAAAAATCTGGGCGATTAAGATCCGAGCGCAGACCACGTTTGAGCGGTTCATGTTCGCGTTTGATAACACTGCTATTTGACGCTTCCGTGCCCGTTGCCATCAGGGTGATAATCGTCCCAAGACCTAAGCGGCGCAAGGGCTTGCGTTTGGCGAGGTAAAAATCGAAAAAATCACCATCATCACAGGCGCCGATCGCGATCGCCTTGGCTGAATCGATGACGCTACCGCCCCCGACCCCGAGGACAAAGTCGACGTTTTCGTCTTTGCAGAGCTGAATCCCACGATAGACAAGGGTGTCGAGCGGATTGGCGACCACGCCGCCGAGTTCAACAAAAGCGATCCCAGCCTGCTGAAGGGTTGCTTTGACGCGAGTCAGTAAACCACTGCGAACCACCGAGCCCGATCCGTAATGAATCAAGACTTTTGTGGCGCCACATTGCAAAATTTGTTCAGCGACCTGCAGCTCTTTGCCTTTGCCGAGAATGAGTCGCGTTGGACTAAAATAGTCAAAATCAAGCATTGCTTTTCTCCGTAGTAGGTGTAAAAGGAACCTAGCACCACTGGTGCCGGGCATCTATTACAATCAGGTTTTTGGCTTAAAGCTGTCTTTCAAAGAAACCGAGCGGTTAAAGATGAGTTGTCCTGCTTGGCTGTCGCTGTCGATGCAGAAATAGCCTAAACGAAGGAACTGGAAAGATGTGGGTGCTGTGGCTGTCGCTAATGAGGCTTCAACATAGGATTTGCTGAGAATTTCTAGCGAGGCCGGATTGATCGCTTCGAGGAAGTCGCGATCGGCGGCGTCTGGATCGGCAACAGCAAAGAGGTTGTCATACAGGCGAACTTCAGCGGGCAAGGCGGTCTGGCTATCAACCCAGTGGATCGTCCCTTTGACCTTGCGGCCATCCGGCGTAGAGCCACCGCGCGTGTCCGGGTCGTAAGTCGCGTGGACCGCCGTGATTTGGCCGTCATCATCTTTGTCACAACCGATGCAACGAACAACATAGGCGGTTTTTATGCGCACTTCATTACCGGGAAAGAGACGGAAATAGCCTTTAAACGGCACTTCCATAAAATCGTCTGCCTCAATCCACAATTCGCGTGAAAAGGTGATCTGACGGCTGCCTGTTTCGGGTCTTTCCGGGTTGTTTTCGATGTTAAAAATTTCGCTTTGACCCTCAGGATAGTTGTCGATGATCAGTTTGATCGGGCGGAGAACAGCCATGACACGGGCTGCGGAACTGTTGAGGTCTTCGCGCAGGCAGTGTTCAAGAAAGCTGTAATCGACTGTGCTGTTGACCTTTGAGACTCCGATCCGTTCGCAGAAATTGCGGATCGACAACGGGGTATAACCCCGGCGGCGCAAACCACCTAAGGTCGGTAAACGCGGATCGTCCCAGCCGGAGACGAGGTTGTTTTCAACAAGATGGCGCAATTTGCGCTTGCTCATCACGGTGTGATTGATGCCTAGGCGGGCAAATTCGATCTGGCGTGGTTTGCTCGGTAGATCACAGTTATTGACAACCCAGTCATACAGCGGGCGATGATCTTCAAATTCGAGCGAACACAGTGAGTGGGTAATGTTTTCTAACGCATCTTCGATCGGATGTGCATAGTCGTACATCGGATAGATGCACCACGTATCTCCCGTGCGGTGGTGATGGGCGCGCAATATGCGATAGAGCGCAGGATCACGCATATTCATATTGCCGGAGGCCATGTCGATTTTGGCGCGTAAGATCATCGCGCCATCAGCAAACTCACCAGCTTTCATGCGGGCAAATAGATCTAAGGATTCTGCGATCGGACGATCGCGCCACGGACTCGGCGTACCCGGCGACGTTAACGTCCCGCGACTTTCACGCATGTGTTCGGCAGTCTGTTCACAGACATATGCGAGACCCTTGCGGATCAGGTCGCAAGCCAACTCAAACATTCTCGGAAAATAGTCGGACGCGAAGTAAAAACGATCCGCCCAGTCATAGCCGAGCCAACGGATATCGTCTTGGATGGCCTCGACATACTCAATGTCTTCTTTGCTTGGATTGGTGTCATCCATGCGCAGGTTGCAAACGCCACCATATTTTTCGGCTGTGCCAAAGTCGATGACGATCGCCTTAGCGTGGCCGATGTGCAGATAGCCGTTTGGCTCGGGGGGAAAACGAGTGTGTACGGTCATGCCGGCAAAACGACCACCTGACGCGATATCTGCTTCGACAAATTCGTGGATAAAGTGCTTCGATTCGACTTCGGCAGAGCCTGATGCGGCGACTGTTGAAGCGTCTACAAAAGCGCCCCCAGTGGCTGCAGGGGTTGAAGCGTTAGGCTTAACATCATTGTCTGTCATAAGGCACTCCTTGTATTGAGCTTTTCAAGTGCGATCCGAATACGTGCGAGGGATTCATCGCGGCCGAGAATAGTTAGAATTTCGATTGCGCCACCGGGGGTTACATCTTGGCCGGAAATCGCGATCCGGATCGGCCACATGACCGTCCCGTTTTTGAGTTCCTTTTCAATGGCAAAGTTGATCAGAAGATCGTGCAATGCTTGGCGTTCCCAGTTTGGCAGTTTTTCTAAGACGTCGAGCATTTGCGGCAAGAGCGCCGCTGCGATCTCGGGGTCGGTTTTACTCTTTTTGTTAGTGAAGAGATCGATCGAATAATCCTGGCGCTGTGCCAAAAATGCGACCATGTCTGGCACCTGAGTCAATTGGGTGAGCCGCGGCTGAAGAATTTCAGCTAACATGGTTGCGTCATAGGGGTTGCCCGCAAAAACACGGTCAAGCTCGGGCTTGATCAGCTCGAGGAATTGAGTCGGTTCCAACGCGCGAATATATTCGGCATTGAACCAGGTCAACTTATCATAATCAAAGACGGAGGGGGACTTGCTAATGCCGTCGATCGCAAAAACGCGACCGAGATCTTCAAGCGAAAAGACCTCGGTGTTATCTTTAGGGCACCAACCCAAGAGGGCGATGTAGTTGACGATTGCTTCTGCTAGGTAACCTTGTGCGATAAGATCTTCAAAACTCGTCGCGCCGTGGCGTTTGGAGAGCTTTTTACCGTCCTTGCCGAGAATCAGGGGCAGGTGGACATAGGTCGGGACGTCCCAGCCAAAAGCCTCATAAAGCAAGTTGTATTTAGGTGTTGATGACAGATATTCAGAACCACGCACTACATGGGTTATCGCCATGGTATGATCATCGATTACGTTCGCAAAATTATAAGTCGGAAAATTGTCAGATTTTAAGAGGACTTGATCTTCGAGCTCGGAATTTTCGACCGAGATTTCACCATAGACGGCATCGTGAAAGGTCGTTGTGCCTGTTAGGGGCATTTTCTGACGAATAACTGATGTTTCACCGGCCGCGAGGCGGGCAGCAACTTCAACAGCTGCAAGATCTCGGCAGTGACGATCGTAACCACCGGCAAAATTACCAGTTGCTTCTGTTGCTTGACGGACTGCGTCAAGGCGCTCTTTTGAACAAAAGCAATGATATGCTTTGCCCTCGACGACGAGTTGCTCCGCATAGGGGCGATAGAGCCCGAGACGTTCACTTTGGACATACGGGCCGTAAGGGCCACCGACATCCGGCCCCTCGTCATGGGTCATGCCAACCTGCTGCAACGTGCGATAAATCACGTCAATTGCGCCATCAACTTGGCGCTCTTGATCGGTATCTTCGATACGCAAGACAAAAGTGCCGCCTAAGGAGCGAGCAATTAAATATTCATATAATGCGGTGCGGAGATTGCCGACATGCATCAGGCCAGTCGGACTCGGAGCATAGCGGGTGCGGACAGTATTTGAATGCATGGAAAAACCTTCTTATGATTTAATGAATGCATAATATGATACCATAGGTGCTAGATGATTGACATCTTAAACACCCTGCTATCACGTAATATCACGTAATTCGAGGTATGCCATGTTTGGCTATGTCCGCCCATATAAGCCCGAACTTCTGGTCAAAGAACTAGCTCGTTATCAATCCGTTTACTGCGGCATCTGTAAGCAGATTGGCCGTGATTATGGCCAGTTTCCTCGTTTGCTTCTAGGCTATGATTTGACTTTGTTTGCTGTATTGATGTTATCAATGGCTGATGACGATACTTACGAACGGTTTGAAGGCTGTATTTCCAACCCGATCAAACGGCGTCCGGTCCTCAAAGGTGGCGAAGTGCTCAAACAAGCTGCCGCGCTGACCATTTTAATGGCTTACCATAAAGCCAAGGACAATGCCCAGGATGAACATCCGATAATGGGCCGTACGGCCCAGCTCGCCTTGACACCTGCCTGGCGCAAAGCTGCACACAAATATCCAGGCTATGAAGCCATTTTGAAAAATCACTTGGGACGTTTAAAAGCGCTTGAAGCCGGCCCGCCATCGTTTGCCGCCGCCGATATTTTTGGCGATTTGTTAGCAGCAATTTTCGCTGCTGCCGCACCCCTAGCAACCCCAGATCTGATGATTCAAGCAGGTATGGAACGCTTCGGTCAGCATTTAGGCGCGTGGATCTACCTTGTCGATGCAATTGACGATCGAGAGGCTGACTGCAATAATGAGAGCTGGAATCCCTTTTCGACATTCGAGCCGTCCGATGCCCGGGTGAAAGCCCGCGAACTCCTCGACTATCGTGAAACTGAAATGGACCGCGTTGCAGCCTTGCTGCCTTATGATCGCGATGCCGGAATATTAGGTAATATTGTAACTGTCGGATTGATGGCTGCTCGCGAGACCATTCTCGAGGGCCGTCGCCTGACAAAGATCTAAGGAGTAACTTCATGGCCAAAAACCCCTTCGACGTTCTCGGAGTCCGCCAAGGTGCTACGCAGGACGAAATCAAAAAGGCCTATCGGACCATGGTCAAGAAGTATCATCCGGATAATTATACGGATCACCCGCTGGCTGATCTTGCCAAAGAAAAAATGCAGGAAGTCAACGAAGCGTACGATCGCTTGACCAATGGCAATGCTGCCAATGGTCCTTATGCTGGCCAGTCTGGCAACCCGGGACAACCTGGGGCTAATCAGCAAAACGCCCAGCAACAGTGGCAGCAATGGCAGCAACAACAACAACGCCCCTACGGTAGCCAAGGCCCGTATTATCGCAATACGAACGGGGATCTCTGTAACACCTTAAGCTGTATGTGCTGTGCCGATTCCTGCTGTGAATGCTGTGGCTCGGACTTAATCTCTTGTTGCTAAAATGAACAGTCGCTCGCGGACACGTGCACTCTCACTCGGTGGCTTGTTAGCTGCCTTATCGATCGTTTTTCTCGTGATTGGGGCCATCTCACCAACTGCCGATTTATCGCTATTGGCGTTAAGCTCGTTGCCGATCGCAATCGCAGTCATTGAACTCGGTTACAAACGGGCAAGCCTCGTTTACCTAACCGTCAGTCTGATTAGCTTGGCCTACCCAGGTATTGCCTTTAGTTATTTATTTGTACTCTTCTTTGGCATTTTCCCGATTAGCAAAGGCTTTTTTGAAGCCAAGTTGCCAAAACCCGTTGCGGTATTGGCAAAAATAATGACCGCTAACATCCAATTGCTAGCGGCCACCTATTTATTTGCCCGTGAACTTGTTTTAGCTCAGGCGGCTGTCTGGGGTTGGTGGTATATTCCGGCTTTAATCGTAATCTTACAGATCACGATTATATTTTATGATTATGCATTGACGCTGCTGATCACATTTTATCTGGATCGGCTCGCTCGCCATCTGCACCGAATTTAAGCTGTTTTACGATAAAAGTCGCTTCTGTCCTTCGATCAGCTTGATCGGGGCAATGTTTTGCGTCACTTCTAAAGTGCCTAGATATTGACCTTCCGTTCCACGGACGGCAAAGTACCGAATCAAGACAAAGAGTTCGCCCATATTGATCCAAAAATCTTCTGAATCCTTGACCCCGGACTTAAAGTCGTTGACCAGTTGTTCGACCACGTGGACGCTCGCCGGCGGATGACAATTATTAACATGGCGCCCGATGACCGTTTTTGGACGGGGGAAGACGCGATCTTCGGCGCGCGAGAAGTAACGAACGATATCATTTTCATCGACAAAAGTAATATCAATCGGCAATTTGTCGAGCAACGCAGTAAGCTGATCAAGTCGCAAGACACCGGTATCAAAGCGGATCAAACCATCAGCTGGTTGGGTTGGTTGAGTTTGGGCGGCAGGTAATGTTTCTTCGCCGTGCATCGCTTTGACGAATGCTTCGCCGGTAAGGGGCAGGCGTTTGGGAATCCATGGGCCATCGGGTTCGACCAAGCAAAAACCCACTTCCGGACTTTCTTTGGCAATGGCCAGCCATTCGTCCTCGGTTAAAAGATCGATGAGCATGGGGACGAGAATATTTTCTTCTTTAAAAAACATTTCCTGGATTTTTTTATAGAGGACAGACAGCGCAGGAATGACACCAAGGTCACGCGCCATGACCCGTTTACGGGCGTCTTTAATGGCATCGCGGATTTCATCATCGACACCCCACATGACTTTTGGTGGGGCCGAACGATTGTATTTTTCAAGATAGGGGAAGATCAGCATTTCTTTACGGGCGTAATGCTTGTCGAGATCAAACAGCAGGCCTAAGGTCGTCGCCAATTGATCGGCTACTGCATCGGGGTTGCTTGCAAACGCTAATGTCTGTGGCTCAAGTGTCAACTTGATCAGCTCGGCGATTGCTTCGTTTTCGCGGATCAAAGTCCGCACCGGATGGCCAGGGATTGCATCGAATTCTAATTCATCTTCAGCAATCAGTTGTTCTCTGAAAACGTCGGCATGAACATCACAGAGCCTTTGGATCTCAGAAACAGCTAGCCCCTCTGCGACTAGTTCGCCTTCTAGTCGGGCAATTTCGTCGCCACTGATCCCATCCGAAATTCGGGCAAACTCCGCTTTTGCCGCATCGACACTTTCACCCGCGTGCAGCATGCGGATAACTTTTTTTAATCCTTCACGGCGATCCTGATCACTCAAGGCTGACCGATTGTTGATGAACTCACTCATTTAATTCCTCCATCAGGGCTCCATTCGCAAGCTTGTGCTTGGAACGTTTAGCGACCCTTGTTAGTTGAGATTACGCCTGAATGCACGAGAATTCCGTCGCTGTGGCTACCAATCAATTAAACCAATAGAAATACTAGGAAAAGACGTCGATCCGAACCGCTTTGCGCGCGGGCACTGCCCGAGGTCAGGCGCATATTAACGGCGACTGCGGATTTCAAAGAAGAGGAGCTTGGCTAAACGCGAGAGTCGAGTAAAACTGAAGATGATTTTGAGCAAGATGACTACAGCAAGCAACACTAACATCAATAGCAAGATGATCGTGAGGTTTGGATTTTTTTGGAGCTGTTTTAAGGCTCGGTCATAGATACTGACGCTCGACAGAATCTGGCGATCAGGACCAACATCGACGGCCACGGTTGTCCCATCAAGCAACTGGAAGATCGCTTGGCCGATGACAACACCACTCAAAATTGGCCGTGAAAACGGGCCAAAAGACTGATATTGAACGGTGGATTTCAAAAAATCTTGCCCGATTGGGCGCGTGTAGGTCACGGTCTTAAGATAAATCAAACCAAATGTTTCGCCGTCTAGGGTCTTTTCTTGGCTGCCAAAAAAATGTTCCCCGGCATTTACGAGGGTGGCGACTTCAAAATGCTGGTCAATCGCTGCATATAATTTGAGCGTGTCGTTGATCGCTTGATTAGGCAAGCCATCGACCACAACTGTAATTAAGGACATGCCATTGACTTCGCCGAATGTCAGCGTGGTTGCCCCTTGGCGATTACTATAGACTACTCCTTGTACACGGTCGTCCGACAATGTCCAAAGTGATTCGAGTTGATGGTGCATTGAAACCACAACCGGACCTTCCAAAACTTGGTATTCACTGCTGCGCTGTATTGTATCTGCTAAAAGCGTGTTTTGCATCGCAACGTCGAGCAGACGGGCTAATTCCTGCAAACTCGTCACAGCCGTCAGACTTGTGCCAGCTGTTTTGCTCAAGTCGGCAACAGTCTCATCGGTGGAGATCATCGGCGAGCCGGTGAGGGTAGAAACACGTGAAAATGATGTTTCAGAAAGCTCGAGCTTTTGCGCTTTGGCGTTCATCAGATCAATAAAAAGCGCTTCTTCGCCGCTGACTTGTTCAGCTAATGCTAAGGCGGCGGCATCTGAATCGTAAAACAACATCCGCAAGAGCAAATACTGATAGCTGTACTTTTCACCCGTTCGCAATAAAGGCTGCCCCATGTTATTGGCTTGATCGGGGACCTGTGCCGCCACACTGCTGATTGTGATCATCGTTTCGGGCAAAAGCTGTTCAGCCGTAATGATTGCCGTCATGAGTTTCGCAGCTACGGGAATCGAAACGGGTAACTGACTATTTTGTTCATAGAGGACGCGCATTCGACCAGATTCAAGAACAATCGCTTGCTGCCCGCTCAATTCGACATCGAGGGGCACATCAACGGCAGCCGCAAAGACCGGAGCTGCCGCTGTAACTTGTCCGCTCATGATGATCCCTGTCACAAAAAAAGCCCCCAAAGCAACCGACATGATCGTGTTGATCAATCGGCGTCTCAACGGACTTAGAAAATGACTTGGATTTTTCGATGCCATGAATCTGCCTGCCTGACGTAAATGAAACACTGTGTTGGAAAAATCTTAACACAGAGCTGAGTTTCACAGAAGTAGCAGATGGAGTCCTTATGAAAAATGTTCAAATGTTGCGCATCAATCGTGACGAAAAAACGGCAAAACGCTGTAGCTGATAGATTTCGGTGAGAAATTGGTTTGAAAACAAGTAGTTTTATCTTGCAAAATTCATCAAATCTTTCTTATAATTGAGCCGTATTTGCAAGATGTCCACTGACTAAACAGTTGGTTTGCAAATCAATTCTCGGAGGAACCATGAAACCTGAATTATATGATATTTCTGCACTAGCCAACGTTTTACCCTTTGACCACCTGGTGACTTTGCCTGGTGGCCCAGTTGAGATCCTCATGACATCGAACCCTGTCAATATTCAAAATAGCATCGAAGACATACACGACAATTATGAATTCTTAATTCCGATTACGCATTTTTCGCATTTTTTCATCGACAAGCGAGCTGTCGAATGTCGCCCGGGTCAATTGATCATTATTAAACCCCATATCCGTCACGGTGTATCACGTAGTATCCAAGACATGAGTTTTATTTCGGTCTATGTTAAAGCAGATTACCTCGATCATATGATTCGAGAAATTATTGGGACGACGAATGCCCCGTTTCTCTGTGAACAGTGCCTGCTTCATTCCGAAGTGCAGAACGTGATCGCGACACTCATCAATGAAATGCGCGACAATCGCGTCGGCCGAGCGCAACTGATCAACAACTTATCTGAGAATCTCGCTATACAGTTGATTCGCCATTATCACATCAGCCAACTCGAAGAGATCCGCTTGTTCGACAAACCCCTGTCTGAACCACAAGCCCGCTTTCAAAATGTCCTCGAATACATGCACGAGAATCTTGAAGATAAGTTGACGATTGAAAAGCTCGCCGACCTCAGCCGCATGAATCGCTTTCATTTCATTCGTGCTTTCAAACAAGCCTTCGGTCAGAGCCCGTACGATTTTCTGACGGATTTGCGAATCACTCAAGCCAAGCGTCTCCTTGTTCACACAAGGCTTTCGGCGAACGACATCGGTGTCCAGTGCGGTTTTTTCTCGGCCAGCCGCTTTTCAGCCGCCTTCCGTCAAAACACCGGGATCACGCCGAGTGCCTATCGTACGAAGATGATCAGCGAGCAGCGTTCGCTTGAGCACTTTCCAGAATCGATGGCTGCACCCTATTATTCAGAATTAGCACTATAAGGCAATTCAAGCCAAATTGCATAACCCTTACATGAGAGATTCCCAATCCCTAATCCCTAATCCCCAATCCCTAATCCCCAATCATTCAATTTGCCCAATGTCTCGCTTGCTGCCAACCAGCCACAAGCGAGACATTTTCAATTTGATCTTGACAAATAAGCGACCACTCGGTATTATTCAACTAATACATACCGGAATACTAGGAATAAAGAGGCGAGTGTATGAATAAAATTGACCCAACTAAGTATAGTTTTGATACTTTAGCCGTCCATGCAGGGCAGGAACCAGATCCGACGACTAAATCGCGAGCCGTCCCCCTATACCAAACGACTTCCTTTGTTTTCGATGACACGCAACATGGCGCAGACCTCTTTAGTCTAGCCAAACCTGGCAATATATACACCCGCATTATGAATCCCACAACGGCAGTCCTTGAAGAACGCATCGCCGCCCTCGAGGGTGGGGTCGGTGCATTGGCGGTTGCATCTGGGCAAGCTGCGATTACCTATTCGATTCTCAATTTGGCTGGCGCGGGCGACCATGTTGTAGCTGCAAAGACGCTTTACGGCGGTACGTTGAATCTGTTTTCCAACACGCTGCCCCATTATGGGATTACAACAACCTATGCTGATCCAGACAATCTAGACTCCTTCGTCGCTGCGACAACGACTAACACAAAAGCCTGGTATATCGAATCAATCGGTAACCCCAATTGTAATTTAATCGATATTCAACAAGTCGCAGATCTCGCCCATGCGCAGGGTGTGCCCTTGATTGTCGACAACACGTTTGGCACGCCATATCTCATTCGTCCAATCGAGTTTGGAGCCGATATCGTCATCCACTCAACGACGAAATTTATTGGCGGACATGGCACCTCGATAGGTGGCATTGTTGTCGATGCAGGAAAATTCAACTTTAATTCCGACAAATTCCCGTTGTTGTCACAGCCCGATCCGGGGTACCACGGACTTGCCTATGCCCGTGATCTCGGCAATTTAGCGTATATTTTGAGAATGCGCGTGGCGCTGTTGCGCGATACCGGTGCTGCCATGAGTCCATTTAACGCATGGTTGTTTATTCAAGGTCTAGAAACCTTGTCACTGCGCATGGAACGACACGTCAGCAATGCGCTGAAAGTTGCCGAATTCTTGAGTCAACATCAAAACGTAGCATGGGTCAATTATGCTGGATTACCAGATAATCCGTATCATGCGCTCGCGCAGAAATACCTGCCCAAAGGTGCCGGTTCGATTTTCACCTTTGGCGTCAAGGGTGGGAAAGAAGCTGCTGTCCGCACGATTGATCATCTAGAACTCTTCTCGAATCTAGCCAATGTTGCGGATGCCAAATCGCTCGTCATCCACCCAGCAAGTACCACCCATTCCCAGTTGTCAGATGCCGAATTAGCGGCGATTGGTATTGGCCCAGATTTGATCCGCCTGTCGATTGGAATCGAAGCTGTCAACGATTTGATCGCTGATTTACAACAAGCACTCAAATTTGCCTAAATTTAGGCTACTGATAACCTGTCTTTAGAAGGGCGTTGCTTGACGTCCTTCTTTTGATATTTTAAGCTACGCACAGGAGAACATTGACCATGCGAATTTCTACACGTGGGGTTTATGCACTAGAAGCAATGCTAGCACTCGGCAGCCACCCGGCTGACGAACGGGTCAGTGTCCGCGAAATCAGCGAATTAACTGGTTTATCAGACAGCTATCTAGAACAGATTTTTGCCCTTCTTAAAAAATCCAGTTTACTGACGAGTACGCGCGGCAATCGCGGTGGCTATTTTTTGGCACGTCCTGCAGCACAGATCTCAATTGGTGATATTGTTCGTGCGGCCGAAGGTTCACTCAGTCCGGTTGCCTGTACGCGTGAGGACGGCGTTTTTTGTGAGGTTTACAAAGCTTGTTTAACACGTCCAGTTTGGCAGGCGATGGGGCAAGAAATTGATCAGTTTTTTACGGGTATCACCTTGGAAGATCTATGTTTGGACTACCAAAAATCCGGACAAGATAATCATCCGGAGTTTTTTATATGAAATTATCGACAAAAAGCCGTTATGGGATGCGTGCGCTGATCGATTTGGCAATTAATAGTCAACAAGGTCAGGTCGCCTTGCATCAGATCGCGAGCCGCCAAAATCTATCAATCAAATACCTTGAACAAGATTTCGCGACCCTGCGCAAAGCGGGGCTCGTGCGCAGTATCAAGGGCGCCCAAGGTGGCTATGTTTTAGCACGGCCGGCGGATCAGATTCGTGTTGGGGATATCATCCGGATCTTAGAAGGCGACCTATCACTTGTCGACATCGAAGAACAATCAGACCAGCAGACCCCGTTGCGTCGCTATTTGATCAACCGCGTTTGGCTACCCCTCAGTCATGCGGTCGAAGGCAAAATGAACAGCCTGACCCTTGCTGATTTGGTCGCCCATCATCAGGCTGAAAATGGTCAAGATCCGATGTATTTTATTTAAATTTCTGGACCACCCTTGATATCACGGCCGTTTCCGGCCTTTTTAACCGTGCTCCCTCGTGGTCAAAGGCGCCTGTCCGTGTTATGATAGGTGATGCAAAATCGCTAAGGAGCTTTATTCATGCACATTATCGGCCAGATACACCAACGGTCGTTTCCCATTCATATAGGACCTGACATCCTTGCTGACCTGCCCAATCTGGTCCCGTTTCTGCGCTCGGCGCATCGCATTGTCATTGTCACAGATCGTGAAGTTGGCTCGCTCTATTTAGGCCGTCTCCAACAAGTTCTTCAAAGTGTCGGACTCACTGCGAATGTCATCACCGTCGATGGCGCCGAAACAGGCAAGAACCTAGACACCGTTCGGTTTATTTGTGAAGAACTCGCCGATATGTCAGCCACAACGTCCGATGTTTTGATCGCCTTTGGCGGTGGCAGTATCATCGACGTGGCAGGTTATGTGACCGCAACTTTTCTTGGCCAACCTCGTCTTGTGATTATTCCAACCACGCTGTTTGCGATGGTTGACTCGACGATTTGCCCCTTTTCACACTTGAATATTCGCAGTAGCAAGAATTGCTTAGGCCTCAAAAATTACCCAACTGCAGTAGTTGTTGATCCCAAGCTAATCGGCACGTTATCCGCGCGCCAACTTGCGAGTGGCTATGCTCGGATTTTGCTGTATGGGTTGCTTGAGAATGAGTCCTTAGTCGCAAGTCTCGAAAGTGGCACGTGGGATCTCGCAACGCTCATTACTCTATCAATCGAGGCCAAACAAGCCTTGCTCAATCGCGATCCCCGCCTTCTGACTTTTGGCCAACAGATCAGCGATGCGATTGAGGGACATTTTCGCTTCCTTAAATATCTCCACGGCGAAGCATTGGGTCTCGGCTTGTTGGCCGTCTGGCCAGAGCCGCGCCTCAAATCCCTACTACAAAGTTTGAAATTGCCCACTGACTTGACGGGTGTTTCACCGGAAGTCATCACATTACGCGTCTTACGCACCGTGGCTCCAGGTGAAAGTTTGACGCTTGTCGAATTGCCAGAGCTGAATCGACCTCGCCTGATTGCGCTTTCCGGTGATGCTGCGGAAGCTGCTTTGCTCAAGATGATCCGCTCCCTGACGCCTGACAAAGAGGCGACCTTGTGAATCGCCACCGGGTTGCACTTGCGCTGACGCTTGCTTTCGTTGTTGGTCTCATGGTGCCCTTGTCGGGTTGCACTGACACCGGCAGTGCTTCGTCAGCTTCTACAATCGCCGATTTTGGTACCTATGGCTCAAAACTAGCGCTCCAATTAGCTGCTGATTTTCCCAATCGCAGCCCCGGTTCTGAACAAGAACTCGCCGCGAGTGAATTTTTAGCAAAAGAATTCAAAGATTTAGGATATAAAGTTATCCTGCAAGACTTTACTTTCACCGATGCCGACGGTGCGACCCACCCATCTCAGAATTTAATCGTCCGTGCTAAAGGCGATGGTGTAACGGTGACCGATGCAGATGGCAAAGTGACTTCGGAACGCCGTCAAATCATCGTTGGGGCTCACTACGACGTCAGCGTGACGGCAGAACAAGCTCAAAAGGCTGCTGAAGAAGCGGCGGCCTTAGCCTTAGCCGAGTCTGAGTCACAAGCCGCTGCCGAAGCGACAGCAGAATCGACGGCTGAAGGTACTGCCGCCGACACGATTGAGACAACAGCCGAAATTCCAGATCCGACCTTGGCTGACTATGATGGTATTCATGCTAACGCCTCGGGGATTGGTGCTTTGTTGACGGTCGCACGCCAACTTAAACGAGTCAATTTGGACTACGATGTTTTATTGATTGCTTTTGGCGCGGGGACGGCCGACCAAGCCGGCGCGAAGGCCTATCTCAATGCAGGCTTGAGCGATGCAGATTTGCAGATTACCGATGCCATGTACAATATTGATGGTATTTATGCCGGCGACGATATGTATGCCCACGCTGGACAGAACTCCGTTTTACCAGGCAATCAAAAAATTTACGAATTGCGCCGTCGCCTTTATGAAGCAACGGATGTTTTTTTTGAAAATGCTCTCTATACCAATAATGGCTACAATTTAAATACGAATCAGTCTTCACTTAATGTTGACTTGGGCGAAGACGGTCAGGTAGCAATATATCGCGAATGGACTTTCCACCGCTCGGATCATACGCCATTTGATCAGGCAGGCATCCCTATAGTTTTTTTTGAATCATTCGATTACGACACAGATTCCCTCGACAATATGAAAGAAAGTAAGAATCCGGCACTCTCGCCGACTGGCGGCACCGTGCGCGATACGCGATTCGACTCGACAGATTTTCTGCAATATCTCTTTAGGAGCAATCCGGTTACCACTCGCGAAGCAGATCAGAAAAAGGTCTTTAAAGAACGTCTCGAAATGCGGATCAACAATACGGCCTTCATCATTGTTGAAGCGGTGAAGCGCAAAGACATCAGTTCGACCGCGACTTCGAAAGCATAATTTTGTTGTTTAATCCGTTGACTGCTCCGGTTCGTGCGGCGTATTTACATTGGCCATTTTGCCAGCATAAATGCGCGTATTGTGATTTTGTCTCGTGGCCCGGCGGTCAGCCAGACCGCTATGTTGAGCTGATTCTTGAGGAAATCAGCCGCGTCGGCAGGTGGAGTCAAGCACAAGGCCTTATGGCGCCCTTGACGACTGTCTTTTTTGGTGGAGGCACACCATCGTTAGCGACCCCGGCGCAATTAATCACGTTACTTGAAGCGCTCCGCGCCCAAATCGGCATAGCAGATGACGCTGAAATCACGTTTGAAGCTAATCCGGGTACGGTTCGTGCACCTGATTTGACAGTCCTTCGTCAAGCTGGTTTCAATCGCATCAGCTTAGGCCTTCAAGCTGCTCAAGACCACCTCTTAAGCAATCTCGACCGGATCCATACGCGCGCTGAATTTATCGAATCGGTCCATGCGGCGCGTCGTGCTGGTTTCACGCGAATCAGCGCCGACTTAATGCTCGGTTTGCCAGGTCAAACCATGCAGGATGTAGAAGAAAGTGTGGACCTCGTTGTTGATTTAGGCCTTGACCACGTCTCCTACTATTCGCTGATCATTGAACCGGGGACGCCCTTTTACGCGAAATATAATGATCACCCGGAACTTTTGCCTGATGAAGCTCTCGAGCGAGCGATGTACCATGCTGTTCGCGCTCGCCTCGCTGCGGCTGGACTAGACTCCTACGAAATCAGCAACGCGGCCAAATCTGGCCAAACGTGTCGACATAACCTCGTCTATTGGCAGGGGGAACCCTACTATGGATTTGGCGTGGCTGCCCATAGTTATCTCGCTGGCGTGCGCCGTGGCAATACCGCAAATTGGGCCGACTATGAAGCAGCCTTTGCGAGCACAAACCAAGCGCAACAGCCCGCGCAACAACAAGTTAGCGATCCCTTTGCAGCTGCGATCAGCGCTGAAGCAATTGATCTAAGTGAAGCCCAAAAAGAAATGATCTTACTCGGATTGCGTTTAAGCGATGGCGTGCGATGGGCGACCTTTAGCGAGCGATTTAACGGCGATGCACGAGTGATTTTTAGCCACGAAATTGCACGATTAATTCAGCGTGGCTTGATTGCATCTGACTCGACTGGTATGCGATTAACCCATTTAGGCTTAGATCTTGCGAATCAAGCTTTTGCAGAATTTGTTTAAAGATATTCACATTTCGTTCATTGACAGCATCGCAGACGGGTGGTAAATTGTCTTTAGCACTCAACACCGACGAGTGCTAAAGCTAAAAAATGCCCTCGGAGTGTTCACATGCCCTTAACTCTCGATGACCGGAAGAAGATGATCTTGAAAGCCGTGGTAGATGACTACATCGCCACTGCTGAGCCTGTTGGCTCCAAGAGCCTCGTCAGCCGCCACCAGCTGCCAGTCAGCTCAGCGACGATCCGTAACGAGATGGCAGAACTCGAAGAGCTAGGTTACCTCGAACAACCCCACACATCTGCTGGGCGCGTGCCTTCAGATAAGGGCTACCGCACCTATGTCGATGAGCTCATGGAAGTCGAAACCCTGCCCGATGACGAAGCCCGGATCATTCAGGATGTCCTGCGCGCCAATATGGCCGAGGTCACCGGCCTGATTCGCAGTGCCTCGAGCCTGTTGTCCGAGCAGACCCAATATGCCTCATTGGCTCTTTCACCCAAATGTTGTAAGAACCATTTGCAACAGATCAAAATGCTCATGATCGAACCTGGGCGTGCCTTGGTCGTCGTGGTCCTTTCAGCCGGACTGGTCAAAGATCGCATGGTGCGCATTCCCGAAATGCTCGATTCCGCGCAACTGATGCAGATTGCTTCGGCAATCGAAGAAGGGTTGCAGGGGATGACCTTAGATGACATCACCCTCGTCGCGGTCTCAGCCGCTGGCAAACACACCCCCTTGCCGGATTCCTTGCTGAACCAAGTCCTCTACGAGGCTTACGTCTCGATCAAGCAGGCAGACAATCTCGAAGTCTACATGGCAGGGAGCAACAAATTGCTCGCCTATCCAGAATTCGCAGATGTCGCCCGCGCAAAGATAGCTCTCGACACCCTCGCGAAAGAAGGCATGGTCGCAGGTTATCTCAGCGAAACACGTGAGGAAGCAGATGACTCGACCTATATGATCCGCATTGGCCAAGAAATCGCGCTGGCTGGCCTTGAAAATTGCAGTTTCGTCACCACGACGTACAAGTTCGGCGATACCGTCGCCGGACGGATTGGGGTCATCGGCCCTCGCCGCATGTCCTACGCCAAGGTGATCTCCAATATCAACTTTGTCCGAATGAATCTCAACGACCAGATCCGCCGCCTTGGCGCCGGAATTGACTAAAAATGGAGGAATACTGACCACATGAAAAAAACGACCGCCCACTCCGAATCCGCGCCGGACGAGTCAAAAGTCCGCGAAGCCCAGGCGCAAAATCCGGATCTGAGCGATGCTGCTGGCACACAAGCTCAATCAGCTAACGCCACAGCAGCTGCCGAAGAAGGACAATTGCCTGGCCCAACCCCTGAAGAACTCGCAGATCCGACTCTCATCTATCAAGAAAACCAAGCCATCTACGAAAAAGAACTCGCTGAAGTCTCCGACAAATATCTGCGTCTTGCTGCTGAATATGACAATTTTCGCCGCCGCAGCCAGAAAGAGAAAGAGACCTTGTACACGGATTCTGTCGCACTCGTGATCAAAGAATGGCTACCCGTTCTCGATAGTCTCGATCGCGCCAGCCAGACGGTTACGTCATTAACAACTGACGATATTCGCCCGGTTGCTGCTGGAATCGAACTGATTCAGAAGCAAGCCAGCGAAGCAATGGGTCGCTTAGGTGTCAACGAAATCGCCTGCCTCGGCCAAACGTTCGATCCAAATCTTGAAGAAGCCGTGATGCACATCGAAGATGACAGCATTGGCGCCTCGACGGTGATTGAAGTTTTCCAAAAAGGCTATACCCGCGGCGAACGTGTCATCCGCCATGCCCTCGTCAAAGTTGCCAACTAAGTCTCAAAACCACTCATTTGAATCAACTCATGAACAAACTCATTGAAACACCTCATTAACAAGCCAAACAAATTATTTAAAAATAAAGATCCACAGGAGGATATAACAATGGCAAAAATCATCGGTATTGACCTAGGTACAACCAATTCATGTGTCGCAGTTATGGAAGGCGGCGAACCCGTCGTCATCGCCAACGCTGAAG
>JAQUDJ010000013.1:0-12572 GCA_028685755.1 Eubacteriales bacterium | reverse complement strand
TTTAAAAATAAAGATCCACAGGAGGATATAACAATGGCAAAAATCATCGGTATTGACCTAGGTACAACCAATTCATGTGTCGCAGTTATGGAAGGCGGCGAACCCGTCGTCATCGCCAACGCTGAAGGCAACCGCACCACCCCATCAGTCGTCGCGTTCTCCAAAACCGGCGAACGGCTTGTCGGCCAAGTCGCCAAGCGTCAAGCTGTCACCAATCCAGACCGCACGGTTATCTCGATCAAACGCGAAATGGGCACCAACCATAAGGTTTCCATCGACGATAAGAATTACACCCCACAAGAAATTTCTGCGATGGTTCTGCAAAAGCTCAAAGCTGATGCCGAAAGCTATCTTGGTGAAACCGTCACACAGGCTGTCATTACGGTCCCGGCATACTTCTCAGACTCCCAGCGTCAGGCCACCAAAGATGCCGGAAAGATTGCCGGTCTCGAAGTCCTGCGGATAATCAACGAACCAACAGCCGCATCGCTCGCCTACGGCCTCGACAAAGAAGCCGACCAAAAGATCCTCGTCTTTGACCTTGGCGGCGGTACATTCGACGTTTCAATTCTTGAAATCGGCGACGGTGTTTTCCAGGTTCTTGCAACCAATGGCAACAACCGTCTCGGTGGTGACGACTTTGACCAACGTATCGTCAACTTTCTTGTCGAAGAATTCAAAAAGGATCAAGGCGTCGATCTCAAAAGTGACAAAATGGCCATGCAGCGTCTGCGTGAAGCCGCTGAAAAGGCCAAGATTGAATTATCCGGCGTAACGTCGACCAACATCAATTTGCCTTACATCACAGCTGATGCGACAGGCCCGAAACATCTCGATGTCACCTTGTCCCGCGCCAAGTTCAACGACTTGACCGCTGACCTCATCGAAATGACCATGGGTCCGGTTCGCAGTGCGCTTGCCGACTCCGGTCTCAAAGCAAATGAAGTTGAAAAAATCCTGCTCGTCGGTGGTTCGACCCGCATCCCGGCCGTCCAAGATGCTGTCAAAGCAATCTTTAACAAAGACCCCTTCAAAGGCATCAATCCTGATGAATGTGTCGCCGTCGGCGCTGCGATCCAAGCCGCTGTTCTAGGTGGCGATGTCACCGGTCTGTTGCTACTCGATGTCACCCCGCTGTCCCTCGGGATCGAAACCATGGGCGGTGTCTTTACCAAAATCATCGAACGCAACACGACTATCCCAGCCAAAAAAAGCCAGGTGTTCTCAACCGCAGCTGACAGCCAGACGCAAGTTGAAGTCCACATTCTGCAGGGTGAACGTGAAATGGCCCAGTACAACAAAACCCTCGGCCGCTTCATCCTCGATGGCATCGCCCCAGCCCCACGCGGTGTCCCGCAGATCGAAATCACCTACGATATCGATGCCAACGGGATCGTTCATGTTACCGCCAAAGACCTTGGGACCAGCCGTGAACAACACATTACGATCACCGCATCGACCAATCTGACCGATGACGAAATCGACAAAGCAGTCAAAGATGCGGAACGTTTCGCCGCCGAAGACAAAGCCAAAAAAGAAGAAGTCGATACCAGAAACAATGCAGACTCTGCAATCTATCAAGCTGAAAAAGCGTTGAAAGATACTGGTGACAAGCTCGAAAGCGACGACAAAACCGCGATCGAAGCCGCGATCGAAAAGCTTAAAGCAACGGTCGCGACCGGTAACATTGAAGCCATCAAGGCTGACACCGATGCGCTGCAACAGGCATTCTTCAAAGCTAGCGAAAAACTCTATCAGCAAGCTGGCGGCGCGAATCCCGAAGGTGAGCCTTTCCCAGACCTCAATGACTTCAAACCAGGTTCCGGCGCTGGCGCCGGTGCAGGTCAAGGTCAAGCGTATGAAGCAGATTTTAAAGACGCTGGTAGCGATAATAAGTAAGCAAAACCAGATGGTCTTGCAACGCATTCCCGATTAAATAAACCCGGATGGGAGCCCTGCCTGGAGTCCACAAGACTCAAGGCGGGCTTTCTACAGTCCGGCAGGAGGACATTACCGTGGCTGAAAAGCGCGACTATTACGAGGTTCTGGGCGTACCTAAGGGCGCGTCGGACGACGAAATCAAAAAAGCCTATCGCAAGATGGCCAAGCAACATCATCCGGACTTGAATCCTAATGACAAGGCTTCTGAAGCCAAGTTCAAGGAAGCGAGCGAGGCGTATTCAGTCTTGTCTGATGCCGACAAGCGCGGCAAATATGACCAGTTCGGCCATGCCGGTGTCGATGGTCAAGGTTTTGGTGGCTTCGATGGTAGCGGCTTCAACATTGACATCGAAGATCTTTTCGGATCGTTCTTTGGCGGCGGTTTTGGCGGCGGTGGTCGCAATCGTCGCGGTGGCCCACAACGCGGTGCGAACCTCAAATACAAAATGAATCTTGATTTTATGGAAGCTGCTTTTGGCGTCGAGCGCACGATCAATATTAACAAAGACGATCTTTGCGACACGTGCAAAGGTACCGGGACAAAAGACGGCACCCAGCCTGACAAATGCACCCAGTGTCAAGGTACCGGACAAGTCACTGCCCGCCAACAGACCATGTTCGGCAACATGATGACTCAACGCCCCTGTCCTGCTTGTAACGGCAAAGGGACGATCATCAAAAACCCCTGCAACGATTGTCATGGCGCCGGCCGTCGTCAAAAAACCAAGAATCTGTCGGTCAAAGTACCAGCCGGTATCGATGACGGTCAAATGCTGACCCTGCGTGGTGAAGGTGAACCCGGCGCTGCGGGTGGACCTTACGGCGACCTCTATGTAGAAGTTCATCTACGACCCCACCCGGTTTTTCAGCGTGACGGCTATCACACCTATTGTGAAGTGCCAATAACCTTCCCGCAGGCCGCCCTTGGCGCCGAAATCGACGTGCCAACTATCGATGGCAACACCAAATTCACGCTCAAAGAAGGCACTCAACCGAACGAAATGTATACCTTGCGTGGCAAAGGCATCCCGCATATCGATCGCGGTAATTTGCGCGGCGACCACAAGTTTCGCGTTATTCTCGAAGTGCCTAAGCACCTCGACAATAAGCAAAAGGAAGTACTCCGTCAGTTTGGTGAATCAACCAGCAACAAGAATTACCAGAAAGTCGAATCATTCTTCGGCAAGATTAAGGATTTGTTTAAATGAGATGGCTTGAACTGTCGTTCTCAACGACCCATGAAGCAGCTGAAGTGATCACCGATTTTCTGTCTAGCCTCGGTGCTGATGGTGTCCAAGTCATGGATGCCGAAGAAATCAAAGGGATCCTTGCTGATCCAGAAAGCCTAACTTACGCAGACGACGGATTTGTTGATAGCCTCGATCCCAATGTCCAAATCAAGGCTTATTTTGCGGAATTCGACCAAGGTGTCCGCCGTAACGAAGACATCAGCTTCACGAGCGATGAGCTGTATGATGATGTACCCAAAACATATTGCCTTTTAAGTGAACTTGAAGACCTCATCACCGCCAAGCTCAATGACTTTGCCAAGTTCCTTGAAGTTGGCGAAGGTTATCTCGGCGCCAGTGAGGTCCATGAAGAAGACTGGGCGAATGGTTGGAAAAAATATTATGAAACCTTACATTTAACCTCACGCTTAGTCATCAATCCCAGTTGGGTCGAATACACCGCCCAACCAAACGAGCTCGTGATCACGCTCGATCCAGGTAGTGCCTTTGGCACAGGAACTCATGAAACGACCGCGATGTGTGGCCAATGGCTCGACGAACTCTTGCTTGCTGGCGATAGCGTCCTCGATCTCGGTGCGGGCAGTGGCATTTTATCGATCATCGCCAGTAAATTAGGTGCTGGTTCGGTCGAAGCTGTCGATATCGATCAACTAGCAACCGATGTCGCGTCTGCAAATTGTCGTCTGAATCAAGTAGCAGTCGATTGTCACACCGGGGAACTCACAAGTGTCCATCAGGCACAGTACGATATCATTGTCGCCAATATTATTGCCGACGTCATCACCGCACTTGCCGCCGATATTCCCGAACGCATGGCCGATGACGGGTTGTTCATCGCCTCGGGAATCATTGAAGACAAAGCCGACAAAGTCATCACCGCATGTCGCGCGGCTGGACTCACCATCGCCGGCCGTTCTGAACGCAATGGCTGGTGCTCCTTCGTTTTCCAAAAAATCACCGGATCAGGAAGTGGCTGTTGTTAAAATCAAATGTTCCCGGCACCATCTAAGAAATCAAAATATGGTAAGATATTTTCATTAATTTGATGCGAGGTAGTTCAATGATTGATGTCACAGCATTAGGCGAACTCCTGATTGATTTCACCCCCGCCGGTTTATCTAACCAAGGCAACCCGATATTTGAACAAAATCCCGGCGGTGCACCGGCCAATGTTCTTGCGGCCCTGAGTAAACTCGGCTGCCAGACCGCATTTATCGGCAAAGTCGGCACGGATCAGTTCGGCCAATTTTTAAAGAAAACGCTCGAGGACGGCGGGGTTTCCACGCACGGACTTGTGATGACGGATACCTGCAACACAACACTTGCATTCGTTCATTTGAGCCCAACTGGTGACCGTTCATTCTCGTTTTACCGCGATCCCGGCGCTGATCTATTGCTTGAACCAGCCGAACTCGCCTATCAGTTGATCGAAGACTGCCGTATTTTCCACTTTGGCTCTGTTTCAATGACCGCCGAGCCATCCCGTTCTGCGACCATCGCTGCCGTCAAACACGCTAAGGAACAGCACAATCTGATTTCTTATGATCCTAACCTTCGACTCCGTCTTTGGAAATCGCCAGAAGCGGCTAAGGAGGGCATTCTTTCGGTGATGCACTTGGCAGATCTTGTCAAGATTTCTGAAGAGGAACTTGTTTTTTTGACGGGCGAAAGTGACCTCAATAAGGGTGCGCACTATCTCATTGACCACTATGGACTCAAGCTTGTATTGATAACCCTCGGTCCCGGCGGCGCCTATGCGTGCAATTCGAAAGGTTCTGGGCGACGACCGACCTACCAGGTCAAAGTAGTCGACACGACCGGTGCGGGCGATGCCTTTACCGGAGGCTTTTTGTACAAGCTTTTGCAATCTGGCAAAGCGCCTGATGAACTAACCGCTGACGATCTCGACGACTTCCTCGATTTTGCCAATGCTGTCGGATCGATCGCCACGACCAAAAAAGGCGCCATCCCTGCTTTGCCTGATCACGCGGCGATTGAAGCCTTGCGCGCCAAGCAGGAATTCGAAACCGTTTAAGCTGAAATACCCCTTTAGTCCCAACTTTATTGGGGCTAATAACGAATCCATCTCGAAAAAAGACAGGACGAAAGGGCGATCTTAGCTAGCTGAGGTTGCCTTTTTTCTTTACAGCGGGGAAGCCAATGTGCGATAGTTAAGGATGTCATTTAATTCATTTGTCGCGAGGAATTCATGCAGTATATCGTTTTTGATCTTGAATGGAACATCGCTAGCCGCGCGATCCGGGTTGATCCGGAAATCCAGGCGGCCATGCCTTTTGAGATTATTGAAATAGGAGCCGTCAAGTTAAACGAGAAATTTGAAGTCATTAGTGAGTTTACCACGCATGTTCGGCCGAAAATTTATCGAATATTAAGTAACCATATTGCGGCAGTCACGAAGCGCTTCCAACAAAGCTTAAAATTTGGCTTGCCTTTTCCGCAAGCAGCCCAATCCTTTTTAGATTGGTGCAATGCGGACGGTGAGAATTATGCGCTTTGCATATGGAGTGAATCTGACCCCGGGGTGTTGCGCTCAAATCTTGCTTTTCACGGACTAAACGACCAATTACCCTTACAATGTCTAGATGTCCAGTATGTATTTGACGAGCTCATTGAACAAGCTGGGATGCAGCGCAGCATCGAATACGCCGTCGACTTTTTACGGCTGCCCAAAACCGAGCCCTTTCATCAGGCGGTCAAAGATGCTTGGTATACCGGTATCATCCTCCAGCAAGTCGCCCAAATTGCCATCGAAGAACAAGGCATTGATGATCTGCTGGGGATCTATGCTTACGACCCAAATCTGAATCGCTCGACTAAAATGAGTATGCCACCAGCCACCAGTCATGATGAAGTTTTACATCGACTGATTAGCGCAAACCTGGCATGCCCGGCTTGCCAGCAGTCCCTGCGCCCACTTGAGCCCTGGACGCGGAGTGGCAACCGTGCAGATGCGCGCTATTGTTGCCAAGATCACGGCGTAATCGCCGGTAAAGCGCGGTTCCGCAAAAACGAAGAAACAGTTTTGACTGAGTTAAGTCTCCGGTTAGAAAAAGGTGGGCAAGGGATAACTTGTCTCGAACAACCATGAGCGTTTTTGGGTTCGCCTTTAACGGCATCACACCCTTGATTCTCCTTGTTGTCCTCGGCTATACCGTTAAACGTGTTGGTCTATTAGATCAGACTACAATCGACAAAGTAACCAAATTTTTGTTCCAAGTCGCATTCCCGATCAGCCTCTTTAACTCTATTTATAAAATAGAAATCAGCGATTATTTTAATCCGCTCTTATTCGCCTACGCCATTGGAATGATCCTGCTAATAGTCTGTGTCCTAATGCTCGTGTTGCCCCGTTTTGTGCCAGGCAATAAGCAACGAGGGGCAATGATTCAAGGCATTTACCGCGGGAACTACCTGCTGTTAGGATATCCGTTAGCGCTCAATTTATTTGGTGATACGGGCGTTGGTCCGACCGCCATGCTGCTACCCGTTGTGATTTTTACATACAATGTCTTAGCCGTTTTTGTCCTGGAATTTTATCGCGGGGAAGAATCCCGGATTAAACCCGCCAAAGTGATACTCGGAGTTGCCAAAAACCCGCTGATTATCGGCGCGGTCATTGGTGTAATTTTCTCCTTGCTCCCACTTGAACTCCCTCTGTTCATATCGCGCACTGTCGACGATGTCGGAAAAATTGCCAACCCCATGGCCCTGATTATGCTTGGTGGCCAATTCAGCTGGCAGCGGATCTCCGGCAAAGTTAACCTCATCGTCTGGGCTACCGCCTTGCGCGAATTTGCCATTCCCCTTTTAACAACAAGCGGCGCAATCCTGTTAGGCTTTCGCGGACCAGAACTCGGCGCCCTCTTCATCCTATTTGCCTCACCGACAGCCGTGACCAGCTTCATCATGGCCAAAACCATGGACAGTGACGGTGATCTCGCCAGCCAAATCGTCCTTGCAACCACCCTAACCTCCGGCCTATCCCTATTCATCGGAATCTACATCCTACGGGCCCTCGCCTTGATCTGATTTGGAGATTTGGTGCCTGGCACCACGAATTAGCGTTATAATTTTAAGCATAGTATATGTCTGCCGGAGGCAATCATGGCTCTGCAAACACCACTTTATGATCAGCATCTCAAGCACCTCGGTAAAATCGTTGAATTTGCTGGCTTTTTATTGCCGGTGCAATTTCCTACAGGCATCGCCACTGAACACAAAATCGTCCGCGAAGCCGCAGGCATTTTTGATGTGTCGCACATGGGTGAAATCGTCATCCAAGGCCCTGGAACTTACGCTTTTCTTGACTATTTGCTCCCCCGCGATTTCCGTCTTATCGATCAAGCGATTACACAGCGACGCGCGCTTTATTCGGTTATGTGCGCCGAAGATGGCACAACGATAGATGACTTGCTGATTTATCCGCTCCGCTCAGATCGTTGCCTGCTCGTCGTCAATGCCGCCAATATAAAAACAGACTTTGCGCATATTCAGCTAGCCTTAACGATTTGGCAAAAGCGTCATGCGCCTAATCCCACGGCAGTCAACGTGACTGATCATTCAGCCAAATGGGCACAGATAGCCCTACAAGGCCCGCAATCCCTCGCTATTTTAAAAACACTCGTCGCCCAAAACAGCAAACAGCGCTATATAAATGCGGCTGATCTCGCCGTGCTGGCTACTTTGAAGCGTTATCAATTTATCGAAACCTTTGATGATAAATGCTTAATTTCCCGGACAGGCTATACCGGCGAAGACGGCTTTGAATGCTACCTGCCACCGCGTGACGCAACGCCACTCTGGCAAATGTTGCTCGCCGCTGGAGCCGCACCGATTGGCCTTGGAGCCCGTGATACCCTGCGCCTTGAAGCCGCTATGCCTCTTTATGGCCACGAATTATCGCGCGATATTACTCCACGAGAAGCGGGGTTAGACCGTTTTATGGCTCTTGAAAAGCCCGATTATATCGGCCGCGAACCTTTGCAAAACCAGCCTGCACGCGTCTTAATCGGGCTAATCGCCGAAGGCAAAGTGATCCCGCGCGCTGATTACCCCGTGCTCCTTGATGGCCAAATAGTCGGCCATGTTACATCAGGGACCTTTTCACCGACCCTTAATCAAGGCATTGCCCTTGCTCTCATCACCGCAGATGCCGCTGCCGCAACACCCATATCAAGCCACCTGATGATCGAAATTCGAAACCGCGCCGAACCCTTCACCCGCTGTCCGCTACCTTTTGCCTAAATGGGGCCTGGAACGTGCCTGGTACCACACCCAACTACAGGAGGATTTCACGATGTCGAATATTCCAAATGATCTGCTTTATGCCAAGTCTCATGAATGGATTAAGTTGGATGGAGATACATTTTTAATTGGGATAACTGACCACGCTCAATGTGAACTTGGTGATCTTGTTTTTGCCGAAGTCGCGGCTGTTGGGAAAGTTCTCAAAGCCGGACAAGTGATCGGCAGTATTGAATCGGTCAAAACCGCGTCTGACATTTATAGCCCGGTCGATGGTGAAGTCATCGAAAGCAATTCGACGCTCGGCGACAAGCCTGAACAGATCAATGAAGACCCTTACGCCAGTTGGTTTATTCGGATTCGTCCTGCCCAGCCCGGCATTCCCACCAATCTGCTCGATGCTGCCGGATACAAGGCCATGATTGGTGAGTAGACGATGAGCGGCTTTACATCGATTCAACCTCAGGACCGGCAGGCGATGCTAGCCTCCGTTGGCATCGATAATCCCGACGCGCTCTTTGCTCCGATCCCCGCCGAATTTCGTTGGCCGACTGGGGATGCGGACCCTTACACCGAACCTGCCATGAGCGAACTCGAAGTCACTTTGCGGCTTCAACAGCTAGCTAGCCGAAACATCAACACCACAACCCACGCTTGCTTTCTCGGTGCCGGTGCTTACGACCATTACATCCCAGCCGCGATCGACGCACTCGTTTCGCGCCAGGAGTTTCTCACAGCCTATACACCCTACCAACCCGAAATCAGCCAAGGTACCTTGCAAGCAATATTCGAATTCCAGAGCCTGATTTGTCGTTTAACGGGTCTGGAAATCAGCAATTCTTCCATGTATGATGGCGCTTCAGCCGCCGCCGAAGCGATGCTGATGACGATTCGCCAGACCGGCCGGACCAAAATTCTGCTCATCGGTGCGATTCATCCGCACACCTCCGACGTCGTCCACACCTACCTCGAGGCCCAGAATTTTGTTGTCGACGTACTCGAAGCAACCGCGATCAGTCAATCGGCAGGGACTACGTCGTTTGTAAAATCGCCCCTTGTGACCCAGTTCGCCCCCCCAGACCACCTCGATCTCACACCCTATGCGGGGATCCTGCTCCAACGCCCCGATTTTTTCGGCCGTGTCGGCGATATTGAAGCGTGGACAAAGGCTGCCCACTCAGCCGGCGCCTTAGCCGTTTTGAGTTGCGACCCAATCAGTCTAGCCCTCTTAAAAACACCCGGCGAAATGGGCTTTGATATCGCCGTCGGTGATGCCCAACCCCTTGGCAATCCGCTCGCCTTTGGCGGCCCCTATATCGGATTCCTCGCGACCCGTGAATCCTTGTTGCGCAAAATGCCCGGCCGCATTGTTGGTGAAACAATTGACCACGAAGGCCGCCGTTGCTTCGTTTTAACGATTCAAGCGCGCGAACAGCATATCCGCCGGGAAAAAGCGACCTCCAACATCTGCACGAGTCAAGCGCTCGTCGCCCTGCGCGCGACGATTTATCTGTCACTGCAAGGCCAAAGCGGCTTTGTTGATGTTGCAGAGCAGTCAGCGGCCAAAGCCGTTTATTTGCAACAACACCTGCTTGCCACCGGACATTTTGCAGCCATTGATGACACGCCATTTTTTCGTGAATTTGCCGTGCGCGTCATCAGCCAAAGCAGTGCCTATCGCGATGTGTTGCAGCGTCTTAATCAATTCTTGTTGACTCGCGGCTTCCTCGGCGGACTCGATCTTGGCCAACCTGGCACGACCCATTCGATCCTTGATCTGCCCGGGGTCTGGCTGCTCGCAGTAACCGAAAAACGCACAAAAGCTGAAATGGATGCCCTCGTGGTCGCCTGTTCAGACTTTTTCGAACAGACGCATGCACGTCAACTGACCAATCCGATCCCAAAGGGGGGAGGAGGCGACCAATGAGACAGTCAAGCTTTCAAACGCCTGATCCGGACACCCGTTTAATTCTCGAAAAGGGCGGCACACACTTCGCCAATCGCCTCATCGCCCCACTCGACACTCCAACCATCGATTTTCAAACGTGGTTTGGCCTAGCGAATTTGCGCGCTGAAAAACCGGCGATTCCTGACCTTGCTGAGCCAGAGGTCGTGCGCCACTATACAGTTCTTTCCCAAAAAAATTTCGGCGTCGATACAGGTCCATATCCGCTCGGTTCCTGCACGATGAAATACAACCCCAAAGTCCACGAAACGCTTGCAGCTTTGCCCGGCTTTGCGAATGTCCATCCCCTGCAACCAGATGCGACAGCCCAGGGTAATTTAGCCCTCATGGCCGATCTCGAAAAACACCTCTGTGCGATCTGTGGCGTCGATCGCTTCACCTTCCAACCTTCTGCTGGCGCGCACGGTGAATGGACTGGCCTCTTGATGATCAAGGCCTACCACGACAGTCGCGGTGAAGGTTATCGCAACGTCATGCTAGTCCCAGACTCGGCACACGGGACCAACCCAGCTTCAGCCGCAATGGTCGGCTATGAAATCCGCCAAATCGCCTCTGGCCCCGACGGCATGGTCGATCTCAATGCCCTCGAAGCAGCCCTTGACGAGCGATGTGCGGGCCTGATGCTGACCAATCCGAACACCCTCGGCCTTTTTGAAAAAAACATCGGCCGCATCGCAGCACTCGTGCATCATGCCGGCGGCCAACTTTACTACGACGGCGCCAATATTAATGCCATACTTCTCCAGACTCGCCCCGGCGATATGGGTTTTGATGTCGTCCACCTCAACCTCCACAAAAGCTTCTCAACCCCTCATGGCGGTGGCGGCCCGGGCAGCGGGCCAGTTGGTGTCAAAGCACACTTAGCACCTTTTCTACCAGCACCCGACCTCATGAAAAATCCAACCGGCAGTTATTCACTCGAATACGAACGTCCATTGTCCGTGGGCCGCGTTCGCAGCTTCAACGGCAGTTTTTTGGTCCTTGTTCGGGCCTATGCCTATATTCTCGCAAACGGAGCCATGGGATTGAGGGAAGTGTCTCAAGCCTCAGTCGCCAATGCCAATTATCTGCTAGCTCACCTCCGAAAGGCATACGATCTGCCCTTTGACCAACCTTGTCTGCATGAATTCGTCCTATCCGGTAGCCGCCAAAAAGAACTCGGTTGTTCAACAATGGACATCGCCAAACGCTTAATCGACTACGGGTTTCACCCGCCAACCGTATATTTTCCACTCATCGTCAAAGAAGCGATGATGATCGAACCCACCGAAACCGAAACCCAAGAAGGCCTCGACGGCTTTGTAGAAGCCATGCTCGCCATCGCCGAAGAAGTCAAAAACACTCCTGAATTACTGCACAACGCCCCGCACCCCAACGGTCATACCGTGCCAATCTCACGCCCAGACGAACTTCGCGCAGCCAAAGATCCGGTACTCCGTGTCTGAAAAAATCGCAAACAAGGAGTCAGACACCAAACTGCTTCCAGACGCACCGGCCACCTTTGAATGGGTGGTGAGCCTTGCGATGACCGGCCGTGCCCCCTGTAAGACTTTTGCCGACCAGTTAAAACAAGGCGACGCACTGATTCTCAAGCGCGACCCCCAAAATCCCCACGATTCGCGCGCAATTGCTGTTCTCAATGAGTCGGGTCAAACCACAGGTTACCTTTACGCCCTAGAAGCGGGGTTGCTCTACTTGTTGCTCGATCACTACCCACCGCTAGCCGACGGCTCGCACGTCGAATCGATTATCCCACCTGGCCATAGTCGTCGCAGCCCGATTGTGCGCGCCAAACTGCGCCTCGAACTCGCTTCTGCCACGCCTCTTTTTGTCCTAATCGCGATGCTCGAGCTCAAAGGCGAAAGCTTCCCCCGCCGCTTTGATTTTAACGCAAACCCATGGCTTGTCCCGCTCCGCGATCTGCACCGAGCATACATCCGCGAACTCGATGATTTTCACATGCCCCAGTCAATCATCGACTTCTGGCAAACCGCCTTCGTATTTGGTTGACAGCAAATTTCCATCACCCTATAATGATCAAAGTCGCTTCCATCCGTTAATAACCACTCCCATGGGGATATAGCTCAGCTGGGAGAGCGCTGCGTTCGCAATGCAGAGGCCAGGGGTTCGATCCCCCTTATCTCCACCAA